>NZ_CP117460.1:606294-1212588 GCF_030687145.1 Pseudomonas sp. FP1742 | reverse complement strand
CGTGTTCCGGGGTCAGGCTGACCAGGTCCTTGGTGCGCAGAGAGGTTTGATCCTGCCACCAGACAAAACCACCGCCAATCACCGCGATCAGCAACAGCAGGCTGACAATTCGCAAAATTGTGTGCGAAACCCGAACCGGCTCTTCGATACGCCCCAGGCTGTGGACGTTGCTGCCCTGGGAGTCGGTACCGGTGGATTGATCGAACTGCTGAACCAGAACGGCCTGGTCCATGCCCAGCAATTTGGCATACGCGCGAATATAACCACGAGCAAAGGTATGGCCAGGCAGCTTGTCGAAAGCGCCGGCTTCCAGATTACTCAGGGAATTGACGGTGAGGTTGAGCTTGAGGGCCACTTCGGCCAGCGACCAGCCATTGCTTTCGCGGGCCTGGCGCAAAGTCTCACCGGGGTTTACGCGATTCGCTGCTACAACTTCGGGATGCGCCGCTTTCATCATTGCTCCGACAGGTATTGCTGATATTCCGGCGTACCGGGATAGAGTCGTTTTAGTTGCAGGCCTGCACTAGCGGCCTTGTCGCGATCTTCGAACACTTTTGCCAGCCGAACGCCGAGCAATAGACTACGTGCATTTTGCTCGCTGAGCAGGCTAAAACGATCGTAATAGTCACGCGCGGGCACATAATGCCTGTCTTCGAAGGACAACTCAGCCATTTCCAGCAAGGCACGTGGCTGTTGACGGTTCAAACGCAATGCTTTTTCCAGTTGCTGACGGGCGAGATCGCGCTGACCAAGCTTTGAAGCGGTCATGCCTAGGTTCTCGAACACCCGCGAACGCTCAGGATACAGGGTATCGGCGGCGGCCTGTTCAAAGCGCTCGTACGCCTCTTTGTAACGTTTTTCTTCGAACAGAAAACTGCCGTAGTTGTTCAGGATTCGCGCGTCGGCGGGACGAGAAGACAGCGCCTTGAGAAAATGCTGATCGGCCAGTTCCGGCTCCATTTCCGCCTGGAACACCAGCCCCAGAGCCGCGTTGGCGTCAGGATCCGAGTCATCCAGCTCCAACGCCTTCTTCAAAGGGACCTTGGCGCGCTCTGTCATGCCCTGCTGCAAGTACCCCAAGCCCAGCTGCACGTAGGCGGCGCGCGCTTCGTCACGGCCCTTGCTGGTCTTCATCGGGTTGAAATCGCCCGACAGGACACATCCAGCACAGAGGCTGGCCAACAGCACAAGCAGCGCGAAGCGCAGGGACATAGAGATCCTCTCTTAATTATTGTTCGCAGCGTTTTGCGCCATATCGTTGTCGGCGCTCAACTCACGCACGGCGATATAACGTTCACTGCGACGGGTGCGATCCAGCACCTGTCCTACCAATTGGCCACACGCGGCATCGATGTCTTCACCGCGGGTTGTGCGCACGGTGACGTTGAAGCCGGCATGGTGAAGCTGATCCTGGAAACGGCGAATCGCGTTGTTGCTCGGGCGCTCGTAACCGGAATGCGGGAACGGGTTGAACGGAATCAGGTTGATCTTGCACGGGATGTTCTTGAGCAACTCGATCATCTCAACGGCATGTTCGACCTTGTCGTTGATGTCCTTGAGCAAGGTGTACTCGATGGTCAGCACACGCTTTTCGCCCAGGGACGACATGTAGCGCTGGCACGACTCCAGCAGCATCTTAAGCGGATATTTCTTGTTGATCGGCACCAATTGGTTACGCAATGCGTCATTCGGTGCGTGCAACGACAACGCCAGGGAGACGTCGATGTGCTTGGACAGCTCATCGATCATCGGCACCACGCCCGAAGTGGACAGGGTCACGCGGCGCTTGGAGATCCCGTAGCCCAGGTCATCCATCATCAGATGCATGGCGGCCACGACGTTGTCGAAGTTCAGCAGCGGCTCACCCATGCCCATCATCACCACGTTGGTGATGGCACGGTCGACGGTTGCCGGGACGCTGCCAAAGGATTTGTTGGCAATCCACACCTGGCCGATGACTTCGGCGGCGGTGAGGTTGCTATTGAAACCTTGCTTGCCGGTGGAGCAGAAACTGCAATCCAGGGCACAGCCTGCCTGGGACGAAACGCACAATGTGCCGCGTTTGCCCTGGGGAATGTAAACGGTCTCGACGCAGCTGCCGGACGCCACGCGCACCACCCACTTACGGGTGCCGTCGCTGGAGATGTCCTCGCTGACCACTTCCGGACCACGAATTTCAGCAACGGCCTTGAGCTTTTCGCGCAAGGCCTTGCTGACATTCGTCATGGCGTCGAAATCATCGACGCCAAAGTGGTGAATCCATTTCATTACCTGACCGGCACGGAAACGCTTCTCCCCGATCGAGTCGAAGAATTTCTCCATTTCCTGCTGAGTCAGACCCAGCAGGTTGGTTTTTACAGTCGATGTAGTCATGGATTCACCTTCACTCTTAAGCCAATGCTTAGCGAGCGGTTACTTCAGTAGCTGCGAAGAAGTACGAGATTTCGCGAGCAGCAGCGGCTTCGGAGTCCGAACCGTGTACAGCGTTGGCGTCGATCGAATCAGCGAAGTCAGCGCGGATGGTGCCTGGAGCAGCTTCTTTAGGGTTGGTAGCGCCCATCAGCTCACGGTTCAGAGCGATAGCGTTTTCGCCTTCCAGAACCTGAACGACAACCGGACCGGAAATCATGAAAGCAACCAGGTCGTTGAAGAAACCACGAGCGCTGTGCTCAGCGTAGAAGCCTTCAGCTTCGGCTTTGGACAGTTGCTTCATTTTCGAAGCTACAACGCGCAGGCCAGCGTCTTCGAAACGGGAAACGATCTTGCCGATCACGTTTTTAGCAACGGCGTCAGGCTTGATGATGGAGAAAGTACGTTGAACAGCCATGGTGTAACTCCAGAAACGGTAATTTGCGAAAAATTAAACCCGCGAATTATACGCGGGTTCTTTGGTATTGCCTAACTGCGTACGGTGCAGACTCAGTCCGCTTCTTCGATCCAGGCGGCCTGAATGGCTTCAAGCACCTTCTCGCCACCGCGGGCCGGATCATCACTGAACTCCGGCAATGCCAGCACCCACTGGTGCAGATCGACGAAGTTCACATAACGCGGGTCCACATCCGGCTTTGATTCAGCCAGCTGGATCGCGATTTCCAGCACATCAACCCATTTCAGGCTCATGAAAGCTCCTTGAATCAGTGCGGCGCTTCGGCTGCATGGTTGAGCGAGTATTTCGGAATTTCGACGGTCAGGTCTTCAGTCCCGACCTTTGCCTGACAGGCCAGACGCGACTGGGCTTCCAGCCCCCAGGCCTTATCAAGATAGTCCTCCTCCAGCTCATCAGCCTCTTCCAGCGAGTCGAAACCCTCACGAATGATGCAGTGACAAGTGGTGCACGCGCAGACGCCGCCGCAGGCACTTTCCATCTCGATATGGTGTTCATGGGCCAGCTCGAGAATGGATATGCCAGGCTCAGCCTCCACAACCATGCCTTCCGGGCAGAACTTCTCGTGTGGCAGAAAAATGACCTGCGGCATCAGTTATCCTCGATTTCATTCAAATTGCGCCCCGCCAGAGCGGCTTTCACCGTCGAGTCCAGGCGGCGGGCAGCAAACGCATCGGTCACTTGCGACAGACGCTTGGTCTGCTGCTCGATGGCGTAACCATCGGTGCCTTTCATCAATTCGGTCAGTTCCTGCATCTGCATTTCGATGACCATGCGCTCCTCGGCGTCGAGCAGGCGCTCGCCGTCGACATCCAGAGCGCCCTGCACGGCCTCGATCAGGCGCTGGGCATCGACCTGCTGCTCACGCAATACCCGGGCGACCTTGTCGTCGTTGGCGTGCTGGAACGAATCCTTGAGCATCTTGGCGATTTCGCCGTCGGTCAGGCCGTAGGACGGCTTGACCTGAATACTGGCTTCGACACCCGAACCCAGTTCGCGGGCCGAGACACTGAGCAGACCATCGGCATCGACCTGGAAGGTCACGCGAATCTTCGCCGCACCAGCAACCATCGCTGGAATGCCACGCAATTCGAAGCGCGCCAGGGAGCGGCAGTCGCTGATCAGCTCGCGCTCACCCTGCAATACGTGGATCGCCATGGCCGACTGGCCGTCTTTATAAGTGGTGAAGTCCTGGGCCCGGGCGACAGGGATGGTGGTGTTGCGCGGAATCACCTTCTCCATCAGGCCACCCATGGTTTCCAGCCCCAGGGACAACGGAATCACGTCGAGCAACAGCAGTTCGCCGCCGTCACGCTTGTTGCCGGCCAGGGTATCGGCCTGGATCGCGGCACCGATGGCCACGACTTGATCCGGGTCGATTTCGGTCAGCGGTTCACGACCGAAGGCTTGCGCAACGGCTTCGCGCACGCGCGGCACGCGAGTCGAGCCGCCGACCATGACCACCGCATGAACGTCTTCCAGCTCAATGCCGGAATCACGCACCGCGCGACGACAGGCTTTCAGGCTGCGGGCGACCATCGGCTCGATCAGCGCATTGAACGCTTCACGGGTCAGCCCCGCCTTCCAGTCGCCATACGCGACTTCGACGGACGAGGCACTGGTCAGGGCTTCTTTGGCCGCACAAGCGGTTTGCAACAGATTGCGTTGCTCGCCCGGATCGAGGTCGGCCGACAGACCGGCACTCTCGATAATCCAGCCAGCAATGGCGTGATCGAAGTCATCGCCACCCAACGCACTGTCGCCGCCGGTAGCCAGCACTTCGAATACACCGCCGGTCAGGCGCAGAATCGAAATATCAAAGGTGCCGCCGCCCAGGTCATAAATGGCAACCAGGCCTTCAGCCTGTTGATCCAGTCCGTAAGCCACCGCAGCAGCGGTCGGTTCATTGAGCAAGCGCAGCACGTTCAGGCCGGCCAGCTTGGCCGCATCCTTGGTGGCTTGACGCTGAGCATCATCGAAATAGGCCGGAACGGTGATCACTGCGCCGACCAGTTCGCCACCCAAGGTCGCTTCAGCGCGCTGACGCAGCACCTTGAGGATATCGGCGGAGACTTCGACCGGGCTTTTCGGGCCTTGCACCGTGTCGATGAACGGCATGTGCGACTCGCCGTCGACAAAGCGGTACGGCAGCTGATCGCCCAATTGCTTGACGTCGGACAGACCACGACCCATCAAGCGCTTGACCGACAACACGGTATTCAAAGGATCGGTGGCGGCAGCCAGTTTCGCCGACTCGCCGACTTCGACGCGATCGGCGTGATAGCGCACGGCAGACGGCAGGATAACCCGCCCTTGCGCGTCGGCCAGAGGCTCGGAAAGACCACTGCGCAACGCAGCGACCAGCGAATTGGTAGTGCCCAAGTCGATCCCCACAGCCAGACGACGCTGGTGCGGTTGAGGACTTTGGCCGGGTTCGGCGATCTGCAGTAGGGCCATCGTGATCAGGACTTATCTGTATATCAGGCGTGCGACCGGAGCGGCACTGGGTTAATCGTCGAGGCGCTCTTCTAACTGGCGCACTTCGTAGGTGAGCTTGTCGAGGAACTGCATGCGCCGCATCAGGCGTTCGGCCCGTTCGCGTTGTGCCGCATCGTTCCAGCAAGCTGCGAAGCTTTGGTTCAGTTCATCCTGAGCTGCCTTGAGGCGGCGCTTGAACGTGGCGATACCCGCCATGTCGGCGCTGTCCTGCAGATCCTCAAGCTCTTCACGCAACTCCATCTGCTGCAGAAGAAACTCCGGATCATGCACCGTGACCTCCAGCGGCAACTCGCCACCACTCAATGCGAGCAAATATCGCGCGCGCTTGGGGGGGCTTTTGAGCGTCTGGTAGGCCTCGTTGAGGCTCGCGGATTGCTCGAGTGCCAGCCGCTGCTCGCGCTCGGAAGCGTCGGCAAAGCGGTCCGGATGAACGCCGCGCGCCAACTCACGGTAGCGCGTAGCCAGCTGATCGAGGTCCAGATTGAAACTCGGTTGCAGCTCAAATAGAGCGAAATGACAAGGAGTACCCACGAGTAGCCTCAGATGTTGAAGCTTTCGCCGCAGCCACATTCACCGCGTACGTTGGGGTTGTTGAACTTGAAGCCTTCGTTCAACCCTTCCTTGACGAAATCAAGCTCGGTGCCGTCCAGGTATGCCAGGCTTTTCGGGTCGATGATCACTTTCTCGCCGTGACTTTCGAACACCTGATCGTCCGCGCCCACCTCGTCGACAAACTCCAGCACATAGGCAAGGCCGGAACAGCCCGTGGTGCGAACACCCAGACGAATCCCATCACCCTTGCCGCGCCCGTTGAGGGAGCGTCGCACGTGTTGAGCAGCCGCTTCTGTCATGCTGATAGCCATCGGTGACTCCTTACTCGTCGCCAAATCTTGAAAGTCAGATCAAGCCTTTCTTCTGCTTGTAGTCGCGAACGGCCGCTTTGATAGCGTCTTCGGCGAGTACGGAGCAGTGAATTTTCACTGGCGGCAGGGCCAGTTCTTCGGCCAGCTGAGTGTTCTTGATGGTCTCTGCTTCATCCAGAGTCTTGCCTTTCATCCACTCGGTCGCCAGGGAGCTGGAGGCGATTGCCGAACCGCAACCGTAAGTCTTGAACTTGGCGTCTTCGATGATGCCTTGTTCGTTGACCTTGATCTGCAGACGCATCACGTCACCGCACGCCGGAGCGCCGACCATGCCGGTGCCGACATCAGGATCTTCCGCGTCCATCTTGCCGACGTTGCGCGGGTTCTCGTAGTGGTCGATGACCTTTTCGCTGTAAGCCATGATTCTTAATCCTCACTCATCAGGAGTCGCTCTTGAAACCCTGCAAATCGTGGATTCGCAGGGCCCGGTTGCGGCGACTTGAATATCAGTGTGCCGCCCACTCGATTTTCGAAATGTCGACGCCGTCTTTGTACATGTCCCACAGCGGCGACAGAGTGCGCAGCTTGGTGACGGCCTCGCAGACTTTCTGCGCGGCGTAGTCGATTTCTTCTTCGGTGGTGAAGCGACCGAAGGTGAAGCGAATCGAGCTGTGTGCCAGTTCGTCATTGCGGCCCAGGGCGCGCAGAACGTACGAAGGCTCAAGCGATGCCGAGGTGCAGGCCGAACCGGACGAAACCGCCAGATCCTTGAGCGCCATGATCAGCGACTCGCCTTCGACGTAGTTGAAGCTCAGGTTCAGGTTGTGCGGTACGCGGGCGGTCATGCTGCCGTTGACGTACAGCTCTTCCAGGCCTTCGACCTGTTTGAAGAAACGGTCGCTCAGGGCTTTGATGCGTGCATTCTCGGCAGCCATGTCTTCCTTGGCCACACGGAACGCTTCGCCCATGCCGACGATCTGGTGAGTCGCCAGGGTGCCGGAACGCATGCCACGCTCATGACCGCCGCCGTGCATGGTCGCTTCGATGCGCACACGCGGCTTGCGGCTGACGTACAGCGCGCCGATGCCTTTAGGGCCATAGGTTTTGTGGGCAGAGAACGACATCAGGTCGACTTTCAGCTTCGACAGGTCGATCTCGACCTTGCCGGTGGACTGAGCAGCGTCGACGTGGAACAGGATGCCCCGGGAACGGGTCAGCTCACCGATGGCGGCGATGTCGTTGATGGTGCCGATTTCGTTGTTCACGTGCATGACCGAGACCAGGATGGTGTCGTCACGCAGGGCAGCTTCGACCATTTCCGGAGTGACCAGACCATCTTCGCGAGGATCGAGGTAGGTCACTTCGAAACCCTCACGCTCCAGTTGGCGCATGGTGTCGAGGACAGCCTTGTGCTCAATCTTGGTGGTGATCAGGTGCTTGCCTTTGGTGGAGTAGAAATGCGCCGCACCCTTGATTGCCAGGTTGTCGGACTCGGTGGCACCGGAGGTCCAGACGATTTCGCGCGGGTCGGCGTTAACCAGGTCAGCGACCTGACGACGAGCGTTCTCGACGGACTCTTCGGCTTTCCAGCCGAACACGTGGGAACGGGACGCCGGGTTACCGAAGTTTCCGTCGACCAGCAGGCATTCACTCATCTTTTGCGCGACACGCGGATCAACCGGGGTGGTCGCAGAGTAATCAAGGTAAATCGGCAATTTCATGGACTATCTCCTAAATCAGGCTGGCTGGCGTGCCGCTAGCTCTTTGGCTGTCATTCGACGGCGGACGCTTCAATCTTGTCCAGGCGTGGCGCCTTGCTGTTGCAACGGCGCTGGTCCTGACGCTGGGCTACTTCTTGCACCTCACGGCGAGTTACAAGGTCAGCCAAGCTGATACCGCTCAGAAATTCGTGAATCTGCAGGCTCAGATCGCACCACAAGTGGTGGGTCAGACAGGTGTCGCCGGAATGGCAATCACCCTGTCCCTGGCATTTGGTTGCATCGACCGATTCGTTGACCGCATCGATCACCTGGGCGACCTGGATGCCCTGCATGTCGCGGGACAGTTGGTAACCACCGCCCGGGCCACGAACACTGGACACCAGATTGCTGCGGCGCAATTTGGCGAAAAGCTGCTCGAGGTAGGACAGGGAGATGCCTTGGCGCTCGGAGATATCGGCCAGGGACACCGGCCCGTGCTGCGCGTGCAACGCCAGGTCAAGCATGGCGGTCACGGCGTATCGGCCTTTTGTAGTCAGTCGCATGGACAATTACCACGGAGTTCGGAATGGGGCGAGTATGCAATTCCCGAGTATTTAAGTCAACTATAAGTCCTAGTGCTTTACTCGGGTTTACCCGCAAAAGAGCGCGCGCATCATAGCAGGGTCTGTGGCGTAATGGCACACCAACCAGCGCGGTGCAAATGCCTGAATGCGACCCTGCAGCGAATCAGCCGGCCTTGCTTTCGTCCTTGTCTTTCACACAAGCAAAGTCTTCTTCACGCAGTTCAGGCAGATCCTTGGCACAGTAATTACTGCCCAGATCCTTCAGCGCCCCGCACATCCCTTCCAGACGCCCATCGACCGCCTGCAGGTGATCGAGCAACTGACCGATCGCGCGAGCCACCGGGTCCGGCATGTCTTCACCGACACCGTAGGCATCGAAACCGATCTTCTCGGCCATCGCCTTACGCTTGGCATCCTGCTCGTCGTCGGACTTGACGATGATCCGCCCAGGAATCCCGACAACAGTCGCCCCAGCAGGAACAGCCTTGGTGACCACGGCATTGGAGCCGACCTTGGCGCCAGCACCGACCGTGAACGGGCCGAGCACCTTGGCACCCGCGCCGACCACCACGCCATCCTCCAGAGTCGGGTGACGCTTGCCTTTGTTCCAGCTGGTACCGCCAAGCGTCACGCCTTGATAGAGGGTGACATCGTTGCCGATTTCAGCGGTTTCACCGATGACGATGCCCATGCCATGATCGATAAAGAAACGACGACCCACTTTGGCGCCCGGATGAATCTCGATCCCGGTCAACCAGCGACCGAAGTTCGACACCAGCCGCGCCAGCCATTTCAGCTCGGCGCGCCACAGGACCGACGACAGGCGATGGATCCAGATGGCATGCATCCCCGGATAGCAGGTCAGGACTTCAAAAGCATTACGCGCCGCCGGGTCACGATGAAAAACACTCTGAATATCTTCACGCAAACGCTCGAACATCATTAATCCTTCCGCTTTAGAAGCTCACCACGGGCCGCTTTCTGGGTTTCCGTGAGGATGCCACGCAATATATTCATTTCCGCCCGACTGACCGAGCTGCGTCCGTACAACCGACGCAGGCGCGCCATCAAGTGCCGAGGCTTTTCCGGGTCGAGAAACTCGATAGCCACCAGGGTCTGCTCCAGGTGCTCATAGAATCGCTCCAGCTCATCCATGGTCGCCAGCTCACCACTCTTGGTGGACGCCACTTCTTCCTTCTCGACCTTGCTCGGCTGACCCTGGGCCGCCAGCCAGGACATGCGCACTTCATAGCTCAACACCTGCACCGCCGCCCCGAGGTTCAACGAACTGAACTCAGGGTCTGAGGGGATGTGCACATGATAATGACATCGCTGCAGCTCTTCATTGGTCAGGCCGGAGTCTTCACGACCAAACACCAGCGCAATCTCGGCACCCCGCCCCGCTTCCTCGACCACCTTCACACCGCACTCACGGGGATCGAGCAACGGCCAGGGAATGCGACGATCACGGGCACTGGTACCCAGCACCAGATTGCAGCCGACCAAGGCATCTTCCAAGGTGGCGACGACTTGCGCATTTTCAAGGATATCGCCGGCACCGGACGCACGCGCATCGGCCTCGTGGTGCGGGAACAACCGCGGCTCGACCAGCACCAGCCGCGACAGGCCCATGTTCTTCATGGCACGCGCAGCACCGCCGATATTTCCGGGGTGACTGGTATTGACCAGGACGACACGAATGTTTTGCAGCAAGGGAGGCGCTCTCGAACACGATAATCGGGAGCAGAATCTTACAGAGCATCCTACCGTTAAGCTATGAAAGCGAACGTCGACCTTCTCCTGTAGAAACTTTCTGATAGAATGCCCGGCTTTCTTTAACAACCTTAGGTGACACATCCATGCAGCCCATGCTGAATATCGCGCTGCGCGCCGCCCGCAGCGCCAGTGAATTGATCTTCCGCTCCATCGAGCGCCTGGATACCATCAAGGTCGACGAAAAAGACGCCAAGGATTACGTATCCGAGGTAGATCGCGCTGCCGAACAGAAAATCATCGACGCACTGCGCAAGGCCTACCCGAATCACTCGATCATGGGTGAAGAAACCGGCATGCACGCCGGCACCGGCATCGAAGGCGAAGAATACCTGTGGATCATCGATCCACTGGACGGCACCACCAACTTCCTGCGCGGCATTCCTCACTTCGCTGTCAGCATCGCCTGCAAATACCGCGGCCGCCTGGAACACGCTGTTGTTCTGGACCCGGTTCGCCAGGAAGAATTCACCGCCAGCCGTGGTCGCGGCGCTCAACTGAACGGTCGTCGCCTGCGCGTCAGCGGCCGTACCAGCCTGGACGGCGCCCTGCTGGGTACCGGCTTCCCGTTCCGTGACGACCAGATGGACAACCTCGACAACTACCTGGGCATGTTCCGCGCCCTGGTTGGCCAGACCGCCGGCATCCGCCGCGCTGGCGCAGCCAGCCTGGACCTGGCCTACGTGGCCGCCGGCCGTTTCGACGCATTCTGGGAATCAGGCCTGTCCGAGTGGGACATGGCTGCGGGCGCCCTGCTGATCCAGGAAGCTGGCGGCCTGGTGAGCGACTTCACCGGCGGTCACGACTTCCTCGAGAAAGGCCACGTCGTCGCCGGCAATACCAAGTGCTTCAAAGCAGTATTGACGGCGATTCAGCCGCACCTGCCAGCTTCGCTGAAGCGCTAAGCACCCAGACACAAAACGCCGAAACACCTCAAGCAAACGCCCCGACTGGTTCGGGGCGTTTGCTTTTGTGCAGCCCACCCCTAACGCCGCGACCCATGTGGGAGCGAGCTTGCTCACGAAGGCGGCGTGTCAGTCGACATCAATGTTGCCTGGCGCACCGCCTTCGCGAGCAAGCCCGCCCCCACAAGCTACGCACCCCAACTGAACAGCATTAAATACAGCCATAACGAAAAATGCCCCGCATCTTTCGATACGAGGCATTTTCTTGAAGAGCCAGCCCGGAGAGGCCAGCTTTTCGGCATCGGAAGCCGGACTTAAGCCAGTTTTTCCTTGATGCGAGCTGCTTTACCGGACAGGTCACGCAGGTAGTACAGCTTGGCTTTACGTACGTCACCGCGACGCTTAACGGCCATGCTGTCGATTTGCGGGCTGTAGGTCTGGAAAGTACGCTCTACACCAACACCGTTGGAGATTTTACGAACGGTGAAAGCACTGTTTACGCCGCGGTTACGCTTGGCGATAACTACGCCTTCGAACGCTTGCAGACGCGAACGATCGCCTTCCTTCACTTTCACCTGAACGACAATGGTGTCGCCCGGGGCAAAGGTAGGGATCTCTTTAGTCATCTGCTCTGCTTCGAGTGCAAGGATGATTTTGTTAGTCATGCTGTGCTCCTAAGGTAAATCGTCGGATCTACCATCGATACGTTGTTAACTATCGTCCCGCTCGCGGATGTATTCCTCGAGCAGCTTCTTCTCTTCTCCAGAAAGCGAGCGGCTTTCCAGAAGATCGGCGCGTCGTTCATAGGTCCGACCAAGGGACTGCTGTAAACGCCAACGCCGGATGTGCGCGTGATTGCCACTTAGCAATACGTCGGGAACACGCTGATCCGCATACACCTCCGGTCGGGTGTAGTGCGGGCAATCCAGCAAACCATCCGTAAAGGAATCTTCCTCGGCGGAGTCCGCATGCCCTAAAGCTCCAGGCAGCAGTCGTGTAACCGCATCGATCAGGACCATCGCCGGCAGCTCGCCGCCAGACAGTACATAGTCGCCAATCGACCACTCTTCATCGACATGAGCTTCAATAAAACGCTCGTCAATGCCTTCATAGCGGCCGGCAATCAGGATCAATGCATCCAGATTCGCCAACTCGCGCACCGCCGACTGAGTCAGTTGACGGCCTTGGGGGGACAGGTAAATTACCTTCGCCGCCTCCCCGGCTGCTGCCTTGGCGTGAACCAGAGCATCTTCCAGGGGCTTGATCTTCATCACCATGCCCGGACCACCGCCAAATGGGCGATCGTCCACAGTGTGATGTCGATCCGTCGTGTAATCTCGCGGGTTCCAACAGGTAAGCTGCAACAACCCCTGTTTCACCGCACGACTGGTGATGCCGTACTCGCTGATGGCGGAGAACATCTCGGGAAACAAACTGATCACTTCTACGCGCAGGTTAGCCACGTTTAGAAGTCCGCATCCCATTCCACCTTCATCTCGCCTGCAGCAAGGTCGACGGCCAATACGCATTGCTCGGTATAGGGCAACAGGCGTTCGCGATCATCCAGGCTGCCAGCGCAAGGCTTGACCACCATTACATCATTGGCGCCGGTTTCCAGAAGATGATCGATTTTCCCGAACAATTGCCCGTGAGTATCAATGACCTTCAGACCTTCCAGCTGGTACCAGTAGTACTCGCCGTCGGTCAATTCAGGGAACAGGTTGCGCGGCACGCAGATCTCATAACCAGCCAGAAGACGAGCTTCTTCACGATCATCAAGACCCTTGAGCTTTGCGACCAGGAACTTGTCGTTCCCACGTCCACTGACCAGCTCGACCTGCTTTACGTTACCTTCGCGCTTGAGCGTCCAGGTTTTATAGTCCAACAGGTTTTTAATCGGATCAGTAAAGGAATACACCTTCACTTCGCCGCGAACGCCGTGAACAGAATAAATCTTGCCGATAACGATCAAATCATCAGCAACAGCTGGCGTCGCGTTCATATTGCTCAGGCCGCAGCCTTAGCAGATTCCTTCAACAACTGAGCAACGCGCTCAGAAGGTTGTGCACCAACGCTCAGCCAGTAGGCTACGCGCTCTTGGTTCACGGACAGACGAACTTCTTGACCACGAGCAACAGGGTTGAAGAAACCAACCTGTTCCTTGTGCGAACCGTCACGCGGGTTGCGGCTGTCGGTTACGGTCAAGTGGTAAAACGGGCGCTTTTTGGAGCCGCCAAGGGCAAGACGGATTGTTAGCATGTGAACATCGTTCCTGTAGTCGGTGCTGCAAATCTAAATGCACAGCGGGCATAGGTGCCCGAAAGGCCGCATATTCTAAGGAATATCCGGACTTTTGCAAATGTCTTTTTCCGGCGCCTATCGGCGTGCCATCCAGATTTGCTATAGAGCCATCGTTGAAGATGGCCAGTCAGCTCCCGCCAAGCGCGGGTTTGCTGGAGATCCCACGTCCGTGTGGGTCGGCGCAGGAGCAAGCTCCCGCGCGAATTCTTTACATCTTGGGCATGCCACCGCCGGGCAACATACCGCCCATGCCGCGCATCATTTTGGCCATTCCGCCTTTGGCGGAGAATTTCTTCATCATCTTCTGCATCTGCTTGTGCTGCTTGATCAAGCGACCGATGTCCTGCACCTGAGTGCCGGAGCCCATGGCGATCCGGCGCTTGCGCGAACCGCTGATCAGCTCAGGGTCGCGGCGCTCGGCCGGGGTCATGGAATTGATGATGGCTTCCATCTGCTTGAATTGTTTCTCTGCCGCACCCTGGGCATTGCCCATCTGCGCCAGGTTCACGCCACCGATGTTCGGCAGTTTATCCATGAGGCCGCCGAGGCCGCCCATGTTCTTCATCTGTTGCAGCTGATCGCGGAAGTCTTCGAGGTCGAAGCCCTTGCCCTTCTTCAGCTTCTTGGCCAGTTTGTCGGCCTTGTCCTTGTCGAGGGTCGCTTCGGCCTGTTCGATCAGGCTGAGCACGTCGCCCATGCCGAGGATGCGCGATGCGATACGCTCAGGGTGGAACGGTTCGAGCGCTTCGCTCTTCTCGCCCATACCGATGAACTTGATCGGCTTGCCGGTAATGGCACGCACCGACAGCGCGGCACCGCCACGGGCATCGCCGTCGACCTTGGTCAGGATCACACCGGTCAGCGGCAGTGCGTCGCCGAAGGCCTTGGCCGTATTGGCGGCGTCCTGGCCGGTCATGGCATCGACCACGAACAGGGTTTCGACCGGATTGATCGCGGCGTGCAGCGCCTTGATCTCGCCCATCATCTCCTCATCGATGTGCAGACGACCGGCGGTATCGACGATGACCACGTCGATGAATTTCAGCTTGGCTTCTTTAATAGCCGCTTGCGCGATGTCGACCGGCTTCTGGCTCAGGTCGGACGGGAAGAACGTCACGCCGATGTCGCTGGCCAGGGTTTCCAGCTGCTTGATCGCCGCCGGACGGTAAACGTCCGCGGACACGACCATGACCGACTTCTTCTTGCGCTCCTTAAGGAAGCGAGCGAGTTTGCCGGCGGTGGTGGTTTTACCCGCGCCCTGCAAACCGGCCATCAGCACCACGGCTGGCGGAACGGCGCTGAGGTTCAGATCTTCGTTGGCCGCGCCCATCAGGCTTTCGAGTTCGGCCTGGACGATCTTCACGAAGGCCTGGCCCGGCGTCAGGCTGCGCGACACCTCGGTGCCGACAGCGCGCTCCTTGACCGAATTGACGAAGTCTTTGACCACCGGCAAGGCGACGTCGGCTTCGAGCAACGCCATGCGCACTTCACGCAGGGTGTCTTTGATGTTGTCTTCGGTCAGCTTGGCCTTGCCGGTGACATGGCGCAGCGTCTGCGAGAGACGGTCGGTTAAGTTTTCAAACATTGCGCGATCCTTTCAGGCCCTGTGTAGACCGGGATAATGGCGGCCCAGACCGGAATCAACATGTGCTCGGCGAGCCTGCGGCGTGGGCAGGTCGCGGATTATAGCGAAGACTGCGTCTGGCGGACACCTCGCCGTCAGCTTGCATGGTCTTTCGTGCCACATGGGTTCTATGCCAAACTCAACGCCTTTCGGGCTTGCCTAACAGGATTTATGCTCCCCTTGTCACCCAGTTTGCTTACCACCCTCGCCGCCGCCTGCTTATATGCCGCTGCGACCTTCTATCAAGGCACTCGCCTGGCCTCCGGCGCCAAGGCGAACAAACGCCTGCTGGTCACGCTCGGCGTGCTGGCCGTGCTGGCCCACAGCGCCAGCCTGATCACCTATCTGCTGACCCCGGTCGGCCTGGCGCTGGACTTTTTCAGCGCCGCCAGCCTGATTGCCGCGGCGGTCATCGCCCTGACCCTGCTGGCCTGCTCACGGATACCGGTGGAAAACCTCCTTGTATTGCTGTTCCCGCTGGGCGCCGCAACGGTGTTGCTGGCACAGTTCGCCCCCGCCGGCACGGTACAGGTCATCGACGAAGAACCCGGCATTCTCGCCCACATTCTCCTGTCGATCCTCGCTTACGGCATGTTCACCATTGCGGTGTTCCAGGCCTTGCTGCTGCTGGTTCAGGACCATCAGCTCAAGCACAAGCACCCATCCGGACTGATCAAGAACTTCCCGCCACTGCAAACCATGGAAAGCCTGCTGTTCGGCTTCCTCTGGGCCGGCTGGAGCCTGCTGTCGCTGTCGTTGATCTCCGGCTGGCTATTCGTCGAGAACCTGTTCGCCCAGCATCTGGTGCATAAAACCCTGCTGGCGTGCCTGGCCTGGATCGTGTTCAGCGTGCTGCTCTGGGGGCGCAATCGCCTGGGCTGGCGCGGGCACAAAGCCATCCGCTGGACCCTTGCCGGTTTCTGCCTGCTGATGCTGGCGTATTTCGGCAGCAAGCTGGTCCGCGAATACATTCTGCATATCTGACGGGCGGCATTAATGGACGACTTGCCCATAGGGCCGATGCTCGCGGTGCTGGCCCTGCTGATTTTATGGTCGGGGCTGTTTACCGCCATCGAAGCTGCACAACAGCAATTGCTGGCCCAACGCACGGCCTCGCGCTCCAGCGACAAACCCGTGGCGAAGCTGAGTTTTCCACTCAACAGTCTGATCCTGTGCAACACCCTGTGCCGCGCGCTGGTGGTGGTCATCAGCACCCTGCTGGCGATTTTCACCTGGGCGCAAAACGGCCCATGGATTGCCTGCCTCGGTGCCGGTGCGATATTGCTGGTGTTCGCTGACTACCTGCCACGCACCCTCGCCGCCCGCTATCCGGATGCCGTCCTGACCCTGGGCAACACACTGCTCGGCATACCGTTGAAAATTGTCTACCCGGCCGCATGGCTACTCAATGGCATCAGCCAGCTGCTGATGCGGCCTTTCGCCCGCAAAGCCAGTGTGGTGCAGCAAAGCGAAGATGAGGTTCCGGCAGATCGGCACGACGATCATGAACACGGAGCCTATCGGCCGCTGTCAGGCATCCACGCGCTGGATAACATCACAGTCAACGATATCCTGGTGCCACGCAGCGACGTTGACGGGATCAACCTGGATGACTCCCTCGAAGAAATCATCGAGCAACTGCGCCACAACAGGCGCACCCGCCTGCCGGTATTCCACAGCGACATCAATCAGGTCGAAGCGGTGCTCAACACCCGGCAGATCCGTCATTTGCTGCCCGATTCAAGCCTGACCCGTGAGGCGCTGCTGGCGGCCAGCCACGAACCGTACTTCGTACCGGAAAGTACGCCGTTGCAGCTGCAATTGCTGAACTTCCACAAGCAGCAACGGCGCCTGGGCATGGTGGTCGACGAGTACGGCGAAGTGCTGGGCATCGTGACCCTGGAAGACATTCTCGAAGAAATCGTCGGCGAGTTCGAAAGCCAGCACAGCCTGGATAACCCGCATATTCATCCGCAGGCCGATGGCCGACTGGTGATTGATGGCGCGGCATCCATCCGCGAGCTGAACAAGAGCCTTGGTTGGCACCTGCCCTGCGATGGTCCGAAAACCCTCAACGGGCTGGTGACCGAGGCACTGGAGACGATTCCGGACAGTGCGGTTTGCCTGAAGATCGGCCGATACCGGCTGGAGATTCTGGAGACGGAAGAGAATCGCGTCACACGCGTGCTGATCTGGCATACCAGCTCAGTGCCCGCCCTCGTCCGTTAGTTCGCCTTACTCAATATCTATGCCCTTGTTCGATCGTTAGCGACCTTCCTATAATCGAACCGCTTACCCAAGCCCCGCCGCACCACGTGCTTACCCCGCACGGAGCAGGTTCCGGCCAGATCAGCGACAACATCCGCATCACTGCGGCGACTGTTCCTACCTTGAACAGCGACCGTGTCTCAACCCACATCCCTGGGTATTCGACCATAATAATTCGCTCCACTGGGGCACATGACTGTCAGGGATAACCGCATGACGACCAGCACAACGTTCAGCGACACCGCACCTACCCAACCGACCAACTCTGCCACCCGGGTGGCCACTGCGAGTTTCATCGGCACCGCCATCGAGTTCTACGACTTCTACGTCTACGCCACTGCCGCGGCGCTGGTGATCGGCCCGGTGTTCTTTCCGCAAACCTCCGGCACCGCTCAAATGTTGTCGGCGTTCCTCACCTTCGGTATCGCCTTCCTTGCCCGGCCATTGGGTTCGGCGCTGTTCGGCCACTTCGGTGACCGCATCGGGCGCAAATCGACACTGGTTGCATCCTTGCTGCTGATGGGCGTGTGCACCACGCTGATCGGCGTGCTACCGGGTTACGACAGCATTGGCGCCTGGGCGCCGATCCTGCTTTGCGTACTGCGCTTCGGCCAGGGCCTGGGGCTGGGTGGTGAATGGGGCGGCGCCGCATTGCTGGCCACGGAGAACGCGCCCAAAGGCAAGCGCGCGTGGTTCGGCATGTTTCCGCAACTCGGCCCATCGATCGGGTTTCTGGCGGCCAACGGCCTGTTCCTGACCCTGGCCATGAGCCTGAACGACGAGCAGTTCCGTTCGTGGGGCTGGCGGATTCCGTTCCTGCTCAGTGCCGCGCTGGTGATGGTGGGCTTGTACGTACGCCTCAAGCTCCACGAAACCCCGGTGTTCGCCAACGCCGTGGCCCGCCAGGAGCGGGTGAAGATCCCGCTGGTCGAACTGTTCAGCCAATATTGGGCGCCGATGCTGCTGGGCGCCGGGTCGATGGTGGTGTGCTACGCGCTGTTCTACATCTCGACGGTGTTTTCCCTGAGTTACGGTGTGTCGACGCTCGGCTACACCCGGGAAACCTTTCTCGCTCTGCTGTGTTTCGCGGTGCTGTTCATGGCGGCCGCGACACCGCTGTCGGCCTGGGCCAGCGACCGTTTCGGGCGTAAACCGGTGCTGATCATCGGTGGCGTGCTGGCAATTCTATCCGGATTCCTGATGGAACCGCTGCTGACCCATGGCTCGACCTGGGGCGTGGCATTGTTCCTGTGCATCGAACTGTTTTTGATGGGCGTGACGTTTGCGCCAATGGGCGCGCTGCTGCCGGAGCTGTTTCCGACGCATGTGCGCTATACCGGCGCATCGGCCGCTTACAACCTGGGCGGGATTGTCGGAGCCTCGGCGGCGCCGTTCTTTGCGCAGAAACTGGTGGCGATGGGTGGTTTGAGCTATGTCGGCGGGTATGTGTCAGGGGCGGCAGTGCTGAGCTTGATAGCGGTGCTGTGCCTGAAGGAGACGCGCAATAACGATTTGAATCGGGTTGCCTGAAGAAAAAGCAAAAGCTTCGCGAGCAAGCCCGCTCCCACATTAGATTTTGGATGTATACAAAACACCGATCAAGTGTGGGAGCGGGCTTGCTCGCGAATGGCGCGCCTCGGTTTAGAGCTCTACAACAACAGCCTGAGCAGCACGGGTCGCTTTGGCCCGTGCGGCCTCGATCGACTCATCACGGGCCAACGCCACACCCATCCGCCGCTGGCCATTGACCTCAGGCTTGCCGAACAGACGCAACGCAGTATCCGGCTCGCTCAACGCTGCACCCAGATTGGCGAAAGCGGTTTGAGTCGACTGCCCTTCCACCAGAATCACCGCCGACGCCGATGGGCCGAACTGACGAATCAATGGAATCGGCAAGCCCAGGATCGCCCGTGCGTGCAGCGCGAACTGCGACAGGTCCTGGGAGATCAGGGTTACCAGGCCAGTGTCATGCGGGCGCGGCGAGACTTCGCTGAACCACACCTGATCACCCTTGATGAACAATTCGACGCCAAACAGACCACGGCCACCCAAGGCTTCGGTCACCGCTTTGGCAACACGCTCGGACTCAGCCAGAGCAACCGGGCTCATGGCTTGTGGCTGCCAAGACTCCTGATAGTCGCCCTTCTCCTGACGATGCCCCACCGGCGCGCAGAACGTAGTGCCGCCGACGTGACGCACGGTCAGCAGGGTAATTTCATAGTCGAAATCGATGAAGCCTTCGATGATCACGCGGCCTTTGCCGGCGCGACCGCCTTCTTGAGCGTAATCCCAGGCCTTCTGCACGTCATCGACGCTGCGCAGCAGGCTCTGGCCTTTGCCCGAGGAGCTCATGACCGGCTTGACTACGCACGGGAAGCCCAGGTCTTCGACGGCCTTGCGGTAATCCTCGAAGGTGTCGGCGAAGTGGTACGGCGATGTCGGCAGGTCCAGCTCTTCGGCGGCCAGGCGACGGATGCCTTCGCGGTTCATGGTCAGCTGTGCAGCACGGGCAGTCGGGATCACGGTGAAGCCTTCGGATTCCAGCTCCACCAGAGTCGCGGTGGCGATGGCTTCGATTTCCGGCACGATGAAGTGCGGCTTCTCGGCTTCGATCACCGCACGCAGGGCGGCGCCGTCGAGCATGTTGATCACATGGCTGCGATGGGCGACCTGCATGGCTGGCGCGTTGGCGTAACGATCCACGGCAATCACTTCAACACCCAGGCGTTGCAGCTCGATCACCACTTCCTTGCCCAGCTCACCACAGCCACACAGCAATACGCGGGTCGCGGTTGGCGACAATGGAGTTCCGATACGGGTCATCTCAGGTCCTCAAGGAGCGGATCATCGAGGGAAGCGTGCTTCCCATGGGGAGAAAGCGCGGCATTTTACATGAACCTGAGGGTTTGGCTTCAGCTGACGACGGCCTGTTTGCGCAGACGCCAGGCCATGGCCAACCAGACAACGGTGACGCCCGCGAACTTCGAGCCCAGCGCAGTGAGGATCACGCCCGGCGTGAGCGCATCGATCATGCCGAAGAAGATGAAGGTGTCCAGCGGGATGCTCAAGGCCGAACTTATCCACAGGCGGTCATGCAACGGGCGCCGGGTAAGGCTGAAAACCAGCCAGTCGATGCACTCGGACACGGCGAACGCCGTGGCACTGGCGAGAGCAATTGAGGGATCGGAGGTGACGTAAGACAGCCCCAGCGCCACTAGCATCGCCGCGATCGTGCCATGGCCGAAGCGGGTTTGCACCATGTCGCGCAGCACGAACACCAGGCCACCCCAGGCCGACCAGATGATGTCCAGGTGCGGGGCGGTGGAAAAGGCGTAATTGATCAGCACGACGCTGCTGATGTAGGCGATCAGGAAGAGCATGGGACGGGGAACACCTGTCAATTTTGTGTACAGGGTACTTCATCTTCAGCGCACAGATAACCTGTGGCGAGGGGGCTCGCCCCCGTTCGGCTGCGCAGCAGTCATGAAATCAGCAAACGCCGTACGCCTGAAAGAATGAAGTCGCAGGTTTAGCGCCGCTTCGCAACGCAAAGGGGGCAAGCCCCCTCGCCACAAAAGCCGCGCTACCACAAAAAATCAGGAGTCGGATTTGGAAGGCAACATCCAGATCAACCCACTCGACTTCGCCCGCTCATGACACAACCCCAACACCTTGCGTCGTTCCTCGTTGTCCATCCGGCTCCAGCGGGTGATTTCTTCCACCGTGCGCTGACACCCGGTGCAAATGTCATCCTCATCCAGTGCACAAATGCTCACGCACGGCGACGGGACCGGACGCTCACGTTCAGGGGTGCTCATTGTTCCTGCTCGACCAGATCACGGGCATAACGCTGCGAGTTATGCACATAGTGGGCGGCGCTGGCTTCGAGCATCTTTTTCTGCGGCTCGGTCAACTCGCGTACCACCTTGCCCGGCGAGCCCATGACCAGCGAACCGTCCGGAATTTCCTTGCCCTCGCCGATCAACGAGTTGGCGCCGATGATGCAGTTCTTGCCGATTTTTGCGCCATTGAGGATTACCGCATTGATGCCGATCAGGCTGTAATCGCCCACCGTGCAGCCGTGAAGCATGGCGTTGTGGCCAATGGTCACGCCAGTGCCGATGGTCAGCGGATAACCCATGTCGGTGTGCATCACGGTACCGTCCTGCACGTTGCTGTTCTTGCCGATCAGGATCAATTCGTTGTCGCCACGCAACACGGCGTTGAACCAGACGTTGGCGCCCTCTTCCAGTTTGACCTTGCCCACCAGCACGGCATTGGGAGCGACCCAGCTCTGCGGATGAGTGTCGACGCGGGCGTCACCCAGGCGGTATTTCATTTTTGTTTCCTCAAGGCTCAGGCCGGCTCACGTGCAAGAACAGATTCACGCCATACGAACGATGGCTTCAGGTGTTGGTAAAACTCTTGGGCGGTTCATGCAGGCTGATTTTCGCGTCATAGAGCAAGTTGATCAACTCGACGATCATGATCGCCGTCAGCCCCCAGATCTTGTACTCGCCATAACGGTAGCTCGGCACGTACCAACTGTGGCCCTGGTAGTCGATGCGATGAGTGTGCTCGCGCGGATCCTTGCGGAAGAACTCCAGGGGCACGCTGAACACCGCGGCGATCTCGGCATCGTTGGCCAGGTACTCGACGAAATCCGGAATCACGCCGACATAGGGCGTGACCTTGATCCCGTGCAGGGAGATCAGCGGGCTCAGCGGGCCGATCACTTCGACCAGCCCCGGTGGCAGGCCGATTTCCTCTTCGGCTTCGCGCAGGGCGGTGAAGATCAGATCAGGGTCTTCGGGGTCGCGACGACCGCCGGGAAAAGCGACTTCACCGCCATGGGTCGAGAGCCCGCTGGCGCGAAGGGTCAGGACCAGTTCAGGTTCGTCACTGCGCGTGATGGGCACCAATACCGCGGCTTCGGGGAAACGTCGGTCGGTTTCCAGCGTACGCGGCGTGTGATTGCTTACCCGGTGCAGTAGCTCGTCCAGCATGAGTCTTCTCGATCTGTGCCTTACCCTGCATCATGCACCAATCGCACCGGCCGCCCAACCCCCGAAAAGCCTCATGTCGCGAAACGACAACTTGCCGACCGACACCGCTGCACGCCAAGATAGGCGCAGCATTCAGGAACCCAAGCATGAAATTTTGCAGTCAATGCGGCAACCCGGTGACCCAGCGCATTCCCGAAGGCGATTCGCGCCTGCGTTTTGTCTGCGACAGCTGTCACACCATTCATTACCAGAACCCCAATATCGTCGCCGGTTGCGTGCCGACCTGGGGCTCGAAGGTGTTGCTGTGCCGCCGCGCCATCGAGCCACGGCTCGGTTACTGGACCTTGCCGGCCGGCTTCATGGAAAACGGTGAGACCATCGAACAGGCCGCCATTCGCGAGACCGCCGAAGAAGCCTGTGCCCGGGTGCGCAACCTGAGCATCTATACCCTGATCGATGTGCCGCACATCAGCCAGGTGCATGTGTTCTTTCGCGCCGAGCTGGTGGATCTGGATTTTTGCGCGGGCCCCGAGAGCCTGGAAGTGCAGCTGTTCGAAGAGGCCGATATTCCTTGGGGCGAACTGGCTTTCCGCACGGTGGGCCGTACATTAGAATGCTTCTTCGCTGACCGGCGGGCAGAGGTCTACCCCGTGCGGTCCGAATCGATCCCGCCGCTTGCTCAGCCTGCCATCATCTAAACTATTGTTAATTAAAAACCAAAATAGTCGCGACACCTCTTAGGGATATCGTTTCAATGCGCTGGTTGCTTGCCCTGTTTTGCTTATCGTTCGTCGCAGTCTCCCAGGCTTCCGTCGCGGCCGCCCCGGACGGCAAAGTCATCGAAAAAGTTCTGGTCCTCAAATCTGCCCATCAGTTGCAGTTGATCAACGACGGCAAGCCATTCAAGACCTATCGCATTTCATTGGGCAAACGCCCCATCGGCCCAAAACTGATGGAAGGTGATAAACGCACCCCCGAAGGCCTTTACTGGCTGGACTGGCGCAAGACCAGTGACCGTTTCAACCTGGCGATGCACATCTCCTACCCCAACGTCAGCGACTCCGCCCGCGCCCGGCGCGAAGGCGTCGAGCCTGGCGGCATGATCATGATCCACGGTACCCCGGACACCGAAGACAACCCCGAAGACCTGTTCCACACCCTGGACTGGACCGACGGCTGCATCGCCATGCGCAACATGGACATGCGCGAAGTCTGGGGCCTGGTGCCTGACGGCACGATGATCGAAATCCGCCCGTAACGGCTACCTTCAAGGCTGGCGACGAGCTTTTGTGGCGAGGGGGCTTGCCCCCGTTCGGCTGCGAAGCAGTCGTAAAATCAGCAAGCGCGGTGATTCAGTTGGAACGAGGTGGCAGTTTTTGGCGCCGCTTCGCAACGCAACAGGGGCAAGCCCCCTCACCACAAGCGATCGAGCGAACTCCAATAAGTTCTGGCCGCTACCTTCGGTCGGCATCGAAAAATAATTTCAAAAGATCGCAGCCTTCGTCAGCGCCTAGCGGGTAGATACCAATTCGCTCTGTAGGCGCTATCAAAGGCTGCGATCTTTGCTTTCAATACCCCCTCCTCTAATACCACTTCAAACCAACCCCTCTAGGCCCTATCAATCAGGGCTGGCTTTAACGCGTCAACAGCAAAGTAGCGGCATTGACATGGTATTTAAGTGGTATTAGTTTCGCCGCATTACCGGGCGACAACACTCCAATATCCGCATCGGACAAACGCACATGAACGACCTCCAGGCCCTACGTCCTGACGACACCCAGCCCACGCCCCTGTACCTGCAACTGGCGCGCAATCTGGAAGCGGCAATCCACGCCGGCCAGTGGAAAGCCGAACAGGCAATGCCGTCGGAACGCAACCTCAGCGAAATGCTCGGCATCTCCCGCGTCACCGCCCGCAAAGCACTGGAAGTACTGTTCGAGCAAGGCCTGATCCGCCGCAACCAGGGTTCAGGCACATTTATCACGCCACGCCTGGAACAACCGCTGTCGCGCCTCTCGGGGTTCAGCGAAATGCTCCGCCTCAAGGGTTTCGTCCCCGGCTCGCAATGGCTGGAACGGGAAATCACCCCGCCGACCCACGAAGAACTGATCCGCCTCGGCCTGTCGCCCAACGACAAGGTCGCGCGGCTCAAACGCTTGCGCAAAGCCGACGACACCGTGATGGCGATCGAGATGAGCACCTTGCCCGCGTCAATCATTCCCAGGCCGCAAGCGGTGGGCGATTCCCTCTACGAGTACCTCGACGGCATTGGCAAACCGGTGGTCCGCGCCCTGCAACACATTCAGGCGATCAACGCCTCGGACGAATTCGCCGCGCTGGTGGGCATCGCCCCCGGCACCGCCATGCTGCTGATGACCCGGGTCGGCTATCTGGAAGACAACACGCCGATCGAAGTCACCGACACCTATTGCCGCAACGACTACTACGACTTTGTCGCAGAGCTTCGCCGCTAAATCAGAGAGCCGATCATGTCCGAAGACAACATCCTCACCGCTCACGGCTGGGTTCGCGGCCGGCTGATCCATGAACACGGCAAGGTCGTATCCATCGAAGGCCAGCCGTGCGATCCGGCAGACAACAACCTGCCTTACTTGCTGCCGGGCTTCATCGACCTGCATGTTCACGGTGGCGGCGGCAAAGACATCATGGAAGGCGCGCCGGCCTTCGAAACCATCACCAGAACCCACGTGCGTTTCGGCACCACATCGCTGCTGGCGACCACCATGACTGCGCCGAGCGCAGAGATTTCCAGCGTGCTCAAAGCGCTCGGCGAGTTCTGCGAGCAGCGCCCCAAAGGCAGCGCCCGGGTGCTCGGCGTGCATCTGGAAGGTCCCTACATCAATCCTGGCAAACTCGGCGCCCAACCGAATTTCGCCCATACCGCGTTGATGGCCGAAGTCGAGGAATACCTGGCGCTCGCGCCGATCCGGGTGATCACCATCGCTCCGGAAATCGCCGGCCACGACGGTTTGATCCGCGCCCTCAGCACCCGCGGCGTGCGCATGCAAATCGGCCACACGCTGGGCAGTTACGAGGAAGGCGTCGCCGCGTTGGCCGCCGGCGCCAGCAGTTTCACCCACCTCTACAACGCCATGAGCCCGCTGCATCATCGCGAGCCCGGCATCGTCGGCGCCGCGCTGGCCCACGCCAAGTACGCCGAGCTGATTCCGGACTTGCTGCACGTACACCCCGGCGCGATCCGCGTGGCCTTGCGCTCGATCCCGTGCCTGTATTGCGTCACCGATTCCACCGCCGCCGCCGGCATGCCCGACGGCGAATACAAGCTTGGCAGCCACACCGTGACCAAATGTCTGGGCGGCGTGCGTCTGCCCGACGGCACGCTGGCCGGCAGCACCCTGACCATGGATCAGGCCCTGCGCAACCTGGTGAAGATCGGTCTGCCAATCAGCGAAGCCTCGCAACGCCTTTCGCAATTCCCCGCCGACTACCTCGGCCTTCAAGAACGCGGGCGCCTGCAACCCGGCGCCTGGGCCGACTGCGTGCGGCTGGATCGCTCACTCACACTGACCGCCGTCATGGTCGAAGGAGAAGACATTGACTTCAAAAATGCTTGAAGAGGCGCTGTCCTCGTTCGAGGCCGTGCACGCCCAGTTGCAGCAACTCGACCCGCAGATGATCGAGATCGCCGGGCGCTTGCGCCGTCAGCCGCCGCAAGTGGCGATGACTGTAGCGCGCGGCAGCTCCGACCATGCGGCGAGCTACTTCGCCTACCTGACCATGCAGCAATTGGGCATTCCGGTGGCGTCGTTGCCAATGTCAGTGGTGACCATGCAACAGGCCCCCTTGAAGGTCAGCGGCCAGGTCGCGTTCGCCTTCTCGCAGTCGGGGCAGAGCCCGGACCTGGTGAACAGCCTGCGCCTGCTGCGCAAGCGCGGCGCCCTGAGCATTTCCATGGTCAACGCCGAGAGCTCGCCTTTGGAGGCGGCCTGTGAATTCAGCCTGCCACTGTGCGCCGGCACCGAAAGCAGCGTCGCCGCGACCAAGAGTTTTATCGCCACCCTCACCGCCAGCGCCCGCCTGATCGCTCACTGGAAAGAAGACGGGGAGTTGCTGGAGGCCGGTCTTGCCCTGCCGGAAGGTTTGCGCGAAGCAGCGCAGCAGGACTGGAGCCTGGCCATCGAGGCATTGCGTGGTTGTCAGCGCTTGATGGTGATCGGCCGTGGTGCCGGCTTCGCCATCGCCCAGGAAGCCGCGCTGAAGTTCAAGGAAACCTCGGCGATCCAGGCCGAAGCCTTCAGCAGCGCCGAAGTGCGGCACGGCCCCATGGCATTGATCGACGAGAACTACCACCTGCTGATCTTCGCCCCGCGCGGTGCCGAGCAGGCCGGTTTGTTGAGCCTGGCCGCCGACATGCGTCAACGCGGCGCCCGCGTGCTGCTGGCCGCGCCGGATGACGTTGCCGAACGCGACCTGACCCTGACCCGCGCCGAACACCCGGCCCTGGACCCGATTCTGGCGATCCAGAGTTTCTACGTCATGGCCGCCGGCTTGGCCGTCGCCCGTGGCATGGACCCGGACCAACCGCGCCATTTGAGCAAAGTGACGCGCACGCATTGAGTCCGACTTGAAGTTTTCCTGATGAGACCGAGCCATGCACAACAACAATAAAGAGCTGACCCTCAGCGCCCCGCTCAGCGGCCCGGTGCTCACACTCGCGAGAGTCCCGGACCCGGTGTTCGCCAGCGGTGCCATGGGCGACGGCATCGCCATCGATCCGCTGAACGACACCCTGTATTCGCCCTGTGAAGGTGTCGTGATTCACGTCGCCCGCACTGGCCACGCCGTGACATTGCGCGCCGATAACGGTGCCGAGTTACTGCTGCACCTGGGCCTCGATACGGTCGAGTTGCAGGGCGTCGGCTTCTCGATGCTGGTCAAGGAAGGGGCACGGGTCAGCAATGGCCAGCCGCTGTTGCGCTATGACCTGGACCAGGTCGCACAGCAGTGCAAAAGCCTGGTCAGCCTGATGATCCTGACCAACAGCCAGGACTTTCAAGCACGACCGATCACGCTGAAATCGGTGAAGGTGGGCGATCCGCTGCTGCACATCGTGCCGAAAATAACCAACGGCGTGCAGATCGATATTGAGGTCGTTGGCATCGAGGTTCAGGGACACGTTCATGTCGCCCATCGTGGTGGCCTGCACGCCCGGCCTGCGGCGCTGATTCGCCAGACCGCCCAACAGTTCAAGAGCAAATCCCGGCTGCACTTCGCCGGTAAATCGGCGGCCTGCGACAGTTTGATCGGCCTGATGGGGCTGGCTGTCGGTGAACGGGATGAAATCCGGGTCAGTTGCCAGGGGCCGGATGCCGAAGCGGCGCTGCAAGCCCTGTTGGCCGCGTTATCCACAGCCCTGGCCGAAGACAACCACGCTGCCGCACCAACGCCAATAGCCCAACGCAATCGCCCCGCCGAAGCGGGTGTGCTGCACGGTGTGTGCGCAGCTCCAGGCCTGGTGGGCGGGCCGTTGTTTCGTCTGAACTCGATCAGCCTGCCAATAGATGCTGGTAATCATGAGCCGAAGCAACAACGTCACGCGCTGGACACCGCGCTGACTCAAGTACGCAGCGAAATCGACGGCACACTGGCCCAAGCGAAGAAGCACAAGAACACCGATGAAGAAGCGATCTTCGCCGCGCACCTGGCGTTGCTCGAAGACCCGGCGCTGCTCGATGCGGCTCATCAATCCATCGACCAAGGCATCGCCGCAACTCACGCCTGGAGTCAATCCATCGACGTGCAATGCGAGGTGCTGCTGCAACTCGGCAGCCCGTTGCTGGCCGAACGCGCCAACGACCTGCGCGACCTCAAGCAACGGGTGCTGCGTGCCCTGCTCGGCGAAGCCTGGCATTACGACGTGCCGGCCGGCGCTATCGTCGCGGCCCATGAACTGACCCCGTCCGATTTGCTGCAACTGAGCCAACAAGGGGTGGCCGGGTTGTGCATGGCCGAAGGTGGCGCGACGTCCCATGTGGCGATTCTCGCTCGCGGCAAAGGCTTGCCGTGCATGGTGGCGTTGGGGTCGGCGCTGCTCGATCAAGTGCAAGGTCAAGCGGTGGTGCTGGACGCCGACGGCGGTCGTCTTGAACTGATGCCAACTGCCGAGCGCCTGGCCGAGGTGCATCAGGCGCAACTCGATCATCGACAACGTCGTGCGCTTCAACAGTCTCAGGCTCACATCCCGGCGCAGACACTTGATGGTTTGCCAATCGAAGTCGCCGCCAATGTCGCTTCCAGTGCCGAGGCAGCTGATGCCCTGGCCAACGGTGCCGACGGCGTCGGCCTGTTGCGTACCGAATTCCTCTTCGTCGACCGCCAAACCGCCCCCGACGAACAGGAACAACGCGTCGCCTATCAAGCCGTGCTCGACGCCATGGGCGACAAGTCGGTGATCATCCGCACCATCGATGTCGGTGGCGATAAACAGCTCGACTATTTACCGCTCCCTGTCGAAGCGAACCCGGTGCTTGGTTTGCGCGGCATTCGTCTGGCTCAGGTGCGCCCGGAACTGCTGGATCAGCAACTGCGCGCCCTGCTGCAGGTCAGCCCGCTGTCGCGCTGCCGGATCCTGTTGCCGATGGTCACCGAAGTCGATGAATTGCTGCACATCCGCCAGCGTCTCGATGCGTTGTGCATTGAACTCAATGTGAGTGAGCGCCCGCAGCTGGGCGTGATGATCGAGGTTCCGGCCGCCGCATTGCTGGCCGAGCAACTGGCCGAGCACGCGGACTTCCTGTCCATCGGCACCAACGACTTGTCGCAATACACCCTGGCCATGGACCGCGACCACGCCGGCCTCGCCTCCCGCGTCGATGCGATGCACCCGGCGCTGCTGCGGCTGATCGCCCAGACCTGCGCCGGTGCGGCGGTGCATAACCGTTGGGTCGGGGTCTGCGGCGCCCTCGCCTCCGATCCGTTGGCCACGCCGGTATTGGTTGGCCTGGGGGTCAGCGAGTTGTCGGTCAGCCCGGTGCAAATCGGTGAAATCAAGGACCGCGTACGCTACCTCGACGCCACCGAATGCCGACGCATCAGCCAGGACCTGCTCAAGCTGAGCAGCGCCGGAGCGGTGCGTCACGCCTGTCACCAGCAATGGCCTCTGAGCTGAACAACAACGATAAGAATCCAGGGAGATCCGCCATGTACCAATACTTCATCGAAGGCCTGCAGCGCCTCGGTCGCGCGCTGATGCTGCCGATCGCGATCCTGCCGATTGCCGGGTTACTGCTGCGTCTGGGCGACACTGACCTGCTGGACATCGCGATCATCCACGACGCCGGCCAGGTGATCTTCGCCAACCTGGCGCTGATCTTCGCCATCGGCATCGCGGTCGGCTTTGCCAAGGACAACAACGGCACCGCAGGCCTGGCCGGGGTCATCGGCTATCTGGTGATGGTCTCCACCCTCAAGGTGCTCGACTCGAGCATCAACATGGGCATGCTCGCCGGGATCGTCAGCGGCCTGATGGCGGGCGCGCTGTACAACCGCTTCAAAGACATCAAGCTGCCGGAATACCTGGCGTTCTTCGGCGGTCGACGTTTTGTGCCGATTGTCACCGGGTTCGCGGCGGTTGGCCTCGGCGTGGTGTTCGGCTACATCTGGCCGCCGATCCAGCACGGCATCAACAGCTTCGGCACGTTAATGATGGAGAGCGGCAGCTTCGGCGCGTTCGTCTTCGGTGTGTTCAACCGCCTGCTGATCGTCACCGGCCTGCACCACATCCTCAACAACATGGCGTGGTTCGTGTTCGGCAACTTCACCGACCCGACCACGGGCGCACTGGTGACCGGCGACCTGTCGCGCTACTTTGCCGGCGACCCGAAGGGCGGCCAGTTCATGACCGGCATGTTCCCGATGATGATCTTCGGCCTGCCCGCCGCCTGCCTGGCGATGTACCGCAACGCCCTGCCGGAACGACGCAAAGTCATGGGCGGGATCTTCCTGTCCATGGCCCTGACCTCGTTTTTGACCGGCGTCACCGAACCGATCGAATTTGCCTTCATGTTCCTCGCACCGCTACTGTTTTTGCTTCATGCGCTGCTAACGGGACTGTCGATGGCCGTCACCAACCTGCTGAACATTCACCTGGGGTTTACCTTTTCCGGCGGTTTCATCGACATGATTCTGGGCTGGGGTGAATCCACCAACGGCTGGCGCGTGCTTCCCGTGGGTCTGGCGTATGCAGTGATCTACTACGTGGTGTTTGATTTCTGTATCCGCCGCTTCAACCTGAAGACGCCGGGGCGTGAGGATGTTCAGGCTGGCGACAAAGTTGTGGTCACCGAGAATGAACGCGCCGGGGCATATATCAAGGCGCTGGGCGGTACGGAGAATTTGATCACGGTCGGCGCTTGCACCACGCGACTGCGGTTGGACATGGTTGATCGCAACAAGGCCTCGGATGCGGACTTGAAAGCATTGGGTGCAATGGCGGTAGTGCGCCCGGGCAAGGGCGGCAGTTTGCAAGTCGTGGTCGGGCCGATGGCGGACAGCATTGCCGATGAGATCCGCTTGGCGCTGCCTGCTTTGGGTCGCGCGGTTATCGCTTCCCCTGCCGCTGATATCGATGAGCCAAAACCTGTGGTGGTGACGAACACTGAAGCCCAGCAATGGTTGAAGGCGCTGGGCGGCGGCGAGAATGTGCTACAGATGGACTGCATCGCCATGACCCGGATTCGGTTGCAACTGGCGGATGGCACAGGGCTGTCGGAAGGCCAGTTGAAAACGCTCGGTTGCCAGGGTGTCAGCCAACTTGAGGGTGGCGTTTGGCATCTGTTGATTGGTGAGAAGGCAGCGAGTTTAAGTGGTGCGCTGGAGGTGTTGATCAATCGCAATGAGGTGAGTGCCAGGGTTTAGATCGTTGGCGGCTGCCAGTCAATCATCGCGGGCAAGCCTCGCTCCTACAAGTAGGGAGGCGTACGGCTGGAGGATCGGCTGTCGGGCCGCCAAGTCAAAAGATCGCGGATCAGATTCAACAGTCAAATCCAGGGCAATAAAAAACCCGCTGACGAATCAGCGGGTTTCTCATTTCAGCAGACCAGAAGATCAAAAATCCTCCAGTCGCCACACTTCATAAGCCGGCGTCTCATAGGGATGACTCTCTTTCAGAGCCACCACCACCGCCCGAATCAACTCATCGCTGACCACCAGCTCAACCTTCCATTCCTCAACCTGCTCGACCTGCCCAGGCTCACCCATGAACGGCTGACTGCCCTCCAGTGGACGAAACTGACCCAGGCCAAACACTTGCCATGCACAGTGGTCATAAGCCCCGATCCGCCCGCCACCGGCGGCAAATACAGCGCTTTTGACTACTTCGACATGACTGGCCGGAACAAAAAAGCAGAGCTTGTACACGGCAATCAGCTCCCCGCTCTTAGTTAACCCAGACGCGAGCGTTACGGAACATACGCATCCAAGGTGCGTCTTCGTTCCAGTCTTCCGAACGCCACGAGTTCTGCACCGCGCGGAACACACGCTCCGGGTGCGGCATCATGATGGTCACGCGACCGTCGCGGCTGGTCAAACCGGTGATCCCGCGCGGCGAGCCGTTCGGGTTGGCCGGGTATTTCTCGGTGACCTTGCCGTGGTTGTCGACGAAACGCATCGCCACGCAACCCGACAGATCGGCTTGCAGCAACGCTTCTTCGCTGGCGAATTCGGCATGGCCTTCACCGTGAGCGATGGCGATCGGCATGCGCGAACCGGCCATGCCCTGCAGGAAGATCGAGTTCGATTCCTGGATCTGAACCATGGCCACGCGGGCTTCGAACTGCTCGGAACGGTTACGCACGAAGTGCGGCCAGAACTCGCTGCCCGGGATCAGCTCGTGCAGGTTGGACATCATCTGGCAACCGTTGCACACGCCGAGGGTGAAGCTGTCGGTACGTTCGAAGAAGCCCTGGAAGGCATCGCGAGCGCGGCTGTTGAACAGCGCGGACTTGGCCCAGCCTTCACCGGCACCCAATACGTCGCCGTAGGAGAAACCGCCGCAAGCAACCATGCCCTTGAAGTCGTTCAGGTCGACACGGCCGGCCAGAATGTCGCTCATGTGCACGTCGATCGCGTTGAAACCGGCACGGTCGAACGCTGCCGCCATTTCCACCTGACCGTTGACGCCCTGCTCACGCAGCACGGCAACCTGTGGGCGAATGCCTTTCTTGATGTAAGGCGCGGCGACGTCCTGGTTGACGTCATAGCTGAGCTTGACGCTCAGGCCCGGGTTGTCTTCTTCCAGCAGCACGTCGAACTCTTGTTCGGCGCAATCGGCGTTATCACGCAGACGCTGGATCTGGTAGCTGGTTTCAGCCCACTGACGTTGCAGCAGACGACGCTGACCTTCGAATACGGTATCGCCGTTGAACGTGATGCTGATCTCGCCGTTGTTCATCGGCTGACCGATCACCGATACGCAGTCGCCCAGGCCAGCAGCGCTGAACTGCGCGAGGATGTCCGCGGTGGCGTCCTGGCGAACCTGGATCACAGCGCCCAGTTCTTCGTTGAACAGGATCGCGGCGATATCGGCGGAAGTCTCTGCCAGACCGTCGAGGTTCAGGCTCAGGCCGCAGTGGCCAGCAAACGCCATTTCCACCACGCTGGTCAGCAGACCACCATCGGAACGGTCGTGGTAAGCCAGCAGGTGACCGTCGGCGTTGAGGCCCTGGATCACCGCGAAGAAGGCTTTCAGGTCTTCGGCGTCATCAACGTCCGGGGCTTGTTTGCCGAGCTTGCCGTGAACCTGCGCGAGGATCGAGGCACCCATGCGGTTCTGGCCGCGACCGAGGTCGATCAGGATCAGGTCGGTGGTGCCCTTGTCCATGCGCAGTTGCGGGGTCAGGGTCTGACGGATGTCAGCCACTGGCGCGAAACCGGTCACGATCAGCGACATCGGCGAAGTGACCGCCTTATCGACACCTTCGTCGTTCCAGCGAGTGGCCATGGACATGGAGTCCTTGCCCACCGGAATGGTGATGCCCAGCTCAGGGCACAGTTCCATGCCGACCGCTTTCACGGTGTCGTACAGACGTGCGTCTTCACCTGGGTGACCGGCAGCGGACATCCAGTTCGCCGACAGTTTGATGTCGGAGATCTTGGCGATGCGCGAGGCGGCGATGTTGGTCAGGGTTTCGCCGATGGCCATGCGGCCCGACGCCGGAGCGTCCAGCAGGGCCAGCGGAGTGCGCTCGCCCATGGCCATGGCTTCACCGGTGTAAACGTCGAAGCTGGTGGCGGTGACGGCAACGTCGGCCACCGGAACCTGCCACGGGCCGACCATCTGATCACGGGCCACAAGGCCGGTGATGGTGCGGTCGCCGATGGTGATCAGGAAGCTCTTGCTGGCCACGGCCGGGTGATGCAGGACGCGCTCGACGCAGTTGGCGATGTCGAGGGTCGACGGATCGAAATCGTCGCCCAGCTCGTTTTCACGAACCACCGAACGGTGCATGCGCGGGGCTTTGCCCAGCAGCACTTCGAGCGGCATGTCCACCGGGCTATTGCCGAAGTGGCTGTCGGTCACGGTCAGTTGCGGCTCGGCAGTGGCTTCGCCGACTACCGCGAATGGGCAACGCTCACGTTCACAGATTGCCTTGAAGCGTTCGAAGTCCGCCGGGCCGACGGCCAGAACGTAGCGTTCCTGGGATTCGTTGCTCCAGATTTCGTGCGGGGCCATGCCCGGTTCGTCGTTTGGAATGTTGCGCAGTTCGAAACGGCCACCACGGTCGCCATCGTTGACCAGTTCCGGGAAGGCGTTGGACAGACCGCCCGCGCCGACGTCGTGGATGAAGCTGATCGGGTTTTTGTCGCCCAGTTGCCAGCAACGGTCGATGACTTCCTGGCAACGACGCTCCATCTCGGGGTTTTCACGTTGTACGGAAGCGAAGTCCAGGTCTGCCGAGCTGGTGCCGGTGGCCATGGAGGAAGCCGCGCCGCCACCCAGACCGATCAGCATCGCCGGGCCGCCAAGCACGATCAGCTTGGAGCCAACGACGATTTCGCCTTTCTTGACGTGTTCTTCACGGATGTTGCCCATGCCGCCAGCCAGCATGATCGGCTTGTGGTAACCGCGAACTTCGTCACCATGAGGGGTGGTGATCGACTGTTCGAAGGTACGGAAGTAGCCGGTCAGGGCCGGACGGCCGAATTCATTGTTGAATGCAGCGCCGCCCAACGGGCCTTCGATCATGATGTCCAGCGCGGTAACGATGCGCTCGGGTTTGCCGTACGGCACTTCCCACGGCTGTTCGAAGCCCGGGATCTGCAGGTTCGACACGGTGAAACCGGTCAGGCCAGCCTTTGGCTTGGCGCCGCGACCGGTGGCGCCTTCGTCGCGGATCTCGCCGCCGCTACCGGTGGATGCGCCCGGGAACGGGGCAATCGCGGTCGGGTGGTTGTGCGTTTCGACTTTCATCAGGATGTGCACCGGTTCCTGCACCGCGCCGTACTGGCGGGTTTCAGGGTCCGGGAAGAAACGACCGGCCACGGAGCCGACGATCACCGATGCGTTGTCCTTATAAGCCGACAGAACACCTTCGCTGTGCATCTGATAGGTGTTCTTGATCATGCCGAACAGGCTTTTTTCCTGGCTCTGACCGTCGATATCCCAACTGGCGTTGAAGATCTTGTGGCGGCAGTGCTCGGAGTTCGCCTGGGCGAACATCATCAATTCGATGTCATGCGGGTTGCGCTTCAAACCAACGAAGGCGTTGACCAGATAGTCGATCTCGTCTTCGGCCAGGGCCAGGCCCAGCTCGGTGTTGGCTGTTTCCAGCGCGGCGCGGCCGCCACCCAGCACGTCGATCGCGGTCAGGGGCTTGGGTTCGGCGTGGCTGAACAGGCCGGCGGCTTGTTCGAGGTTGCCCAGCACGATCTGGGTCATGCGGTCGTGCAGCGCGTCTGCGATCAGTTGCGCTTCAGCGTCGCTGAACTGGCCGGCGACGTAGAACGCGATGCCGCGTTCCAGGCGCTGGATCTTGGTCAGGCCGCAGTTGCGAGCGATATCGCTGGCTTTACTGGACCACGGCGAGATGGTGCCGAAACGCGGCAACACCAGGAACAGACGACCGGTCGGCTCTTGTACCGGAACGCTAGGGCCGTACTTCAGAAGGCGCGCGAGCACCTGCTGTTCGTCGCCGGTCAGGACGCCGGTAACTTCGGCGAAGTGAGCGAATTCAGCATACAAGCCGCTGACAGCTGGAACCTTCTGGCTCAGTTGCTCAAGGAGTTTGCTGTGGCGAAAGGCAGAAAGGGCAGGAGCGCCGCGCAGGATCAACATCTTCGGGACAGCCTCGGGAAGGGGTGTGCTTTGAGGCCGTGCATTCTAGCCTAAACCGCCCGCGACATCACCCGAAACGGTACGCGCGGTTGCACCCGAACGTCGGGCCGGGTATTCGGGCCTCGAACAGGCGCGCGCCGGTGGTTATTTTTTCTGTCACAAAATGCTGCCTGGGCCCGTTCCTGCGGGCTCCAAGCCGGTTTTTGACGCTCTAGCAGACAAGCCCTTCGCTGTCGAGATATGGCGCTCGTGGTCCTTTGCGTATACTGCGCAGATGTTTTCCCCAACGGCTTTGCGTCCGCGGTACGCCAAATGGCTGATCGCAACCGGACTCTTCCTGATGCTCGGTGGCTGTGTTGATAAACCCAACACGCTGGAGCGCGTAAAGGAGGATGGCGTGCTGCGGGTGGTTACCCGTAACAGCCCCGCCACCTACTTCCAGGATCGCAACGGTGAAACCGGCTTCGAATACGAGCTGGTGAAGCGCTTCGCCGACGATCTGGGGGTCGAACTCAAGATCGAAACCGCCGACAACCTCGACGACCTGTTCAATCAGGTGGGCAAGCCGAATGGCCCGGTGCTGGCGGCTGCCGGCCTGGTCAGCAGCGAGGACCGCAAAAAGCAGGTGCGGTTTTCCCACCCCTACCTCGAAGTCACCCCACAGATCATCTACCGCAACGGCCAGTCGCGGCCGACCGACGCAGGCGATCTGGTGGGCAAGAAGATCATGGTGCTCAAGGGCAGCACCCACGCCGAGCAATTGGCAGAGCTGAAAAAGAAATACCCCGGCATTGAATACGAAGAGTCCGACGCGGTTGAAGTCGTCGACCTGCTGCGCATGGTGGATGACGGTCAGATCGACCTGACCCTGGTCGATTCCAACGAAGTGGCGATGAACCAGGTCTACTTCCCCAATGTGCGGGTAGCTTTCGACCTCGGGGACTCCAGCAATCAGAGTTGGGCCGTGGCCGCCGGTGAAGACAACAGCCTGCTCAACGAGATCAACACCTACCTCGACAAGGTGAAGAAAAACGGCACCTTGCAACGCTTGAAAGATCGTTACTACGGCCACGTCGATGTACTCGGCTACATGGGCGCCACCACCTTCGCCCAGCACTTGCAGCAACGACTGCCCAAATACGAACAGCACTTCAAGGCGTCCGCCAAGCAGGAAAAAGTCGACTGGCGCCTGCTGGCGGCGATCGGTTATCAGGAATCGCTGTGGCAAGCGGCGGTTACGTCCAAGACCGGCGTGCGCGGGTTGATGATGCTGACCCAGAACACGGCGCAAGCCATGGGCGTGTCCAATCGCCTTGACCCCAAGCAGAGCATCATGGGGGGGGCGAAGTATCTGGCCTACATGAAGGATCAACTGGACGAGTCGATCCAGGAGCCGGATCGCACGTGGTTCGCGCTGGCAGCCTACAACGTGGGCAGCGGTCATCTGGATGACGCGCGCAAACTGGCGGCCAAGGAAGGGTTGAATCCGGACAAGTGGCTGGACGTGAAGAAGATCCTGCCGCGCCTGTCGCAGAAACAGTGGTACAGCAAGACCCGTTACGGCTACGCCCGAGGCGGCGAGCCCGTGCATTTCGTGGCGAACATCCGTCGCTACTACGACATCCTGACATGGGTCACGCAGCCGCAGCTTGAAGGCACCCAGGTTGCCGAGGGCAACCTGCACGTGCCGGGGGTCGACAAGACCAAGCCGAGCCAGGAAACCCCGCCGCTCTAACAGCCATCACCAATCAAATGTGGGAGCAGGCTTGCTCGCGAAGGCGGCGTGACAGTCAACAAAGATGCTGAATGTTGAACCGCCTTCGCGAGCAAGCCCGCTCCCACAGTGTTTTGTGATTGGCTTTTAAGCTTTGGCGGCAGCCAGAATCAGCGCCTTCATTTCCGACACCGCCGACTTGAACCCGACGAACAGCGCATGGGCCACCAGTGCATGGCCGATGTTCAGTTCGTTGATGCCCTTGATCGCCGCAACAGCCTCGACGTTGTGATAGTGCAAACCGTGGCCGGCGTTGACGATCAGACCCTGGGCCAGACCGAATGCCACGCCATCGGCCACGCGCTTGAGCTCTTCAGCGACTTCAGTTGGTGTCTCGGCATCCGCGTAACGCCCGGTGTGCAACTCAATGGCCGGCGCCCCGACACGACGGGACGCTGCGATCTGCCGCTCGTCGGCGTCAATGAATAGGGACACTTCACAGCCGATCTTCGCCAGGCGATCCACCGCCGCCTTGATCCGCGCTTCCTGCCCCGCCACGTCCAGACCGCCTTCGGTGGTCAACTCCTGACGGGTTTCCGGGACTAGGCAAATGTGCGCCGGGCGGATCCGCTCGGCAAACGCCATCATTTCTTCGGTGACACCCATTTCGAAGTTCATGCGGGTTTGCAGCACATCCTTGAGCAGCAGTACGTCGCGCTCCTGGATGTGCCGGCGGTCTTCACGCAAGTGCACGGTGATACCGTCAGCGCCCGCCTCTTCCGCGTCCAGCGCTGCCTTGACCGGATCCGGGTAACGAGTGCCCCGGGCCTGACGCAGGGTGGCAACGTGGTCGATGTTCACGCCAAGAAGAATGCGATTGCTGGTGGTCACGGAAACGCTCCTGAAGAGGGGGAAGATTCGGTGCACAGCATACGGGGAGACTACGGCTTTCGAAACAACTCGCGACTGACGAGAGGACGACCGCCCAGATGAACGGCCAGCGCCTGACGCATCAAGCGCTTGGCGGCGGACAACGCACCGGGCGCGGTCCAGTCGGCATCGGCCATGGCCAACAGTTCGACGCCGTTGAACAGGCCCGGCTGCAGCAGGTAAACCCGTTCCAGCCCCGCATCCACTTGCAAGCGATAGAGGCCGTCCGGTGCGATGGGGCCGCCATGGATGTCGGTATTCAGCGCGAAGCCATAACCGAGATCATCGAGCAGTCGCCATTCGAAGGAGCGCAGCAACGGCTCCAGCGCACGCCCCTCCGCCAGCGCGAGCAAGGTTGCCGCGTAGTGATCGAAGACGGCGGGATGGGGATCTTCTGCCGGAAGCAGGCGAATCAGTAATTCGTTGAGGTAGAGGCCGCTGAACAGCGCTTCGCCATTGAGCCAGGTGGAAACACCGGCGCTTTCCATGCGGCCGACATTTTTCAGCTCGCCGCGGCCACGGAACTCGACTTCCAGCGGTACGAAGGGCCGCGCCAACGTCCCTGCCTTGCCCCGTGCACTGCGCAACACTGCCCGCAGCCGACCTTGCGGCGTGAGGAAATCCACCAATGCGCTGGTTTCGCGGTAGGCGCGGGAGTGGAGTACGTAGGCGGGTTGGCCGATGGGCTGGGTTGGGGACATGGGCGTCGAGTATCTCTAAAGGGAGAATACAGCCAGTGAAATTGCACTCGCCCCAATGTGGGAGCGGGCTTGCTCGCGAAGAGGCCCTTCCAGTCAATATTGATGGTGACTGTCAGATCGCCTTCGCGAGCAAGCCCGCTCCCACAGTGGATCGTTGTGTATCTGGAACTAAGCGTTACAAGTCGCCATAACCCAGCGAACGCAAGGCGCGCTCGTCGTCGGACCAGCCGCCTTTCACCTTGACCCACAGGTTGAGCATGATCTTGGAGTCGAACAGCAGCTCCATGTCCTTGCGCGCTTCGGTGCCGATACGCTTGATGCGCTCGCCCTTGTCGCCAATGATGATTTTCTTCTGGCCGTCACGTTCGACGAGGATCAAGGCATGGATGTGCAGGGTTTTGCCCTGCTGCTTGAACTCTTCGATTTCCACGGTGATCTGGTACGGCAGCTCGGCACCCAACTGGCGCATGATTTTTTCGCGTACCAGCTCAGCCGCAAGGAAGCGGCTGCTGCGGTCGGTGATCTGATCTTCCGGGAAGAAGTGATCGTTTTCCGGCAGGTGCTCGGCGATCACTCGCTCCAGCGTATCGAGGTTGTGCCCGTGCTGGGCCGAGATCGGCATGATTTGCGCGTTCGGCAGCTGTTCCTGCAACCAGGTCAGGTGCGGCATCAGCTCGGATTTGTCTTCGATACGGTCAGTCTTGTTCAACGCCACGATCAGTGGGCCGGTCACGTACTGAACGCGCTCGAGGACCATTTGGTCTTCGTCGGTCCACTTGGTGCGGTCAACCACGAAGATCACCACGTCGACGTCTTTCAACGCCGCCGAAGCGGTCTTGTTCATGTAACGGTTCAGGGCCTTTTCGCCGCCCTTGTGCATGCCCGGGGTATCGACGTAGATCGCCTGCACGTCGCCTTCGGTCTTGATGCCGAGCATGTTGTGGCGAGTGGTCTGCGGCTTGCGCGAGGTGATCGCCAGCTTCTGACCCAGAATGTGGTTCAGCAGCGTTGACTTGCCCACGTTGGGACGGCCGACGATGGCAACATAGCCACAGCGAGTTGCAGTTGAATCAGTCATTGCCATTCTCCACACCCAGGGCAATCAGTGCTGCGGCGGCCGCTACCTGTTCGGCAATACGACGACTCACACCCTGACCTCGGCTTTTTTCATTCAGTAAGATGATTTCACATTCGACGAAGAACGTCCGGCAATGTGGTTCACCCTGGATATCCACCACTTCGTAACGCGGCAGCTCACAACCACGGGATTGCAGGAATTCCTGCAGGCGGGTTTTCGGATCTTTATTGGTGTCGACCAGCGTCAGCCCTTCGAACTCTCCGGCCAGCCAGGCCAGTACGCGCTCGCGCGCCACGTCCATGCCGGCGTCCAGGTAGATCGCACCGATCAGCGCTTCGAGGGCATCGGCCAGAATCGACTCGCGACGGAAACCGCCGCTTTTCAATTCACCGGAGCCCAGGCGCAGGTATTCGCCCAGGTCAAAACCACGGGCCAATACGGCCAGGGTCTCACCTTTCACCAGGCGTGCGCGCAAACGCGACAACTGGCCTTCGCGGGCCAGCGGGAAGCGATCGAACAGCGCCTCGCCAGCGACGAAGTTGAGAATGGCATCGCCGAGGAATTCCAGGCGTTCGTTGTTGCGCCCGGCAAAACTGCGGTGAGTCAGGGCCAGGACCATCAGTTCCTGATCCTTGAAGGTGTAGCCGAGCTGACGCTCTAGACGGCTTAAAGAGACGCTCACGGTTTACCCACGCTGAGTTCGTGGCTGGATTCCACCGCCAGGGCCTTGATAGGGCGCAGACTTGGGACAATTAACGCTGTGTTCAAAAATAACGTCCTGAATATCGTTGTTTTCATGCTTCCATCGCCGATTGTGCCGACTCCAGAAATGCATTCGGCGCTGTGTTCAACAGCGCCGTGTGTGATTACTTGATCAGGCCAACCCGCGAGAAATTCGGCAGGTGACTGAGTTTGGGTTCCGGCCAGCTCATCCAGACCGCGAAGGCCTTGCCGACGATATTCTTGTCGGGAACCATGCCCAGCAGATCCTTGGGAATGCTCGGATCATCCCAGTAGCGACTGTCGTTCGAGTTGTCGCGGTTGTCGCCCATCATGAAGTAGTGCCCGGCAGGCACGGTCCACGAATGATCCGGCGTTGCGCGGTAGCGGCTCATTTCCTTGCGGATAAGATGCTCGGCCGCGCCGAGCTTTTCCTTGTAGAGCTCCGAACTGCCCAACGTGCCCGGCTCGGAGCCGACCAGTTGTTCGGCAATCGACTCACCGTTGACGAACAGACGCTTGTCGGCGGTATAGCGAATCTGGTCACCCGGCAAGCCCACCACGCGCTTGATGTAGTTGACGTTCGGGTCGCTCGGGTAGCGGAACACCATCACATCGCCGCGCTGCGGATCACCGACTTCGATGACTTTCTTGTCGATCACCGGCAGGCGGATCCCGTAAGAAAACTTGTTCACCAGAATGAAGTCGCCGACGTCCAGAGTCGGTTTCATCGAGCCGGAAGGAATCTGGAACGGTTCCACCAGGAACGAACGCAGCACCAGCACGATGAACAACACCGGGAAGAACGACTTGCCGTATTCGACCAGCAGCGGCTCTTTGTTCAGTTTCTCGATCACCACCATGTCAGCCTGGCTGACGCTCCCCTGATAGGAGTTGATGGCAGCCCGGCGCCGTGGCGCCAGGAACAACAGATCGAGCAACGCCAACAGGCCGCAGACGAACACGGCGATGACCAGCAACAGCGGGAAATTTAGTGACATAGGACCTAACTATCCAACCTGAGCACGGCAAGGAAGGCTTCTTGTGGAATTTCCACGTTACCGACCTGCTTCATGCGTTTTTTACCGGCCTTTTGCTTTTCCAGCAGCTTTTTCTTACGGCTGACGTCACCACCGTAGCATTTGGCCAATACGTTCTTTCTGAGTGCCTTGACGGTTGTACGCGCCACAATCTGACCGCCAATGGCGGCCTGGATTGCCACGTCGAACATCTGCCGCGGAATCAGTTCTTTCATCTTTTCGGTCAACTGGCGACCTTTGTAGTGCGCATTGTCACGGTGCACGATCAGCGCCAGGGCGTCGACTTTGTCACCGTTGATCAGTACATCCAGTTTCACCAGATTAGCCGATTGATAACGATCGAAATGGTAATCCAGCGAAGCATAGCCGCGGCTGGTGGATTTCAGACGGTCAAAGAAGTCGAGGACCACTTCGTTCATCGGCAGATCGTAGGTCACCTGGACCTGAGTGCCGAGGAACAGCATGTCGTGCTGAATGCCACGTTTCTCGATGCACAGGGTAATAACGTTGCCCAAGTGCTCTTGCGGCACAAGAATGTTGGCCCGCACGATCGGCTCGCGCATGTCTTCGATCGAAGAAATATCCGGCAGCTTCGACGGGTTATCGACGTAGATCGTCTCGCCCGTCTTGAGCAGCAGCTCGAAGATTACCGTCGGCGCCGTGGTGATCAGGTCCAGGTCGTACTCGCGCTCCAGGCGCTCCTGGATGATTTCCATGTGCAGCATGCCGAGGAACCCGCAACGGAAGCCGAAGCCCAGGGCGTCGGAGCTTTCCGGGGTGTACTGCAAGGACGAGTCGTTCAGCGTGAGCTTTTGCAGGGCTTCGCGGAAATCTTCGAAATCGTCGGAGCTGACCGGGAACAGACCGGCGTAGACCTGCGGCTGGATGCGTTTGAAGCCTGGCAGCACGTCGACGTCCGGCGTGGAACTCAAGGTCAGGGTGTCACCCACCGGCGCACCGTGAATATCCTTGATGCCGGCAATGATGAAGCCCACTTCGCCGGCCTTCAGGTCAACGGTGGCGGTGTGTTTCGGGTTGAAGACTCCGACGCTGTCCACCAGGTGGATCTTGCCGGTGGACTTGACCAGAATCTTGTCGCCCTTCTTCACCCGACCATGGCGCACACGAACCAGGGAAACGACGCCCAGGTAGTTGTCGAACCAGGAGTCGATGATCAACGCTTGCAGCGGATCTTCGATGTTGCCGGTCGGCGCGGGAATGGTGTGAACCAGGCGCTCGAGCACTTCATCGACGCCCAGACCGGTCTTGGCACTGCACTCGACCGCATCGGTGGCATCGATGCCGATGATTTTTTCGATTTCTTCCTTGACGCGCTCCGGATCGGCCTGTGGCAGGTCGATCTTGTTCAGGACCGGCATGACTTCCAGGCCCTGCTCGATCGCCGTGTAGCAGTTGGCAACCGATTGAGCTTCTACGCCCTGACCGGCATCGACCACCAGCAATGCACCTTCACAGGCCGCCAGCGACCGGCTGACTTCATAGGTGAAGTCGACGTGGCCCGGAGTGTCAATGAAGTTCAACTGGTAGGTAATGCCATCGCGGGCTTTGTAATACAGGGTGACGCTGTGGGCCTTGATGGTGATCCCGCGTTCACGTTCCAGGTCCATGGAGTCCAGTACCTGGGCTTCCATTTCGCGCTCGGCAAGGCCGCCGCACATCTGGATGAAGCGATCGGCCAGCGTCGACTTGCCATGGTCAATGTGGGCGATGATGGAGAAATTGCGGATATGACTCAAATCACTCACGGATCAACACTCAAAAAGGCTGCAGGCATAGCCCGCCGAAAAATAGCCGGGAATTGTACCTGATCCACGACACAAGCGTCACGTTTGCAGGTCGGACGGCGCCTACAAAAAACGCCCCGGTCTTGCGACAGGGGCGTTTCGAGTAACAGGCAAGACCAGGGAAACCGGCGATCAACCAGCCCGGCGCAACAACCAGACACCGGCCAGGGCGCAGACACCGGCCGGTATCAGCACCGCAAACAGCGGCGAGAAACCGAATACCAGGCTCGAAGGCCCCAGCAAATCCTGGACGATGCGGAAGGTGAAGCCCACCAGCACGCCGGTAAAGACTCGCTGACCGAGGGTTACCGAGCGCAACGGACCGAAGATGAAAGAGATCGCCATCAGCACCAATGCCGCAGTCACCAACGGCTGCAACACCTTGACCCAAAATGCCAGCCAGTAACGACCGTTGCTCAGGCCCTGGTCAGCCAGGTAGTGGATATAACTCCACAGACCGCTGATCGACAGCGACTCGGGCGCCATTACCACGGTGCTCAGCAGTTGTGGGCTCAAGGCTACTTCCCAGCGCTCCACCGGGGCCGTCACCACTTCGGTGCTCTTGTCATGAAACAGCGTGGTCGTGACATCGGTGAGCTGCCAGTGATCCGTATCGAACTCCGCCCGCTTGGCGAAACTTGAAGACAGCATGTGGCGCTGGTCATCGAAGCGATAACGGGTCACGCCATACAGCAAACCATTGGGCTGCACGGAGTTGACGTGAATGAACTCGTCACCCTGACGATGCCACAGACCGTGCTTGGCACTTTGCGCATCGCCACTGCCCTGGGCCAGCGAGCGATTGGCCTGAGCGGTGACTTCCGTGGCCGGCGCGACATATTCACCAATCACCAACCCCACCGCCATCAAGAGCAGCATTGGCTTCATGACGGCCCAGACGATCCGCCCGAGCGACACGCCCGCAGCACGCATGATGGTCAGCTCACTGTGACTGGCCAGACTGCCGAGGCCGATCAGGCAACCGATCAGCGCCGCCATCGGCAACATGTCGTAAAGACGGCGCGGCGCAGTCAGCAAGACGTAGCTCAAAACGTCCATCAAAGTGTAGGTATCGCTGACTTCGCTCATCTCATCGATGAAAGCGAACAGCGTGGCCAGACCGAGGATGATGCCCAGTACCGCCAGAATCGCAACAAACACGCTGCTACCGATGTAGCGGTCGAGCTTATCCACGGGTCACCTCCAACGCGCGGCGGCTGGCCATCTTCAAGCGCAGCGGTTCCCAATACAGTAAGCCCAGGCCGATCGCCAGGAAGAGCGTGTGCACCCACCACAAACCCAATACCGCCGGAATCTTGCCCTTTTCGAGGGCGCCGCGAGCGGCAATCAGGATGGTCAGGTAAGCCATATAAAGAAGAATCGCCGGCAGCAACTTGAGGAAACGGCCCTGGCGCGGATTGACCCGCGACAGCGGCACCGCCATCAGGGTCACGATGAAGACCAGCAACGGCAAGGACAAACGCCATTGCAGCTCGGTACGCGAACGGAGGTCATCGTTGTTCAACAAGGAACTGGTGCTCATCGCATCGCGGTCAGTCACTTCGTCGCTGACATCCGGCTTGGCCAGCAATACGCCGTACTCGTCGTACTTGATGGCGCGGTAGTCGGCCTGCCCCGGATTACCGTCGTAGCGGTAGCCGTTGTCGAGGATCAGGTAGCGGTTGCCGTCGGGGCGAATTTCCTGGCGCCCCTTCTCGGCCACCAACACGGAGATTCCACGATCCTTATTATCGGAACTGACGTTCTTCTGCGAAATGAATACGCCACCGAGGTTGATGCGGTCATCCGACAATGTTTCGGTGTAAGTCACCCGAGTTCCATCACGCAGAGCCTGGAAGCGGCCCGGTTCGAGGGTGTCGAATTCGGTCAGCGCATCCTGCTTGTTCAGCAGCAACTGGAACTGATTGGCACCTTGCGGCGCCAGGCTCAGGCTCAGCCACGCCACCACCAGTGCAACCAGAGTGGCCGGGAACAGCGTCATGACGAACAGGCGTTGCTGGCTCATGCCCGTGGCAGACAACACGGTCATTTCGCTTTCGAGATACAGACGACCGTAGGCCAGCAGAATCCCGAGAAACAAACCCAAGGGCAGAATCAGTTGCAGGAAGCCCGGCAGGCGGAAACCCATGATCAGGAATAACGAACCCGGATCCAGGAGCCCGGAGGCCGCCTGGGCGAGGTATTTGATGAAGCGTCCGCTCATGATGATGACCAGCAGCACGGCGCTGACGGCGCTCAAGGTCAACAGGACTTCGCGGGATAGATAACGGAAGACAATCAAACCAGACACTCCAGGGTTGTCAGGCTAAGCGGCCAAACAAGCAAACATATCAGCCGGCCCGCAGGGCAGAGCCGCCGAAAAAGATGCGCATTATCCTGTGATTGGGTGCGCCTGTCACTGCGCACGCTCAAGCAGGTGCCTGAACCACGGCAGTTCGCGTAACCGAGGGTTGTCAGGCGCAGGCAGCGAGGTTCAAACTGCGGCCTTTGTCGCTGGCAATACACCGGCGTCTTTCTACTTATAAGCAAGCCTCTGCGCGTCGCGCAGTTTGACCATTAATTCAGGGACCCGGACATGGAACTGGTTGTAAAAAGCGTTAGCCCGGAAACGTTGAAGACCGCCACGCTGGTGGTCTCCGTCCGCGAAGGCCGCAAGCTCGGCGCCGTCGCCAAACAACTCGACGAACTGAGCGGCGGCACCATCAGCGCGGTGCTCAAGCGCGGCGACCTGGCCGGCAAAGTCGGCCAAAGCCTGTTGCTGCACAGCCTGCCTAACCTCAAGGCCGAGCGCGTGCTGCTGGTGGGCGTGGGCAAGGATGAAGAGCTGGGCGATCGCCCATTCCGCAAAATCATCGCCGGCATCCTCAATACCCTTAAAGGCTTGGGCGGCAGCGATGCAGTGCTGGCCCTGGACGAAGTCGTGGTCAAAGGCCGCGACAGCTACGGCAAGACCCGCCTGCTGGCCGAAACCCTGGTGGACGGCGAGTACACCTTCGACCAGTTCAAGAGCCAGAAAGCCGACCCGCTCTCCCTGAAGAAAATCACCCTGGTGACCATCAAGGCCGCACAGGCTGAAGTCGAACGCGCCGTGGCCCACGCTACCGCGATCGCCAATGGCATGGCCTTCACCCGCAATCTGGGCAACCTGCCGCCAAACATCTGCCATCCGACGTTCCTTGGCGAACAAGCCAAGAGCCTGGGTAAAGAATTCAAGAGCCTGAAAGTCGAAGTCCTCGATGAAAAGAAGATCAAGGACCTGGGCATGGGCGCGTTCTACGCTGTCGGCCAGGGCAGCGCCCAGCCACCGCGACTGATCGTCATGCAATACAACGGCGGCAAGAAATCCGAGAAGCCGTACGCGCTGGTCGGCAAAGGCATCACCTTTGACACCGGCGGTATCAGCCTCAAGCCGGGTGCCGGCATGGATGAAATGAAGTACGACATGGGTGGCAGCGCCAGTGTATTCGGTACCCTGCGTGCCGTGCTTGAGCTGAAACTGCCGATCAACCTGGTGTGCATCCTGGCCTGCGCCGAGAACATGCCGAGTGGCAACGCTACGCGTCCGGGCGACATCGTCACCACCATGAGCGGCCAGACCGTGGAGATCCTCAACACCGACGCCGAAGGCCGTCTGGTGCTGTGCGATGCCCTGACCTACTCCGAACGCTTCAAGCCGCAAGCGGTGATCGACATCGCCACCCTGACCGGCGCTTGTGTCGTGGCTCTGGGCGCGCACACCTCGGGCCTGCTGGGCAACAACGACGAGCTGATCGGCCAACTGCTGAGCGCCGGCCAGTCCGCCGACGACCGCGCCTGGCAGTTGCCGCTGTTCGATGAGTACCAGGAACAGCTGGACAGCCCGTTCGCCGACATCGCCAATATCGGCGGTCCGAAAGCCGGCACCATCACCGCCGCCTGCTTCCTGTCGCGCTTCACCAAGAACCTCAACTGGGCGCACCTGGACATCGCCGGCACGGCCTGGACCAGCGGCGGCAAGGACAAGGGCGCCACTGGCCGTCCGGTTCCCCTGCTGACCCAATACCTGCTGGACCGCGCCAAAGCCTGAAACCAATGACCTCGGACGGCGTCACTTTCGAGTGACGCCGTTCGTGGCTCAGGAACCGCAATGACCAAAGTCGACTTCTATATCCTGCCCAGCGCCGATCCTTCGGCGCGGCTGGATTTCGCCTGCAAGCTCACCGAAAAAGCCTGGCGCATGGGCCACCGCATCTACCTGCATTGCAGCGATGCCGCCCAGCGTGACGCCCTCGATGCGCGATTGTGGGCGTTCAAGGGCGAAAGCTTCGTGCCCCATGGCCCCGCAGAAAACGAGCCGGAGGGTTTGATTGTGCTGGGGTTTGGCGATGACTGCGGCCAGCATCAGGATCTGCTGGTCAATCTCGACCTGAAAGTCCCGGCCTTTGCCAAACAGTTCGCCCGTGTGGCGGAAGTAGTGGTGGAAGATCCGACGATTCGTGCGGCTGCGCGGGAGAGTTTCCGTTTCTACCGCGAACAGGGCTATCCTCTGCAAGATCACCGTTTACAGCGACTCTGAGCATTCCGATGGACACTCCAAAACAGCCACAAAAGTCCGCGCAGCTGCTGGATGACCTCGAGTCGATCCGCCAACTGCTCGGCGATGACAACCTGCAACCACCCTTGCTGACCGACACGGTCATTGAAGGTGATCAGGAACAGATTCCCATGTTGTTCGATACTGTCGGCAACGCGCCGCAGGTCGAGCCACCATCACCCGCCCCTGCTGCTCAAGCGGCTCCTGCCGCCAGCAAAGGCCCCGACGCCCTGCTGCACCTGGACAGCGAACTTCGCGCCGCCGCGCAATTGATCATGCAAGACGTGATCGACGACTTCGCCCCGCACATCGAAACCGAAATCAAACGCCGCCTCGATGCGCGGATGGAACGGTTGCTCAGCCAGTACGAATAACCCCGGTCCCCCTGTGGGAGCGGGCTTGCTCGCGAAAGCGGTTTATCATCCAACATTGATGTCGACTGACACACTGTCTTCGCGAACAAGCCCACTTCCACATTTGATCTGCGCCCTGTCCGCACCTGCTCGCCCTTCGTCCCATGCCCCGCTATACTTCCCGGCTTTTCCTGAATAAATGCCAATAGGGTCCCGCCGCGCATGGATAAGACCTACCAGCCGCACGCCATTGAAACTTCCTGGTACAACACCTGGGAGTCTGAGAATTACTTCGCCCCGCAAGGCGCGGGCGAGTCCTACACCATCATGATCCCGCCGCCGAACGTCACCGGCAGCCTGCACATGGGGCACGGCTTCAACAACGCGATCATGGACGCCCTGATCCGTTTCCGCCGCATGCAGGGTCGCAACACCCTGTGGCAGCCAGGCACCGACCACGCCGGTATCGCCACGCAAATGCTGGTGGAGCGCCAACTCGAAGCCCAGGGCCAGAATCGCCACGATCTGGGCCGCGAGAAATTCCTCGAAAAAGTCTGGGAATGGAAAGATCAGTCCGGCGGCAACATCAGCCGTCAGATCCGCCGTCTCGGTTCGTCCGTGGACTGGAGCCGTGAGCGTTTCACCATGGACGACGGCCTCTCGGAAGCGGTTAAAGAAGCCTTCGTGCGTCTGCACGAAGACGGCCTGATCTATCGCGGCAAGCGTCTGGTCAACTGGGACACCAAGCTGCACACGGCGATCTCCGACCTCGAAGTGGAAAACCACGACGAGAAAGGTTTCCTGTGGAACCTGAAGTACCCGCTGGCCGATGGCGCCAAAACCGCCGAAGGCAAGGATTACCTGATCGTCGCGACCACACGCCCGGAAACCATGCTCGGCGACGCCGCCGTGGCGGTTAACCCGAACGATGAACGCTACAAAGCCCTGATCGGCAAATTCGTCGAGCTGCCGCTGGTCGGCCGCCGTATCCCGATCATTGCCGACGATTACTGCGACCCTGAATTCGGCACCGGTTGCGTGAAAATCACCCCGGCCCACGACTTCAACGACTACGAAGTCGGCAAGCGTCACAACCTGCCGCTGCTGAACATCTTCGACAAGAATGCTGATGTATTGCCGGCTGCCCAGGTGTTCAACCTCGATGGCACGGTCAACGAGCAGATCGACGGCACGTTGCCTGCCGAATTCGTCGGCCTCAACCGCTTCCAGGCCCGCAAGGAAATCGTCGCAGCGTTCGAAGCCGCCGGCCTGCTGGTCAGCGTCGACGATCACGCCCTGAAAGTGCCGAAAGGCGACCGCTCCGGCACCATCATCGAGCCGTGGCTGACCGACCAGTGGTACGTGTCCACCAAGCCATTGGCCGAGCCGGCCATCGCTGCGGTTGAAGACGGCCGCATTCAGTTCGTGCCAAAGCAGTACGAAAACATGTACTTCTCGTGGATGCGCGACATCCAGGACTGGTGCATCAGCCGTCAGCTGTGGTGGGGCCATCGCATTCCGGCCTGGTACGACGAGTCGGGCAAGGTCTACGTCGGTCGCGACGAAGCCGAAGTGCGTGCCAAGCACAACCTCGGCCCGGACGTTGCGCTGCAACAAGACAACGACGTTCTGGATACCTGGTTCAGTTCGGGCCTGTGGACCTTCTCCACACTCGGCTGGCCGGAGCAGACCGAGTTCCTGAAGAAATTCCATTCCACCGACGTGCTGGTGACCGGTTTCGACATCATTTTCTTCTGGGTTGCCCGGATGATCATGCTCACCATGCACTTGGTGAAAAACGAAGACGGCACGCCGCAGGTTCCGTTCAAGACCGTTTATGTGCATGGTCTGGTGCGTGATGGCCAGGGCCAGAAGATGTCCAAGTCCAAGGGCAACGTTCTGGACCCTCTGGACATCATCGACGGCATCGAGCTGGAAGCGCTGGTGCAAAAACGCACCTCCGGCCTGATGCAGCCGAAACTGGCGAAGAAGATCGAGAAGCAGACCCGCGACGAGTTCGCCGACGGTATCGCCAGCTATGGCACCGACGCCCTGCGCTTCACGTTCTGCTCGCTGGCGTCCACCGGTCGCGACATCAAGTTCGACATGGGCCGTGTCGAAGGCTATCGCAACTTCTGCAACAAGATCTGGAACGCCGCGCGTTATGTTCTGGACAAGGGCGAAGACTGCGGGCAGAACGGCGAAGCCTACGAGCTGTCCCTGGCGGATCGCTGGATCATCTCGCAACTGCAGCGTACCGAAGCCGAAGTGACTCGTCAGCTCGATCAGTTCCGTTTCGACCTGGCGGCACAAGCCTTGTACGAGTTCATCTGGAACCAGTATTGCGACTGGTACCTGGAACTGTCCAAGCCTGTGCTGTGGGACGAAAACGCCCCGGTTGAACGCCAGCGCGGCACCCGTCGCACACTGGTTCGGGTGCTGGAAGTCGCTTTGCGTCTGGCGCACCCGTTCATGCCGTTCATCACCGAAGAAATCTGGCAGCGCATCGCGCCGCTGGCCGGTATCGAAGGCAAGACGATCATGCTGCAACCTTGGCCAGTGGCCAACGATGCGCGCATCGATCAGGCCGCCGAAGACGATATCGAATGGCTCAAGGGCCTGATGCTCGGCACCCGCAACATCCGCGGTGAAATGAACATCGGTCCAGGCAAGCCGCTGAACCTGTTCCTGAAAAACGTCAGCGCCGAAGATCAGCGCCGTCTCACCGAGAACGAAGCCCTGCTGAAGAAGCTGGCGCGTCTGGAGTCGATCACCGTTCTGAAGGCTGGCGAAGAAGCACCGCTGTCCGCCACCGCGCTGGTTGGCGAGATGGAAGTGCTGGTGCCGATGGCCGGCCTGATCGACAAGGACGCCGAACTGGCGCGTCTGGACAAGGAAATCCTGCGTCTGCAGGGCGAAGTCCAGCGCGTGGGCGGCAAGCTGTCCAACGCCGGTTTCGTCGACAAGGCCCCGGCCGAAGTCATCGAGAAGGAACGCGCCAAACTGGCTGAAGCTGAACAGGCTTTGGGCAAGCTGGCCGAGCAACATGCGCGGATTGCCAGTTTGTAACGGCAAGTCGCAACGAAACAGGGAGGCCAGATGGCCTCCCTTTTTCATGCCCGCTGTGGGAGTGGGCTTGCTCGCGAAGGCATTCTTACATCCAACCTTCAGGTCGCCTGGCACACCTCTTTCGCGAGCAAGCCCGCTCCCACATTTGATCAGTGTGACCAGCACGATGGGCGATCGACACCACTCCCACACTGGATGTGGGACAATACCCGCCACTTTTAGCCATACCCGAATCGACAACGCCCATGAACGCCCCCCGCACACCAAGACCTGCGCGCAAGAAGCCTGACTCCGCGCCCCCGGCCAAAACCGTGGAACCGCGCGAAAAAGCCAGCCTGCACCCGCGCAATCGCCATCAGGGTCGTTACGACTTCCCGGCGCTGATCAAGAGCACGCCGGAACTGGCGAAGTTCGTGATCATCAACCCGTACGGCAAGGAAAGCATCGACTTCGCCAGCCCGGACGCGGTGCGAGTGTTCAACCGGGCGCTGCTCAAATCGTTCTACGGCATTGCCCATTGGGACATCCCGGCCGATTACCTGTGCCCGCCGGTTCCGGGCCGTGCCGATTACGTACACTTCCTGGCCGATCTGTTGGCCAGCGTCAACGACGGCGAGATTCCTCGCGGCGCGCCGGTCAAGGTGCTCGATATCGGCATGGGCGCCAACTGCGTCTATCCGTTGATCGGCTACAGCGACTATCGCTGGCACTTCCTCGGCTCGGAAATCGATCCGACGGCTGTGGCCTCCGCCAAAGCCATCGTGCAGTCCAATGGACTGAACAAAGCCATCCAGCTGCGCCAGCAGAGCAATCCCAAGCACATACTGCTGGGCTTGCTCGAACCCGGCGAACGCTTTGACCTGACCATGTGCAACCCGCCGTTCCATGCCTCGATGGCCGAGGCTACCCGGGGCAGCGAGCGTAAATGGCGCGCACTGGGCCGCGCCGACCCAAAACGCAAACTGCCGGTACTGAATTTCGGCGGCCAATCGGCCGAACTGTGGTGTGAAGGTGGCGAAGCACGGTTCGTGACGCAACTGATCGCCGAGAGCGCGCATTTCCAACACAAAGTGCTTTGGTTCAGCACCCTGGTCTCGAAAGCTTCAAACCTGCCGGCGATCCAGACAGCGCTGAAAAAGGCCGGCGTACTGGAAAGTCAGGTCGTGGAAATGTCTCAAGGGCAGAAGCAAAGCCGCTTCGTCGCATGGACGTTCCAGACTAAAAGCGAGCAGCAGGTCTGGCGCGAACGCTGGGCGCGTAAAAGCTGAGTAACTGACCGACGTAGATCAACTGTGGGAGCGGGCTTGCTCGCGAAGGCGGTGTGTCAGCCGAATTCAATGGTGACTGACACACCGCCTTCGCGAGCAAGCCCGCTCCCACATTGGTCATAGGGTGTTTGCGGGTAAATCGCAGACACAAAAAAACCGTGCCCGGATTGCTCCGGAGCACGGTTTTTTAACAAGTCTTACTTGTTGACAGCGTCGGTCAGGCCTTTGGCCACAACCAGCTTGATCACTTTCTTGGCAGCGATTTCGATGGCAGCGCCAGTCGAAGGGTTGCGGCCGGTACGGGCAGGACGCTCAGTCACTTTCAGCTTGCCGATACCTGGCAGAGTGATTTCGCCGCCGTTTTCCAGCTGATCGGCAACGATTTGGCCCAGTTGGTCCAGAGCGTTACGCGCGGTGGTTTTTGGCGCGTCGATAGCTTCAGCGATGTCGGCGATCAGTTGGTCTTTAGTAAGAGCCATTGTAGTGTTCCTTCCCTATCAAATTCATATGGATTGCAGAGTGCAGTGTCAGCCATCGAGCCCGATCTTCTGGATCTGGCACCCTCGGCCATAACCACGACGAGTCGGGGTTATAGATACCGAAATCAGGGTTTGGTTCGACCTGACAAATGCTGAATGCACGCTTAACGCAGTGACTTCGCGTAAGACCGGGCAAAACTAGCACAGAGACGGGGAAATATCCGCCTCTAGCTACCCATTTGGTCAGCTTTATTGCTCTAAATCGGTAAAAAACTGCATAAGGGCCATCGCACGGCTGCGAATTGCCCTTCGAGCCGCGCCAAAACCAGTGGTTGCGGTACACTTGGCACTTTTTGGGGGAGCACGCCCTCCTCTCTTCAATCAGCCGAGAAGCCTATGCCGATCCGTCATTGCATCGTCCACCTGATCGACAAAAAACCCGACGGCACACCCGCAGTTCTTCACGCCCGCGATTCCGAACTGGCAGAGTCCGCGGCCATCGAGAACATGCTCGCCGACCTCAACGAAAGCTATAACGCCAAACAGGGCAAAGCCTGGGGACTGTTCCATCCGGAGTCCGGCGCGTTTCCGTTCAGCGGCTGGCTGAAGGAATACTTCGACGGTGGTCGTGATTTCACGGCCTTCAGCCGTGTGGCGGTGGAACATCTGCAAAAGCTGATGGAAGAGTCGAACCTCTCCGTGGGCGGCCACGTGCTGTTTGCGCATTATCAGCAGGGCATGACCGACTACCTGGCGATCGCCCTGCTGCACCACAGTGAAGGCGTTGCAGTGACCGAGCAGCTGGACGTGACCCCTTCGCGGCATCTGGACCTTGGCCAGTTGCACCTGGCGGCGCGGATCAACGTCTCCGAGTGGCAGAACAACAAGCAGTCCAAGCAGTACATCTCGTTCATCAAAGGCAAGAACGGCAAAAAGGTTTCGGAGTATTTCCGCGACTTCATCGGCTGCCAGGAAGGCGTCGACGGCCCCGGCGAGACCCGCACCCTGCTCAAGGCTTTCAGCGATTTCGTCGAAAGCGAAGACCTGCCGGAAGAGTCCGCCCGCGAAAAGACCAAGACCCTGGTGGATTACGCCAGCAGCCAGGCAAAAATGGGCGAGCCCATGGGCCTGGAAGAATTGTCCGAGCTGATCGACGAAGAGCGCCCGAAAGCGTTTTACGATCACATCCGCAACAAGGACTACGGTCTGTCGCCGGAAATTCCGGCGGATAAACGCACCTTGAACCAGTTCCGCCGCTTCACCGGCCGCGCCGAGGGCTTGTCGATCAGCTTCGAAGCACACCTGCTGGGCTCGAAGATCGAATACGACGAAGAAGCCGGCACGCTGATCATCAAAGGCCTGCCGACCCAATTGACCGACCAGCTCAAGCGACGCAACTGATGCTCGGCGGCGTACTGAAGAAATGCCTGCTGATCCTGCTGGTGGTCGTGGTTTACCAGAACTGGGGCAAGATCGAGCGGGTGCTTCACCCCTCGCAGGTGGTGTCCGAACAGACCCAGGCCAAGGCCAACGTTGTGCTCTATGCCACCGACTGGTGTGGCTACTGCAAGCTGACCCGACGCTTTCTCGATCAGAAAGGCATTCCGTACAAGGAATTCGATATCGAGAAGGACGCCACGGCGCGCAAGGCCTATGAGGCGCTGGGGGGACGCGGGATTCCGCTGATCGATGTGAACGGAACGTTGATCCGCGGGTATGACCCGGAGCAGGTGCTTGCGGCGTTGAAATAACTGTGGGAGCGGGCTTGCTCGCGAAGGGGCCGTAACATTCAACATTGATGTTGACTGACAGATCGCTTTCGCGAGCAAGCCCGCTCCCACATTTCGTGCGTCAGCAAGCCTCTATGCGAAACCCGAACCGCGGAAAGTGCACATGCACCACGCCGGCCCGCTCGTCTTCACGACGCAAAATCAGTTCTTCACGGCCCGCAAACAGCAATTCCCCCACCACCGGATCAACGCCGTAATCAGTCGCAGCGATCACCACCTGCTGGCCCGCCTCGAAGCCGTTCGGCTCATCGAACTGCTCATCCGGCAACGGGGCCGGTGTGGCATTACGGGCAATTTCCAGCGCTTGCCCGGCCGTCATTTCGCTGGACGCGCCATGACCAAAGCCCATCACACGGCCAAACCACGCTGAAACGGCCGGATAACTATCCACCAACGGTGACGTCACGTGCGTCGCCTTGAGGAACCACAGCGAGTGAGCCAGGGCAAAGTCGGCAATCGACGGTTCGCCGAACAGGAAGTCACCCTGCTCACGCTCAAGCTGCTGCTCCAGACGCGCCATGATCGTTGGCCACTGATGCTTTGCCTGCCCGGCCGACAATCGAGTGGCGCTGCCACCGCTGAACAAGCCGGCGCGATCGGCCAGAAATGCCTTGATCGCTTCCGGCGACAATTTGCCGAAGCGCACCGCCACCGATTCCGGCTGGAACACCAGGCTCACCGCATGCTGGAACACCACCGAATCGGCCCATGCCGCGAAGGTCGCAGTCACCATTTCCTGACCTTCCGGGAAGAACGCAGGCAAGGCTTTTTCCTGCTCCAGACGACGAGCAATCAGCGCGGTATCGCAATAGACATCAGCGCCAATCTGCAATACCGGCGTCTTGCGGTAGCCGCCGGTCAGGGCCGTCAGATCGGGTTTGGGCATCACTGGCGAAATCATCACGGAGCGCCAGGACAACCCCTTGAAGCCCAGCAGCAAGCGGGCCTTTTCGGCGAAAGGGGACGTCGGGTAATGATGCAGAATCAACTCGGACATGCTCGGCTCCGCCGCTCGGATAAAGAGCCCGCAGCTTAACGCGCAATCGGCAGGCAGCCTACCCATCTGCCTGATGGGCACTTATCAGTCAGATTGATAAGCCCGCGGCCGCACTCGCCACCAGACATTCCTTGGCGCTTTTCTTGAGTTTCTTGATCAAACGCTCCTGGCGCAGCGCTTCGCTTTTATCGCGGCAGCGCTCGGTATAAACCAGCGCCACGGCCGGGCTGGACAGGAAGAAGCGCGCGCCCTTGCCACTCTGATGGGTGGCGAAGCGGCGCACGGGATCGTCGCTGATCCCGCAGTAGAGCGAACCATTGGCCGCGCGCACGAGGTAGACGAACCAGGGTTTGCTGACGGGCAGCGACGGTTCGGCGGCAGTGACGGAAGATTCGCTCGAGGTGCTCACGTGACAATCAAGGCTTGAAAGGAAACAAGCCGCGATCTTATCAGCGACTGGCCTGGAATGCCTTCAGGCCCTTCAAGGCCTGAGCACGCACGGCGTTTCTCACCGCCGGCGTCCAGCCCAGTATCAACCCCTTGAACCCCAGCGCGTGGCGCGCCCAGGTCCACATATCAAAGCTGTCGTGGTGTTCGCAGATCTTGCCGTCGCGAAAAACGAAGCGCGCCTGAATGTCGTTGACCACGGTGTTGCCGGTCTGGCTGAACAGGTACGTCGCCACCCAATGAGCTCCACCGGTGCGCTCATCGCTGCGCACGTTATCGAAGGTCAGGGAAAAATCCTTGGCCCGGGTAGTGAGCATGCGCCACATGTCGCCGGCGTCGCGGCCGCGCAGTTCGCCGAAGGCCGGATCACTGAACACCACGTCGTCGGTATAGCAGGCGCTCATCGCCTCGGCATCCAGCCGCTGAAAGGCTTGGTAGAACCGGGTGATCAAGGCGTTGTTGGCATCACTCATGGACAAGCTCCCTGGGTTGTAAAAAAGATCTCGCAAAATTGCCTGCACGATAATCTGCCACGACAGGGAACACCATCGGCATTCGTGGCGGGAATACCGTGACTGACTGGCACGCCGACCACCTAATGCACCATGCCGCTCTCCCGGGCATAAGCAAACAGATCCACATCGGTGGAGATGCCCAGCCTCTGCATGGCCATGCTTTTTTGTTTACTGATCGTCGACACGCTACGTTTGAAGTAGTCGGCGATTTCACTGACGGTCATGCCGCTGGCGAGCATTCTCACTACTTCATGTTCTTTGGCCGACAGTGCTGGTGGCGCAGATGAATCACCGGTGCCGGCCTCGGTCAGCTCGGCGCGGAAGGACTCGCTGATAAAGCGCCGCCCCTGACTCACCGATTTGATCGCGGTGGGCAACTCCGTCGCCGACGCCCCTTTGGCGACGATTGCCGTCACACCTTGAGCAAAAGCCGACCGCAGCGTCGCGACGTTGGCAAACATAGTGACCAGAATGATCGGCATCGACGGGTAGCGCCGTCGCACCACACTCAGCATTTTCAGACCATCGGCCTGCAAGTCGCCCGGCATGCAGAAATCCGTGATCAGCAGATCACAGGGGGTGGCGGAAAGCAGATCCAGCAGGCTGTCGGGGCCGTCGGCTTCACCGACGATCACACAGGTTCTGCTTGAATCGATGAGCATCCGCAAGCCGATACGAACGACAGGATGATCGTCAGCGATGATGACGCGCATGGTCGGATTTTTCCTGTGTAGTGACTGGAATGCGCGAAAACTAACGCTGTCCACAAGCCATCACAACGACCAATCTCGCCCGGAAAATAGCGACACCCAATGCCTTCGGGGCTTTGTCCTTTCTCCTATAAAACAAACAGAAGCCCCCTACATTTTTAAGCTACATCACCCGCGCAAAAGGATTACAGACAACACAGCGAAGGCCGACGATTTGTAGTCCCCCCCACCCTTTCGTACACCGAGGCGCGCGTTTTCGTATTAGTTGCATTCCTCCTGGCTACCCCGACCGATAGATTGCGTCCTGTCTGCATAGGGCAACTCTCCATCGACATCACGGAAGCACCGAACCATGAACAAACATTTACTCCTCCTGCCCGCCGTCTTGCTGCTGGCCGGTGCACCATCGGCTTTCGCCGCGCCCAGTACTGACCTGACGGTGACAGGCCTGATCACTCCAAGCGCGTGTACACCAAACCTGTCCAACGGCGGCATCGCCCATCACGGGGAGATTCCCGTAAAAGACCTCAATCCCGATAAGCCCACGTATTTGCCTCACGAAAACCTGCAAATGACGGTGAACTGCGATGCTCCGACCCGGTTTGCACTGGAGCCAATCGATAACCGTTCGGGCACGGGCATGGGCAATAGCTATTTTGGTATCGGGCTAGTCAACGGCGAGAAGCTGGGAAACTTTCGCGTGATCCCGACAAACGTGATAGCTGACGCTGTCAGAGCCCAGGCCATTGTCTCCAGCGATGGCGGTGCGACCTGGGGGAAGGTCGGGACCGACGGTTTCTGGGGGGCGAACAACATCTGGGGGGTAGGAGAGCTTGGAGCTGATAGCGCACCCATCCCTGTAAAAGAGCTGCTCATTGATCTTGACGTGCGCACTGGCATCGCCGCCACCGACGGCCTGACGCTGACCGATGAAGTCACCATCGACGGCTCCGCCACGCTCCAGATCAAGTACCTGTAATCCGGAGCCGCTCAATCAAAGGACGACCCATCATGGACAGATGCTCTTTGGCTCTATTGGCACCTCTGTTGATCGCCAGCACATGCACCCATGCCGCCGGCAGCACCGACTTGAGCGTCACCGGCCTGATCACCCCCGGCGCTTGCGAGCCCAGCCTCTCGAACGGCGGCGTCGTCGAGCACGGCAAGGTGGGGATGAAGGATCTGGATCCGGATCAGCCCACCCGACTGGAAAACGGCACGCTGTACCTCGACGTGAACTGCGAAGCGGCCACCCTGTTTACCCTGACCACGGTGGATAACCGTAGCGGATCTTCCGCCATCAACCCGACACAGCACGGATTGGGGATCGTCAATGATGACGAAAAACTGGGCAGCGTTGCCCTCGGTCTGTTTGACGCGATCGCCGACAGAACGGCGGTGAGAACAATCATGTCCCGGGACGACGGTGCCAGCTGGCGCGTGTCCTCCTATCTGGGGCATGCCGGCAGGACCGCATTCGCGGCGCCGAATGCCCCTGACACACCGATCGACATCAAAAAACTGCACGCCAGGCTGACCGCATTCACCACCATCGTGCGCGCCAGCGACCTGACACTGACCGATGAAATCCCCCTCGACGGGCATATCACTGTGCAACTGAACTACTGACCGACCGCATCCTGCGCAATCAGCCTGGCCCGTTGACACCGGCAAGCGGTGTCGGGCCAGCGGCCTTCTTTGAACATTCAACGAGACACGTCATGACGATGTTTTCTGTTTTCGTGCGCCCTCTGATCCACGCCGGCGCCGGTGTACTCACGCTCTTGATGACCGTGCACGTCCAGGCTGACGGGATGGTCCCGAACACCTCAGTGGTCATCGTCAACGAGGCCGACGGCGAGGCTTCCGTTTCAGTGACCAACACCGATAGCGCTCTTGCGTTGATGCACGTCACCCTCGAAAACATTGCCGAGGACCCTGAATCGCTGGTGTTCGTGACACCACCGCTGGCCCGGGTCGAAGCGTCGAAAACCCAGTTGGTACGCTTCATTCTTCAATCGGAAAAGCCCTTGCTCACCCAGCGTTTGAAGCGGGTGATCTTTGAAGGCATACCGCAAGGCAAACCCACGGCCGAAGCCGGGCAGGCCCGTGTAGGTGTGACGGTGCGCCAGAACCTGCCGGTGATACTTCATCCCAAGGGACTGGCACCCAATCGCACCCCGTGGACTGATCTGAAATGGTCGCTCAGCGAGGGGCGACTGACGGTGCGCAACGACACGCCCTACGTGGTACGCCTGGGCCAGGAGGTGCAGCTGCTGCCTTCGGCGGGCAGCGCGATGTTGCCCAAGACCTACGTGTTGCCCGGTGAGCACATCAGCGTTGTGGTGCCGGCCGGGGCCGCCACGCACGTGCGCTTCCAGCCGGCCACCCTCTACGGCTTCGCGGTACCGCTCTATGACGCGCCGATCAGATCCTGAAGATTGCAACGACCCACGGCCCCCATAAGGAACGGTGAGCACCCTGTTTGAGGTGGCGGTGTTTTATCTGTCACAAGCGTGCCGCAAACCACAGAGCAATCGGCCGGCACGCACGCATAAACCTAGTGAAACCCATGAACACAGTGATGATTTACCGTGACGGCGAAGCCCTGCCCGCGACTCGGCTGATCGCTCATCCGCACGCCTCCTGGCTGTGGATGAAAACAGCATTGCTGCTGGCCAACGTGCTGATGGTGCTGGACGCTCATGCCGAGGTTTCGGCGCCGGTATCGTTCGACAAAAACACCCTGCAGCAGCGCGGTATCGACCCGGCGCTGGCGACACTGTTGCTGGCGGCACCAAGCTTCCCCGCGGGGCGGCATCCGGTCACGCTGTCGGTCAATGGCCAGCCCCAGGGCCGGGTCGACGTGCGGTTCAATCGCGACGGTGCGTTGTGCTTTGATCGCGACTTGCTGGACGCGGCGAACCTGAATGTGCCTGAACCTCTGGCGGATACACAGGCTGCAAACGACACCCCGTGCCACGATGTGCTCGGCACCTGGCCGCAAACCGTCGTCGAACAGGACCCGGCCAACCTTGCCCTGTCATTGATTGTGCCCAACGATGCACTTCGCCCGGTTCTTCGGGATGTTTCCGGCTATCAAACCGGCGGCATCGCCGGTCTGCTCAATTACGAGGTGACCGGTCTGCACAGCCGTTACGGCGATGAGTCGAGCCGCTACGCCTCGGCCAACACCGAGCTGGGTTTCAATGCCGGTGACTGGATCGTGCGCAGCCGACAGATTCAAACCTGGCAGGACGATATCTCTCGCACGACGCATATTGCGGCGTATGCCCAGCGCACGTTCGCCAGCCAGGAGGCGGTGTTGCAGGCGGGGCAGATCAATCTCTACAACCCGGTGCTGGCCGGTGCGCAGATCACCGGCGCGCAAGTGCTGAACGAGCAGGCTCTGCAGGTCGAAGGACAAAGCACGGTCATCGAAGGCATTGCCAACAGTCAGGCGCAGGTCGAAGTCCGGCAGAACGGTGTGTTGATCCACTCCACGGTGGTGCCCGCCGGACCGTTCGCGTTGAACAATGTACGTCGCCTCAACAACCGCTCCGATGTGGAAGTCACGGTCAAGGAGGCCGATGGCAGCGAGCGCCGCTTCACCATTCCTGCCGCGATGCTCGGTATCGGTTTGCCGGCCCCCGGTTACTCGCTGGCGGCTGGCCAGGTGCGCAATACCGGCGACGAACAGGGTGACGATCCCTGGGTGATCAGTGGCGGCTGGAGCGGCGCAATCAATGCGCAGGCCCTGCTCAGCGCCGGCCTGACCGGTGCCGCCGACTACCGTGCGGCGGGCGCCGGCATCGCTCTGCTGCCCTCGCCTTTCACCCAGATACAAACCACGCTGACAGGTGCCGACGCCAGCGGCCGACAAGCGGGTAAAGGACTTCAGATCGACCTGAGCGCCTCGCACCGCTTGAGCGAGCAGTGGTCACTCGATGCCGGCAGTTCTTACCGGACCCCGGGTTACCGTGAACTGGAGGACGCGGTATTCGACAGCTCCACCGACCACAGTAAATCCCGTTACCGCGACCAGCAAAGCGCCGCCCTGTCGTGGTTCCACCCCAGCCTCGGCGCCTTCAGCGGCGGCTTCAGTCGCTCCAGCTCATTCGACGGCCGAAGCAGCAGCCGCGCGCTCGCCTCCTGGGGTACCAGCCTCGGCGGCGTGTCGGTCTCGGCGACGGCTGAATGGCAGGTCAGCGGAGCGAACCACACCGACGACAGCGTGTATTTGAACCTGAGCATTCCACTGGGCCAGACCCGCCGGGCACGCACCTGGGTACGTAACGCTGGCGGCGAATACCGCAGCGGCGTGGGCTTGAGTGAACAGGTCAATGATCAACTGGCTTACCGGGTCGGTGTCGAGCACGACACGCAAGACCGCAAGGTGCAATCGAACGCGGGGGTTTCCTTGCTGCCGCGCTACACCCAGCTGGACCTGAACTACACCCGCACCGATGCCGAGCGCGACAGTTATCAGGCCAGCGCCCGGGGCGGAGCCGTGCTGCATGGTGGGGGCCTGACGCTGTCGCCCTATCAAGTGAGCGACACCTTTGCGCTGCTTTCGGTGGGCGACATGGGCGCGATCAAAGTGACGACGCCCAGCGGTCCGGTGTGGACCGACTGGCAAGGTCAGGCGGTCGTGTCGCAAGTGGCGCCTTATGGCCGCAGCCGGGTGGAAGTCGACACCAAGACCCTGCCGCGCAACGCCGATATCCACAACGGGCTGGCGGTGATTTCCGCCGGGCGCGGTGCCGTCGACACCCTAGATTTCGGCGTCACCCTGACCCGTCGGGCCTTGCTCAAAGTCACCACCGTCAACGGCGCCCCCCTGCCGCGCGGCGCCGCCGTGAACACCGAAGATGGCGAGTTCGTCACGCTGGTGCAGGACGGCGGCCTGGTGTTCCTGCCCAACGTCCTCGATACCCGTGCGCTGTGGATCAGCGCGCCGGGAATGGAACGCTGTGACTTGCGTTTCGAACTGCCGGAGGACGCCGATCCCAGTGCCTATTACGAAACCGCGCCCGCCCGGTGCGGCCCCCTTTGAGGATGTCGTCATGAACCTGTCGCGCTATTGGTTGCTGGCCCTCGTCTTTCTGCTACTGAGCGGGTTCATGCCGGTCGCCTGGGCATCCGCTGATGACTGTCAGCTCAACCTGAGCCAACCGGTGCTTGATTACGGGCTGATGAATCGGGCGATACGCCCCGATGCGGTGCCTGAGCGGACGTTGGGCGAGCGTCAGTCGAGCCTGAGCCTGAACTGTTCGCAACCGGTCGACATGAGCGTGTTTTACCGGGCCATGGCAGCGACGGCTGAACGCTTTCATTTTGCCGAACGCGGCAGCTATCAGATCCGGGTTCGCGATGCAGTGCTCGATGGCCGGTCGGTAGAGATCGGGTTGATTGCCGGTGTCGGCCAGGCCCCCTTGATGACAGCGTCGAACCTGATCTGGCGACCGGCGCACGGGATCGTTGCGGTACAGGCGGGAGTGCCGATGCAGGGCCGCAATTTTACGGCGCAGCTCGAGCTGACGGCGTGGGTTCAGGAGCAAGGTCAGCAGGTGCGTGATGCGGTCACCTGGGAAACCACCGGGCTGTTCGACGCGGTTACCACCGGACGTAGCCAACAGGCGACCTTGCGCGCCCGTTTCGCGCCGGCGGCCTGCGAACCGGCGCTGTCCAACGGTGGTGTAGTCGACTTCGGCACGCTGTCCGGAAACGAGCTGAACACCGCCAGAAGCACCCGCTTGCCACCGCGTTCCCTGACGTTAAGCGTGCGCTGCGATGCGCCCACTTCGTTCGCCCTGATCATGCATGACAACCGCTCGGGCACGGCGATGGCCGGCAGTGAAACCGACTACGGCCTGGGGACGGATAGCCGCAACGGCAAGATCGGTTTGTTCTCCCTGAATATCGACCCGGCCGACGCCAGCGCCGACCATTTCGCGCGCCTTTTTCTGACCGCTTCCACCAACGGCGGCACGGCATGGAACACGGCCGGCCCGACCTCGATGGCCATCGGCAAAAACAGCTACCTGGGTTTTACCGACAACCCTGCAAATTCCGGCCCGGCGCTGATTCAGAACCTCAGCACCCGGGTCACCGTCAACGTCGTTATCGCCCCCACCGACAGCCTGGACTTGAGCAGCGCCATCGACCTCGATGGCTCGGGGACGATCGAGATTATTTACCTGTAGCCCCCCACCCTGGTACGCGCCCCGAATGCAATCGAGCATCGCGGCCAGCCGGGAAACATCCGTAGAAGTGAGTGAACCCTGATGAAAAAGTACTTTGCAGCACTCTCAGCCACAGCACTAATCGGCGTCGCGCCTTATGCGCTTGCAGTCTCCAGCACCGATTTGACCGTCACCGGCACCATCACCCCCAATGCGTGCACGCCTACCTTGTCTGACGGCGGGGTCGTCGATCACAAGACGATTTCGTCCAAAGACTTGAACCAGGACAAAGTCACGGATCTGCCTGACAAAACGTTGCAATTACTCGTCAATTGCGAATCGGCAATAGCGTTCAGGTTGAATCCGATCGATAACCGAATGGGTTCGGGCACAGGTGGCAATCTGTTCGGCCTGGGTTTTATCAATGGCAATCAGAAACTCGGCAGTGTCGATGTGAGAATCATGTCTCCACTGGCCGATGGTGTTGCGGTGCAGCCTCTGGAGTCTCAAAACAATGGCGATACTTGGTACAAAAGCAGCTACCTGGCACCTAACGCCCTCACGGCATTTGCGTCTACCGGGGGGCCGAACACGCCGATAGCCATCAAGGACCTGGTCACCGATCTTCGGATATACACCCAAATTGCCCGCGCCGACTCACTGGACTTGAGCAACGACGTCGCCCTCGACGGCTCGATCACCCTCGAAGTCTTGTACCCATGACACCGTAGCCCATCTTGCCCGGGGTCATACCACGGGCAAGAACTCATGCCGTCCTCTCGTCCTGCCCTGGGAAAGTATTCAGACTTTTTCGCTGACCACCTGAACATACAACGAACGCCCGGCACCGAGGCCGGCGACGATGGCGCCAAGACCGATCACGCCGAAGATCCAGCCCAGGGCCGTCCAGCCGCCGGTCCAGTCATGCACCACACCAACCGCGAACGGCCCCATGGACGCCAGCGTGTAGCCGAAACCCTGGGCCATGCTCGACAGGTTGGCGGCGACATGGGCATCCCTCGAGCGCAGCACGATCAGGGTCAATGCCAGGCTGAACGTAGCACCCTGCCCCAACCCCAGCAGGATCGCCCAGCCCCACAGGCCATCGATCGGTGCATAAAGACAGCCGAACAGACCGCCGAGGGTCATCACCATGACGATCACGATGGCCAGCCGCTGGTCCTTGCCACGGGTCGCCAGCCAGGGTGCCGCCAGCGAGCTGATCAATTGGACAATCACCGAACCCGACAACACCAGACCGGCCTGGGTTGGCGTCAGACCGCGACCGATCAGAATCGATGGCAGCCAACCGAAGACGATGTAGGCCAGAGACGATTGCAGGCCCATGTACAAGGTCACTTGCCAGGCCAGCCGATCGCGCAGCAGACCTCGGACCCGGTAGGCAGCATGGTGCGCCCCCTGTTTCTGACCGACTTGCGGCAACCAGAACATCGCCGCGATCACTGCTGGAAGCCCCCAGAAGCCGAGGCCAAGGGGCCAGCTTTTATCGAAGTGTTCGCTCAACGGCACGGTTGCGCCAGCCGCCATGGCCGCGCCCAGACACAACGCCATGGTATAGACGCCGGTCATGGTGCCGGCCTGTTTCGGGAAGTCGCGCTTGACGATACCGGGCAGCAGCACGCCGATCACCCCAATGCTGGCGCCGGCCAGCACGCTACCGGCGAACAGGCCGACCTCGCCGAACGAACTGCGCAAAATGATCCCGCCGGCCAGCATCAGGAGAATTCCCAGTACCACGCGCTCGGCGCCGAAACGTCGCGCCAGAATCGGCGCCAGCGGTGCGAACAAACCGAGGCACAGTACCGGCAATGTCGTCAGCAACCCCGCTTGCGCCGCCGACAAACCGAGGGTTTTCGAAACCTCGCTGAGCATCGGCGCCATGCTCGACAGCGCCGGACGCAGGTTCAGCGCTACCAGAATCAGGCCGAGCAACAACAGCCACGGCCGCCGCAGGATCGGATGATGTTGCTGAACCTCTTCGTCATCGGCCTCGGCATCGATCAACAGCTCATCGAGTTCCGCCGTGCGCTTGAGTTCAGTGATGCTGCGGGTGCTGGCCTGCTGGCTGGACATCGGGCGCTCGGTTTCAAGGTTCATTGATCAACTGCCGCGTCAGGGCTTTGGCCCGTTCCGGATCGCGTTGTTCGACGGCATCGAGCAATTCGATATGCAGGTCGAACACTGCTTGGCGGCGGGGGGTAATGTTCAGGGTCTGACGCAATTGCGCCCCCACGATGCTGGAGAAGTAGCGATACAGCTCGCTGAGGGCCGGGTTGTGCGCCGCGTCCACCAGACGACGGTGAAACACCAGATCACAGGCGATGTAGGTGTCGAGATCGCCGTGGTAGTGACTGCCGCTGACACCCAGCGCTTCACGCAGTGCTATCAGGTCTTCATCGGTACGGCGTAACGCCGCCAGACCAATGGCTTCGACTTCCAGAATGTGCCGGGTTTCCCGGGCCTGCTCCTGAGAACAACGGGACAACGCCTTCAGGGTATCGAGCGGATCGACCACCGCCCGCAGGTAGCTGCCGTCGCCCTGGCGGATCTCGATCAACCCGGAAAACGCCAACACGCGCATGGCTTCGCGCACGGTGTTGCGGCTGATGCCCAGCTCGGCGGCCAATTCCGGCTCGGTGGGCAAGCGCTGGCCGACCGTCCAGACACCTTGATTGATGCGCAGGCGCAGCTGGTCCAGGGCCTGATCGACCAAGGATCGTTTAATTAGTGGAGAAATGTCTGACATAGAATTCGCCCTTTCATCCAATCATAGGATGAATTTTCTGACATGTTAGTCAGCTTCGTCCGACAAGGCAACGGGCTCACGCAAACCCTGTAGATACTCTGTTCACGGTCAGCAGGTGGAGCGTTTCATTGGGCAAAAAAAACCCGGAACAGAGTCCGGGTTTATTTCAATGCCTGAATAGAATCAATGCAGGATCTGGCTCAGGAACAACTTCGTCCGCTCGTTCTGCGGATTATCGAAGAAGTCGTTCGGCGCGGCCTGTTCGACGATTTCACCCTTGTCCATGAAGATCACGCGGTTGGCCACGGTACGGGCGAAGCCCATTTCGTGGGTCACGCAGAGCATGGTCATGCCGTCTTCGGCCAGGCCGATCATGGTGTCCAGAACCTCTTTCACCATCTCCGGGTCGAGCGCCGACGTCGGCTCGTCGAACAGCATGATTTTCGGTTTCATGCACAGGGCACGGGCAATCGCCACACGCTGTTGCTGGCCGCCGGACAGTTGCCCCGGGAATTTATGCGCCTGCTCCGGAATGCGTACGCGCTCCAGGTAGTGCATGGCGATTTCCTCGGCCTTGCGCTTGGGCATCTTGCGCACCCACATCGGTGCCAGGGTGCAGTTCTGCAGAATGGTCAGGTGCGGGAACAGGTTGAAGTGCTGGAACACCATGCCGACTTCACGGCGGATCGCTTCGATCTGCTTGAGGTCGTTGGTCAGTTCCACGCCATCGACCACGATGCGGCCCTGCTGGTGTTCTTCCAGGCGATTGAGGCAACGGATGGTGGTGGACTTACCGGAACCCGACGGGCCGCACAGTACGATACGTTCGCCCTGTTTGACGTTCAGGTTGATGTCTTTCAAGACGTGGAACTGGCCGTACCACTTGTTCACGCCCTGCATCTGAATAATGCCTTCAGGGCTCACAGACTTTTTGATCGCTTCACTCATGGAGATACTCCTAACGCTTGTGGCCAGTGTCCAGCTTGCGTTCCAAATGCATGGAATAGCGGGACATACCAAAACAGAAAATCCAGAACACCAGGGCCGCAAACACATAGCCTTCAGTGGCCATGCCCAGCCATTTCGGGTCGGCGGCGGCTTGCTTGACGCTGTTGAGCAGGTCGAACAGGCCGATGATGATCACCAGGCTCGTGTCCTTGAACAGTGCAATGAAGGTGTTGACGATGCCCGGGATCACCAGCTTCAGGGCTTGCGGCAGAATCACCAGGCCCATGCTGCGCCAGTAACCGAGGCCCATCGCCGCGGCTGCTTCGTACTGACCTTTGGGGATCGCTTGCAGACCGCCACGCACCACTTCGGCGATGTAGGCCGACTGGAACAGGATCACGCCGATCAGCGCCCGCAGCAGTTTGTCGAAGTTCATGCCTTCGGGCAGGAACAACGGCAACATCACCGACGACATGAACAGCACCGTGATCAACGGCACGCCGCGCCAGAATTCGATGAAGGTCACGCAGACCACTCGAATCGCCGGCATGTTCGAACGACGGCCCAGAGCCAGCACTATACCCAGCGGCAATGCGCCGACGATACCGACGGTAGCGATCACCAGGGTCAGCATCAGGCCGCCCCACTGACTGGTCGCCACGTTGGTCAGGCCGAATATGCCGCCGTGCAGCAGGAAGTAGGCAATGATCGGATAGAGCACCAGAAAGCTCAGGCCGTAGATTGCCTTGTGAGGGACCCGCGCGACGAATAACGGCGCCACGCCAATCACCGCCAGCCACACGGTCAGGTCCACGCGCCAGCGCAAGTCCATCGGGTAGTAGCCATACATGAACTGGCCGAAGCGCTGCTCAATGAATACCCAGCAGGCGCCGGCCTTGGTGCAGTCGGCGCGGGTGGTTCCAACCCAATTGGCGTCGAGAATCGCCCAGCTCACGAGGGGCGGAACTATCAGGTAAATCAGGTAGAACGCGAACAGCGTCAGCAGGGTGTTGATCCAACTGGAAAACATGTGCGCCCGCATCCACGCCACGATACCGATGCTGCTGCTCGGTGGTGGCATGTCGGGTTTGAAAGTATGAGTCGTCATGCGCTCTTCCTTACCGCTCGATCAGCGCAATGCGCTTGTTGTACCAGTTCATCAGCAGGGAAATGCTGATACTGATCGCCAGGTACACGCTCATGGTGATGGCAATGACTTCGATCGCCTGTCCGGTCTGGTTCAGCACCGTACCGGCAAACAACGACACCATCTCCGGGTAACCGATACCGGCGGCCAGCGAGGAGTTTTTCGCCAGGTTCAGGTATTGGCTGGTCAGCGGTGGAATGATCACGCGCAGGGCTTGCGGAATGATCACCTTGCGCAGCGTCGGACCGTTACGCAGACCCAGCGAGTGGGCCGCTTCGGTCTGGCCGTGGCTGACCGACTTGATGCCCGAACGCACGATTTCGGCGATGAATGCCGCGGTGTACACCGTCAGGGCCAGGGTCAGCGCCAGCAGTTCCGGGATCAGCACCCAGCCACCGACGAAGTTGAAACCTTGCAGCTTGGGGACTTCCCAGTGCAGCGGCGCACCGAAGATCAATGCGCACAGTGCCGGGATCACCAGGAACATCGCCAGGCCTACCCAGAATTTGTGGAACGGTACGCCGGTCTCTTCGAAACGCTTGTTGGCCCAGCGGCACATCAGCACGATCGCGACGATGGCCACGACGATGCTCGCCACAAACGGCCAGAAGCCGTCCGCTACCAACGCCGCCGGCATGTTCAGGCCGCGGCTGCTGACGAAAAAGGTGTCGCCGAAGTTATGACTGTTGCGCGGCCCTGGCATGGTCAGGAACACCGCGAAGTACCAGAACAGGATTTGCAGCAGCGGCGGAATGTTACGGAAGACCTCGACATAAACCGTCGCCATCTTGGCAATGATCCAGTTCTTCGACAGTCGTGCCACACCGACGATGAACCCGAGGATCGTCGCCAGGATCACGCCGATGAAGGTCACCAGCAACGTGTTGAGCAAGCCGATGACAAACACCCGGGCATAGCTGTCCGATTCGGTGTAGTCGATCAGGTGCTGAGCGATGCCGAACCCGGCGCTGCGCTCCAGAAAGCTGAAGCCGGAGGTAATGCCCCGGTGTTGCAGGTTGGTTTGAGTGTTGTCGAACAGGTACCAACCCATCCCGACCACGGCGATAACCGTAATGATCTGAAACAGCCACGCACGCACTCGCGGATCGCTGAGGCTGAACCTCTGCTTTGGTGCGCCGATTGAATTTTGCATGAAGTGCCCCGGAAATAATGGAACAGAACATCACCCGGTGGTTGGCCCACCGGGTGATAGAACCATCAGCGCACTGGTGGTGCGTATTGAATGCCGCCGTTGGTCCACAGGGCGTTCAAGCCACGGTCGATTTCCAGCGGAGTGCCCTTGCCGAGGTTTTTCTCGAAGACTTCGCCGTAGTTACCGACTTGCTTGACGATTTTCACCACCCAGTCTTTCGGCAGTTTCAGATCCTTGCCGTACTCACCGTCGGCGCCCAGCAGACGAGCAACGTCCGGGTTCTTGGTCGACTTGGCTTCCGCCTCGACGTTCTTCGAAGAGATACCGGCCTCTTCAGAGTTGAGCATCGCGTAGCCGACCCAACGAACGATTGCCAGCCACTCATCGTCGCCGTTACGCACGACCGGCCCCAAAGGCTCTTTGGAGATGGTTTCAGGCAGAACGATGTAATCTTTCGGCGAGGCCAGTTTGCTGCGCTGTGCATACAGCTGGGACTTGTCGGAGGTCAGCACGTCGCAACGACCGGATTCCAGCGACTTGGCGCTTTCATCGGAGGTGTCGAAGGTGATCGGGGTGTACTTCAGGCCATTGGCGCGGAAGTAGTCGGACACGTTCAGCTCGGTGGTGGTACCGGCTTGAATACAGATGGTCGCGCCATCCAGTTCCTTGGCACTTTTCACACCCAGCTTGCTGTTGGCCAGGAAGCCTACGCCGTCGTAATAGGTGATGAAGCCAGGAAACTTCAGACCCATGCCCGCGTCACGGGAACTGGTCATGGTGGAGTTGCGCGACAGCACGTCGATTTCGCCGGATTGCAGAGCAGTGAAACGCTCCTTGGCATTCAACTGGCTGAATTTGACCTTGGTCGCGTCACCGAATACTGCAGCAGCCACAGCGCGGCAGAAGTCAGCATCGATACCAACGATCTTGCCTGTAGAGTCCGGAACCGAGAAACCCGGCAGACCGTCGCTCACGCCACACTGAACGAAACCTTTCTTCTGCACTGCATCCAGGGTTGCACCCGCCTGAGCGAACCCACTGACACCGAGCACTGCGGCTGCAGTCACGACGGCCAGGGTGGATTTCAACATCTTCATTCAAACCTCCAGTTTTGCTCTTGTTGTGTCGGAGCTTGAGCCCTGTCGCACCCTTTTGAGGCGTTGCTGACCCTTATTGGCTTTTTTTAGGGTCAACCGACGTAAGGACCGTCGCTATGAGTCTAGTAGGAGAAAATCCACATCATGGATAACTCACTTCTCACCAATCGGCCGAACGGGCTGTAGCCCTTTCACGTTCGCGAAGCCCGTAGCGGCCACTGGCGAACATCCATCACCGGATTCTTTGCTATCCCATGACCAGCCATACACTGATAGTGTTACCGCCAGGCATGAGATTAGTTGCACAAGTTTTCCCATAGCAAAGCCCGTACCAGACCGCTCGCTAAATCGATTCAGGGACAGGTCAATAGAAAAACTTTCAACCTTGCGACATTTACTTAACTGATCAACCAGGCGCGCACTCAGATCTTGCACTTCATGAGCGCGCACGCACAGATATGGAGCACCCATGACCGAGCCCTTGATTCTTCAACCCATCAAGCCCGCAGATGCCTGCGTCATCTGGCTGCATGGGCTGGGCGCCGACCGCTACGACTTTTTGCCGGTGGCCGAAGCGCTGCAGGAAAGCCTGCTCACTACCCGTTTCGTTTTACCCCAGGCTCCGACTCGCGCGGTCACCATCAATGGTGGCTATGAGATGCCAAGCTGGTACGACATATTGGCCATGAGCCCGGCACGCGCGATCAACCGCGAGCAGCTGAAGCAGTCCGCGCAACGGGTTGTTGATTTGATTGAAGAGCAGAAGGCCAGCGGAATAGACGCTTCGCGGATTTTTCTCGCCGGGTTTTCCCAGGGTGGCGCCGTGGTGTTGCACACCGCCTTCCTGAAATGGCAGGGGCCGCTGGGCGGCGTGCTTGCGCTCTCGACTTATGCCCCGACTTTCAGCGATGAACTGGAGCTTTCCGCCAGCCAGCAGCGCATTCCCGTGTTGTCGTTGCATGGTCAGTATGATGACGTCGTGCAAAACTCCATGGGCCGGACCGCCTATGAGTATTTGAAGCACCATGGTGTCACCGTGACATGGCAGGAATACCCAATGGGTCACGAAGTGTTACCCGAAGAAATCCGCGACATCGGCGTCTGGCTCGCCGAGCGCTTACGCTAAAAGTTACCCTTTGATCCATCGCACTACGCCGCGCCCGATTCTTGCATTACACTGGCCGGCGTACATTCCTTAACCAATTGATGAGATGACCGTGCTCAAAGCACTCAAGAAAATGTTCGGTAAAAGCGAGGCTGAGCAGCTCGCGCCAGGCTCCAGCGCTCCTTCTCATACCCCCAGCCACCGCACCGACGGTAATCAGCCTGGCCGGACCGCCACCGTAGCGGCACCGAAACACGAGCCGGTGACCACCCCAACCGCCTCCTCTGCCCCGGCCATTGCCTCTGAACCGCGTAGCGAAGCGCCGAAACCTGCGAAACCACGCCGCGAACCGAAGCCAAAGGCGCCGGTCATCCCCTGGAAACTCGAAGACTTCGTCGTCGAACCCCAGGAAGGCAAAACCCGCTTCCACGACTTCAAGCTCGCCCCCGAGCTGATGCACGCCATTCAGGACCTGGGCTTCCCTTATTGCACGCCGATCCAGGCGCAGGTGCTTGGCTTCACCCTCGCCGGCAAAGACGCCATCGGTCGCGCCCAGACCGGTACCGGCAAAACCGCCGCGTTCCTGATTTCGATCATCACTCAGCTGCTGCAAACCCCGCCGCCCAAGGAACGCTACATGGGTGAACCGCGGGCACTGATCATCGCCCCGACCCGGGAACTGGTGGTGCAGATTGCCAAGGACGCAGCCGACCTGACCAAGTACACCGGCCTCAACGTCATGACATTTGTCGGCGGCATGGACTTCGACAAGCAGCTCAAGCACCTCGAAGCTCGTCACTGCGACATCCTCGTGGCCACTCCCGGCCGCTTGCTCGACTTCAACCAGCGCGGCGACGTGCATCTGGACATGGTCGAAGTCATGGTGCTGGACGAAGCCGACCGGATGCTCGACATGGGTTTCATCCCGCAAGTGCGTCAGATCATTCGCCAGACCCCGCCGAAGAGCGAGCGTCAGACGCTGCTGTTCTCCGCGACCTTCACCGAAGACGTGATGAACCTGGCCAAGCAATGGACCACCGACCCGTCGATCGTCGAGATCGAAGCGCAGAACGTAGCCAGCGAAAACGTCGAGCAACACATCTACGCGGTGGCCGGCGCCGACAAATACAAACTGCTCTATAACCTGGTCAACGATAACGGCTGGGAACGGGTGATGGTCTTCGCCAACCGCAAGGACGAAGTGCGGCGCATCGAAGAACGCCTGGTGCGCGATGGTGTCAACGCGGCGCAACTGTCTGGCGATGTGCCGCAGCACAAGCGCATCAAGACCCTGGAAGGTTTCCGCGAAGGCAAGATCCGCGTGCTGGTGGCCACCGATGTCGCCGGTCGCGGCATTCACATCGACGGCATCAGCCATGTGATCAACTTCACCCTGCCGGAAGTCCCGGACGACTACGTGCACCGCATCGGTCGTACTGGCCGTGCCGGTGCCGATGGCGTGTCCATCAGCTTTGCCGGTGAAGACGACTCCTACCAGCTACCGTCCATCGAGGCGCTGCTGGGTCGCAAGATCAGCTGTGAAACGCCACCCACGCATCTGCTGCGGGCGGTTGAGCGCAAGCGCCCGTAACGCGGGTCGCAGAATAAGAGGCGCAGCCGGAAACGGACTGCGCTTTTTTTTTCGTCCGGATTTTTCAACAGAAGCTTGCTAGAGACAACTAAAAGTCCATAATGGACAAATTAGTTTACTTTCAGCGCCCGGAGCCGACCATGCCCAGCACGCCTTACGTGATCACCCAACCCCAGGCCCGCGAACTGCTGGCGCAAATCGACGTCCCGCAGATCCTGCGCAAGCTGTTCCGCGACCTGGCCGTCGGGCAAGCCGTGCAACCGGCCCAGCAGTTGGTGGAATTTCCGAAAGGTGCCGGGGACTTCATCAACTACCTGGGGGTGCTGGCCGAAGACGGGGTGTACGGGGTCAAGACGTCGCCGTACATCGTGCGCGAGCAAGGCCCGCTGGTGACCGCCTGGACACTGCTGATGTCGATGCAGACCGGCCAGCCATTGCTGCTCTGCGATGCCGGTGAACTGACCACGGCCCGCACCGCTGCGACGACCGCAGTGGCGGTCAATGCCCTCGCCCCGCTCAAGGCCCGGCGCCTGGCGATCATCGGCAGCGGCAAGGTCGCCCAGGCGCACCTGCACTACGTCAGGAACCTGCGAGACTGGCAAAGCATCAGCCTCTATTCGCCGAGCCTGAACGGCAAGAACGCCGAAGCACTGGCGCAACTCAAGAGCCTCGACCCACGGCTGACCCTCGCCGACAGTTGCGAAGCCGCGATTCAAGACGCCGACGTGATCATGCTTTGCACTTCGTCTGCCGGCCCGGTGATCGACCCGTCGAACTTGAGCAAACCGGCATTGATCACCTCTATCAGCACCAACGCCCCGCGCGCCCATGAAGTGCCGCCGCAGAGCCTCAATGATATGCACGTGTTCTGCGACTATCGTCAGACCACCCCAGGCTCGGCCGGCGAAATGCTGATCGCAGGTGAACGACACGGCTGGGACAGCCGCGCGATAGTCGGCGACCTGCCCGACTTGCTCAGCGAAAAAGTACGGCGCCCGGACTACGATCGGCATGTGTTCTTCCGCTCCATCGGCTTGGGCCTGGAAGACATTGCACTGGCCAATGCCCTTTACCAACTACAGCGCTAACACCACAAACCCTGTGGGAGCGGGCTTGCTCGCGAAAGCGGTGTGTCAGTCGACATCCTTGATGAATGTCAGACCGCATTCGCGAGCAAGCCCGCTCCCACAGGGGGTCTCTAACAATTTCGGCATTTACGCCCCATCAGGAGACGTTCATGAGCCAGGCAGATTTCATCATCATCGGCGGCGGGATTGCCGGCGCTTCCACCGGTTTCTGGCTGTCGCAGCACGGGCGGGTGATTGTGCTCGAACGCGAATCCCATCCGGCCTATCACTCCACCGGACGCTCGGCGGCGCTGTACACCGCCGCCTACGGCACGCCACAAGTTCGGGCATTGACCCAGGCCAGCCGCGATTTCTTCGATGCACCGCCACCCGGTTTCTGCGAACACCCGTTGCTGACCCCGCGCGGTGAGATGACCGTCGACTTCACGGGCGATCCGGCCGAGCTGAACAATCAGTACCTGAGCGCCAAAGCCACCGTGCCGCAGATGCAACTGCTCAGCGCCGACGAAGCCTGTGCGCGTCTGCCGATCCTGCGTCGGGAAAAAGTCCATGGCGCGATCTACGACCCGACGGCCAGCGACATCGATACCGATGCCCTGCACCAAGGCTATCTGCGCGGTATCCGGCGCAATAAGGGCGAGGTGCATACCGATAGTGAAGTGCTGAGCCTGACCCGGGATGCCGAAGGGCGGTGGCAGGTTCAAACCGCCACTCAGACCTTCAGCGCCCCGATCATCATCAATGCCGCTGGCGCCTGGGCCGACAAGGTTGGCGAGCTGGCTGGCGCCCGGCCTCTGGGCCTGCAACCCAAGCGCCGGGCAGCCTTTATCTTCGCCGGCCCCGAGGGCCTGGATAGCCATGACTGGCCCATGCTGGTCAGCCTCGATGAATCGTTCTACATGAAACCCGACGCCGGCATGTTCCTCGGCTCACCGGCCAACGCCGACCCGGTGGAGCCACACGACGTGCAGCCCGAAGAACTGGACATCGCCATGGGCATCTACCAGATCGAAGAGGCCACCACCCTGACCATCCGCCGCCCGACCCGCACCTGGGCCGGCTTGCGCAGTTTCGTGCACGACGGGGATTTGCTGTCCGGTTTCGATCCGCACGTACCGGGCCTGTTCTGGGTGGCGGGACAAGGCGGTTATGGCATCCAGACCTCACCGGCCATGGGCCAGGCCAGCGCTGCACTGGTGCGCGGCGAACCCTTGCCCGAACAGCTCGGCCGTTTCGGCCTGGACGCCGCGATGCTCTCCCCCGCCCGCCTGGGTTGATCCTGATCCTCAGGTGACGTGTCCACACGATTGCGGCAAACTTCCAGTGCCCCTTTTTAAAGGGGCGCTGACGCTGCCTGGAGTTCCACTGTATGAACGCACCTGAAAAACACTCGGCCCTGGACAATGCGTCCATGGACAACTTCCGCGCGATTGCCGACGCCATCGCCACGTTGTTCTTCCCTCACGCCGAGGTGGTGCTGCACGACCTGCGCACGCAAAAGGTCGATTACATCGCCAACAACCTGTCCAAACGGGAAATCGGTGACGACTCGGCACTGGAGGACATGCTCAGCGAGGAGGTCAGCGAACGAAACATCGGGCCGTACGAAAAACTCAACTGGGACGGCCAGAAGATTCGCAGCCTCAGCAGCGTGCTGCGCGACAGCGAAGGGCAGCCGTTGGCTGTGCTGTGCATCAACTTGAATATTTCGTTGTTCGAGAATGCGAAAGCGGCGCTGGATTTGTTCCTGTCGCCAACCAAACTGATTCCGCAGCCGGATTCACTGTTTCGCGATGACTGGCAGGAGCGGATCAACACCTTTTTGCATGCCTGGCTGCGCGAGCGTCAGTTGAGCCTGAATGTGCTGACCCGCGACCACAAACGTGAACTGGTGCTGGCGCTGCACGCCGAAGGCGCCTTCAAAGGCAAAAGCGCCTCCAACTATGTGGCCAATGTGCTGAACATGGGCCGGGCGACGGTGTACAAGCATTTGAAGGAACTGAAGGGCTAAAGATTTGCGGTGACTGTTCCGACCTCATCGTCGGAACGCCGCCCGGGCAAGCCCGCTCCCATAGTGTCCGTGTCGTGTACAAAACATGAGTACACCACTGAACCTGTGGGAGCGGGCTTGCCCGCGATGGCGGTTAATCAATCGCCATAGATGTCGGACTTGAAGTACTTCTCCGAAATCTTCTGGTATTCGCCACTGGCGCGAATGCCGTCGATGGCCGCGTTCAGTTCGCTGACCAACTCGGTGTTGCCCTTGCGCACAGCGATGCCGGCGCCTTCTCCCACGTATTTCGGATCTTTGAGCTCCGGCCCGACGAAGGCATAGCCCTTGCCACGAGGCATCGACAGGAAGTCATTCAGAGGAATGGTGTCGGCAAAAATGGCATCGAGGCGACCGGCTGCCAGATCCATGTAGATTTCTTCGTTGTTGCCATAGCGCTTGACGTTGATGCCCTTGGGTTCGAAAACCTCGGTGGCGTAACGGTCCGTGGTGGTTGCGCGCTGCACGCCGATAGTCTTGCCCTTGAGGCTGGCGTACTGGTCATCGACGACCGCGCCCTCTTTCATCACCAGTCGCGACGAGGTGAAGTAGTACTTGTGGGTGAAATCCACCGACTTCTTGCGGTCTTCGTTGATGGTCATGGACGACAGCGCCATGTCGATTTTCTTCACTTTGAGGGAAGGAATCAGACCGTCGAATTCGCCTTCGACCCACACGCACTTGACCTTCATCTGTGCGCATAGGGCATTGCCGATATCGTAGTCGAAACCGACAATCTCGCCTTTATCGGTTTTGGACGCGAACGGTGGGTAGGCCGCTTCGATACCGATACGCAGGCTTTTCTCGGCTGCGAACACACTACTGCACGCCAACAGGCTCAGGGCCAGACCGGTAATGAGGGGGAATTTCTTCATGTTCGTTCTCTCGCGGGTTGTTGTTGGTTTGGCAAGACAGAAGAAAAAACTGAAACAGGGAGTAAGTTTTTTGTACTTGGAATTCCATACTGGACTTTTATGTATTGATCGTCAATCGAGCACCCGCAGATCTGCCGCGCCTCTGGTCGGGAGGTGAATCAGTGGGGTTTTGTTGATGCAGATGGCCCCTTCGCGGGCAGGCCCGCTCCCACAGGGTTGCGTGTGACCTTGCAGCAGCGAGCGGTGCGGCGGTCCGACTTGCCCGCGAAGGCGTATTCGAAAGCACTAGAGGAATTACTGCTTCCAGCGATCCGCCGCCGCATGATCGCTATCGCGCCCTTCAACCCAGCGCGGGCCATCGCGGGTGTTTTCTTTCTTCCAGAACGGCGCACGGGTTTTCAGGTAATCCATGACAAAGGCACAGGCATCGAACGCTGCCTGACGGTGGGCGCTGGCGGCACCGACGAAAACGATAGGTTCGCCCGGCTCCAGCGCGCCGATGCGGTGCAGCACTTCCAGCTTCAACAGCGGCCAGCGCTGCTCAGCCTCCGCAGCAATCTTGCCCAGGGCTTTTTCGGTCATGCCCGGATAGTGCTCCAGAAACATCCCGGCGACATCGAGACCGTCATTGAAGTCGCGTACATAGCCGACAAAACTCACCACCGCACCGACGCCCACATTGGCCGCGTGCATGGCATTGACTTCGGTGCCGGGGTCGAACGCTGTGGATTGCACGCGAATCGCCATGGCTCAGCCTCCGGTCACAGTCGGAAAAAACGCCACTTCATCGCCATCGCCCACCGGTTCGTCGAGCTGGCAGAGGTCTTCGTTGCGAGCGCACATCAGGTTTTGCTCGCTCAGCACCTCGGCCCCATCACGCTGGGCCAACAGCGCACGCACATCGTCGACCGTGGCGAAATCACCCTCAACTTTCACCGAGTCAACGCCGAGCGCTTCACGGTAACGGGCAAAAAACTTCACAGTAACCTTCATGGCTGATCCGCCTGGTAATGACCGCTCTTGCCGCCGAGTTTCTCCAGCAGGCGCACGCTCTCGATGGTCATGCCACGATCCACGGCCTTGCACATGTCATAAATCGTCAGCGCCGCGACGCTGGCGGCGGTCAGTGCTTCCATTTCGACGCCGGTCTGCCCGGACAACTTGCAGCGTGCCACGATACGCACGGTGTCATCGCCTTCGGCACTGAGTTCGACCTTGACGCCGGTGAGCATCAACGGGTGGCACAGAGGAATCAGATCGCTGGTTTTCTTCGCCGCCTGGATGCCGGCGATCCGCGCCACGGCGAACACGTCGCCTTTGGGATGACCGCCGCTGACGATCATCTGCAGGGTTTCGGGCAGCATGCGTACCAGCGCTTGGGCTGTTGCTTCGCGGAACGTCACGGTTTTTTCGGTGACGTCGACCATATTGGCGTGACCTTGGGAATCGAGATGAGTCAGCACAGCGTTACTCCTGATCAGGAGCGTCGATTGTAAACCTGTGGGTCAATTTTCCGCACGCACGATTATCCGATCACCGTGAACTCATTGTGGGAGCGGGCTTGCCCGCGAAAGCGGTGGGTCAGTCACTGTATTTTTTAACGGACACACCGCATTCGCGAGCAAGCCCGCTCCCACAAGGGATTTGTGTCAGGTGCAAAAAAACCGGGCGGCTTTGGGCCGCCCGGTTTTGCTGAGGGTTACAGATGCGATTCGGCGTATTCGGCCAGAATCGAACGTGGCACCCCTTGCAGGGTGATATGCACGCCGTTGGGGAAGTCTTTGAAACGTTCGGTCAGGTACGTCAGCCCGGAGCTGGTCGCGGACAGGTAGGGGGTGTCGATCTGCGCCAGGTTGCCCAGGCACACCACTTTGGAACCGGCGCCGGCACGGGTGATGATGGTTTTCATCTGGTGCGGCGTAAGGTTCTGGCATTCATCGATCAGAATCAGACTCTGCTGGAAGCTGCGGCCCCGAATGTAGTTGAGGGATTTGAACTGCAACGGCACTTTGCTGAGAATGTAGTCGACGCTGCCATGGGTGTTTTCGTCATCCATGTGCAAGGCTTCGAGGTTGTCGGTGATGGCGCCGAGCCAAGGCTCCATTTTTTCCGCTTCGGTGCCGGGCAGGAAGCCGATTTCCTGGTCCAGCCCCTGCACGCTGCGGGTGGCGATGATGCGCCGGTAGCGTTTGCTGACCATGGTCTGCTCGATGGCCGCCGCCAGGGCCAGGATGGTTTTACCGGAACCGGCCGCGCCGGACAGGTTCACCAGGTGAATATCCGGATCGAGCAAGGCGTACAGCGCCAGGCTTTGATAGATGTCACGCGGCTTCAGGCCCCAGGCTTCCTGGTGCAACAGGGGCTCCTGATGCAGATCGAGGATCAGCAACTTGTCGACCTGGATTTCCTTGATCCAGCCGACAAAGCCCTGTTCGTCGATGATGAACTCGTTGACGTGCACGGCAGGCAGGTTGTCGATCAACTGCACCTGATGCCAGGTGCGGCCATGATCCTGCCGGGTTTCGACTTTGCTCACCCGGTCCCAGAAGGAGCCAGTCATGTTGTGGTAGCCGTTGGGCAGCAGGGACACGTCGTCGACCAGTTGGTCGGTGCTGTAGTCCTCGGCCGCGATCCCGCAGGCCCGCGCCTTGAGGCGCATGTTGATGTCTTTGGTGACCAGCACCACGGGCAATTTCGGATCCCGCGCGTGCAGGTCGATCAGCTGGTTGATGATGATGTTGTCGTTCAGGTGCTCGGGCAGAATGATATTCGGCTCGGCACGCTTGCTCATCAGAATTGACAGCAAGCCTTTCGGCCCGCTCTTGCCACGCTGGATCGGCACCCCTTGTTCAACGTCTTCGGGAGAGGCATCGCCCAGGGTCTTGTCGATCAGCCGAATGGCCTGACGGCATTCGGCGGCCACGCTGTGATGCCCGCCCTTGAGCTTGTCCAGCTCTTCAAGCACGGTCATCGGGATCGCGACGTGGTGTTCTTCGAAATTAAGCAGGGCGTTTGGATCGTGAATCAATACGTTGGTATCGAGTACATAAAGGATTGGCTGGTTGGAAGAAGGGCTACGTCCGTGATCATCCATACTCGGTCACCTTAGTGGGAGCCAGTCGACGCAATACCATGACAGTGCTGCGCCTCGAAGTGGCCACCGAAATCACCTGCTCAGACTCAAGTGATTGCAACCCAAACGGAGTCTTGGAAGACGCCACCTGTGTTGCAGGTTTCGGCGGTCTGTCTTCGTAATACTCCAAAACACATGACAGAAAAAAGCACTTTGACGTTTTTTTGAAATTTATTTTTCAGAATGACCAATAGCACTTGGCGGACTGCCAGCACCCCGCTAAAGTCGGAAGTCCGCCCGCATCAAAATTCCTGCAAAAAACGCCCCAAGACCAATGTTTACGGGCTTTCCCCGTTTCAGCGAAACCCGTCCTGACAGTTTTCCCAACCGATCCCGCTCGGCGCCGTTTGCGTCATCAGCCAGGGTATCGCGGTTTTCAGCGCATCCTGCTTCACGTTGAAGTTGATCACCCCGTGCCGCCACAGCAGCATCAGGGTCAATACCCTTTGCCCGCTCTGGCTGCCCTTGAGCTTGCCGGCGCCGTCCTGGGCATCGATATCCCACAACGCCACCTGCACGCCCTGAGACTTGAAGAAGCCCTCAGCATCGGACCGACGCTGGCCATCGGGCGGGCGAAACAGTGGTACGTAGTTCTCCGGCAGCTTGCCTTTGACCAGTTCGACACTGCGTCGTACCGAGTCCTGCCAGTCTTGCCAGTGGCTGTGGGAGCGGAACTCCCAGCCTTGCACGCCAACGCATTGCTGCGAATAAGTCCCTTGCAGGCTGGTCACCGAACGTTCGGCCAGACGCGCCTGAATGTCCTTGCCAAGGACGAAGAACGTAGCGCTCATGTTCGATTTGCGCAGGTACTCCGTGACCCAGGCGGTGTTATCCGGCGCGGCATTGGCGGCGCTGTCGAAGGTCAGCAGGAACAGGCGATCATGCATGGCGTCGCCATTGCGCTCATAGTCGCCAAAACGATCGACTTCGCTGCTGGTCTGCGGAAACAGCGCAGCCTTGCGCAATTGCTCATCGAGGTACTGGGCGTGGAACAACCGGCTCGGCTCGGCCCACTTGATGTAGTAGCTGTCGTCGCTGATCTGAAACTTGGCCGCTTGCTCACGCAGGGTGTCCATGTCCTCGACCAGGAAACAGAACGAGGCATCCTGATCGCAACTCTGCTGGGCGAAATTGTAGTTGCTCAGCAACCGCTGCCACATGCGCCGGCGCAGTTGGTTGACCGACTCCAGATTGACGGTACGCAGCCCCAGGCGTTGAGCCAGGCTCGCTTCATCGAGCGATTCGCTGGCCAGCAGGACGCGGGCGAACATGAGGATTTCGGCCCGGGAGGCGACGTCGAACAGGGTCGGGTTGCTGAGTTGCTCAGGCCAGGTGCTGCGATCCAGCGTCGCCACATCGCCCGGTGCCGCCTGGGCGCCGAAGCTCAACAGCAAGGCAAAGAATAGAAAAACGATACGCAATGGGATGTCTCCATAACAAAACCCGCGCGGCACTATAGCCGATCCCGCTCACATTCCCGCAGCGGCTCCTACAGCGCATAGCCATCGATCACCTATGGACTTGATAGCTGGAGTCAACAAGGACAACCCCCTAGAATCGCCCCCACGATTAAAGGAGACGACTTCATGCTGATGGTGATTTCCCCCGCCAAGACCCTCGATTACGAAACACCGCCGGCGACCCAGCGCTTCACTCAGCCGCAATACCTCGACCATTCCCAGGAACTGATCCTGCAACTGCGCGACCTGACACCGGCGCAGATCAGCGAGCTGATGCACGTCTCTGACAAGATTGGCGGCCTCAATGCCGCGCGTTTCGGCAGCTGGACCCCGGCCTTCACCCCGGAGAATGCCAAGCAGGCGTTGCTGGCATTCAAGGGCGACGTGTACACCGGCCTGAATGCACAAACCTTCAGCGAAGCCGACTTCGATTACGCCCAGCAGCACTTGCGCATGCTCTCCGGCCTATACGGCTTGCTGCGTCCCCTGGACCTGATGCAGCCCTATCGACTGGAGATGGGCACCAGGTTGGCGAATGCCCGCGGCAAGGACCTGTACGCCTTCTGGGGTACGCGGATCAGCGAATGGCTGAACGAAGCGCTGGCCGATCAAGGCGACGATGTGCTGTTGAATCTGGCCTCCAATGAATACTTCTCGGCGGTCAAACGCAGTGCCTTGAACGCGCGCATCATCAATACCGAATTCAAGGACCTGAAGAACGGCCAGTACAAAATCATCAGCTTCTACGCGAAAAAAGCCCGCGGGATGATGAGTCGCTTCGTCATCGAAGAGCGCATCAATGACCCGGCCGCTCTCAAGCAGTTCGACGTCCAGGGTTATCGCTACAGTAGCGAGCAGTCTAAACCGGACAATCTGGTATTCCTGCGCGATCACGCACCGGAGTAACAAACACCGCACTAAGTCGGCGCACGACATCAATAACTTCGTCGTGCGCCTCCCCTTCGATCCTCGAACAATTCCCCACCTTTTCGTCGACTTATTGGCGCCAAAAAACAATCACCCCATTTCCTAACTTTTGTTTCACTCGACTTTGCTGATTTTTTTCAGTAGTGGCACTGAAAATTTTTATCTGTAGTGGCAAAGAACTACTAAAGACAACAATCACCCTATATATAAAGGGCCAAACGCCAAGTGCTATCAATATGAAAGCAGTGCCATCTTTTTCAATATTTCAAGAAATTTCAGAAATCGCGATGGATGGACAGGAACTATGTCCAAATGCGTCGCTCATACCACCGGTAACGATTCTCTTGGCGAACGTACGAGATAACTTACACAGACAAGCGGTCCCGATAGCGAAGTTGTCACATTAACTTGAACTTATGGATCACTTATTTGGGCAACACATGAAGGACAGGAGATAACGCACCATCAATATCCCCTACAAGGCCACGGCTGCGCCCCTATAAACGTGCTCACCCGAGCACCCAACCGCTTGATTTACGGGCTTCTGGCCTGGCATTGAGCGCGCAAGACCTTTGCACGAATGTCTTCTGAAAAAGAGGATCGGCTGCATAACAGGGCAAGTCATAACAATAAGGCCTGGTTGCGCACACCTTGAGTGCACATATTTAGACACTCAGAACTTAGTATGCCTGCACCCGGCATTGTGACGCCTTTAAGGCCGCACTTGCGAGTGCACTATGACCGCTGAAAACCATTAACTCCGGCCATGTAATGGCTTGTTGAACACAGTCTTGATTAACTGAGAGGTAAATGCGATGCGCATCAGCATATTTGGTTTGGGTTACGTCGGCGCAGTCTGTGCCGGTTGCCTGTCTGCACGGGGCCATGACGTGGTTGGCGTCGATGTTGCCAAAGACAAGATCGATATGATCAACGCCGGTCGCTCGCCGATCGTTGAACCCGGTCTGGGCGAACTTCTGAAACAGGGTATCGAGACTGGCCGTCTGCGCGGTACAACCAACTTCGCCGAGGCGATTCGCGATACCGATCTGTCGATGATCTGCGTCGGCACGCCGAGCAAAAAGAACGGCGACCTGGAACTGAACTACATCGAGGCCGTGTGCCGCGAAATCGGTTTTGTCCTGCGTGACAAGACCACCCGCCACACCATCGTGGTACGCAGCACCGTGCTGCCGGGCACCGTGGCAAACGTGGTGATCCCGATTCTCGAAGACTGCTCCGGCAAGAAAGCAGGCGTCGACTTCGGCGTTGCAGTGAACCCTGAGTTCCTGCGTGAAAGCACCGCGATCGCCGACTACGACCAGCCGCCAATGACCGTTATCGGCGAGTTCGACAAGGCCTCGGGCGACGTTCTGCAATCGCTGTACGAAGAGCTCGACGCACCGATCATCCGCAAGGACATCGCTGTCGCCGAGATGATCAAGTACACCTGCAACGTGTGGCACGCCACCAAGGTGACCTTCGCCAACGAGATCGGCAACATCGCCAAGGCTGTCGGCGTCGATGGTCGTGAAGTGATGGAAGTGGTCTGCCAGGACAAGACGCTGAACCTGTCCCAGTACTACATGCGCCCAGGCTTCGCATTCGGCGGCTCCTGCCTGCCGAAAGACGTCCGCGCCCTGACCTACCGCGCCGGCTCCCTGGACGTGGAAGCACCGCTGCTCAACTCGCTGATGCGCAGTAACGAGTCCCAGGTGCAGAACGCGTTCGACATCGTCTCCAGCCACGACAAACGCAAAGTCGCCCTGCTGGGTCTGAGCTTCAAGGCCGGCACCGACGACCTGCGCGAAAGCCCGCTGGTTGATCTGGCGGAAATGCTGATCGGCAAGGGTTATGACCTGAGCATCTACGACAGCAACGTCGAGTACGCCCGTGTCCACGGTGCGAACAAGGATTACATCGAGTCGAAGATCCCTCACGTCTCGTCCTTGCTCAACTCCAACTTCGACGACGTGATCAACAACTCCGACGTGATCATCCTCGGTAACCGTGACGAGAAATTCCGCGCCCTGGCACTGGAAGCACCGCACGGCAAGCAAGTGGTCGACCTGGTCGGCTTCATGTCTCAAGCCACCAGCGTCAGCAAGCGCACCGAAGGTATCTGCTGGTAACACGCCTGTAGGAGCTGTCGAGTGAAACGAGGCTGCGACCTTTCCCGGGTCACTTGAGTCCTGAGTGAATCCAAAGACAAAGATCAAAAGATCGCAGCCTTCGGCAGCTCCTACATGACCCTCGCCAGTTTTGTAAGCCTGCCTTAACCCCATCGGGCCACCCCACAGGCTCGCCCGAGATCGAGACGGATGCAGATTATGCACAGGCTAAAGCACGGCCTACTTCAGGCCGCCGGTTGGCTGTTTTACCTAAGTTTATTAATGGGCATCGCCCTGGCGTTGCCTCCGTCCACGTTCGACTCCGAGTCGAAGGACTTCATCTTCCTGATCGGTATCGTCGGTATCTGGCGCTACTCGATGGGTGCCACGCACTTTTTGCGCGGCATGCTGTTTCTGTACGTGGTCTACCCGCACCTGCGGCGCAAAGTGCGCAAGCTGGGCAAAGAGGCAGACCCGTCCCACGTGTTCCTGATGGTCACCAGCTTCCGCATCGATGCGCTGACCACCGCGCAGGTCTACAGCTCGGTGATCCGCGAGGCCATCGACTGCGGCCTGCCGACTACCGTGGTGTGCTCCATCGTTGAAATGTCCGATGAGCTGCTGGTCAAGAGCCTCTGGAAGCGCATGAACCCACCGACACGGGTCAAGCTCGACTTCGTGCGCATTCCCGGCACCGGCAAGCGCGATGGCCTGGCTTATGGTTTCCGCGCCATCTCCCGCCACCTGCCGGACGACCGTGCCGTGGTTGCCGTGATCGATGGCGACACCGTGCTGGCCGAAGGCGTCGTGCTCAAGACCGTGCCGTGGTTCCAGCTGTTCGGCAATGTCGGCGGCCTGACCACCAACGAGTTCTGCGAAGTGCGCGGCGGCTACATCATGAGCGAATGGCACAAACTGCGATTCGCCCAGCGCCACATCAACATGTGCTCCATGGCCCTGTCCAAGCGTGTATTGACCATGACCGGCCGGATGTCGGTGTTCCGCGCCACCGTGGTCACCAACCCGGACTTCATCGCCGACGTGGAAAGCGACTCGCTGCAACACTGGCGTCTGGGCCGCTTCAAGTTCCTGACCGGTGACGACAAATCGAGCTGGTTCAGCCTGATGCGCCTGGGTTACGACACGTTCTACGTGCCCGACGCCGCGATCCATACCGTGGAACACCCGCCGGAAAAGAGCTTCATCAAGGCCAGTCGCAAACTGATGTTCCGCTGGTACGGCAACAACCTGCGGCAGAACTCCCGCGCCCTGGGCCTGGGGATGAAACGCCTCGGCCTGTTCACGTCAGTGGTGCTGTTCGATCAGCGCGTGTCGATGTGGACGTCCCTGCTGGGCCTGACCGTGGCGCTCATCGCCACCTTCAAGTACGGCACCGCGTTCATCCTGGTTTACTTGCTGTGGATCGGCATCACCCGCCTGATCCTGACCCTGTTGCTGTCCTGTTCCGGTCACCGGATCGGCCCGGCGTACCCAGTCATTCTCTATTACAACCAGATCGTCGGCGCGCTGGTGAAGATCTACGTGTTCTTCCGCCTCGATCAACAATCCTGGACTCGCCAGCCCACTTCTCTGACCCGTGATCTCGCCAGCTTTCAACGTTGGTTCAACACCTGGTCGTCTCGGACCATGACCTTCTCCGCCGGCAGCATCTTTGTCGCCGTGCTGCTGATGATGGTCTGACCGAACTCGCCTGAATTAACTAGGAAATCGCCCATATGAATACCGCCGTCAACAGCAACGTAGTGCACGAATCCGAAGCCCAGCGCCAACACGCCCGGGTAAAAATCCCGGCCAAGCTGCGTTTCTTCGGCCCTGACCGGACCCCGGTCGAAGCCCGGGTCATCGACCTTTCCGCAGGCGGCCTGGCGTTCAACGCCGGTCAGCTGCCACTGAAGGTCGGCGATGTGCACAAGGCCCGCCTGCAATTCGTCATCGATAACCTTGGCCTGGCCATGGACGTGGAATTGCAGATCCGCTCCGTCGACCGCCAGACAGGCCGCGTCGGTTGCCAGTTCCAGAACCTGGAACCCCGGGACATTTCCACCCTGCGCCACCTGATCACCTCGCACCTGGCCGGTGACATCGTCAGCGTGGGTGAAATGCTCGCAACCCTGCAACGCGACAACTTCACCAAGGCGCGCAAGGTCAAGGACGGCGGTCATGGCATGACCGCGCTCGGCCGACTGAAAGCGGTGACCTTCAGCGCCGGTATCTTCGTGGTCGGGCTGGTGGCGTTCGGTTTCATTTTCAAATCGGTGTACGGCATGTACTTCGTCAGCCACGCCCAGGCTGGCCTGGTCAGCGTGCAAGGCATGAACATCACCATGCCGCGCGACGGCACCGTACAGAGCCTGATCAAGGCTGACGGCGTTGCCGCCAAAGGCGCACCGCTGGCAACCTTCAGCACCAGCATGCTCGACGTGCTCAAGGGCCATCTGGACGAAAACCAACTGCAACCGTCCAAGGTTGAAGAGCTCTTCGGCAAGCAAATGACCGGCACCCTGACCTCCCCGTGCGATTGCACCGTGGCCCAGCAACTGGTGGCTAACGGTCAATACGCCAACAAAGGTGACGTGATCTTCCAACTGGTGCCGCGCAATACCGAAGCCAACGTTGAAGCCCGCTTCTCCTATCGTCAGTTCGGCGATGTGCGCCCGGGCACCACGGTCAGCTTCCAGATCGCCGGCGAAGACCAGACCCGTACCGGCAAGATCGTCAGCAGCACCAGCCTGAAAAGCGAAGACCTGTCATCCGACATCCGTGTGCAGATCAAGCCTGACGAGCCGCTGGACAGCTCCCTCGCCGGCCGCCCTGCAGAAGTGAACAGCACCCGAGGCCCGAACCTGAACTGGCTGATCAACAAAGCCATGGCCGCCGGTCTTTAAGTCGAGGACATGCCTGTGACTATCACAAAAATCCTGAACACACCGCATACCTTGTGGGAGCGGGCTTGCTCGCGAAGGGATCAACACGGTTTGCCTGATGCACCGCATCGCCTGCTTCGCGAGCAAGCCCGCTCCCACATGGGATCACTGTGTGCCGTTGCATTGGCCGTAAGCCTGGCCGGTTGCGCCGGTCTGCCCGACCAGCGTCTGGCCAATGAAGCGCTCAAGCGCGGTGATACGACGCTGGCGGCGCAGAACTATCAGCAACTGGCGGACCTGGGTTACAGCGAAGCACAGGTTGGGCTGGCCGACATACAGGTCGACAGCCGCGACCCGGCGCAGATCAAAAAGGCCGAGGCGACTTACCGCGCCGCGGCCAGCGTCTCGCCGCGGGCTCAGGCTCGCCTGGGTCGCCTGCTGGTGGCCAAACCCGGCGCCACCGAAGCCGAACACCACGAAGCCGAAGCACTGCTGAAGAAAGCCGCGGCCAATGGCGAAGGCAACACCCTGATTCCGCTGGCGATGCTGTACCTGCAATTCCCGCACAGTTTCCCCAACGTCAACGCGCAGCAGCAGATCAGCCAATGGCGCGCCGAAGGCAAACCGGAAGCAGGTCTGGCCCAGGTGCTGCTCTATCGCACCCAGGGCACTTACGACCAGCACCTGGATGACGTGGAAAAAATCTGCAAAGCGGCGCTGAACACCACCGACATCTGCTACGTCGAACTGGCCACGGTCTATCAGAAACGTGGCCAGCCCGAACAACAGGCTGAACTGATCAAGCAGATGCAGGCCGCTCACAGCCGTGGCACCGTCTCTGCGCAACGGGTCGACAGCGTGGCCCGCGTGCTGGGCGATGCGAGCCTGGGCAAGACCGACGAAAAAACCGCGCAGTCGCTGCTCGAAGGCATCGCCCCTGGCTACCCGGCGTCCTGGGTCAGCCTGGCGCAATTGCTTTACGACTTCCCTGAGCTGGGCGACGTCGACACGATGATGAAATACCTGGACAACGGCCGCGCCGCCGACCAGCCGCGCGCCGAATTGTTGCTGGGCAAGCTCTACTACGAAGGCAAGATGGTGCCGGCCGACGCCAAGGTCGCCGAAGAGCACTTCAAGAAAGCCGTCGGCCGGGAAGTCGCCGCCGATTACTACCTCGGCCAGATTTACCGTCGCGGTTACCTGGGCAAGGTCTATCCGCAGAAAGCCCTGGATCACTTGCTGACCGCTGCGCGCAACGGCCAGAACAGCGCCGATTTCGCCATCGCCCAACTGTTTTCCCAAGGCAAGGGCACCCGGCCCGACCCGGTCAACGCTTACGTCTTCAGCCAATTGGCCAAGGCTCAAGACACCCCGCAAGCCACTGAGCTTGCACAAACACTCGAAGCGCAACTGCCGCCTGACCGGCTGGCCGAGGCCCAACGCCTGCTCAAACAAGAGCAAGCCATTCGTAGCACCGTGAGTCCGGACACGCTGGAACTGCACGCCCTGCAAGAAGAAGACGGCGAGGAATCCCTATGAAACTCAATCCATTCGTGCAGGCCGGTATTGGCCTGACATTCGCCCTGCTGTGGTCGTGCCCGACCCTGGCGGCCCTGACCGAAGACAAGAACTTCGGCCTCGAAGTCAAAGTTACCGGCCAGTCCGAAAACGACAGTGACCTGGGCACCGCCGGCGGCGGCGACGTTAACGGCGTCGGCCTCGACCTGCGCCCATGGGTATATGGCGAAAGCGGCGCGTGGAGCGCCTACGCCATGGGCCAGGCCGTGACGTCCACCGACATCATCGAAACCGACACCCTGCAGCAGTCCGACAACAGCGGTACCCAGACCACCGACAGCGGTGATCGCAAGACCAAGAAAAACTACCTGGCGATGCGCGAGTTCTGGGTCGGTTACCAGGGCCTCACGCCTTACCCTGGCGAGATCCTCAAGTTCGGTCGCCAACGCCTGCGAAACGACGACGGCCAATGGCGCGACACCAACATCGAAGCCCTGAACTGGACCTTCGACACCACCCTGTTGCGCGCCAACGTCGGTATCGCCGAACGCTTCAGCGAATACCGTACCGACCTGAAAGAACTGGCGCCCAAAGACAAGGATCGCCTGCACGCTTACGCCGATGCGGCGTATCAGTGGACGCCGGGTAACTGGGTCGGCATTCGCGGTCATCACACCCACGATAACGGCAAGCTCGACTATCCGGAGCCGGGCGTGGCCGCCGATACCCTGGACAAGAAACAGAACGGCGACATCAGCTGGCTCGGCCTCACCGCCGACAGCGACGCCTACAACTGGCGCAACACCAACGCCGTCAACTACTGGGGCAGCATCACCGGCATGAGCGGCGACCGTGACACGGTCAACCCGCTGAATGCCGACGGTACCCGCCCGGCAGAAGCCAAGCGTGGTGAAGACCTGAACGGCTGGGCCACCGACGTCGGCGTACGTCTGCGCCTCGATCCGCAGTGGCAAGTCGGCGCTGCCTATGCCCGCGCCAGCGCCGATTACCAACAGACCGGCCTGGAAAGCAACCGCTCGAACTACACCGGTACCCGCTCGCGGGTTCACCGTTTCGGCGAAGCCTTCCGTGGCGAAATGAACAACATGCAAACCGCCACGCTGTTCGGCTCCTGGATGCTCAACGACGAATACGACGCCAGCGTGATCTACCACAAATTCTGGCGTGTGGACGGCAACAAACCAGTGGGCAGCAACGGCATCAACGCCGTCGAAAACAACACCGACGACGTGACTGGCGCGATCCTCTCCAGCACTTCCCTGCCGCTGGAAGATGGCAACAAGGACCTCGGTCAGGAAATGGACGTGGTCGTCACCAAGTACTTCAAGCAAGGCCTGCTGCCGGCGGCGTTGAGCCAGTCGATCGATGAGCCTTCTGCCCTGGTGCGATTGCGCGGCGGCGTGTTCAAGCCAGGCGATGCCTATGGCAAAGAAGTTGATTCGTACATGCACCGTGCGTTTATCGACGTTATCTGGCGCTTCTGATGCAAACCGCGAAGGGAGTGCCCGACATGAACAGCGCCAAGAAAGGCTCGATCAGCCTGCTGGCCGGCGCGCTGCTGCTGGCCAGCACAGCAGCCTTCGCCACCGTCGAACCGGCCAAGTCTGTGCACCAACCTGAACAGCAGAGCAAATCGACGACCATAGCCAAGGGACTGCAACAGGCCAAGACCTACACCGTCAGCAGCGCGCCAACCGCGCCGCTGGACCTGGCCAAGCCGAAACTGCCGGACACCTCTGGCTATACCGCCCAAGCTATTGCCGCAAAAATCGTGCGCACCAAACCCGGCAAGATCAGCGTGCGCCGGATGATGCAGGAAGACGCCCTGAAGGACTTCATCGGTGGCGACAACAAGATGGCCGAGTGGGTAGTGCGTCAGCATGGCATCCCGCAGGCGATCTTCGTCGACGACGGCTACATGAACCTCAAGGATCTGACCAAGAAGCTGCCCAAGCAGTACTTGAGCGAAACCTCGCCGGGCGTGTTCCTGGCGAAGTTGCCGATTGTGGTGGGTAAACACGGCATTCTGGAAATCGACAAACAGACCCAGGAACTGCGCCTGTCCCAGGAGGCCGGCTCGTTCCTGGTCAACGACGGCCAGCTGTTTGTGCGCGATACCAAAATCACTGGCTGGAGCGAGAAGGCCAACGGTCCGGCGGCCTTCCAGTCGCCCAAGGAGTTCCGTCCGTTCCTGTTGTCCTGGGGTGGCACCGAGACCTACATCGCCAACAGCAAGATCGCCAGTTTCGGTTACGCCAACAGTAAGTCCTACGGCGTGAGTATTTCCCAGTACACGCCAAACATGGCCAAGGTGCTCAAGCGCCCTGAACCGACCGGCTGGATTGTCGACTCCGAGTTCTCGGACATGTGGTACGGCTTCTACTGCTATGAGACCCGCGACTTCGTGGTCAAGGGCAATACCTACAAAGACAACATCGTCTACGGCATCGACCCCCATGACCGTTCCCACGGTCTGATCATCGCCGACAACACGGTGTTCGGGACCAAGAAGAAGCACGGGATCATTATTTCCCGTGAGGTCAACGACAGCTTCATCTTCAACAACCGCAGCTACGACAACCACCTCTCGGGGCTGGTGATCGACCGTAACAGCGTGAACAACCTGATCGCCTACAACGAGATCTACAAGAACCACACCGACGGCATCACCCTCTACGAGAGTGCCGACAACCTGTTGTGGGGCAACAAGGTGATCAGCAATAAGCGTCACGGCATCCGGATTCGTAACAGCGTGAACATTCGCCTCTACGAAAACATCTCAATGGCCAACGGCCTGACCGGTGTCTACGGGCACATCAAAGACCTGAGCGACACCGACCGGGACATCAAGCTCGACCCGTTCGATGCCGAAGTGTCGCTGATCGTGGTCGGTGGTGAACTGGCCGCCAACGGCAGCGGACCGCTGTCGATCGACTCGCCGCTGAGCGTGGAGTTGTATCGCGTGTCGATGCTCGCACCGACCAAAACCAGCGGCATCAGCTTCTCGGGGATTCTCGGCGAGCGCCAGGATGAAATTCTCGACCTGCTGGTGCGCCAGCAGAAAGCCGTGCTGATCGACCCTGTCGAACGCCAGACCGAAATGCGGGACTGAGGATAATTTTATGCACCCACACTTGATCAAATTACTCAGCCTGTCGGCCCTGACCGCGGGTATTCTCGCGGCCAGCACTGGCGCGCGTGCCGAAGACGCCAAAGCACCGAGCTTCAACGCCGAGCCGTGCTGCAACCTGTGCCCGGCAGCCCACGACCCGAAGAACTACACCACGCGCTATCAGCAGAACTTCACCACGCTGGTGCAGGCGCAGGGCGACTGGCTGTTCCGTACGCAAGAAGACTTGCGCACCGAGTTCGACACCACACCCGCCGGCTACAAACGCCTGAAACAACTGCACGATGCGTTCAAGAGCAAAGGCGTGGAGCTGGTCATCGTTTACCAGCCGACCCGTGGCCTGGTGAACCGCAACAAGCTGAACCCGGAAGAAAAAGCCAAATACGATTTCGACAAGGCCCTGACCAACTACAAAACCATGCTCGGGCGTTTCGCGCAGATGGGCTACGTGGTCCCCGACCTCTCGCCGCTGACCAACGAATCGCTGCCCGACACCCTGCCCGCCCACGATTTCTACTTCCGTGGTGACCAGCACTGGACCCCGTATGGCGCCCAGCGCACAGCGAAAATCGTCGCCGAGAAGGTCAAGCAGTTGCCGGTGTTCGCCGACATTCCCAAGCGTGAATTCGAGACCCATAAGTCGGGTCGCATGGGCAAGACCGGAACGTTACACAACATGGCGGGTCAACTCTGTGGCACCAGCTATGCGATCCAGTACATGGATCAGTTCACCACCGAGCCCAAGGGTGAAGCGGCGGATGGCGATCTGTTCAGTGAATCCGGCAACCCGGAGATTACCCTGGTCGGCACCAGCCACAGTGGCAAGAACTACAACTTCGCCGGTTTCCTCGAAGAGGCCATCGGCGCCGACATCCTCAACGTGGCATTCCCCGGCGGTGGCCTGGAAGGTTCGATGCTGCAGTACCTGGGCAGCGAAGAGTTCCAGACCAAGCCGCCGAAAATTCTCATCTGGGAGTTCTCGCCACTTTATCGCCTCGACCAGGAAACCATCTACCGCCAGATGATGGCGCTGCTGGACAACGGTTGCGAAGGCAAGGATGCACAGATGAGCGGCAGCGCCACACTGAAGCCGGGCAAAAACGAATTGATGGTCAACAGCAAGAACCTGGACCTGCGCAACAGCAGCCACCAGGTCGATATCCGCTTCGCCGATACGTCGGTGAAAACCTTGCAAGCCACCCTCTGGTACATGAATGGGCGCCACGAGGACATCAAGATCGACAAACCGGAAACCTCCGATACCGACGGGCGTTTCGCCTTCGAGTTGCGCACGGACGAAGACTGGGCCTCGCAGAATCTGCTGGCCGTTGAAGTCCAGGGGCCTGAAACACCAGGCGCCGCGCCGCAGAAAGTCGAAGCGAAAATCTGCAAACGCAACGTGTTCTCCGGCGCCGAGCAGCGTACCGCTCAAGCCGGGCAATGAGGCTACCTCTTATGAACTGTATGCAAACCCGAACTTTGAAAAAGTTGCTCGCGCCCTCCCTGCTGACGTTGGCAATGTTCGCTGGCGCCACCCAGGCCGCCGCGCCGCTGCGCCCGCCACAGGGTTACTTCGCGCCGATTGAAAAAGTCAAAGCCGGCGACAAGAGCGAAGGCTGCGACGCGATGCCGACGCCCTACACCGGCGCCCTGCAATTTCGCAGCAAATATGAAGGCTCCGACAAGGCCCGTTCGACCCTGAACGAGCAATCGGAAAAAGCCTTCCGCGAGACCACCGCCGACATCACCAAGATTGAGCGCGCCACCAGCAAGCGGGTGATGCAGTTCATGCGGGACGGTCGCCCGGAACAGCTGGAATGCACCCTCAATTGGTTGACCGCCTGGGCCAAGGCCGATGCATTGATGTCCAAGGACTTCAACCACACCGGCAAGTCCATGCGCAAATGGGCATTGGGCAGCATGGCTTCGTCCTATGTTCGCCTGAAGTTCTCTGACTCGCATCCGCTGGCCACCCACCAGCAAGAGGCGCAAGTGATTGAAGCCTGGTTCAGCAAAATGGCCGATCAGGTGGTCAGCGATTGGGACAACCTCCCGCTCGAACAAACCAACAACCACTCGTACTGGGCCGCCTGGTCGGTGATGGCCACGTCGGTCGCCACTAACCGCCGCGACCTGTTCGACTGGGCCGTGAAGGAATACAAGGTCGGCGCCAATCAGGTCGATGCCCAAGGCTTCCTGCCCAACGAACTCAAGCGCCAACAACGCGCCCTCGCCTATCACAACTATGCCCTGCCGCCGCTGGCGATGATCGCCAGTTTCGCTCAGGTCAACGGTGTGGATTTGCGTCAGGAAAACAACGGTGCCTTGAAACGCCTGGGCGATCGCGTGCTTGCGGGAGTGAAAGACCCTGATGAGTTCGAGAAGAAAAACGGCAAGGATCAGGACATGACCGATCTCAAGATCGACTCGAAATTCGCCTGGCTCGAACCGTTCTGCTCGCTCTACACCTGCCCGCCGGATGTGTTGGAACTCAAGCACAAGATGCAACCGTTCAAGACCTTCCGACTGGGAGGGGATTTGACCAAGGTCTACGACCCGGCCAACGAAAAGGGCAAAGGTTCTTAAGACAAACACAAAACCACTGTGGGAGCGGGCTTGCTCGCGAATGCGGTCTGACATTCACCAATGATGTCGACTGATACGTCGCCTTCGCGAGCAAGCCTGCTCCCACAGGGTCAGTGCCGAGTTTGAGTTTTGTGAGTTAACCCTCCGGTTTTCGGTGGGGGGTTTGGGGGGGCCGTTGGCCCTTGACTGTTGGTTAAACATGGAGAGATCGGGATGGTATTTTCATCCAACGTATTCCTGTTTCTGTTCTTGCCGATCTTTCTCGGCTTGTACTACCTGAGCGGAATACGCTATCGCAACCTGCTGCTGCTGATCGCCAGCTACGTGTTCTACGCCTGGTGGCGTGTGGACTTCCTTGCGCTGTTCGCAGCCGTCACGCTGTGGAACTACTGGATCGGCCTGAAAGTTGGCGCCGCCGGTGTCCGGACCAAACCGGCCCAGCGCTGGCTGCTGCTCGGCGTCGCGGTGGACTTGTGCATCCTCGGCTACTTCAAGTACGCCAACTTCGGCGTGGACAGCATCAACGCGATGATGACCTCGGTCGGTCTGTCGCCGTTCATCCTGACCCACGTGCTGTTGCCGATCGGGATCTCGTTCTACATCTTCGAGTCCATCAGCTACATCATCGACGTCTACCGCGGTGATACCCCGGCCACCCGCAACCTGATCGACTTTGCGGCGTTCGTGGCGATCTTCCCGCACCTGATCGCGGGCCCCGTGTTGCGTTTCCGCGACCTGGCCGACCAGTTCAACAACCGTACCCACACCCTCGACAAGTTCTCCGAAGGTGCCACGCGGTTCATGCAGGGTTTCATCAAGAAAGTCTTCATCGCCGACACCCTGGCGGTCGTGGCCGACCATTGCTTCGCCTTGCAGAACCCGACCACGGGCGATGCCTGGCTCGGCGCCCTGGCCTACACCGCACAGCTGTACTTCGACTTCTCCGGCTACAGCGACATGGCCATCGGCCTGGGCTTGATGATGGGTTTCCGCTTCATGGAAAACTTCAAACAGCCGTACATCAGCCAGTCGATCACCGAGTTCTGGCGGCGCTGGCACATCAGCCTCTCCACCTGGCTGCGTGACTACCTGTACATCACCCTCGGCGGTAACCGTAAAGGCACGCTGATGACCTATCGCAACCTGTTCCTGACCATGCTGCTCGGTGGTCTGTGGCACGGCGCGAACATCACCTACATCGTCTGGGGCGCCTGGCACGGTATGTGGCTGGCGATCGAAAAAGCGCTGGGCCTGAACACTTCGCCGCGCAGCATCAACCCGATCCGTTGGGCGCTGACCTTCCTGCTCGTCGTCATGGGCTGGGTGATCTTCCGCTCGGAAAACCTGCACGTCGCCGGTCGCATGTACGGTGCGATGTTCAGCTTCGGCCAATGGTCGCTGTCGGAACTCAATCAGGCCAGCCTCACCGGCCTGCAAGTCGCCACTCTGGTGGTGGCCTACATCACCCTGGCGTTCTTCGGCATCCGTGATTTCTACACCAACCAGCCGCCAGTCAAGACCAAGCCTGCCGTCAACGTCGAGGCCGATGGCCCGGCCGCGGCGACGCCCGGAATGATCAAAGCCGTACCAGGCGACAACCCGGCCAGCATCCACGAACCGGGTTACACCGTCGGTGTTGAAGCGACTGTGCAACCGGCCTACTGGACCGCTGACTGGTCCCGTTACGTGATGCGCGCCCTGGTGCTGCTGCTGTTCATCGCTTCGATTCTCAAACTCTCGGCGCAAAGCTTCTCGCCGTTCCTTTACTTCCAGTTCTGAGGGATCTGACCATGACCCGCTCATTACGCATCTTCTACATCGCGCTGTTCCTGGTGACCTTGCTGGTCCTGGGCGTGTGGTCGGTACGCAGCTTCTTCGGCTTCAGTACCAACGCCGATGCCACCGTGCTCAACGGGCGCTGGACCAAAGCCGTCGAGACGCACTATGACGACGAGTTCCCGATCAAGCGCCTGGGCACCAACCTTTGGGCCGCGCTGGATTTCAAACTGTTCAACGAAGGTCGTCCGGGCGTGGTGCTCGGTCGCGATCAGTGGCTCTACAGCGATGAAGAGTTCCACCCGATCGTCAACGAAGAGTTGAACCTGCAAGGCAACTACGCGCTGGTCGAAGGCGTGCGCCAGGAACTGAAAAAGCGAGGCGTGCAACTGGTGATGGCGATCGTGCCGGCCAAGACGCGGCTGTACCCGGAACACCTGGGTGAAGTGAAGCCGGCGAGTATCCACGCCAATCTGTACAAGGACTTCCACGCTCGCGTGGCGGCCGACAAGATCCTCGCCCCTGACCTGCTCGGCCCGCTGCAACAAGCCAAGCAGAACGGTCAGCAAGTGTTCCTGCGCACCGACACCCACTGGACTCCGGAAGGCGCGCAAATCGCTGCCCAGACCCTGGCCAAAACCATCGCCGACAAGGCTCCGCTCAGCGGCGAACCGCAAAACTTCGTCACCGAACCTGCAGAGAAGGTGACCCACAAGGGCGACCTGCGGTTGTTCCTGCCGCTGGACCCGCTGTTCGAAAACCTGATGCCGGCGCCAGAACCTTTGCAGAAGCGCAACACCGTGGCGGCCCAGGATCAACCGGCCGGTGATGACGCACTGTTCGCCAACACGGAAGTGCCGGTGGCCCTGATCGGCACCAGCTACAGCGCCAACCCGAACTGGAACTTCGTCGGCGCGCTGAAAGAAGCGCTGCACAGCGACGTGGTCAATTACGCCGAAGACGGCCACGGCCCGATTCTGCCGATGCTCAGCTACCTGAAAAGCGATGCCTTCAAGAACAGCCCGCCACAAGTGCTGATCTGGGAGTTCCCTGAACGATATCTGCCTGTGAACAACGAAATCGGTGACGCCGACCCACAGTGGGTCGCAGAGCTTAAACAAGCCGGCGCGCGCCAACAAAACGTAGCTGTAAACACCAAATCCGAGACGCCCGACCGGGCGCAAAACTGAAAGAGAGGTACACCCATGACTTTCACTACTACTCCTCGCCGTCTCGCCAAGACCTTTGCTCTCGTTGCCGGCATGAGCGTGCTGTCAATGCAGGCCTTCGCCGGTGGCGACGCCGCCCTCTACGGCCCGACCGCACCGAAAGGCTCCAGCTTCGTGCGTGTCTATAACGCCGGCAACGCCGAAGTCAGCGCCACCGTCGGCACCACCAACCTGAACGAAGTCGCGCCGCTGTCCAGCACAGACTTCAGCTTCATGCCGGGCGGCGACTACAGCGCCAAGATCGGCAGCCAGACCCTGCCGGTTAAACTGGCCGGTGATCACTATTACACTCTGGTCAACAACGCCAGCGGCGCGCCGCAACTGATCGAAGAACCGCCGTTCAAGAACAAGCAGAAATCCCTGGTGCGCGTGCAGAACCTCAGCGACAAGGCCCTGACCCTGAAAACCGCCGATGGCAAGACCGAAGTCATTCCGTCCGTGGCGGCCAAGGGCCGTGGCGAGCGTGAAATCAACCCGGTGAAAGTCAGCCTGGCACTGTACGACGGCGCCACCAAAGTCGGCGACGTGAAACCGGTTGCCCTGGAGCGTGGTGAGGCCGCGGTGCTGTACGTCACCGGCAATGGCAGCAGCCTGTCGCCAGTTTGGGTAAAGCGCCCGGTTTCGACGCGCTAAACATTTTGCCTGACTGACGCAGTTCCCCATGTGGGAGCGGGCTTGCTCGCGAAAGCGGTCTGACATTCAACATCAATGTCGACTGATACAACGCCTTCGCGAGCAAGCCCGCTCCCACACTGGATCGCAGCGTCATCAGGACACGGAATAAGAACAAGAGTGAAACGACAGAACGCAGTAGCTCTGACCCATACGATTTTCAAGGAGTAAGAACATGATTCCAGTAATCTTGTCAGGTGGTAGCGGCTCACGTCTTTGGCCGCTTTCCCGTAAGCAGTTCCCCAAGCAATTCCTCGCCCTGACCGGCGAGCAAACGCTGTTCCAGCAAACCCTCGAACGCCTGGTGTTCGAAGGCATGGACACTCCGATCGTGGTCTGCAACAAGGAACACCGTTTCATCGTCAACGAGCAGTTGGGCGCCCGCAACCTGGACGTGCAGCGCGTGTTGATGGAACCCTTCGGCCGCAACACCTCGCCAGCAGTGGCCTTGACCGCGATGATGCTGGTCAATGAAGGTCGCGACGAGTTGATGCTGGTGCTGCCGGCCGACCACGTCCTGGAAGACCAGAAAGCCCTGCAACGCGCCCTGGCCCTGGCCACCGTGGCGGCCGAGCGTGGCGAGATGGTGCTGTTCGGCGTGCCGGCGACCAAACCGGAAACCGGTTACGGCTACATCAAATCCACCAACGATGCCCTGTTGCCGGAAGGTGTCAGTCGTGTCTCGCACTTCGTCGAAAAACCCGACGTGAAACGCGCCACCGAGTTCGTCCAGTCCGGTGGTTACTTCTGGAACAGCGGCATGTTCCTGTTCCGCGCCAGCCGCTTCCTCGAAGAACTGAAAAAACACGATCCGGATATCTACGACACCTGCGTACTGACGCTGGAACGTAGCGCGCAGGATGCCGACACCGTCGACATCGACCCCGCCACTTTCGCCTGCTGCCCGGACAACTCCATCGACTATTCGGTGATGGAAAAAACCCAGCGCGCCTGCGTCGTGCCGCTGACCGCGGGCTGGAGCGATGTCGGTTGCTGGTCGTCGCTGTGGGAAGTCAATGAAAAGGACGCCAACGGTAACGTCACCAAAGGCGACGTGGTCATCCAGGACAGCAAGAACTGCATGATCCACGGCAACGGCAAACTGGTGTCGGTGATCGGCCTGGAAAACATCGTGGTGGTCGAAACCAAGGACGCCATGATGATCGTCCACAAGGACAAGGTCCAAGGCGTCAAACAGATGGTCAACACCCTCAACGAGCAGGGTCGCAGCGAAACCCAGAACCACTGCGAAGTCTATCGCCCGTGGGGCTCCTACGACTCGGTGGACATGGGCGGCCGCTTCCAGGTCAAGCGCATTTCAGTCAAGCCGGGGGCCTGCCTGTCGCTGCAGATGCACCACCACCGCGCCGAACACTGGATCGTGGTCAGCGGCACTGCTGAAGTGACCTGTGACGAAAACGTGTTCCTGCTCACTGAAAACCAATCGACCTACATCCCGATCGCCTCGGTTCACCGTCTGCGCAACCCGGGCAAGATTCCACTCGAGATCATCGAAGTGCAATCGGGCAGCTACCTGGGCGAAGACGACATCGAGCGCTTCGAAGATATCTACGGTCGCTCCACCCCGATCGAACGCGGCGTGTCGGTGAAAACCATCGCGCAGTAAGCGTTCAGTAAAACAAGAAGCCCCCGTCCAGCCCGCTGCGTTCCCTATCCGCAGTGGGTTGGGCGGGGGCTTTTTCGTATCAGCCGAGTGACGTTCGCCGAGCTGAAGCTGACCTGGACGGCCCACTGAGAGATTGTTGCCTTCCTGCGTGAGGCTTGGGCGCGAGAAGTTCAATGAAACCCTGGTTTTGGTTCAGCGCCTGAACCACTTCCTGCGTCTGCATCGAGAGTTCAGGAATACTTTCGAAGGTTTTCGGATCTGCACTACCGGAGTCCACGAATTCATCTTTGATCGCCTGCATCCTGAACTCCAGCATGTCGATCACTGCCTGCGTCTGCTCATGAATCTCACTCGAAGGTGCCGCATTCAACCCTTTTCACCGACCATTTCGACAATCTTGTCTGTCACCGCGGTGCGAATCTTTTTCCCCAGTTTGACTGCACGTCCTGCGCCATTGTGAGCAGTGCGATTGGTGCGGACCTCAGCGGGCAGGTTTTCGATGGCGCGCCAGTAATCTACCAAGCGGATCGATGACCTTCAGTGTGGGTGTCTTGTGGTGCATTTCCATTGCCACCGTCCATCGAATAACAGCCCTGTCGGCCAATGTCTTCTAACGTTTCAAGAGCATGGCTGGCTACTGTCAGAAATTACAGTAACGACCAGCGGTACAATCCCTTGCTCACCGAATGTCCATTCCCGCATCCCTTCGGTAGGATGGTGGTTATCCGTTCAAGGAGCGTTCAAACATGTTCATCGGCGTCCTGCTGGTCATCACCTGGCTGATCCTGCTGCTGCGCTACCCGGCCAAGGCCTTTCCGGTATCCATGGCGGCCGCCGTCGGATTAGGCCTGGTGGCGATGTGGGTGATCTGGCTGGACAACCGCGAGGTCAAGCAACTGGCGCGCCTTGAACTGCGTATCGTCTATGCCCCGGAACACTGCCCGGCGGACCGGCCGTTGCAGCTGACAATGAACAACGGCAACGACGTGCCGCTGACCGAACTGCGCTGGCGCATCGCCGCTTATGCACCGGGCGATACGGTCAATCTGGCCGACAATCAATACGCCGCACCACGCTATCGTGGCCCCGGCGAATTGCAGGCCGGCGCCAATTGGCAAGACTGTTTACCGTTGCCGCCGCTACGCCCTGGCTATCGCCCGCAAACCCTGGAGTTTCGCGCCGAGCATCTACAGGGTAGTTTTTCTGACTGATCCTCTTCTTTTTTGCACAAGGACCGCGCCATGCCCGTTGCGTTGATTACCGGTTGTTCCAGCGGCATCGGCCGCGCACTTGCCGACACCTTCAAAAGTGCCGGTTACGAAGTCTGGGCCAGCGCCCGCAAGGCTGAAGATGTGGCGGCCCTCACCGCCGCCGGTTTCACCGCCGTGCAGCTGGACGTTAACGATGGCCCAGCCCTTGAACAGCTGAGCGAGCGGATCAACCAGCAACGCGGCGGTCTCGATGTGCTGATCAACAATGCCGGTTATGGCGCCATGGGGCCGCTGCTCGATGGCGGCGTGCCGGCCATGCAGCGCCAGTTCGAAACCAACGTGTTTGCTATCGTCGGCGTGACTCGGGCGATGTTCCCGGTGCTGCGTCGCGCCAGAGGCCTGGTGGTGAACATCGGCAGCGTGTCCGGGGTTCTGGTCACGCCGTTTGCCGGTGCTTACTGTGCTTCGAAAGCCGCCGTGCATGCCTTGAGCGATGCATTGCGCATGGAACTGGCCCCCTTCGGTGTGCGGGTCATGGAAGTTCAGCCGGGGGCCATCGCCTCCAGCTTCGCCAAGAATGCCGGCCACGAAGCCGAGCAACTGATCACCGAACAATCACCGTGGTTTCCACTGCGTGAAGGTATTCGTGCACGGGCCAAGGCGTCTCAGGACAAGCCCACACCAGCCAGTGAGTTTGCCGCCGGTTTATTGAAGGCCGTGCAGCAGAATAAACCGCCGCGCCTGGTGCGTTTGGGTAACGGCAGCCGGGCGTTGCCGTTGATGGCGGGGTTGTTGCCCAAGGGACTGTTGGAGTCAGGGCTGATGAAGCGGTTCGGGTTGAAGGGGCAACTTTAAGACCGAGGCGCCCCCTTCGCGAGCAAGCCCGCTCCCACATTGGATCTCCTTCGTACATACATATTTGGGGTTCACTGAAGATCTAATGTGGGAGCGGGCTTGCTCGCGAAGGCGTCTGAACTATCTCTGCAAAAATTTCTGGAAGCAGCAACATGACCGACTTCACCGAATACTTTGACGAAGTGATCCAGGCCCACATAGCCATCGAACAATGGTTGGCCGAGGAGCGAAACCAGGCCGAACTCGAGCAATTGCTGACGCGCTTTTCGCCGCAGTTTTCCATGGTCTCGCCGTTGGGCCGGGTGCTGGATTTCGAGGCGTTGAATGAGTTGTTCCTGCTGGCGGGCGGCAAGAAGCTCGGCTTCAGGATCGAGCTCAGCGAGTTGCGAGGTATCGCGCTGTATGACGGTGGCGCAGTGGTGAGTTATCGCGAGCAGCAGACCGATGCGACAGGGCTGCATTCTGATCGCCGGTCCTCGGTGGTGTTTGAGAAACAGGCCGATGGCAAGGTGGTTTGGCGGCATTTGCATGAGACGTTTTGCAAGGAGTGAGAGCGAGTCGCCTGCTTCGCGAGCAAGCCCGCTCCCACACTTGATCTGCTTTGTGCACATAGTTTGTGTTCACTGAAGATCGAATGTGGGAGCGGGCTTGCTCGCGAAGCAGGCCACTCGGTCTGTCAGTTACTCCTCAACCACCTGCTTCACCACAACGGTACAGGTGATCCCCGCCGCCAACAGCACCCCCTCCGGCACTTCATCAATGTGAATCCTTACCGGCACCCGCTGCGCCAGGCGCACCCAGTTAAAGGTCGGGTTCACATCGGCAATCAGCTCGCGACTCTCCGGGTTATCGCGGTCGTAGATACCGCGAGAAATACTTTCCACATGCCCCTTGAGCACTTCGCCGCTCATCAATTGCATGTCGGCCTTATCCCCTACGCGCACATGGGGCAGTTTGGTTTCTTCGAAGAAGCCATACACCCAGAACGAGTTCATATCGACCACGGCCATTTTCGCTTCGCCGATACGCGCATAGTCGCCGCGATGGACGTTGAGGTTGGTGACGTAGCCGTCCACCGCCGCCCGCACTTCCGTGCGTTGCAGGTTCAGTTCCGCGGCGTCCAGTTGCGCCTGGGCGTGCTGGTAATCGGCCAGGGCCGAGTCAGCGATGTTGGTGGCGTCATCGCGGTTTTCCCTGGAGATCACCAGATTGTCGAGGTCGGCGCGGCGATGGGCGTTGACCTTGCGCATCTCCCACGTCGCCTTGCGCGACGCCACCAGGCTCTGCGCCTGCTTCACCGCGATGCGGTAGTGCTCGGGGTCGATGCGCATCAGCAGATCGCCCTTCTTCACAAGCTGGTTGTCGCGTACCGGCACGTCCACGACTTCGCCGGTGACGTCGGCGGCGACATTGATGATGTCGGCGCGCACCCGGCCGTCACGGGTCCACGGCGTGTTCATGTAGTGCACCCACAAGGTCCGGCCGATCCACAGGGCAAGGGCCAGCACCAGCAGGGTCGCGAGCAGGCTGAAAAGCTTTTTCATCAGGGCCTTCTTCAGTGATAGAGAGTCAACGGTAGACAGTCAGCGCCAGCGCGCCGAACAGACAGGTAAACAGGCTCAGGCGCAGCAGCGCCGGGTGCCAGAAGAAGCGGTACAGATCGAACCCGGACAGGAACCGGTCAAGCGCCCAGGCCAGCGCCGCCGCAATGAAAAACATCAGGGTCATGGTCGGCATATACACGCCGTGGAAGGCGATTTCACGAGGCATGTTCAAGTCCTTGGGGCTTGCCAGTGGCGATCGATGCCAGCGGCGATTGCGGGTCGAGCAACGAGGTGCGGATGAAATGCAGGTAACTCTTCACCCGGCGTAATGCGGAGGTATCAAAGTGCGGCGCAAAGGGTTCGTCGGTGGCCTGCACGCGAGCGATCGCGTGGTCGACGGCAACCAGCGCCCGCTCCAGATTGCTCTGGCCCGGTTGCAGAAACAGCCGCACCAATGAACGCCCCATCACCCGGATGGACTGACGCCACGGCTGGGATTCGGCGTACGCCGGGTGCACCGGCAAAATCGCTTGTTCCTTGCGCAGTTCGATAATCGCGTGGCCGACTTCCAGCACCACCAACATCCAGCGCAACAAGTCCCGTTGCACCTGCGGCTGCCCCACTGCGAGGCCGTAGGCCTGATGCAGCAAGTCCCGCGTGCGGCTTTCGAAACTCGACGCCAGCCCTTTGAGCTTGCCGCTGATGGCGTACACCACTTGCCCGCGCAGATCCTGCTCCAGCCGCCGCCACAGCCAGCGGCTGTTGGGCGGCAGAATGATCGCCCCGGCCGCCGCGCACACCAACATGCCCATGATCATGGCGATGTAATCGTTGATGAAGGCGTAAGGGTTGTAGACCGTGAGGTTGTCCGGCACCGAACCGGTGCTGAAGAAGATCAGCAACCCCAGGCCAACCCCGGCGTATTGCGGACGCGACGTCAGGAACGACCCGAGCACGATCACCGGCGCGAGCATCACGCAGAGCAACGGAAAACCATCGATCCAGGGGAAGATGAAAAACATCTCGACGAAGCCGACCAGCGCCCCGAGCAATGTCCCGCAGGCCATCTGAAATGCCATGCGCTTGGGGTTCGGTGTCGCCGCTGACAGGCCGACGGTGGCGGCAGCGATCAGGGTCATGGTCGCCCCGCTCGGCCATGCCGTGGCCACCCAATAACTGCCAAGTACCACAAGGATGAACGAGGCGCGAATCCCTGACGCAGCCGAGGCCAGCCAGTTGGTTTGCGGGGTGAAGGGCTCGTCCCAACGCTCCCGTTCGTGACGGTGATCGGCGAGTGACGCGTGGGTCTGTGCATAACTGTGCAGGTCGTCAACGAAGCGATAGAGCAGCTCATACGCGGTATGAAAATCCAGTTGCTCGGCGTCGCTCGGACCACTCTCCTGAAAGGTCGCCCGCAGGCTGCGGACTCGCGCGGGCAAACCTTCTTTGTAATGGGCGAGCGCGGCGGCCAGGCGCGCAGCGTCAGGGCTGGTCAGGGCACGGCCGCTGAAACCGTCGAGCACTTCGGCCAGGTCCTGCAAGCCCGGTTTGATCGCCGCGACAACCTGATCGGCGCCGCTGCTGCGCAGGCGCTCGAGCAACTGATGCAGGGCATTGAAGCGCGTGGTGATGCCCATGAATTCGCTGTTCAAGCGACTGAGCCGCCCGTTACGCCGACGCATGTGCGGGTCTTCGAACACCGTGATACTGCGCAGCCCTTCCAGGCCCACCGCCTCGGCAATGAAGCGCACGTTGCTGGCTTCGAATGCCTCTCGTTTGCTCCGGCCGCGCAAGCCGTCGGTGACGAATAACGCGAACACACCGAAGCGCTGATACAACGCATTGCGCATCGCGGCGCTGGCGGTTTGCGGCAGGATCGCGGCGCTGACCAGCGTCGAGCAGAGAATCCCCAGGGATATTTCCAGCACCCGCCAGACCGCCGCCATGAATGCGCCGTCCGGATGCGCCAGAGCAGGCAACCCGACCATCGCCGCGGTGTAACCGGCGAGCACAAATCCGTAGGCACGAAAGTTGCGACAACGCGCCGCGCCAGCCGTGCAGAGGCCGACCCAGATCGCCAGCGAGCCGAGGAACAGCTCCGTGTTCTGCGCGAACCAGGCAATCAGCGCGACCATCACCGCCGACCCGGCCAACGTGCCGAGGAAACGATAGAAACTCTTGGCGAACACCTGGCCGCTTTGCGGTTGCATGACAATGAACACGGTGATCATCGCCGTGCGCGGCTGCGGCAGCTCCAGGCGCATGGCCAGCCACAGGGTCAGGAACGCCGCGAACAGCACCTTGAAAATGTAGACCCAGGTCACGCCGTCGCTACGTGCCCAGTCGAATAAAACCCGGCGCCATTCAAGGGAGTACAGCCAGCGCAAAGGTGCGGGCAAGGGAGTCATGAAATCGTGCTCATTGGTCGAGGGGTATGCGGCGAGTACTCGGATCCTGTGGGAGCGGGCTTGCTCGCGAAGACGGAGTGTCAGTCAATGCGAATGCCGCCTGACACACCGCTTTCGCGAGCAAGCCCGCTCCCACAGGTTTTGTGATCAATTCGAGAAGCTCTTAAGAAGAGCCGGGGTTTTCGGTACGGCGGTCTGGCTGTCTTTCGGTACGTCGTCGCCCGCACCGAGGCCGCCGCCGAGCGCGGTCACCAGCTCGGCATGCGCACTCAACCGCGCAGCCTGAACCTGCTGCTGCACTTGCTGTTGCTTGAACAGCAAGGTCTGCGCATTGAGTACGTTGAGGTAATCGGTGAGCCCACGTTGATAGGCGATCATCGCGATGTCGTAAGTCTTCTGCGCCGTGGCCACCGATTCGGCGGCGAACGTTTGCTGCTTGTCCATCGACTCGCGGCGGATCAACTGGTCGGAGATGTTCTTCAGCGCGTTGACCAGCGTCTGGTTGTATTTGGCCACGGCAATGTCATAACCGGCCGAGGCTTCACCCAGCTGCGCACGCAAGCGGCCGCCGTCGAAAATCGGCAGCGAGATGGCCGGGCCGACGCTGTAATTGAGTTTCTTGCCGGTCAAGAACTCCAGTGCACCACCGCCGGTGGCCATGTAGCCGAGGCTGCCGACCAGATCGACGTTGGGGTAGAAACCGGCGTGCGCGACATCGATGCCCCGCGCCTGGGCTGCCACTTGCCAGCGACTGGCAACCACGTCCGGGCGTTGACCGAGCAATTGCGCCGGCAGCGACGACGGTAACTTCAGCGCCGCCCCCAACGACAGTGTCGGCCGTTGCAACTGCGCGCCCTCCCCCGGCCCCTTACCCGCCAAGGCCGCAAGCTGGTTACGGCTGAGGGCGATTTCTTCGTCCAGCGCATCGAGTTGGCGATGGGTCTCCGGTAGCGGCGTTTCGGCCTGGCTGACTTCGAAATGGGTGCCGATGCCACCGTCCAGGCGTTTTTGCGCCAGGTCGAGGATTTGCTGTTGCTGCTTCAAGGTCGCCGCGACGATGTCCCGTTGCGCGTAATGCAACGACAGTTCGATGTAGGTGCGCACGATGTTGTTCTGCAATTCGAGCTGGGCCTGCCGCGCTTCGGCGACACTCATATGCGCCATGTCCACGGCGCGCTCGGTGGCATTGCTTTCGCGGCCCCAGAGGTCGAGGGCATAGCTGAAGCCCAGCGCGGCATTGTTGTCCCAGGTGGTGGTGTTGGCCAACTCACCGGGGCCGTAGAACTGATCGGTCGGCCAGTTATGGCGCTTGAGGGTCGATTGGCCGTTGATTTGCAACGACTCGGCTGACTCGGCAATACCCGCCATGGACCGGGCCTGACGCACTCGGGCGGCGGCCATGGCCATGTTCGGGCTGTCTTGCAGGGCGAGAGCGATCCAGCGGTTCAGTTGCGGATCGCCGTAGGCTTGCCACCATTGGGCGGTGGGCCAGTGAGCATCCTGAACGGCGCTCTGGATGGCTTCGTCGGTGGCCAATGAATTGGCCTCCAGCGCCTTGCCCTGTGGGGCAATACCTCCGGTTCCGATGCAGCCGCTGATGGTCACGGTTAAAGCCAAAACACTGAGCGTTCTGAGCGCTCTGTTGATGCGACGCGGCACTGCTGCGATTTCCTGAAAATAGGGAGGTGTAGAACGGGGCAATTCTAAGGATGGGCTTTGTTGGCGATAAGCCGGGATTCTTGTGAATCTTTGTTACCGTTAACGAGATAATCCCTTGGTCGGGGTCTCAGTCTCTGAAACTTCGTGTCACAATTTGCCATTCGTCAAGAGAGCACCCCATGGACACTTTGCAAAACATGCGCGCCTTCAGTTACGTGGCCGAGGCCGGCAGCTTCACCGCCGCCGCCGTACAACTGGACACCACCACGGCCAACGTCTCGCGCGCGGTCTCCAACCTGGAAGCCCACCTGCAAACCCGCCTGCTCAACCGCACCACTCGCCGCATCGCCCTGACTGAGGCCGGCAAGCGCTATCTGTTGCGCTGCGAGCAGATCCTGGCCTATGTCGAAGAAGCCGAAGCCGAAGCCAGCGATGCTCACGCGCGCCCGGCCGGGCAACTCAAAGTGCACACCATGACCGGCATCGGTCAGCACTTCGTGATCGACGCCATCGCCCGCTACCGCAAGACCCACCCCGACGTGACCTTCGACCTGACCATGGCCAACCGCGTGCCGGATTTACTCGATGAGGGCTACGACGTGTCCATCGTGCTCGCCAGCGAACTGCCCGACTCGGGCTTCGTCTCCCAGCGTTTGGGCATCACCTACAGCATCGTTTGCGCATCGCCCGCCTATGTAAAAGCCAACGGCTGCGCGCAGAAGCCCAGCGATTTGCTCAACCACATGTGCCTGCGCCTGGTGAGCCCGGTAATCCCACTGGAAAAGTGGGCTTTCGATGGCCCCGAAGGCCAGGAAATGGTCACCATCAACAGCTCGCCGTTTTTGGTGAACTCCGCTGATGCGATGAAGACGGCGATCACCAGCGGCATGGGTGTTGGCGTATTGCCGGTGTATGCGGCAATTGAAGGGCTGCGCAACGGTACGCTGGTGCGGGTGATGCCGAAGTATCGGTCGCAGGAATTGAATCTGTATGCGATTTACCCGTCGCGGCAGTACCTGGATGCGAAGATCAAGACCTGGGTCGAGTACTTGCGCGGGTCGTTGCCGGAGATTCTGGCGGCGCATCAGGCGGAATTGGCGGCGTATGAGTTGAGTGGGAGTTTGGGTGGGGCTCGGCTGGCGAACTGATTTCACGGTCCTACAGACGCGATGTTTTTTGGGGATGTTTCCGACAAGTTTTGACGGTTGTCCGTCGGAAGTGGGGTGGATAGGCTTTAACCGTCGCTGGCCATTCAGCGATCGGGCCTGGAAAACCCGAAGTATAGGATCAAAGCAAATGACATAATGCGGCGCTTTTGTAGCGCCACAGTTATGGCGGCTGTACGTGGGAGACCTTCGGGTCTGCCGGGTTTGATCCTTAACCGGTTTTTCCAGTCCGCGTACAGCTGCCACCCTTTTGTCTGGAAAACGAAAAAGTGGCAGCTCCTCAACTTTAAGGATCTTTGCCATGTTTAAAGTAACACCGAATCCGCCTCAGGCGGACGACACTTCCCCCTACGAATCCCCCGATTCGAAAAAGCTCCACGACGCCGCCGAACGGGCGCTCGACCACTACCTCAAGCCACCGCCCAAAAAAACCGAAGGCCGCAAACCCAGCAGGATGTTCATGGTCGCGCCGGACATGGATAACGAAAGCCTGCTGGCCCATGTCTGCGAATCACTGGCCTCGGCCAGCGTCATGACCAGCGACATCGCAGCCTATGTCGACGCCCCGCAGCGGCACACGATCCTGGCGATTCAGCAAGTCATCATGCTGGCCGAGCTGGCGGTGAACCGGGTGCTGGATAACGTCGACGTGCCGAAGCCCGCGCCACACAGCTGATCCATTGTGGGAGCGGGCTTGCTCGCGAAAGCGGTGGGTCAGGCAACATTGATGTTGAATGTGAAATCGCTTTCGCGAGCAAGCCCGCTCCCACAGTTAGACGGCGTACATCCGCAGGCACTCGCACCTAACCCGCGAAGAATGTTAGCTTGCTTGGCAATCTCCACGCCCGACGAGCCCCTCTCCAATGAAAAAAACCGTCCTCGCCTTCAGCCGCATCACCCCGCCCATGATCGAACGCCTGCAACAGGATTTCGATGTGATTGTGCCGAACCCGAAAAACGGCGACATCGCCGCCCAGTTCAACGAAGCCCTGCCCCACGCCCACGGCCTGATCGGCGTTGGCCGCAAGCTCGGTCGCGCGCAGCTGGAAAACGCCAGCAAACTGGAAGTGGTCTCCAGCGTCTCGGTGGGCTACGACAACTATGACCTCGCCTACTTCAACGAACGTGGGATCATGCTCACCAACACCCCCGACGTCCTCACCGAAAGCACCGCCGACCTGGCCTTCGCCTTGCTCATGAGCAGCGCCCGCCGCGTCGCCGAGCTGGACGCCTGGACCAAGGCCGGCCAATGGCAAGCCACCGTCGGCGCACCGTTGTTCGGCAGCGATGTGCATGGCAAAACCTTAGGGATAGTCGGCATGGGCAACATCGGCGCGGCCATCGCCCGTCGTGGTCGGCTGGGCTTCAACATGCCAATCATCTACAGCGGCAACAGCCGCAAGACTGCACTGGAGCAGGAGCTCGGTGCGCAGTTCCGTAGCCTGGATCAACTGCTGGCCGAAGCCGATTTCGTCTGCCTGGTGGTGCCGCTCAGCGAAAAAACCAGGCACTTGATCAGCCACCGCGAACTGGCGCTGATGAAGCCGAGCGCCATTCTGGTGAACATCGCCCGTGGCCCGGTGGTGGACGAACCGGCGCTGATCGAAGCACTGCAAAACAACCGCATTCGTGGCGCCGGGCTGGACGTTTACGAAAAAGAACCGCTGGCCGAATCGCCGCTGTTCCAGCTGAAAAACGCGGTGACGTTGCCGCACATCGGGTCAGCCACCCATGAAACCCGCGAGGCCATGGCCAACCGCGCATTGACCAATTTGCGCAGCGCCTTGTTGGGTGAGCGGCCGCAGGATCTGGTGAACCCACAGGTCTGGCGAAAGTAATTAAACCGGGCAAGCGTCGCACAACGCTTGCCCGTTAATGGCGGGTCAATACATACCTTGCAAATGAACCTGACGCCCAATTAAAAACCCTCGCTATATACTCTCCAAACTTATCGAAGCCACGATAAACGATTTGGAGAATAATAAACTTGAACAGCCTGACCACCGACAAGCTTATCCGCTACAGCAAAGTCATTCTTATGGCTTACATCAGTTTCTTCGGATTGCTTGTGATGTACAGCAACTTCACCGACTACGCATCAAACTATGAATATGTCGGCCACATTCTGAGCATGGACACGACGCAGGTAAACGCCAACATTCGCTACCGAGCGATCGATTCGCCCATGCTGCACCACCGGATTTACTGGTTCATCATTACGATGGAAGTTATTTATACCGTGTGCTGCCTGGTTGGAACTTATCATCTGTACCGAAAAATAAACGAATCGGCTGACGTATTTCACGAAGCCAAGAAGCTCTCGATCATCGGATTATTGACCGCCATATTTATCTATTACGTTTGCCTGCAAGTCATCGGCGTTGAATGGTTCGACATGGACACATCGCTGACCTGGAACGCCAAGGACTGGGCTCGGCATATTGTCGACTTCATATTGCCGCTAATGATTTATATCGCGCTAAAAATCGAGCGCTGATGTTCAGCGCCCGATTTTTCAACCTGCTTAAACCAACTTGCCGTGGCTGGGCAATACCACTGCACGCGGCTTACGAAATACCAATATGTTGCCCAGCATGACCAGCACCAGCCCGGCCAGTGCCGGTGCGGTCCATTGATAACCCTCGGCGAACGCGGACACATTCAGCGCCACCACCGGGAACAACACGGTGCAATACGCCGCCCGCTCCGGCCCCATGCGGCCGACCAGGGTCAGGTAGGCGGTGAAGCCGATCACCGAGCCCGGAATCACCAGATACAACAACGAGCCGATGTAGCGGGCGTTCCACTCCATGTCGAACGGGATGCCTTTGACCAGGCACCACACCGATAACATCGCCGCGCCGTAAGCCATGCCCCAGGCATTGGTGGTCAGGGGTTTCAGGCCAGCCTTCTGTTGCAGACTCGACAGCATGTTGCCCGCCGAAAAGCACAAGGTTCCGAGCAACGCCAGGGCCAACCCGAGCAAGGTTTGCGGGCTGGCGGTATGACCGGCCAGCTCGGGCCAGAACAGCATGCCAAGGCCGAGCAAACCCAACGCGCCCCCCATCAGCACGTTGCGGGCGATTTTCTGACCAAAGAATACCCGCGCATTGAAGGCGTTCCACAACGTAGCGGTGGAAAACACCACGGCGACCAGACCGCTGGGGATCCATTGGCTGGCGGTAAGGAAGCACATGAAATTGATGCAGAACAGGCACAGCCCCTGCGCCAGGCAAATCAGATGCCCACGGCGATTCATTACTTGCAGACGCCGGCTGAGCAGCAACATCACGAACAGCACCAGCGCGGCGAGACCGAAGCGATAGACGATCGACACCGGAATCGCCACCACGCCCAATTGCCATTTCAAGGCGATCCAGGTGGTGCCCCAGATCAGCACGGTCAGCAGGTATAACGAGAGGTTCATGGTGAAGACTCCTGAATAGGCCTTCAGTGTCCGGCGCAAAACCCTATTGCGCTTGCATAAACTTGCGCTTTTATCGGCCGGCGGGCTGGCAGGCCAATGTCTACGGAGTAGGATGCAAGGCGTTGGAGAGAACCGATCATGGCCGCACTGGAAACGTTGCAAGTCTTTCAAGCCCTCAACCGCTCGCCCAATGCTCGCCTGGAGCACAGCGCCGAGCTCGGTGACGGCATGGCTGCGGCCTTGTGGAACAACCACCACGATGCCCAGGATTACGAGGCACCGAGCCATCACACCCTGTCGTGCTACATCGCCGGAGGCACCGGTACCTTTCGCCGCGATCAGCCCGACACCAAGGGTGGCCCGGACAAGCTGTGCATTCTGCCGGCCGACCATCAGTCAGGCTGGGTGATCAACGGCGACATTCGCCTGGCCCACCTGTATTTCAGCCCCGAACAATTTGCCCTCGGCTGTGTCACGCTGCTGGATCGCGAACCGCGTGAATTGCAGTTGCGCGAGCGCACGTTCCTCGAAGATGCCCGGCAGGCCCGGTGTTTTCGGCAGTTGATCGCGCTCAATTGGGACGAACCGGGCGAACGCCTGCTCACCAGCAGCCTGGCCCACGAAATGCTCAGCCATGTGCTGCTCAGCCAGGTCGGCGTGCGTCAGGGCTTGCGCCTCAAGGGTGGATTGGCGGCACATCAGCGACGGCAGTTGGTGGAGTTCATCGACAGTCAGTTGGCCGAAGCGATCAGTCTCGGGCAGTTGGCGGCGTTATGCGCACTCTCGGAGTACCACTTTGCACGAATGTTTCGTGTGAGCTTCGGCTTGCCGCCGCATCAGTATGTGTTGGCGCGGCGATTGAGCCGGGCTCGGGAGTTATTGCGCGCAACATCGCAGCCATTGGGGGAAATTGCGCTGGCGTGCGGTTTTGCCAGTGCCAGTCACTTTACCAATCGGTTTCGCCAGGCTTTGGGTGGGACGCCTGGCGAGTATCGTCAGGCATTTCGTTAGAACCCATTGCGCAATAAACGCGCTCTCTTATTGCGAGACATTATTAAAATCACTAAATACCTGTCAGATTTGACAGTAGCCATATAAATACTGAAAGCGGATCATTTTTAACTCAATCTATGGAGAGATAAAAATGTCCGCAGGCACACTTATTGAATTGGACTCCGAAATTCTGAAAAAAGGCCCCTTCGCATCCGGCACTGTGAAATCAACAATTGAAAGCCGCCCCGACTTTGAAAGCACCCGAGTTATTTTCAGGCGCATTTCAGACAGTGCAATCCAGATCATAGGAATAATGAACGACAGACACTGGGAGTTTATTTTCAAGGACAATCTCACACTCGGGAAATATAATATTGGGGCTCCCGAAATCAACAATTTCATATATGTGCAAACAGTCCAACACGATCCTGATTATGATCACGTTTTTATCGCCGACCCTGGAAGTGGAGGAATAACAGTCATCAAGGTTGACTTTGTTAAGGGAGAGCTCGAGTTTGACTTTAAATGTACCGTAACACGGGAAGGTTTTCCCGGCACCACGACCAAAACAGAGGGCAAAGTCGCTGTTTCGGGCATGCAACAAACCCGTCAGCACCCCGTCCATAAGTAGTGATCGGCGCGCCTGTCACCAAAGGGACAGGGTTCCTCAAGCATTTAAATTCTGGCGATGGGACGTGCCCCCTCACCACAGCAAGCTCCTTTGCCACAGGGGACCGGTGGACACTGAAACAAGAAGGGGCCTGCAACGCAGGCCCCTTTTTTAGTTGGAAAGCAGTGGGAATATAATGCCGCCTTAGACCTCAGCCATTGAGCGCAGCCTGTTCGTTCTCGAGAAACTCTTCTTCCAGCAGCACATCAGCGTGTGCGCCCCTCTCGAACGGCACCACAGCGGCACGTGGTTTGCCGCGTAATTTGCCAAACATATGCTCCAGCGCATGTTCAAGTTTTTCGGCCGCCCCGTCGATCGCCAGTTCCAGGGAGTCAGCTTTATGGGTAACGGAAATTGGTTGGTGGCCTTTTGGCCGCGCTTCCAGCTGGCAGCGCATGTCATGGGGACCAGGCTTGTCGCCGTTCTCGTCCCGCAGATGGACCTCGACGCGGGTCAGGTCCTCCTCATAACGTTCGAGCGTGCTCTCAATGGTAGTACGTACCCACTCCTCCAGTCGTTTACTGCTTTGAATATGGTTATCGCTATTGACTTGGATTTGCATAGTTCTTCCCTTATTTCAGCTAGCTCGCAAGAGGCGCATCGGCTGGCCCTTGGGCGTCATCACCGCAACCTCTTGGTTACACAATCGGTGTGTGCGCGGAACATTTCAACCCCTAAAAAAAGATAAATATTCATACGCAAAAAAAGCCGGACAACGAGCAAAAGCGCTGTTAATGTCGGGAGTTGGGTCGGCCCTGTCTTCAGTCACAAATGGTCACATCCGCCGTTCCCCCCAGCGGATGCAGGTCACGAAAAATCCCCGCCTCTTCCACCAGCCAGTCATGCACCGCGCGTACGCCCGGATGGCTCAGCGCACCCGGCGCGTAGAGCAGTACGTAGCGCTTGTGATTAGGCACCGCCAGGCCAAACGGCACGATCAGCGTGCCCCGTTCCAGCTCATCGTTAAGCAGCGTTCGCCGCGCAATCGCCACGCCCATCCCGGCAATCGCCGCTTCGATGGTCAGGTGATTGCGGTTGAAGGTGTGCCCGCGCCGCACGTCCGCGCCTTCGAAACCGATGGCATTGAGGTAAAACTCCCATTCCGCGTACTCGTAACTGCCCCGCCAGGCGGTGATGTCGTGCAACAACGGAAAGTGCATCAAGTCCGCCGGACCGTGCAGCGGCGGACGCCCTCGCAACAGGCTCGGGGCGCACACCGGGAATATCTGCTCGTCGAGCAAGGTTGTGGATAACAATCCGGGATAGCTGCCGTCGTTCAGATCGATCGCCAGGTCGAAGTCACCTTCGTGCAACGGCACGCTGCTGTCCTCCGCCACCAGGCGCAATTGAATGTCCGGGAAGCGCTGCTGCAAACGCGGTAAACGCGGGGTCAGCCATTTGCTCAGGAACGAGGGAATCGAACGCACCCGCAAAATCCCGCTGATCATTCCCGCATCCAGGCGTCGCAATTCTGCGTCGATGCTGCCGTAAGCCTCGTTGACCGTAATGGCCAGACGCTGGCCTTGGGCGCTCAATTCCACACCACGGGCGCGACGGTGAAACAGGCGAAAACCCAGCCGCTCCTCCAGTAGCCGAATTTGCTGACTGACCGCACCCGGCGTGATGTGCAGTTCTTCGGCGCAACGGGTGAACGACAGGTGCCGCGCAGCACAGGAAAACACGTGCAGCCAGACGTAAGTCTGGGCGTGCAATTGACGACTCATCGTTTAGTCCTGCTAAAGGCTGTCTTAGGAAGTTTCGTTGGTCACGTAGGACCGAGGTAGGCAGTATCGCCGACATTGCGCTTGGCCTACAAAAATGGCGGCGATTTCTCTTCCATTGCTTGTATAGGCTTTAGCATGGCTATCAGTGTTTTCGATCTCTTTAAAGTCGGCATCGGTCCGTCCAGTTCCCACACCGTCGGCCCGATGCGTGCTGCAGCGACCTTTGCCCAAGCATTGATTGACCAGAATTTACTGGCCGCCGTCCGTCGGGTCGAAGTCCAGCTTTACGGTTCGCTTTCAGCCACCGGCGTCGGCCATGCCACCGACCGCGCCTGTGTCATGGGCCTGATGGGCGAATGGCCGGATAGCATCGACCCGACCACCATCGATTCGCGCATCCAGCACCTGCGGGAAACCGGCAAGCTGTCCCTGGCCGGCAAAGCGACCATCGCCTTCAACTGGCAGCACGATCTCCTGCTGCTCGACGAGAGCCTGCCCTACCATCCTAACGCCATGTCCCTGACAGCCTTCGGCGAAACCGGTGAGCTGTTCGAGCAGACGTACTACTCGGTGGGCGGCGGTTTCATCATCGAAGCGGCCGAAGCCGAGTCCGGCATTGCACCGGCCAGCGACGTCGTGCTGCCGTACGATTTTTCCAGCGCCGCCGAATTGCTCAAGCTCTGCAAACAGCACGGTCTGCGGGTGTCCGAATTGATGATGGCCAATGAACTGGCCTGGCGCAGCGAAGCCGAAATCCGTCAGGGCCTGCTGCACATCTGGTCGGTGATGCGCGAGTGCGTCGAGCAGGGCTTGCGTCACGAAGGCATCCTGCCCGGCGGCCTGAATGTTCCGCGCCGCGCGGCGAAATTGCACCGCAGCCTGTTGGAAATCGGCAAACCGAATGTCATCAGCTCCACCCTGTCGGCCATGGAGTGGGTGAACCTGTTCGCCCTCGCCGTGAACGAAGAAAACGCCGCCGGCGGACGGATGGTCACCGCCCCTACAAACGGGGCGGCGGGGATCATTCCGGCCGTGCTGCACTACTACATGAAATTCAACCCGGACGCGTCGGACGATGATGTCGTGGCGTTCTTTTTGGGGGCCGCCGCCGTAGGCATTCTCTGTAAGAAAAACGCCTCGATCTCCGGCGCTGAAGTCGGCTGCCAGGGTGAGGTCGGCTCGGCCTGCGCCATGGCCGCCGCCGGTTTGGCCGACGTGCTCGGCGCCACCCCGGAGCAACTGGAAAACGCCGCCGAAATCGGCCTGGAACACAACCTCGGCCTGACCTGCGACCCGGTCGGCGGTCTGGTGCAAGTGCCGTGCATCGAGCGCAACGCGATTGCCGCGGTGAAAGCGATCAACGCCACGCAAATGGCCCTGCGCGGTGACGGCAAACACTTCATTTCCCTGGACCGGGTGATCCGCACCATGCGCGATACCGGCGCCGATATGCACGACAAATACAAAGAAACTTCACGGGGCGGCCTGGCGGTTAGCTGGGTGGAGTGCTGAGGAGCATTTCCTGACCGTTCGCAACACGTGAGCCCGAGTAAAAATAATAACGAGGCGAAAACAATGACCGATGTACGTACACCTGCTGCCGATAATCCCGCTGTAGACCTCACACGCAATAGCGAAACAACCCACAAAGGCTGGAGTAAACACGACACCACCTGGATGCTTGGCCTCTACGGCACGGCAATTGGCGCCGGCACGCTGTTCCTGCCGATCAACGCCGGCGTGGGTGGTTTCTGGCCGCTGCTGATTCTGGCCGTGCTGGCATTTCCGATGACATTTTTCGCCCACCGCGGCCTGACTCGTTTCGTGTTGTCCGGCCGTTCCGGGGACATCACCGAGGTGGTGGAAGAACACTTCGGCATCGGTGCCGGCAAACTGATCACGCTGCTGTATTTCTTTGCGATCTTCCCGATCCTGCTGGTGTACAGCGTGGCGCTGACCAACACCTTGAGCAGCCTGATGGAGCACCAGTTGCACATGACGCCGCCGCCTCGGGCGATCCTGTCGCTGGGGCTGATCCTCGGCCTGATGACCATCGTCCGTTGTGGTCAGGGCGTCATCGTCAAATGCATGAGCGTGCTGGTCTACCCGTTCGTCGCGGCCTTGCTGCTGCTGGGCATCAGCCTGATCCCGAACTGGAACGGCGCATTCTTCGCCACCGCCAGCGAAGGCATGCCGCTGCCGCTGTTCTTCAAGACCTTGTGGCTGGCGATCCCGGTGATGGTGTTCTCGTTCAACCATTCGCCGATCATTTCCGCCTTCGCCGTCGATCAGAAGCAGCGTTACGGCAAGCAAGCCGAACGCAAAAGCAGCGGCATTCTGGCGATCGCTCACGCCATGATGGTCGTCACGGTGATGTTCTTTTGCTTCAGCTGCGTGCTGGCGTTGTCCCCGTCTGATTTGGCCGCAGCGAAGGCGCAGAACATTTCGATCCTGTCGTACCTGGCCAACCACTTCCAGACACCGGTCATCGCTTACGCCGCGCCGCTGATTGCACTGGTGGCGATCACCAAATCTTTCCTGGGCCATTACATCGGCGCCAGCGAAGGCTTTCAGGGCCTGATCGTGAAAAGCCTGCGCGGTCGTGGTCGAGTCATCTCTGCCCGCTGGCTGAACCGCCTCACTGCGCTGTTCATGATCCTCAGTTGCTGGGCCGTGGCGACTTTCAATCCGAGCATCCTGGGCATGATCGAAACCCTCGGCGGGCCGATCATCGCCTGCCTGTTGTTCCTGATGCCGATGTACGCCATCCGCCGCGTGCCAGCCTTGCGCCAGTACTCGGGCCAGGCCTCGAACGTGTTTGTGGTGTTGGTCGGTCTGATTGCACTGTCTGCGATCATCTATTCATTTATGCCCTGAAACGGGCAGGCAAAAAGAAGGCGGGCCAAGGTGCCCGCCGTTTTTTTGCCGTAAACATTGTCCGACAGTTTTTCCGGCATGCCCCTTGCTATCTCCCTTGTGCGGCACGGAAGAAAGCGCATGAACATGGAAGGCCAGTGGTCTGGTATTGCGAACTAATCCCGATCATGGCCGTCAACAACTGCACGTTCAATCAGGCGGTGACGCATTATGGACAACCCTTTTCAGCTCATTACCGATGCTTTTGCAGCGGATTATCAAATCAACCTGAGCATCCAGGGTCTGGACGGCAGCATCATGCTGACCCTCTCCAACGCTGGCCGTGTGGTGGCCAAACGGATGATCAGCGCCGAACAACGCAATGACCCCAAGCGCCTCAAACGCCTGGTGCAAAGCATTCAATTCGGCATCGCCATCGAACAGGGTCAATGCGCCGTGGCCATCCTCGAAGCCATGACCGACGGCGACAACCGTAAGCTGCCGCCGCCACAGGCCAAAGCCCGGACCCGACCTGAAATCGGGCTTTAAAGCTCGCCCTTCTCCACTTCAGGATGCTCACCGGAACCCGCACCGATCTTGCGCTGCGGGTGTTCGATCTTCACCGAAGGAAATTGCGACGAGGCGTAACGCACCACCAGAATCGAAAACGCCAGCAGCAGGATCCCGCCGCACAGGTAGATGATCCCCAGGTCCGGCGGATTGTGGTGCGAGACGTTGGAGATCAGTAGCCGTGTCAGCGCGGTGATCGCCACGTAGATCAGGAAACGCACCGGCATGTGGTTGGTCTTGAAATAAATCCCGACCATCGCCCCCAGTTCCAGGTAGATGAACAGCAACAGGATGTCATCGATCTTGATGTGCCCCGCCTCGATCATCTGCAAGAATTCCATCACCGCCGCCCATGCGGTGACTGCACCGATGGCGAACAGCGCCAAGTAGTGGAAGGTCTCGACGAACAGGTTGCCCAGGGACTCGGCCAGTTGGTGCACGTTCTGCCGCAGGTTCTCGGCCCAGTTGATTTTCACGATGGTTATTCCTTAGCTCGGTTCGAGCGGATGATGCGGGTTGGACGTGACGGTTGTTCTGCATGCAGAAAAAAGGCCAGAGGCTGTTGGGTGAGATGGCGATGGGCTGCTACTGGACACTTTCGTGGTGTTTTTGCCGGCCTGTTCGCGAGCAAGCCCGCTCCCACAAGGAACAGCGCACATCCTGTGGGAGCGGGCTTGCTCGCGAATAGGGACGACACGGTTAACCTGACAAACCCCGAATCCGGTCTACATTAAAAAGCCACTACCCAAAGCGCAGGGATTCGCTTATCCTTGTCGCTGTATATAGATACAGTAGTCGCAAAGACAACTAAATGTGAAGGCATGTGAGGTGGTGAATGGCCGTCGAAGTGGTATACCGCAGCAGCCGAGATCTGGAGCGCTTGTTCATGGATAAAGCCGAAGCTGACCGTCATGACAAAATGCTCGAACTGGCCGAATTGCTGGCTGAAGTGTTGCAAAAAGCCGTTCCGTCCCTGACCGAACAGCAAGTGGAAGAAGCCGGAATCTACATGGCGAAGAACCGTGACGTGTTCGCCAAGGCGTTCAAGAGCCAGCCGGACGCGCTGTCCGAATTGCTCAACGTGCCGACTGAAGTCGCTAAACCTGTTGTAGTGGCTGCACCTGTTGAAGTGGAGCAAGCTGAGCCGATCAAGCCAGCCAAAGCCGCCAAGACGCCGAAGTAAACAATGCCCGAATTGAATAGGCCCTGAGTCCAATGGCTCAGGGCCTTTTTCATGCCCGCAAAAATCAGGCGTCAGGTTGCTCCAGCGCTTCGACCAACGCCTTGAAGAACCGCGCCGCCTCGCCGCCGGTGACCACGCGGTGGTCGAAGGTCAGGGACAGCGGCAGGATCGGATGCACCACCACCGCCCCCTCGAGCGCCACCGGTTCATCGCGGATCGCCCCGGCGGCGAGGATCGCCACTTGCGGCGGCACCACCACCGGGTTGGCATAGCGACCGAACAAGGTGCCGAAATTCGACAGGGTCAGGGTCGCGCCCATCATCTCCCTGGGCGGAATCGAGCGCGCCTGCACATCGGCGCGCAGGCGCATCACACCCTCTTTCAAATCCGCCGACGTGCGATTGCCGACATCGCGCAGCACCGGCACGAACAAACCGTCCGGTGTATCCACGGCAATGCCCAGGTCGAGCCGATCGTGTTGTTTGAGCGCCAGGGTTTTGCCATCGAAAGCGCTATTGAGCACCGGCTCCACGCCACAGGCGGCCGCCATGGCCTTGGCCAGACGAATCAGCGGCTCCCGTGCCTGCCCCCAACGATGCAGGTCGGCGTCACCGAAAATCGTCACCGGCACCACTTCGGCATGGGACCTGGCCATGTTCAGTGCCATGCTGCGTCGTACACCGCGCAGCTTTTCACCACCGAAGCGTTCACGTTCCGACTGGGCCGCGTTTTCTACATCGCTGCGGGTGATCAAGCCGTCCTGGCCGGAGCCGACCAAGGCGCTCAGCTCAACGCCAAGCTGCCGAGCCAATTGCCGCACCGCCGGTGTGGCACGGTTCGCCAGGTGTTCGCGGGTCGAAGGCGCGGCGCCGATGAAAAAGGCATCCTCCTGATTCGTGCCGCCGCCCTCAAGCCGTCCGACCACAGTGCCGGCATCCGCTTCGCCCTCGTAACCGAGCAGCGGTTCTCCGACGTGCAGAATGTCGCCCTCGCCGCCGAAGGTTTTCGCCACCACGCCATCGTAAGGCGCGGGAATGTCCACCAGCGCTTTGGCGGTTTCCACCGACACCAGCAGTTGATCGGCCTTGACGGAATCGCCGACCTTGACGTGCCAGCGGACGATTTCCGCCTCCTGCAAGCCTTCGCCCAGATCCGGCAGTTTGAAATATTTCATCGCAACCTCCTCGGCCTCTGGTGTCTGTTCAGGGGCTTCTTCAGGCGTGGCGCAGCACGGTGTCGCAGGCGTGCAGAATGTCTTCGACGCCGGGCATGTACAGCGATTCCAGTCGATACAGTGGCGGCGGGATGTCCGGCGCGGTGACTCGCTGGATCGGTGCCTGCAACTCCAGCAACACCCGTTCGTAGAGACTGGCGGCGATTTCCGCGCCGACCCCGCAGGAGCGCGGCGCCTCATGCACGATCACGCAGCGACCGGTCTTGCGCACCGAGGCCTCCATCGTGTCCAGGTCCAACGGTTTGATGCTGGCGACATCGATCACTTCCGCCGAGATGCCCTGTTCAGCCAATGCCGTGGCGGCTTGCAGGGTTTCCATCACACTGGCGCCCCAACTGATCAAGGTAATATCGCTGCCTTCACGCAGGGTGAAACAGCTGTCCAGCGGCAGGCGTTTACCGTCGTCCAACAACGGTTGAGGGTTCATGCGATAGAGTCGGGTCGGTTCGAGAAAGATCACCGGGTCCGGGTCGTCGATGGCCGCGAGCAACAAACCATAGGCCCGGGCTGGCGAGGACGGGATCACCACCCGCAACCCCGGAATGTGCGCGAACAGTGCTTCGGTGCTTTCGCTGTGATGTTCCGGGGCGCGAATCCCTGCGCCCATTGGCGAGCGCAGCACCATCGGGCAAGTGAGCCGCCCGCGCGTGCGGTTGCGCATGCGGCTGGCGTGGGACACCAGGTGTTCCATGGTGGCGTAGATAAACCCCATGAACTGGATTTCCACCACCGGTTTCAGGCCTTGGGCCGCCATGCCCACTGCCAGCCCGCTGATCATGGTTTCGGCCAGCGGCGAATCGATGACCCGCTTGAAACCAAAGCTGTCGCGCAGGCCCAGCGTGGCGCGAAACACGCCACCGTTCACCCCGACGTCTTCACCCAGGACGATAACGTTCTCGTCTTCGCGCATGGCTCGATGCAACGCCAGATTCACCGCCTCCAGCAGCGTCACCTTACCGTTACTCATGGCTCGAACCTCCCGTCCGGCGGGCCACCCGTTCGAGGAACTCTTCGCGCTGTTCGGCCAGAGCCTGCGGCCACTGCGCGTAAACATGATCGATCACCGATTCCGGCGCCTGCAGACCCGCCGCGTCGAAGTTATCCACAGCACTTTGCACCAGGGCCTGGCATTCGCCGATCAGCGCCTGTTCGCGGCCTTCGTCCCATACGCCTTGCCCGGCCATGAACCGTTGCAAGCGTTTGATCGGCTCTTCGAGCCAGGCCTGCTTGACCTCGTCCGCCGAGCGGTAGCGCGTGGCATCGTCGGCTGTGGTGTGATCGCCGAGGCGATAGCTCAGGCATTCGAGCAACACCGGGCCTTTACCATGACGCGCCCGTTCGAGAGCCACTTGCACGCGGTCGTACATGGCGAGTATGTCGTTGCCGTCGACCTGCTCGCCGTGGAACCCCGCGCCAATGGCTTTCTGCGCCAACGTCGGGGCGCCACACTGAATTCGCCGCGGTACCGAGATCGCCCATTGGTTGTTGTTGACGATGAACACCACCGGCAACTGCCAGGCGCCAGCGACATTGAGGGCCTCAAGGAAGTCCCCTTTGCTGGTGCCACCATCGCCGCAGGTGGTGACGGCAACCCGATGCTCACCACGGATTTTGAATGCGCTGGCGACGCCACAGGCATGCAGGGCCTGGGTGGCAATCGGCACACAGATCGGAAAATCCTGGGCGACCGCCGGGTCGGCAAAGTCGCTGCCACGCTCATCGCCCCCCCAATACAGCAGGATTTCTTCCATGCGCACACCGCGCATCAACTGCACAGCGGTGTCGCGGTAATAGGGGATCAGCACATCTTCGGCATGCATCAGGCTGCCGACCGCCACGCCAATGGCTTCCTGGCCCAGGGTCGGCGCGTAGGTGCCGATGCGCCCGGTGCGTTGCAGGGCGACCGCTTTCTGGTCGAAAAGGCGGGTCAGGACCATCTGCCGATACAGGCGCGTCAGCAGATTGAAATCGTCGGCCCAGGCGGGAAGATCGCCAAGCAACTGGCCATCGGGGGACAAAAAACGGGTGTACGGCAGCTCAACCTTGTGAAGCATCACAGGGCTCCTGGCACGCGGGGTCGGCGTGCAATGGTCAGGCCCGACACTTGTGGCGCAGGGCTTGGGGAGCAAGTTGGCCGGATAGGCGCTCACTCCCTTATCGATTCAAACTTTTCACTCGTCTTGCATCACCGGTACAGCACTTTCTCCGCCAACTCATCCGCCACCCGGGCCGGGGAACGTTTTTCCGCCTGGGCATGGGCGAAGACTTCGGTCAGTCGTGAACTGATTTTCGACAGGTGCGCGGTGATGGTCGTCAGTTCTTCCCCACGGTGCTTGAGCGACACGTAGATCAGCCCACCGGCATTGATCACGTAATCGGGCGCATACAAAATGCCTCGGCGTTCCAGCTGATCGGCGATTTCCAGATGGATCAACTGATTGTTGGCCGAACCTGCGACCGCCGCGCAGCGCAATTGCGACACACTATTGCTGTTGAGCACACCACCCAGACCGCAGGGCGCGAGTATGTCGCACGGCGTGCTGAGCAGCGCATCGTTGGCAATTGGATGAGCGCCCAACTGCTCCATGGCCAGTTGCACTTTGCCCTGATCGATGTCGCTGACCAGCAGCTCGGCACCGGCAGCGTGCAACTGTTCGGCCAAGGCATAACCGACATTGCCCAGGCCTTGAATGGCGATGCGCAGTCCTTCGAGATTATCGCTACCCAAGCGGGCCATCGCGGTGCTGCGGATGCCGGCAAACACGCCCATGGCCGCGTGGGGTGCAGGGTCGCCCGCAGCGGTGGTACTGGTGACGAATTGCGTCTGTTGGGCAATGCAGTCCATGTCCGCCACCGAGGTGCCGGCGTCGATGGCGGTGATGTAGCGACCGTCGAGCTGATTGATCCAGCGCCCGAACGCTTCGAACAGCGCGGCGCGGTTTTCCACATGGGCCGGGCGAATAATCACCGCGACGCCACCGCCCTGGGCCAGGCCGGCCAATGCCGCCTTGTAACTCATGCCTTGGGCGAGGCGCGCAGCATCCTCGATTGCGGATTCATCGCTGGGGTAGGCAAGGTAACGACACCCGCCCAGGGCAGGTCCCAGGCGGCTGTTATGGATGGCAATCACCGCCTTCAACCCGGTGACCGGATCAACGCTCAGGTGCAGCGATTCAAGGCGAGTGCTTTGCATGAGAGCGAACATCGTAAGGCTCCCGAATCACTTCTTGTAGTCGCCAGTATAGGCTTGCGCACAAAAATTGCAGAAGCGCGCCGGAATAAGCGAGACCGCTTTAGAGGCTTTCGGACATAACCTGCCATGACATGTGTACAGCACTGGACGAAAACGTGCGACGGGGCTAAAACGAGGCATTCCCCGGAGATTTTGATGACCCCGCGCCAACGCTTTTTCGACTGTCTGCAACGATCACCGCCCGCGCTGTTCGAGGCGGCGCTGTGGATTGCGGCCGAACACGATAAAGAGCTCAATCCCGAGACCGTGCTGGCGGACTTCAAGGACCTGCAACAGCGAGTCAGCTACGGGTTGCCGATGCTGCCGGTGAGTGAATTGGCGCAACCGTTGTTGCGGCGGATGAATGACCTGGGGTTTGCCCAGGACGACTTCACGCCCTTGCGCCCGCAAGTGGCGTTGCTCCATAAAGTACTGGAACGCCGAAGAGGCCAGCCGCTGGCGCTGGGCCTGATTGCACTGGAGCTGGCCAGAAGACTGGAAATTCCTCTGGTTGGGGTCAACTTCCCCGGGCATTTCCTGCTGCGGGTGCAAGGCGCCGATCACCTACTCGACCCATGCGGCGGGCGCCGGCTGTACCCCAACGATTGCCGTGAACTGCTGCAACGCCAATACGGCCCGAACATGCAACTCAACGCCGAGCATTTGCAGACCGCCGAACCTGCGCAGATGCTGCAACGGCTGTCACGCAACCTGCGCCAGTTGCACCTCACCAACGATGACTACATCGACGCCCTGGTCGACGCCGAACGCGTGCTGGAACTGGGCAACGCCAGCGCCTCCGATTACCTGGCCCGGGCCAGCCTCTATCAACGGCTGGACTGCCCGAATGCCGAACGCTTTGACCTGGAACACGCGCTGCTGCTCTGTGACGACCCGATTCAGCAGATTCGCCTGACCGAGCGGCTGGGGCACCTTCCGCCCAACGCCATCATCCATTGATCGCCCCCACATTGGGTCGATGAGAAGCCATTAAGGGGTGTCTGGCTGGTTCGCCGGATGGGCCAGGAAGAAGGCTGGATGTGTCGCCGCAAGCGCCGCCACTCGCCGAATACGCGGGTAGGCCTCAAGGGAAATATTGAAGCGCTCGGCCGCATACAACTGCGGGATCAAATAGACGTCCGCCAGCCCCGGTTGCTCGCCAAAGCAGTAACCGCTATCACCGATCAACTGCTCCACCGTCGCCAACCCTTGGCTGATCCAGTGACCGATCCACTCCACCACCTGCGGCTCATCGTGCCCCAACTCCCGCAGTTTATTCAGCACACTGACGTTGTGCAGCGGATGAACGTCGCAGCCGATCACCGCCGCCACGCCACGCTCATGGGCGCGGGCGGCGAGGTCTTTGGACAGCAGCGGCACCTGTGGATAACGTTCCTCCAGGTACTCGATGATCGCCGGAGACTGAATCAGCAATTCGCCTTCGTCGGTGCGCAAGGCCGGCACCCGGCCTTGCGGGTTGATGCCCAGGTACGCCGGCTGCCGATGTTCGCCACCTTGCGGCGCGATCAGGTTGATCGGCAGCGCCTGGTAATCCAGCCCCTTCAACGCCAGTGCAATGCGCACCCGGAAAGACGAGGTCGAACGGTAGTAGGTATAGAGTTCCATGACCCGATCCTCTTAACGCGCCGGCAGCACTTTGCCACGGCATTCGCCGAAACCGATGGAAGCAAAACCCTCACGACTGCAACGTCCCCGCAGGATGATTTCGTCGCCATCCTCGAGGAATTTACGCACCTCGCCCGAGGCCAGTTCGATCGGCTTCTTACCGCCCTCGGTGATTTCCAGCAGGCTGCCGAACTGGCCGCTTTCAGGCCCGGACAGCGTGCCCGAACCGAACAGATCGCCGGCCTGCAATTGGCAACCGTTGACGCTGTGGTGCGCCACCATCTGCGCAACAGTCCAGTACATGTGTTTTGTGTTGCTGAGGGTCAGGCGATGGGCCGGCAGATTTTGTTCGCGCATCGACTCGGTCAACAGCAGCACTTCGAGTTCGATGTCGAAGGCACCGGTCGCCTGATCACGTTTGTCGAACAGGTAAGGTAGCGGCTGCGGGTCGCCTTCCGGGCGCGCCGGCTGCGCACGACGGAACGGCTCCAGCGCTTCGGCCGTCACCACCCACGGCGAAATGCTGGTGATGAAACTCTTGGACAGGAACGGCCCCAGCGGCTGGTACTCCCAGGCCTGGATGTCGCGCGCCGACCAATCGTTGAGCAGGCAGAAACCGGCGATGTGATCGGAGGCGTCACCGATGGCGATCGAGTCACCCATGGCATTGCCCGGACCGATCCAGATACCCAGTTCCAGTTCGTAATCCAGGCGTGCGCACGGGCCAAACGTCGGCTCGGTCTGGCCGGCCGGCAGGGTCTGGCCTTTCGGCCGCCGCACGTCGGTGCCGGACGGGCGAATGGTCGAGGCGCGGCCGTGATAACCAATCGGCACATACTTGTAATTCGGCAGCAACGGGTTATCCGGGCGGAACAGTTTGCCGACATTCTGCGCGTGCTCGATGCCGACGTAGAAGTCGGTGTAGTCGTTGATCTTCGCCGGCAGGTGCATCTGGCAATCCGCCGCCAGCGGCAGCAGTTTTGCGCCTTGGGCTTCGATCTTGTCGTGCAGGGTGCTGCCTTCCTTGAACAGCTCGATCAAGCGTTCACGCAGGGCGACGCGCGCCTCGCGACCCAGCTCAAAAAATGCATTCAACTGGCCGCCACGGGTGGCTTCGACGGCGGCGCGCGCGGCGCCATCGAACAGCCCGGCATCGAGTGCCGCTTCCAGATCAAAGATATGGTCGCCGATCGCCACGCCACTGCGCGGCGCACCGCCCTTCACGCTGAACACGCCCAAAGGCAGGTTTTGCAACGGGAAATCCGCGTGACCGTTGGCGGAGGCAACCCAGCTACGAGTGATGGAAGTCTGAGTCATGGGTTATCTCCGGGTCGGGTCGAAAGTGGCGGGCAGCGTGGCCCAGCAGGCGTCGTAATCGGTTTGCAGTTGCGGGCAATCCAGGGCGAACCGGCTCGGGCGCAGCACCTGGCTGGTCTCGAACATGAAAGCCATGGTGTTGTCGATTTTAGCCGGCGCCAGTTCAGCGTTGATCGCCTTGGTGCAGGTCTCGCCATCGGGGCCGTGGGCGCTCATGCAGCTGTGCAACGAGGCGCCGCCGGGCACGAAACCTTCGGCCTTGGCGTCGTACTCGCCCTTGATCAGGCCCATGTATTCGTTCATCAGGTTGCGGTGGAACCACGGCGGACGGAAGGTTTTCTCCGCCACCATCCAGCGTGGCGGGAAGATCACGAAATCGAGGTTGGCCAGACCGTGCACGCTGGTCGGCGAAGTCAGGACGGTGAAAATCGACGGATCCGGGTGATCGAAACTCACCGTGCCAATGGTGTTGAAACGGCGCAGGTCATATTTGTACGGCACGTTATTACCGTGCCAGGCGACCACGTTCAGCGGTGAATGATCGAGCTCGCAGCCCCACAACTGGCCGAGGAATTTCTGCACCAGGGTGGTCGGTTGCTTGAGGTTTTCGTAATGCGCCACCGGGGTCAGAAAGTCCCGGGGGTTGGCCAGGCCGTTGCTGCCGATCGGCCCCAGGTCCGGCAGGCGCAATGGCGCGCCGTGGTTTTCGGCCACGTAGCCGCGGGCTTGCGGGTCGAGCAGTTCAACGCGGAATTTCAGCCCGCGAGGCAGCACGGCGATTTCCAGCGGTTCCAGCTCCAGCACGCCCAGTTCAGTGGCGATGCGCAGGCGGCCCAGTTCCGGTACCAGCAGCAGTTCGCCGTCGGCGTTGAAGAACACCCGCTCCATGGAACGGTTGGCGCGGTAGTTATAGATGCTGATCCCGGCCGGTTTATCCGCGCCCGAATTGGCGGCCATGCTCACCAGCCCGTCGATGAAATCGGTGGGTTCGGTCGGAATATCCAAGGGGTTCCAGCGCAGGCGGTTGGGGGTGACTTCACCCAACGGGCCACCGGCCAGTTGCCGATCCAGTTTGACGAATGCCGGGTGATTGGCCGACGGCTGAATGCGGTACATCCAGGTGCGGCGTGCTTCGCTGCGGGACATGGTGAACGCAGTGCCGGAGAACAACTCGGTGTACAGGCCGTAAGGAGCTTTTTGCGGGGAGTTCTGGCCGACGGGCAGTGCGCCGGGCAACGCTTCGCTGCTGAATTCGTTGCCAAAGCCTGACTGATAAGCCAGCGCTGGCGCCGTTGAATCGAGGTTCATGGAGCCTCCTGAACGGGAAGTTATTTTTATCGTAATTCAATTACGCATAACGTAATTTGATTGGTATTGACCGTCAAGCTATAAAGACGCCCATTCGTCCCGGGATCAGACCGCCTTCATGGAAACGCCGCGCAATAACGATAAACAGAAAGTCCGCTCGGCCGAGGTCGGTACTGACATCCTCAAGGCACTGGCCGAGCTATCGCCCTCGACCTCGCTGTCGCGTCTGGCCGAACACGTTCAGATGCCGGCGAGCAAGGTTCACCGTTATCTACAGGCGTTGATCGCCAGCGGTTTTGCCGAACAGAACCCCGCCACCAACCACTACGGCCTGGGCCGTGAAGCGTTGCGCGTGGGCCTGGCAGCTCTGAACAGTATGGACGTGCTGAAAGTTGCCGCCCTGCCCCTGGCCGAGTTGCGTGATGATTTGAATGAAACCTGTTTTTTGGCGGTGTGGGGTAATCGGGGCGCGACGGTCGTGCACATCGAACCGGCAGTGCGGGCGGTGACGGTGGTCACGCAATTGGGCTCGGTATTGCCGTTACTCAGTTCATCCACTGGCCTGGTATTTGGCGCTTACCTGCCAAAGCGGGAAACCGTGGACTTGCGCGATCAGGAACTTCACAACGCCACTGACCACATCTTGGCGGACGATCAGACCTATGCGGCCTTATGCGAACAGATCCGCGAACGCGGCCTGCATCATGTGCATGGGTTGCTGATGCCGGGAGTGGATGCGTTGTCGGCACCGGTATTCAACGCAGTAGGGAATGTAGCGGCAGTCATGACCATCGTCGGTCCGACCTCACTGTTCCACGCTGACGAAAACGGCCCGGCGGCACAGCGATTGCTGGCAGCGACGCGGGCCGTGAGTTGGCGGATGGGGTATCAACCACCTGCCCTGGCTGATTGATTGTCAGACACTGAGCGCAATACTTACCCCAGGATCGTGTGCTCGCTGGAATCCGGTTCCGCGAGCGCCTCCTTCATATACAACAAACAGCAACATCAGAAACCGAACCCAAAGAAACCCAACACTAACCGAGCATCCCCAACAACTTTGCCTGAGCAACCGCCTGAGTTCTTCGCTCCACCCCCAACTTCACATTAATTCTCCGCGCATGGGTTTTAACGGTGTGCAATGAAATAAATAGAAGATCGGCAATCTGTTGATTGGAATTACCCTGCGCCACTAACTTCAATACTTCTATTTCACGCAGACTCAATTGACTTTGTGGGAAGGTCTCCCCATGCAAAGGGGTTCCCGTTGTGGCAAGACGGATTGTGCCAAGTAATTCAGGCTGGCGTAGTTGCAAATCGCACAAGACTTGTTGGAGGTTGCAGCGCTCGACCAGGGCCAATCCGTCCTGCAACGACTGCTGAGCAGACGGGTCGTCGGTCAACCAGGCCACTTCGGCCATGACCAAATGCAACTGTGCTTGTAGTCGCGACATGCCTCGCTGTCGCGCCCATTGCAACTGGGCCTCGAGCCGGGCTAGCGGCGCTTGGGCCAGTCCTAGATGAACCTCGGCCAGTATCAACAGGTATTCCAGAACCGGTATCAGCTCTAGTGTCGCTGGCGGTGCCTGCCGCACGGGGGAGCCATGATAATGACGGAGCACCCGACTCAAGGCTTCGCAGGCCAACTCGGGGCGCCCCTGCTGCAACCAGATATGGCTGCTGATTTGCAGCAGTACACCCCGATAAACCGTTTCGGGAATCTGCCGCTGCTGCATCAATCGTTCGGCGTCGCGCAGATGAACAAACGCCGCAGCATAATTTCGATGATTGGCCGCCAGTTGCGCCAGACCGAGAAACCCATACAGCACGCGCTTGTCATGGTTGTGCAAGCAATCGTCCAGCCCCGTCTGAAAGAGTTCGGCAGCGTGTTCGTCTGCCCCCAGACTCATGGCCAGCCGCCCACGACGCAACGCAATTCGCCCCAGCAAGGGTGCAGGTCGGTCCGAACGCTGACTGAGCAGTTCATTGATGTCACAGAGCAGGCTTTCGGCCCGTAACGCCGCGCCTCGTTGCTCCAGCAACTGCGCATGATCGAGCTCCATCAAGCCCTCGAACACCAGTGAACCTTGCGCCCGCGCCAGGCACAAGGCCTCACGGTTATGAGCATGTGCGACGTCGAGTTCGCCCCTTAACAACGCCTGTTGCGTCAGCCCCGACAAACACATCAACCGCGCCGTCCAACAGTCGGGATCGAGTGCGCTCAACGCGTCAAGAAAGTGCGCGCGAGAAGGCTCCATGCGCCCCTGCAAATGCAGTAGCCAACCCTGCAGGGACTGCCAGCGGGCAATCAATCGACGCTGAAGCACGGCCGAGGGTTGCGGCGTGAAATGCGCCAAACGAGCGATGCAGGTGGTCGCCTGTTCGAAACGTCCGGCGAACAACAAGGCGGCGGTAATCAATCCGACCAACTGCGGACTGCCCAGTGTCAGTTCCTCGCCTTGCTGCTCGTGCAAACGCAACAACAGCACCACCGTCTGCTCCTCGAACAGATGCTCGAAACTGAAGTGCTGCAACAGGCTGACCGCCACTTCGTACTCCTCGGCGAGCAATGCCTGTTCGAAGGCCGATTTCCAGTCCTGTTCGGCGCAGAACCACTGACAGGCGCGCCGATGCCAGGAGCGCCCGGCCGGCCATTGCTCATCGCGCAGCAATTGGGTGAACGGGGTGAACACCTGCAGCCAGTCGGTAGAGTCGCGCCAGGGTTCAATAAAACAACCCAGTGCTTGCAAGGTCCTCAGGTACTGCGCGCCCTCCCCGGCCCCGAACAGGTGATCGCACAGTCGGGCATTGAAACGTGGCAAGTGAGCCAGCACGCGCCAGGCCTCGCTCAACTCAGGCGTCAGCGAACTGAACAACTCATGCTCCAGATAATCGAGCAAGGTGTCCGCCCGTCCCAGGGGTTTGTCCTGACGCGACCAGTCGCACTTGTGCAGCAACGCAATCCGCACACCGGCACACCAGCCGCCGGTGCGCTGGATGATCCGACTGGCCACCTTGCTGGCCTGCTCCGGTACCCAGGGCTGCAATATCTGCTCGACTTCACCTGCCGTGAACGCCAGCGAAATACTCTCGCACTCGTACAACTCATCATCGAGCAACAACCGCGGCCAGTTGCATTGTGGCCGGCGACGAGCGCCCAGCCACCAGGTCAGCATCGGGCTGCCGATCGCCAACATGCGATCCAGCAACGAGTCCAGCTCGGGGTTCGGCAGACGGCAGTAGTCATCTAGAAACAGCCAGGTTGGCGTCTGCAATCGCGCCAGATAGCTGAGTAGTTCGGTTTCGCCCGACGAGGCCAGCTCCAGCGCCTCAGCCAGACGATGACGAAAATCGGCCACGCTCGACGCTGCGCCAGACAAGGGCAACCAATGCACCCGGCACTGATTCGGCGCCTGCAACAGACACTCGGCGAGCAGCGCACTCTTGCCACTGCCGGCGGGGGCGCAGAGCAATTTCACCCGTGCCGTGGAGGCCAGTAATGGCTCGCTCAAGCGAGCCCGCGACAAGTGATGAGCAGACAGGCGGGGCAGGAATCCAGAACGGTCCAGACACGGGGTCATGGCGGTCATTGCAGCGTGCCTTTTTATAATTGTCCGACAACCCTAACCCTCTCCCACCCGCTTGTTGAGAGGTATTCAGCGCGCTGATTGGCGCCCATAAAAAAGGCGACCCACAGGTCGCCTTTCGTGATGCCAATGTATCAAAACCCTTACCGGACGCCCTCGGCGCGCAGGGCCGATGGCGTGTAGTCGGCAGCCTTGGCCTCGAAGCCGAATTCGAAACTGTGCTTCTCTTCGTTCTTCATGCCCAGGGCAATGTATCGGCCGGCAATGATGTCGTAGAGCGCTTCGAGAGTGTAGGCCGGGGTCTGGTGATCGTAATAATACTGAGCGTGACCTTCGGCCACTCGCCACAGTTGGCCGCGACCGTCGTAGTGATCCACCAGCGCCACTTGCCAACTGTCTTCGTCGAGGTACATGTGGCGTTTGGCGTAGATATGCCGCTCACTCGGCTTGACCGTGCCGACCACTTCCCAAACCCGGTGCAACTCGTAGCGGGTCAGGTCCTGGTTGATGTGCCCGGCTTTCACCACGTCGTCGTACTTGAGGCTCGGCGAGTCGAGTTTGTAACTGTTGTAGGGAATGTACATTTCCTTTTTGCCGATCAGTTTCCAGTCGTAGCGATCCGGCGCGCCGGAGAACATGTCGAAGTTGTCCGAGGTGCGCAGGCCGTCGGCGGCGGTGCCCGGTCCGTCGTAGGCCACTTGCGGCGCACGACGTACACGGCGTTGACCGGCGTTGTAGATCCACGCCAGGCGCGGCTCTTTCACCTGGTCGAGGGTTTCGTGCACCAGCAATACGTTACCCGCCAGCCGCGCCGGCGCGGTCACCGACTGCTTGAAGAAGGTCAGCACGTTGGCGGCTTTGTCCGGGTCCAGGTCCTTCATCAGTTGCGGTACGGCGATCTCTTCCTCGAAGCGGATCGGCGTGTAGCTGCCGTTGGTCTGCGGGGTCACCTGGGTGATGATGCGTCGCAGGTTGCCGCCGTGGTAACGGGTGATGTGGTTCCACAGCACCTCGACGCCATTCTTCGGAATCGGGAACGCGTAGTAGCGGTTGCCAGTGAAGTTGGCCAGGCCGTTACCGTCGTTGATGCTGGTCACGTTCAGCGCGCTGCGTTTGGCCGACTCGTAGATTTCCGGCGGCACGGCCACGGTCCGGTGGGTCGGGTAGACCGGAATTTTGTAGGTCTCCGGGTAGCGCTTGAACATCGCCACCTGGCCGTCCGAGAGCTTGTCCTTGTATTTATCCACCGTCGCGGCGGTGATGGTGAACAGCGGTTTTTCACTGGCGAACGGGTCGGCCAGAAAGCCTTTGCTGTCGACCGCACCGGCGTTTTTCGGGATGCCACCGGTCCAGGCCGGGATCGAGCCATCGGCGTTGCCGGCCTTCTCGGCGCCCAGCGGCGTGAGTGTGGTGCCGAGCTTTTCAGCTTCTTGCGGCGAGACCGCCGCCATCACGTTGGCGGCCAACAGGCTCAGGGCCAGGGCGCCGCATTGCAGAATCATCTTGCGCATTTAAATCATCCTTCTCAGCCAGATCAGAAGTTCACGCCGAAGCTCAAGGCCACGAAGTCGCGGTCGGTCAGGGTGTTGTAATCCCCGCCGAAAAAGTCGGTGTAACTCAAGCTCGCGGTGTAGGTGTTGCGGTAGTCGGCATCGACGCCGACGCTGATGGCCTTGGCGCCTTCGTTGAACAGCCCGTTGGGACCGTAGCCGGCGACGTCATGGGACCAGGACAGATTGGGCTTGAGGTTGATCCCGCCGATCACGTTGGCGTAATCGAGGATCGCCCGGGCGCGGTAGCCCCAGGAGGTGGAGGTAACGAAGCCGTCGGTATCGCCACCGAAGCCGTACTGGCCGTAGACCGAATCACGGCCGTAACGCAGTTTGCTCCGCGACTCCAGACCACCGACCCGTACCACCGCCGCTTCACCGACCAGGGTCAGGCGTTGGGCGCCCAGCACTTGATCGAAAAAGTGCGTCAGGGTGCTTTGCACCTGGGTGATTTCCTTGCGGCGGTAACCGGTGTTGTCGGCACCTGGCCGGGTCGCGACGGGCGAAGCCGCGCCGCCGGCGATCGGGTTGAGCAATGCCAGGGTCAGGTCGTTGGTGTTGACCTGCACGGGCGCGTTGGGCCGGTAGCTGATTTCGCCGGTCCAGGCAGTGCCGGTGGGCAAGGTGGTGGAGAAGCTTGCGCCGTACAGACGAATGTCTTCCGGGTATTCGAGGTAATACTGACCACGCCCGAGCATCACGCTTTGCGCCAGGCCCGCACCGCTGCCCGGGGCCAGACGGTTGGCGGCGCTGACCATACCCGGCAGTCTGGCCAATGTGGACAGCCCGGCGGTGGTGGTGCCGACGGTCGGTGTGCGACTGTGATAGTTCATGAAGTAGAGGCCGTATTCAGTGTCGTCACCGAGCCAGCGCAAGGCTGCGCCCCACTGCCCCGAATCCCGGGCATCGCGGTCGCCGCCACGGGGCACGATCACACCCTCACGGGTGACCTGGATAGGTTGCCCAAAGGCCGACGCCAGCGGTGCCAACGGGGCAATCGCCGGGCTGCCGACGGTGTAACCGGTGTTGCAACCATCCGCTGCCACATCGACGCCGAAGAAGGTGCCGCAGTTGTCGAGGACAGTCTGGTCCCACTCCAGTTGGTAGAACCCTTCCACCGTGAGTTGATCGGTCAGGCCCTGGGAGGCGAACAGCATATTCACCGGTATCAGGCCTTCCTTGATCTCCGCGCCGGGACGCCGGAACGCAGAGACGTCGACCGGGTTGATGCTGTTGATCGAGTTGCCGATGAAGGTACTTTCACCCCAACTGACCACTTGCTTGCCGGCACGCACGGTGCCCGGCAGATCGGCAATGGAATAGTTGTGGTAGACGAACGCATCGAGAATCTGTGCGCCCGAAGACTTGGCGCCTTCCTTGCGGCCGCTGTCGCTGATCTGCTTGAACTCGCGGTCTTCGTCCTTCAACTCGAAGTCGTACCAGTACTTGCCACGGACGAATACACCGGTGTCGCCGTACTTCAATTCGAGGTCGTGGATGCCCTTGAAGATCTTGGAGAAGGTCTCGCCTTTCTTGAAGTTCAGGCGTCCGTCATCACCGGTCGAAGACTGGCCGGTGCCGCCGTTGACGGTGCCCACCAGCGACTTGTCGGCGTCGCGCATGCCCCAGCTTGCGCCGACGGAAAGCGAGGAATCGAACTGCCCCTCGATTTCGCCGATGTTGAATGAAACCGCCTGCGCCTGGGCACAGCAGCCCAAGGCCACCGCAGCGGCCAGCGCCTGCGGTTTGAAGATGGCGCGCATTGTTGTTTTTGTCATGCGTCTTCCCCGGTGAGTGACAGAAGGCCCCACCCTACTGCCGCTCGCCGGGAGCGATAAGCGCACCAAGGAGGTATTCGCGCTGTACCTCCAAAGGATGAATGCCCGCATGGGGCGGTGGTTTGCGCAGGGTATGGATGGGCTGGATGAAGGGTTATCAGCGCAACGCATGGGGCAGGGCCGAAGTTGGACGGGTAGCAGCTGCCGAAGGCTGCGTTCGGCTGCGAAGCAGTCGCAAAATCAGGCATTGCGTTCCGTCAGGCACAGTGTGGACGCAGGGTTTACGACTGCTGCGCAGCCGAACGCAGCCTCGCGAGCTCGGCAGCTGCTACAAGGGATCAGCCGGAACTGTTACTCGAATTGCAACACTGCATGTCTGGAATCGCTATTTTTCCTTTGCGCTCAAGCCCTTATTCTTACCGGGCTTTCACGGCAAACGGCCGAAAGCATGAAGCGATGGGGATGATAGACCACCCCCATCGGCAACAGAATCCAGATGATTTGAAGCGTATTTTTCGACTCATCGCCCTGTGTTCACTGACGTTGATTTGTAGCTCCTGGATCCACGTCTTACTTTGGCCGCTGCGTTTGCAGCGGCCTTTTTTATGGGCGAACGGTTTTCAGGCAGGGAGTCATCGGGGGGAGATGACGGGACTCAGACAAGCCCCGCCAGATGTCGCGCACTCATAGGGAGTACTTCTGCAAGTTCTCCATCATTTCCTTCAGCGCTTCAATGTTGTCCTTCGGATGCGCCGCGCCTTCGAAATCGCAGATCTGCTGCCAATGCGCCGCGACATCTTCCGGTGAGAAACCGACCCGCGGATCGAACCCGGCGCCCAGGCTGCGCTCCCAGCGCACCTTGCCCATCCAGCCGCCACCGACCTCGAACAGCCCGGAGGTTTCCTGGCACTGCTCGCTGGCCAGATACACCACCAATGGGCTGACCAGTTCCGGTTTGAGTTGTTCGAACACTTGCGGCGGGATCAAGCCTTCAGTCATGCGGGTACCGCCGGTGGGGGCGATGGCGTTGACCAGGATGTTGTTCTTGCGGCCTTCGATGGCCAGTGTACGGGTCAGGCCATAGAGGCCAAGCTTGGCCATGCCGTAGTTGGATTGACCGAAGTTGCCATAGATACCCGAAGTCGACGCGGTGAAGATCACGCGACCATAGTTTTGCTCGCGCATGTGTGGCCAGGCGGCGCGGGTAACCTTGTAGGCGCCCTCGACGTGAACGCGGTAAACCAGGTCCCAGTCGCTGTCGTCCATTTTGTGAAAGGTCTTGTCCCGCAGGATGCCGGCGTTATTCACCACGACATCCACACGGCCGAACGTATCGAGGGCGTGCTGCACAAGTTTGTCACCGTCGGTGACGGAGTCGTGGTTGGCCTCGGCGGTGCCGCCCGCTTCGCGAATCTCCATCACCACTCGATCGGCTGCCGACGCATTGGCGCCTTCACCTTGGGCCGAGCCGCCGAGATCATTGACCAGCACCCTGGCGCCCTGCTTTGCGAACAGCAATGCATGCGCTCGCCCCAAGCCGCCGCCCGCACCGGTGACGATCACGACTTTATCTTCGAAGCGCACAGACTCATTCATGGGGAACTCCAGCAGGCCAGGGACAATGAGTGCGAGTGTCAGGCACAGGGCTGCCGGTCACAATGAACACGGGGGCGGCTGAATGGTGCGCGATAAGGCAGCGGGATAATCAGGAACACGCCACTTTGAGCGGCGGTAAAACCAGCCGGTCGCGAAACTCCAGATAGTGCTCAAGTACCTGTGCCGGCGCTTCGATCTGTGGGTAATGGCCGATCCCGGGCAGCAGGATGGTATCCGGGGCGGGAATCAGCTGCCGATACCGCGCCACCATGTGCGCGCCGGAAACCGGATCGACCTCACCATCGATAACGCGCAGCGGCACCTCGCCGCGCTGCATGGCGCTGACCCAACGCTCACGCTGGAGCCGTCGCTGCGGTATGTAACCGATCAGTTTGTGCATGATCCGTTGCCCGTGATTACTGTCGACCAGGCTCCAGAAATCATCCAGTTCACTTTCGCTGGGCCGGGTCTGCGGACCGAAGATCTGCTTGAAACTCTTCACCAGAGCGTCACGGCTAAAAGCCAGCCCGATCATCCAGCCCAAGGGGCTGAGCAGGAGTTTTTGCATCAACACCGGGCGATGGGTTTCGGGAAACAGTCCACCATTGAGGAACACGCAACTGGCGATATGAGCGCGCGCTTCATAGTGCCGGGCCAAGAGCTCCTGGGCCACGCTGTCGCCATAATCGTGTGCCAACAGGTGAACGGGTTGCTCGACGTTCAAGTGCGCCAGTAACGCCTGTTGCAGATCGGCCTGTTCCAGCAGGCTGTAGTCGTGATTCAGCGGCTTGGCCGAATCGCCGAAGCCGAGCATGTCGCAGGCGATCACCCGGTAGCGCTGCGCCAGCGGTTGCCACAGGTAATGCCAGTCCCAACTGGCGGTCGGGAAGCCATGGATCAGCAACAGCGGCTCGCCCTGCCCCGCAGCCCAATAGCGGATGGTCTGACCGCGGAATACGAACGTCTGACTGCGTTTACGCCAGACACACAGCGGGATCTCGGCGAGTGCCATTTAGAGTTTATAACCCGGGTCTTGTTTATCGATTTTGCGCAGCAGCGCCGGCCAGGCCAGCGCGCCACCCATCCCTTGAGCACTTTTGGTAACACCGGCGATCATCGCCTTGGCACCCGCCAGAATCTGCGGTTCGATGGCAATCAGCTCCGCGCCACCGTTCTGCGCCAGCACCTGAATCTCGCAGGCGCGCTGAAAGGTAAACATCATCAGGAACGTATCGGCGATGGTGCCGCCACAGGTCAGCAGACCGTGGTTGTGCAGCATCAGGAAACTATTTTCACCAAGGTCGGTTTGCAGCCGAGCCTTCTCTTCATGGTTCAGCGCAACACCTTCGTAGGCGTGATACGCCAGGCTGGACAGGACGAACAATGACTGCTGACTGATCGGCAAGATGCCCTGTTTCTGCGCCGACACCGCCACCCCCGCCGCCGTATGGGTGTGCAGTACACACACGACGTCATGCCGGACTTCATGCACGGCGCTGTGGATGGTGTAGCCCGCCGGGTTGATCTCGTAGGGGCTGTCCATCAACTTGTTGCCGGCCTGATCGACCTTGACCAGGCTCGACGCAGTGATTTCATGGAACATCAACCCGAACGGATTGATCAGGAAGTCTTCAGTGCCCGGCACCTTGGCTGAGATATGCGTGAAGATCAGATCGTCCCAACCGTACAGGGCGACCAGACGATAACAGGCCGCCAGGTCGACGCGGGTTTGCCATTCGGCGGCGCTGACGTGGTCTTTGACACTGTGTGGCGATTGGACGGGGGCTACGCTCACGGCAAGGATCTCTTTTTATTTTTCTTGGGTTCTTATTGTTTGGCTGGCGTTACAGCAGTCTAGTCAGCCCCCGGACATCGGGTAGTTGCATTAACAGCCAGCTTGATGGCCGAGCGAGTCATTACGGCGATGAGTCTGGATCCATGGCAAAGCACTGAACACCGCCGCTCCCACCAGTTGCGCACCTTGTCTGACGGGCATTATGGCTCGCCCTGTCACGCGGCCGACCGGTCAGCCCCGCAGAGCGCTGACGAGGTCCGCCAGCCAAGGCTCGGCGTCGGTTTCCGGGGTCACGGTTTCACTGGCGTCCAGACGCAGCATCGGCAGGACTTCGCGCACACCCAGCTCGCCGAACAGTTCGCGCATTTGCTCACCGCCGCCGCAGAACGTATCGCCATAACTCGAGTCGCCCAACCCGATCACCGCTCCCGGCAAACCACGCCAGGCGGCGGGCAATAGATCGCGGATCGTCGAATACAGCGGTTGCAGATTGTCCGGCAACTCGCCCATGCCGGTGGTCGAGGTCACGGCCAGAAATGCTTCGGGGCCAAAGGCCTGAACATCGGCGAGTGTTGCGCGCGGGTTGTGCCAGGTTTCAAAACCGGCGGCGTTTAAAATGCTTGCAGCGTGGCGGGCAACTTCTTCAGCCGTGCCGTACACCGAGCCGCTAAGGATGGCAACTTTCATCAATTTGATCCTGAAGCTGAGTAAAAGGCCGAGATATTAGCAGCACGGCCCTCATTGATCTTTTAGAATGCAGCGTATGAATCAATACGCAAAGGACACTGCGATGATCAATGCCTCACTGCTGCAGATGGTGATCAACGCCTCCAACGACGGCATCGTGATTGCCGAAAAGGAAGGCGAGCAGGACAATATCCTGATTTACGTAAACCCCGCATTCGAACGCTTGACGGGTTATACCAGCGAAGAAATCCTCTACCAGGACTGCCGTTTTCTTCAATCCGGAGACCGCGATCAGGCAGCTCTCGAATTGATTCGCCAGGCGTTGGGCAGCGGCGATTCCTGCCGGGAAATTCTCAGGAATTACCGTAAGGACGGCACCCCGTTCTGGAACGAACTGTCGCTTTCCACGGTAAGAAACCCGCACGACGGACAGACCTATATCGTCGGTGTGCAAAAAGACGTCACAGTACAGGTCAAGGCGCAGCAGCGAGTCGCGCAGCTGGAAGCGCAATTGGCCGAGGTACGAGCAGAACTGGCCGCACTCAAATCGACGAACGGCTCAAACCAATCTGCGAATTAATGGTCACTTACTACAATCACCAACGACTTTGTAATTATTTCTTTCGAGCAAACCATGCAGCGCGACGCACTCCTGACCCAGGATGAGCTGGATTTTATCCAGACCATGCAACACAACCCACAGCTCAATGTGCGGGATGCGACGTCGAGTCTGCTCGTCAACGGCGGTTCACAGATTCGTGACTTGCTCACACGCCTGGCCGCTCATGAGCAAGTCACCATCCAGGCCCACTTCGAAAATCAGCAAATGACCTTCCCCCTGCACTTGGTGGAAGATGAATTTCACGCAATGCATCTGCGCCTCGGTGTCCCCAGCATCTATGAAGACGGGCCGATGATTCGGCCATGGCGCCTGGCGCTCGAAGAGCCGGTGGCGCTGGAAAATGCCAAGGGACAACCCGGCACGATGTGGGTGCACGAAATATCGTTCAAAGGGGTTTTGCTGGAAGTTCGCAACAAGACCAAAGCGCCAAAGCACTTCGCGTTGTGGTTCAGCCCTTCAGGCTATGAGCGGATTGCATTGCGCGGCACCTTCGAGCGTGAAACCGAACAAGGTTTCTACGCCTACGAGTTGAGCCAGAGTGACAAGGACGAAACCGAACGTCTGCGTCAGTACATCCTTCAGCAACATCGCCTGACCCATCCTGCTTTGCATATTTGAATCTCAGGTATCCAGGTTTCCCGCCAGGAACTGTTTCAGACGCTGGCGCATCAACACTCCCTCGTTTCCAAGGCACCCCACCGACGACCCGGCCAGGCTCTCTTGCGCCAGGTCCGACGCATCCCCGGCCAGAAACAGCTGACAATCCAGCCCCATGGCCAGACGGTTCAAACGTCGAGGCAGTTCGGCGGCCGGCGCATGATTGGAAATCAGCACCAGTGCCCTGGGCTTGATCTTCTCACAGACCAGGATCAACTCGTCGAAGGGCTGACCGATCGCCAACAACTGAATAGCCGAATCGACGCTGCTCAGATACAGCGCCGTGACCAGCACTTCGAGTTCACGGCATTGATCGGCCAGGGCGCAGACAATCACTCGTCGCGGTTGCATGACACGCACCAGCAGCAGCCGTTGCAATACTCGAGACCGTAGAAAGCCATCCAGAAAAAGCCACTCGCTGGTCTGACCGAACGCATCATGGCGTTGCAGCAATAGCTTCCAGATCGGAATCAGGATGTCCTGGAACACAACCGTCAGCGGATAACTGGAAAAAATCTGACCGTAGACGTGCTCCAGTTGAACTTCGTCAAAAACACTCACTGCCGCCTTGACCTGCTGCTGCCATTGGCCGTAGTCGGCTTGAACGAGTTCGTCGGGAATGATCCGCTCCGGCACCTGGAGCGGTTCGGTCTTGGCCAGTATCTTGCCAATCTTGCTGACCGCGACACCGCGCTCGATCCAGCCGAGGATGCTGCGGACACGCTCGATATCGATCAGCGAATACAAACGGTGCCCGCTTTCGGTGCGTGTGGGCTGTATCAGCCCGTAGCGTCGCTCCCAGGCTCTGAGCGTGACCGGATTGACCCCTGTCAGGCGCGCGACCTCACGAATCGGGAACAGCTCTTCTCGATTCAGGGAGATGCTGGAGGGCAAATCAGGTGCAAGGTCGGTGAGCACAGGCATCTTCAGATCTACGTCCCTGTATATATTTGGATCCATTCTAACTCCCCTGCCCCGGTAGAGTTCAACACGAAGTTGAACGAATTTGGTACTGACGTCCACGATACAATCAGGAATAATTCTTGCTTGTCCCGAGGCGCAGCCCACTACCCGGCGCTGCGTCTGGCGAAACTCCTATCCGGAGCGACGCGCTTGTCGTATGGAGATACACAATGTCTACCTCACCCGTCACACTGATGGTTGCACGTCGCGTCGCCGATGGGCGTTATCAAGACCTGATGGCCTGGTTGCGCGAAGGCGAACAACTGGCCACCGACTTCCCCGGTTATCTAGGCTCTGGCGTGCTTGCTCCGCCACCCGACGATGACGAATTCCAGATTATCTTCCGCTTCGCCGACGAGCAGACCCTGCACGCCTGGGAGCATTCCGCATCACGTACCGCCTGGCTGGGACGTGGCAGCGATCTGTTTGCCCATCCTTCGGAGCATCGGGTCAGTGGCATCGATGGCTGGTTCGGTGCGGTCGGTCAACGCCCGCCACGCTGGAAACAGGCTGTTGCGATCTGGCTGGCGTTTTTTCCAGTGTCCCTGCTGTTCAACTTCGTCCTCGGGCCGCTATTGGCTGACACGGGACTGCTGACCCGGGTGTTCGTCAGCACGCTATGCCTGACACCGCTGATGGTCTATTTCTTTATTCCGCTGTCGACCCATCTGTTGGCCGGCTGGCTGCACACCGCACCGCAACAACCGTTGCCCGCAACACCTACCCCCCAAAATCAGTAACCCCCGCAGGACATAGGTGAACAGCTCCCGTCGCTGGTATAGTTTTGCTCTAACCGCGACGCGAGCCGTTCATGACCTCTTCCGCAGCCCCCATCCTCATCACCGGTGCCGGCCAGCGTGTCGGCCTGCACTGTGCGCAGCGTTTGCTCGAAGACGGCCATCCGGTCATTTTCAGCTACCGCAGCGAACGCCCCGGCGTAAAGATACTGCGCGACCTGGGAGCGACAGCGTTGTTCGCGGATTTTTCCAGTGAGGCCGGAATTCTCGCGTTCATCGGCGAACTGAAGAACCACACCGACAACTTGCGGGCGATTGTCCATAATGCCTCCGAATGGCTGGCCGAAACCCCAGGTGCCGAAGCCGAAGCCTTCACCCGCATGTTCAGCGTGCACATGCTGGCGCCCTATCTGATCAACCTGCACTGTGCCGACTTGCTCAAACGCTCAAGCCCCGCCGATATCATCCACATCAGCGATGACGTGACTCGCAAGGGCAGCAGCAAGCACATCGGCTACTGCGCCAGCAAAGCCGGGCTCGACAGCCTGACCCTGTCCTTTGCCGCCAAGTACGCGCCAGACATCAAGGTCAACGGTATCGCGCCAGCCCTGCTACTGTTCAATCCCGACGACGACGCGGCGTACCGCGCCAGGGTCCTGGCCAAATCCGCACTGGGCATCGAGCCCGGCAGCGAAGTGATCTACCAGAGCCTGCGCTATTTGCTCGACAACCCTTATGTCACCGGCACGACCCTGACCGTCAATGGCGGACGGCACGTCAAATAAGCCGCCCCCGCGAGGATGTCCCATGACGTTATCCCTGCCCCAGAACGCCCTTTCCCGGAGCTATCGCGAGATACTGATCGGGCTCGGTGAAAACCCCGACCGCGAAGGACTGCAAGACACTCCGTTGCGCGCCGCCAAGGCCATGCAATACCTGTGTCATGGTTACGAACAAAGTGTGGAAGAGATCGTCAACGGCGCACTGTTTGCCTCCGACAACGATGAAATGATCATTGTCGACAACATCGAGCTGTACTCACTGTGTGAACATCACATGCTGCCCTTCATCGGCAAGGCGCATGTGGCTTATATTCCAACGGGCAAGGTGTTGGGCCTGTCGAAGATTGCACGGCTTGTGGATATGTTCGCCCGCCGCCTGCAAATCCAGGAAAACCTCACCCGGCAAATCGCCGAGGCCGTGCAGCAAGTGACCGACGCCGCCGGTGTCGCGGTGGTCATCGAAGCCCAGCACATGTGCATGATGATGCGCGGCGTCGAGAAACAGAATTCGACCATGAACACCTCGGTGATGCTCGGCGCCTTCCGCGAGTCGAGCAACACCCGCCAGGAGTTCCTGCAATTGATTGGACGGAGCAAGTAGTAATGCCACAACTTCAACCAGGAATGGCACGCATCCGGGTCAAGGACCTGTGTTTGCGCACTTTCATCGGGATCAACGAGGACGAAATCCTCAACAAGCAGGATGTGCTGATCAACCTGACCATCCTGTACGCCGCCCAGGACGCCGTGCGTGACAACGACATCGATCACGCGTTGAACTACCGCACCATCACCAAGGCGATCATCGCCCACGTGGAAGGCAATCGCTTTGCCCTGCTCGAGCGCCTGACCCAGGAGTTGCTGGACCTGGTCATGGCCAACGAGTCGGTGCTGTACGCCGAAGTCGAAGTCGACAAGCCCCACGCCCTGCGCTTCGCCGAGTCGGTGTCGATTACCCTGGCCGCGAGCCGCTGACCGCGTCTGGCGCATCGCTCGCCAGGCTTTTATCATCCGCGCCACGATTAGATTGCACAGAGCCCATCATGAACGATCAACAACGCCTGGAACTTGAAGCCGCCGCCTTTCGCCGGCTGGTTGCCCACCTGGACAGCCGCAAGGACGTGCAGAACATCGACCTGATGAACCTCTCGGGTTTCTGCCGCAACTGCCTGTCCAAGTGGTACAAGGCCGCTGCCGACGAACGCCAGATCGACGTCAGCCTCGACGAAGCCCGCGAAGTGGTTTACGGCATGCCGTACGCCGAGTGGAAAGCCCAATACCAGAAAGAAGCCAGCGCCGACCAACAAGCGGCGTTCGCCAAAGGAAAACCCAATGAGTGATCTGAACACCCTGCGCGCCAGTCTCAAGAGCGGCGAACACGCATTCGCCGATACCCTGGCATTCATCGCAGCCGGCTACGACTATCAGCCTCAGGCCTTCAATAACGGTGGCGTGGAAAGCGCGGCCGGACAGAACGAAGGTTCATGCAAGACTCTGGGGCTGGCGCTGCTGGAAGGCTTGAGCGATGAAGAAGCGTTGTTGGCGTTTGGCGAACATTATCGTTCGGTGCTGGCCACGCCCGAAGGCAGCGACCACGGCAATATCCGCGCGTTGATCGCCCATGGCTTGGCGGGTGTGAAATTCGCTCAACAGCCGCTGACTCGTCGCTGATTGAAGCCCGCAAAACACATCATGTGAGTGACACTGAATCTGTGGCGCCATCGATCGGTATCAGGGCACATCCCGACTTTTAAGATTGACCCGGCAACTTTATTTCGTTTGCCGGGCACCTCTGCTCGCGGCTTAGATAAAAAGAAGCATCCCTTCTTCAGAGTCAGCCATCCATGCGCAGCGAAACCATCAGTCAGTCGATTTCCATTGTTCACCCCATCAGTCTCAGCCACGGTAAAAATGCCGAAGTCTGGGACACCGATGGCAAGCGCTACATCGATTTTGTCGGAGGTATCGGCGTACTGAACCTCGGTCATTGCCATCCGCGCATTGTCGAGGCCATTCGCGAACAAGCCACCCGGCTGACCCACTATGCGTTCAACGCGGCTCCCCATGTGCCTTACATCGAACTCATGGAACGCCTGACTGCGTTCATTCCGGTGGATTACCCGGTCAGCGGCATGCTCACCAACAGCGGCGCGGAAGCGGCGGAAAACGCGCTGAAGATCGTCCGTGGCGCCACCGGTCGTACCGCGATCATTGCCTTTGACGGCGCGTTCCATGGTCGTACGCTCGCCACTCTCAACCTCAACGGCAAAGTCGCCCCTTACAAACAGAAAGTCGGCGTGCTGCCGGGTCCGGTCTATCACCTGCCCTTCCCCAGCAAAGACAACGGCGTGACCTGCGCCGAAGCCCTGAAGGCCATGGAGCGGCTGTTCAGCGTCGAGATCGATGTTGAAGAGGTGGCCTGTTTTATCGTCGAACCGGTGCAGGGTGAAGGTGGTTTTCTGGCGATGGATGTGGAATTCGCCCAGACGCTGCGACGTTTCTGTGATGACAAAGGCATCTTGCTGATCGCCGATGAAATCCAGTCCGGCTTCGGCCGCACCGGCCAGCGTTTTGCGTTCTCGCGACTGGGCATTGAACCGGACCTGATCCTGCTGGGTAAAAGCATTGCCGGCGGCGTGCCGCTGGGTGCGGTTGTCGGGCGCAAGTCGCTGCTCGATAACTTGCCCAAGGGCGGATTGGGCGGCACCTACTCGGGCAACCCCATCGCCTGCGCCGCCGCGTTGGCGACCCTGGACGAAATGAGTGATGCACACCTGCACGCCTGGGGCACGCAACAGGAAGAGGCGATTGTCAGCCGCTACGAATCCTGGCGAGCCCGTGAACTCACACCGTACCTGGGCCGTTTGACCGGCGTCGGTGCAATGCGCGGCATCGAGCTGAGCAATGCCGATGGCACACCGGCCTCGGCGCAACTGACACAGCTGCTGGCCCTGGCGCGCGATTCGGGCTTGCTGCTGATGCCCAGCGGCAAGTCGCGGCACATCATCCGGCTGCTGGCGCCGTTGACCACTGAGGCCGCCGTGCTGGAGGAAGGGCTGGATATCCTTGAGACGTGCCTGGCAAAGCTTTCCTGAACAGCAAACTGCAATCCGGAAGTAACCATCGTCCCCTGTGGGAGCGGGCTTGCTCGCGAAAGCGTAGTGACAGTCGACATCAATGTTGAATTGATAAATGGCTATCGCGGGCAAGCCAGCTCCCACAGTTTTTTTGATCGGCCTCTAAATCGTGGGCATAAAAAAACCGGCCGAAGCCGGTTTTTTGCCTTCTACGGAATCAGAACGAAGCGTTCTGCAGGCCGTCGAGGTAACGCTCGGTGTCCAGAGCCGCCATGCAACCAGCGCCGGCCGAGGTGATGGCTTGACGGTAAACGTGGTCGGCCACGTCACCGGCAGCAAAGATACCTTCGACGCTGGTGGCAGTGGCGTTGCCATCACGGCCGCCCTGCACCACCAGGTAGCCGTCCTTCAACGTCAGCTGGCCTTCGAACAACGATGTGTTCGGGGTGTGGCCGATGGCGATGAACACGCCGTCGACTTTGATTTCGTCGAAGCTGCCGTCGTTGTTCTTCAGGCGAGCACCGGTCACGCCCATGTTGTCGCCCAGTACTTCGTCCAGGGTCGCATTCAGCTTCAGGATGATCTTGCCTTCGGCAACCCGGGCATTGAGCTTGTCGATCAGGATCTTCTCGGCGCGGAACGTTTCGCGACGGTGAATCAGGGTCACGGTGCTGGCGATGTTGGCCAGGTACAGCGCTTCTTCGACAGCGGTATTACCGCCACCGACCACAGCCACTGGCTTGTTGCGATAGAAGAAACCGTCGCAGGTTGCGCAGGCCGAAACGCCTTTGCCCATGAACGTTTCTTCCGACGGCAGGCCCAGGTAACGCGCGCTGGCACCGGTGGCGATGATCAGGGCGTCGCAGGTATAAGTCGCGCTGTCGCCGATCAGGGTGTACGGCTTGGCAGCGAAATCCACGGCATTGATGTGATCGAACACGATCTCGGTTTCAAAGCGCTCGGCGTGCTCTTTCATCCGCTCCATCAGCGCCGGGCCGGTCAGGCCGTGAACGTCGCCGGGCCAGTTGTCGACTTCGGTGGTGGTGGTCAGTTGACCGCCAGCCTGCATGCCGGTGATCAACAGTGGCTTGAGGTTGGCACGGGCGGCGTAGACCGCGGCGCTGTAACCGGCAGGGCCGGAACCGAGAATAATCACTCGCGAATGACGAACTTCAGACATGACCTGCTCCTGTTGACCGGCCCGAAGTACTGGGCGCGGAACGCCGGATTGCCGGCGGGAATAAAAAAGGACCGTTGAAAGCACTTGGGGAAGGCTTGGGCTCGACAGTCCTGTAAAAGAATGGGTGCAGCGTATCGAGGGGGCGAAGATTAAGGAAATACGGTTTAACAATCCAGCTCATAGGCGGTCTCTATCCCATCGAGGTGAATATATAGACGCCTTTGTTACAGTTAATGTCGATGCCGCAACCGCACTTTCGCCTGCCAGGCAAAGCCGGTAAGGTCGGCGCGTTTACCCTTTGCTCGGAGCACGTTATGCCCGCCCCCGTTCTGTCTGGCCCGCAATACCTGCGCGAGGGCCTCAAGCTGGTCCTGAGCCCAGGCCTGCGCTTGTTCGTGTTGTTGCCGCTGGCGATCAACCTGGTGCTGTTCGTCGGATTGATCTATCTGGCTGGCCATCAGTTCAGTATGTGGGTCGATACGCTGATGCCGTCCCTGCCCGACTGGCTGAGTTTTCTCAGTTACATCCTCTGGCCGATATTCGTCGTGTTAGTGGTGTTGATGGTGTTCTTCACCTTCACCATGCTCGCCAACGTCATCGCTGCGCCATTCAACGGCTTCCTCGCGGAGAAAGTCGAAGTGGTGGTGCGTGGCACCGACGATTTCCCGACCTTCAGTTGGGGTGAACTGATTGCCATGATCCCCCGCACCCTGTCGCGGGAAATGCGCAAACTCGGCTACTTCCTGCCCAGGGCCATCGGGCTGTTCATTCTCTCCTTCATCCCGGTGGTCAACATCATCGCCGCGCCGCTGTGGCTTTTGTTCGGGGTATGGATGATGGCGATCCAGTACATCGACTACCCGGCGGACAACCACAAGCTTGGCTGGAACGAGATGCTCGCCTGGTTGCGCAAGAAGCGCTGGCAGAGCATGAGTTTTGGCGGGATCGTATATCTGGTGTTGCTGATTCCGGTGGTGAACATCCTGATGATGCCGGCCGCAGTGGCCGGGGCGACGCTGTTCTGGGTGCGTGAGCGTGGCGCGGAGAGTCTGGTGGCGGCACGCCGCTAGGCTCGTCACAAATCCATCACCCAGCCGTCACAATGACGACATGGCCTCAGCCGACACTGAGGTCATGACGACAGCTCTGCATATCACCTTGATCACCGAAACCTTCCCACCGGAAATCAACGGCGTGGCCAATACCCTTGGCCGCTTGTGCGACGGTTTGCGCGCGCGCGGGCATCAGGTCGAGTTGGTGCGTCCACGTCAGGGTGGCGACCTGCTCATGGGTAGCAACGATGAATTGCTGTTGTGTCGGGGCTGGCCGCTACCGGGCTATCCCGGCCTGCAATGGGGTCAGTCGTCGATGCACAAGCTGTTGCGACGCTGGAAACGTCATCGCCCGGATGTGTTGTACATCGCCACCGAAGGACCGCTGGGATTGTCGGCGTTACGCGCGGCTCGTCGCTTGGGGATTTCGGTGGTCAGCGGCTTTCACACCAATTTTCAGCAGTATTCCAACCAATATGGGCTCGGATTGCTGACGCGCTTGCTGACCCACTACCTGCGCTGGTTTCACAATCGCTCGACCCTGACCCTGGTGCCCAGCGCCAGCCAGCAACTGGAGCTGCAGCGCCGCAGTTTCGAGCGCCTGGCGTTGCTCTCTCGAGGTGTCGACAGCCAGCTGTTTCATCCCGCCAAACGACTGAAATCGCTGCGTGAGCAATGGGGACTGGCCGAGGGTGACATCGCCTTCATCCATGTAGGACGCCTGGCCTCGGAGAAGAATCTTGGCTTGCTCAAACGCAGTTTCGACACGCTGAAAACTACTTATCCACAACAGAAAATGAAATTGATTGTGGTCGGCGACGGGCCGCAGAGATCAGTACTGGAAAAGGAGTTGCCCGAGGCTGTTTTCTGCGGCTCACAACGGGGCGAAGCGCTGGCCAGTCACTATGCGTCGGGGGATGTGTTTCTGTTTCCGAGCCTGACCGAAACCTTCGGCAATGTAGTGCTTGAGGCATTGGCTTCGGGGCTGGGGGTGGTGGCGTACGATCAGGCTGCGGCGGCTCAGCATATTCGCCATGGCTACAACGGCGTACTGGCCATGCCCGGAGATGAACAGGCGTTCTGCGATGCGGCACGTTGGCTGCTGGAGGAGCGCGAAACCTTGCGCAGCGTGCGGCTTAATGCGCGCCAGCATGCGAGTCGTCAGGGCTGGGCGGCGATTATCGAGCAGTTCGAGGGACAGTTGCGCGGGGCTTGTGTTGGGGAGCAGGTGGTTCCTGATGCACAGACATTACCCTGAATCCTTGATGACATTGAGTCAGCCTTCGCGAGCAAGCCCGCTCCCACATTTGATCTGTGTCGTTCACAAATCCAAAGTGGGGCTTGCTCGCAAAGGCGTCAGTCCTGTCGCCGCTTAAACCAGCGTCATCAACGCCTCGCGGCTGAACGGCAGGATGTCCTGCTCACGCCCGTCACGCACTTTCTGCGCCCAGTCCGGGTCCACCAGCAGAGCACGACCCACGGCCACCAGATCGAACTCGTCGTTATTCAAACGCTCCAGCAGTTTTTCCAGACTGGCCGGTTGGGCGATCTTGTCGGTGTTGACCATGAACTGCAGGAACTCGCCATCCAGGCCGACGCTACCCACAGTGATGGTCGGCTTGCCGGTGAGCTTGCGGGTCCAGCCGGCCAGGTTCAGCTGGGAACCGTCGAACTCCGGCTCCCAGAAACGCCGCGTCGAGCAGTGGAAAATGTCCACGCCGGCGTCGGCCAACGGTTTGAGGAATTCGCCCAACGCCTCAGGTGTCTGCACCAGACGCGCGGTGTAGTCCTGCTGCTTCCACTGGGAGAAACGGAAGATGATCGGGAAACCCTCGCCAACCGCGGCGCGCACCGCCTGAATCAGTTCGATGGCGAAGCGCGAACGGTTGGCCAGGCTGCCACCGTATTCGTCGGTGCGCTGGTTGCTGCCTTCCCAGAAGAACTGGTCTACCAGATAGCCGTGGGCACCGTGAATTTCCACGCCGTCCATGCCGATGCTCTGGGCGTCTTTGGCGGCCTGGGCGAACGCGGCGATCACGTCCTGGATATCCTGCCGGGTCATGCCGTGAACCACGACCTGTCCGTCTTTCAGTTTTTCCGACGGACCGTAACCCGGCACACTGACATCCGGCTCGGTGCCGATGCGCCGCACGCTGCCCACATGCCACAGTTGCGGAACGATCTTGCCGCCTTCGGCATGCACCGCGTCGACGACTTTTTTCCAGCCAGCCAACGCAGCTTCACCGTAGAAGTGCGGCACGTTCGGATAGCCATTGGAGGCCTTGTGGCCGACGGTGGTGCCTTCGGTGATGATCAACCCCACTCCGGCAGCGGCGCGACGACGGTAGTATTCGATCACTTTGGAATTGGGCACGCCGCCTGGCGAAAACGAGCGGGTCATCGGCGCCATGACGACGCGGGTCGGCAGTTCGAGAGCGCCGAGGTGAAAAGGCTTGAACAGGGCTTTGACAGGCATGGGACGCTCCACGGGACATAGACTTTATGACGGCGATAATATGGAGAGCATCCAGCCTTGAACAGCACTATTGATTTAAGTGATTAAGGATTAGAAACGAAAAGATCGCAGGCTCGGTTAGCTCCTACAGGGGAATGTGTACACCCATAGGAGCTGCCCGAGCCTGCGATCTTTTGATCTTTCTTTTTTAGCCCAGCGCTTTTTCGATCGCCTGGATGACAGCGGGATCATCCGGCGCCGTGCGCGGCGAGAACCGCGCCAATACGCGACCGTCCTTGCCCAACAGGAATTTTTCGAAGTTCCAGGTGATGTCGCCCGGAAATTCCGCGCCCTCGCCCGCCAGCAGGCGGTACAACTGATGGCGTTCGTGACCGTTGACTTCCAGCTTGCTGGACAACGGAAAGGTCACGCCATAGTTGAGACTGCAGAACGCCTGGATCTCCTGCTCGGTGCCCGGTTCCTGCCCGGCAAACTGGTTGCACGGCAGGCCCAGCACACTGAACCCCTTGTCCTTGTATTGCTGGTAAAGGTTTTCCAGCGCCGCATATTGTGGGGTCAAGCCACATTTGGAGGCGACGTTGACCACCAGCACGACACGCCCCTTGAAGGGCGCCAAAGGTAGCTCCTGACCATCCAGGGCTGTCAGTTTAAGGTCGTGAAAAGCACTCATGACGGACTCCAAATTTCCTGTGTTCTTCTCGAAACAGCCACTTGGCGGTGCCACCGGGGACAGCCGCGGACTAAAAAGGCGCCCTCGGGCGCCTCTCCAGTTCTCGAAAGCTTAGCGCAGAAAATCAGTGGTGATGGCCACCTTCGCCATGGACGTGACCATGAGCGATTTCTTCCTGGCTGGCGTCACGGATGGCAATGATCTTGACCTGGAAATTCAGGCGCTGACCGGCCAACGGGTGGTTGCCGTCGACGGTGACATCGTCGCCGTCCAGATCGCGAATGGTGACGATCTGCATCTGGCCGTCCGGAGCGGAAGCGTGGAACTGCATGCCCACTTCCAGTTCGTCGACGCCTTCGAACATGCTGCGGCTCAGGGTGCTGACCAGTTCGGCAGCGTATTCGCCGTAGGCATCTTCAGGTTCTACGGCGACTTTCAGTTCGTCACCGACGGCCTTGCCTTCCAACGCCTTTTCCAGGCCTGGAATGATGTTACCCGCGCCTTGCAGGTAGACCAGCGGCGCGCCGCCGGCGGAGCTGTCGATGACCTCACCAGCGTCGTTGGTCAGGGTATAGTCGATGGAGACAGCCTTATTGGCGGCGATCAGCATGGGGCGAGACCTTTTGCATAAGAATGATGAATGTCCAAGTTTAGCGAAGCAATCGCCCGAAAGCGAACACAACCCGGACAGACGGACCGCGGTTTCCACCGTGACAGGCTTTCATCAGGACGAAGATGGCCACTGGGTTGCCGAGCTTTCCTGCGGCCATACCCAACACTTGCGGCACCAGCCGCCCTGGCAATCCAGGGCCTGGGTGCTGGACTCTTCGCTGCGCAATGAAAAAATAGGTCAGCCCTTTGATTGCGGTTGGTGCGCACAAGGCTCGGTTAGCGATAATCTTGGCGACTGATTTGGGCAGATTGTCAGTTATAGATGATCGCCACTGCCATGCACCTCCAGAGAATCCGCATGCAAACTTTTTTTATCGCACCCACCGATTTTGGTGTGGGTCTGACCTCCATCAGCCTCGGGCTGGTGCGTACCCTTGAACGGGCGGGCCTCAAAGTCGGCTTTTTCAAACCGATTGCCCAGCCTCACCCCGGCGACACGGGGCCTGAGCGCTCCACCGAACTGGTAGCCCGCACCCACGGCTTGAAACCGCCTCAGCCGTTGGGCCTGGCCCATGTCGAGCGGATGCTCGGCGACGGTCAGCTGGACGAACTGCTCGAAGAAATCATCACCCTTTATCAGCAAGCCGCTGTGGGCAAGGACGTGCTGATCGTTGAAGGCATGGTCCCGACCCGCAGCGCCAGTTACGCGGCGCGGGTCAACCTGCATTTGGCCAAGAGCCTCGACGCCGACGTGATTCTGGTCTCGGCACCGGAAAACGAAGTGCTGACCGAATTGTCCGGCCGGGTGGAATTGCAGGCGCAATTGTTCGGCGGGCCGAAAGATCCGAAAGTGCTGGGCGTGATCCTCAACAAGGTCAAGACCGACGAGAGCATGGACGCCTTCGCCTCGCGCCTGAAGGAACACTCACCGTTGCTGCGCAGCGGCGATTTCCGTCTGCTCGGTTGCATCCCGTTTCAACCGGAACTGAACGCACCGCGCACCCGCGACGTGGCCGAGCTGATGGGGGCTCAGGTACTCAACGCCGGCGACTACGAAACCCGGCGCATGACCAAAATCATCATCTGCGCCCGCACCGTGCGCAACACCGTGGAACTGCTCAAGCCCGGCGTGCTGGTGGTGACCCCCGGTGATCGCGACGACATCATCCTCGCGGTCAGCCTCGCGGCGATGAACGGCGTCCCCTTGGCCGGCCTGTTGCTGACCAGCGATACCCTGCCCGATCCGCGCATCATGGATCTGTGCCGTGGCGCCTTGCAGGCCGGCCTGCCGGTGTTGTCGGTGAGCACCGGCTCCTATGACACCGCCAACCAGTTGAACGGTTTGAACAAGGAAATCCCGATCGACGACCGCGAACGTGCGGAGATCATCACCGATTTCGTCGCCAGCCACCTGGACGCCAACTGGCTGCACCAACGCTGCGGCACGCCACGGGAAATGCGCCTGTCACCGGCAGTGTTCCGCTATCAATTGATCCAGCGCGCCCAGATCGCCAACAAGCGCATAGTATTGCCCGAAGGCAGCGAACCGTTGACCGTGCAGGCTGCCGCGATCTGCCAGGCACGGGGCATCGCCCGTTGTGTGTTGCTGGCCAAACCGGCTGATGTCGAAGCCGTCGCCCGCGCCCAAGGTATCGAGTTGCCACCAGGGCTGGAGATTCTCGACCCGGACTTGATCCGCGAGCGTTACGTCGAGCCGATGGTTGCGCTGCGCAAGACCAAAAGCCTCAATGCACCGATGGCCGAGCAACAACTGGAAGACACCGTGGTGATCGGCACCATGATGCTGGCGCTGGATGAGGTCGACGGACTGGTGTCCGGGGTCATTCACTCCACCGCCAACACCATTCGCCCGGCCCTGCAGCTTATTAAAACGGCGCCGGGCTGCACGTTGGTGTCGTCGGTGTTCTTCATGCTGTTCCCCGAAGAAGTGCTGGTTTACGGCGACTGCGTGATGAACCCGCACCCAAGCGCCAGCGAACTGGCCGAGATCGCCTTGCAAAGCGCCGATTCGGCAGCGGCGTTCGGTATCACTCCACGGGTGGCGATGATCAGCTACTCCAGCGGTGAATCGGCCAGCGGCGAAGAAGTCGAGAAGGTTCGCGAGGCCACCTTGCTCGCCCACGAACAGCAAAACTCACTGTTGATCGACGGCCCGTTGCAATACGACGCCGCCGCCAACGAAATGGTTGCCCGGCAATTGGCGCCCAACAGTCAGGTGGCCGGTCGTGCCACGGTGTTCGTGTTCCCCGACCTGAATACCGGCAACACCACCCACAAAGCCGTACAGCGCAGTGCCGACTGCGTCAGCCTCGGGCCGATGCTGCAAGGCCTGCGCAAACCGGTGAATGACCTGCCGCGTGGCGCGCAGGTCGATGACATCGTGTACACCATCGCGTTGACCGCGATTCAAGCGGCCAACCGACCTATGGATGTTTAAATGCTGGATTTTCTACCTGCCCCCGTGCGTGGCGTGATCGCCTCGCTATTGTTGGCGCTGAACACAATCGTCTGCTGCACCCCGCTGTTCATCGTGGCGATTTTCAAACTGCTGCTGCCCTTCCCCGCCGCCCAGCGCTTCACCGACTGGCTGATGGGCCACATCCACGAAGCCTGGATCAGCAATAACAAGGCCTGGATGGACTTGCTCGGGCACACACGCTGGCAGCTCGACGGGCTGGAAGGCCTGGACTATCGGCACTCGTACCTGATCACCAGCAACCACCAGAGCTGGGTCGACATCATGGTGTTGCAGTACGTGCTCAACCGTCGCATCCGCCCGCTGAAGTTCTTCCTCAAACAGGAACTGATCTGGGTACCGGTGATTGGCCTGGCGTGGTGGGCGCTGGGTTTTCCGTTCATGAAGCGTTACTCCAAGGCCTATCTGGAAAAGCATCCCGAGAAGAAAGGCAAAGACCTGGAGACCACCCGCAAGACTTGCGACAAGTTCCGCAATAACCCGGTGGGGATTTTCAACTTCGTCGAAGGCACGCGCTTCACCGAGAGCAAACACGCCCAGCAGAGTTCACCGTTCCGCTACCTGCTCAAGCCGAAAGCGGGCGGCATTGCCTTTGTGCTGGATGCCATGGGCGACCAGCTGGAAGCCATCGTCAACGTCACCATCCACTACCCGGCCGGGCGTCCGGGTTATTGGGACTTGCTCTGCGGCAAGGTGAAAGATGTAGTGGTGCACTTTCAGGAACTGAAGATTCCGCCGCAGTTCGTCGGCAAGAACTACGACCAGGATGGGGTGTATCGCCTGGAGTTTCAGGGCTGGATCAATCAGTTGTGGAATGACAAGGATGCGTTGTTGGGGCAGATGCACCGCGAATTCCCAAACCGATGCTGATCCCCTGGGGGAGCGGGCTTGCTCGCGAATGCTGACTGACATTCACAATTGATGTCGACTGACACACCGCTTTCGCGAGCAAGCCCGCTCTCACATTTGAATATCACCAGACATGAAAAAGCCCGCCGCTGATCACTCAACGGCGGGCTTTTTGTTTTCAGCTAATGCTTAGATCGCGCCACGCTTGCGCAGCAGATCCAGCACTTGCTTGACGCTTTCTTCCAGCGACAGCGACTGGGTGTCGATCACCAGATCGGCATTGAGCGGCACGTCGTACGGGAAGGATTCGCCCGGGATGTTGTCGCCGCCCGCCGCGTACAGACCTTGCGGATCACGCTCGGCGCAGACCGTCGGCGAGGCCTGGACGTAGACCGTCAGCAGACGCTCCTTGCCGATCAGCTCTTTGGCCTGCTCACGACCTTCGGCACTCGGGGCAACAAACGCCGCCAGTGTCAGCAGGCCGGCTTCGTTGAACTGACGCGCAACGTGCGCCGCACGACGCCAATTCTCAGTACGCCCGGCGCGATCATGTGGCAGGCCTTTGTTCAGGTCGTGGCGCAGGTTCTGGCCATCGAGCACAAACACCGCGCGGCCCATGTCGAACAACTTACGTTCAACCGCATACGCCAGGGTGCTTTTGCCAGCGCCCGACAGGCCGCTGAACAACACGGTGGCCGGTTGCTGACCGAAGCGCTGGGCGCGCTCTTCGGTGGCTACATGGGCCAGTTTGCCGTGGTGGGAGCTGCTGCCATGCGCCAGCGGCTGAGCGATGATCATACCCGCCGCGACCGTGCCGTTGGTCAAACGATCGATGACGATGAATGAACCGGTGGTGCGGTTGCTGTCGTAACCGTCCAGCGCGATGGCCGCGTCGAGGCTGATCTTGACCCGACCGATCTCGTTCAGCTGCAACGAGCTGGCAGGGCCTTCGGCCAAGGTGTTCACGTCCACGCGATTGACGATGCTGGTGATCGAGCCCGGCACGTAAGTCGTGGCGCGCTTGATGTCGTATTTCTTGCCCGGCAGCATCGGCTCTTCGGCCATCCACACCAGCATGGCGTCGAAGGCGTCGGTCACTTGCGGCTGGTTGTCGGCATGCACCAACAGGTCGCCACGGGAGATGTCGATTTCGTCTTCCATGGTCAGCGTCACCGCTTGACCTGGGCCGGCGTGCTCCAGCTCACCTTCGAAGGTGACAATGGATTTCACCCGGCTGCTCTTGCCCGACGGCAACACAACGACTTCGTCGCCCTTGTGCACGATGCCGCTGGCCAGGGTGCCGGCGAAACCACGGAAGTTCAGGTTAGGACGGTTGACGTACTGCACCGGGAAACGCAGGTCGGTGTAGTTGCGATCGCTGGCGATTTCGACGGTTTCGAGGATTTCCATCAACGACTGGCCGGTGTACCACGGCGAGCGCTCGGACTTGTTCACCACGTTGTCGCCCTTGAGCGCGGACATCGGCACGAACGCCATGGTGCTCGGCTTGAACGCGATGCCTTCGGCGAACTTCAGGTAATCAGCCTTGATCGACTCGAATACGCTTTCGTCGAAGCCGTTGAGGTCCATCTTGTTGATGGCGACCACGATGTGCTTGATGCCCAGCAACGAGGCGATGAAGCTGTGACGACGGGTCTGGGTCTGCACGCCGTAACGGGCGTCGACCAGGATGATCGCCAGGTCACAGGTGGACGCACCGGTGGCCATGTTGCGGGTGTACTGCTCATGGCCGGGGGTATCGGCGATGATGAATTTGCGCTTGGCGGTAGAGAAATAGCGGTAGGCGACATCAATGGTGATGCCCTGCTCACGCTCGGCCTGCAAGCCGTCGACCAGCAACGCCAGGTCGATGTCTTCGCCAGTGGTGCCGACTTTTTTCGAGTCGCGGGTAATGGCTTCCAGGTGATCTTCGTAGATCATTTTGGAGTCGTGCAGCAGGCGCCCGATCAGGGTGCTCTTGCCGTCGTCGACGTTGCCACAAGTCAGAAAGCGCAGCATTTCCTTGCGTTCATGCTGGCCCAGGTAGGCGAGGATGTCCTCGCTGATCAAATCAGATGCGTGCGACATGACAACCCCTTAGAAATAACCCTGACGTTTCTTTTCTTCCATGGAACCGGCGCCATCGTGATCGATGACCCGGCCCTGGCGTTCGGAAGTTCGCGTCAGGAGCATTTCCTGAATGATGTCGGTCAGGCTGGTGGCCTCGGACTCGACAGCACCGGTCAACGGGTAGTCGCCCAGTGTACGGAAACGGACCTTCTTCTTGACGATGCGCGCCTTGTCTTCGTCGCTCAGGTGATTGAGCAGGCGTTCGTCGTCGATCATGATCCAGGTGCCGTTCATCTCGATGACATCACGTTCGGCTGCGAAATACAGCGGCACGATCGGGATGCCTTCCAGGTAGATGTACTGCCAGATGTCCAGTTCGGTCCAGTTCGACAACGGGAATACGCGGATCGATTCGCCCTTGTTGACCTTGCCGTTGTAGACGTTCCACAGCTCCGGGCGCTGGTTCTTCGGGTCCCAGCGGTGCTTGCTGTCACGGAAGGAATACACGCGCTCTTTGGCACGGGACTTCTCTTCATCGCGACGGGCGCCACCGAATGCGGCGTCGAAGCCGTACTTGTCGAGGGCCTGCTTGAGGCCTTCGGTCTTCATGATATCGGTGTGCTTGGCACTGCCGTGGGTCAGCGGGTTGATACCCTGCGCTACGCCATCGGGGTTGACGTGTACCAGCAGGTCCAGGCCGAGTTCTTCAACCATGCGGTCGCGGAACGCGTACATTTCCTTGAACTTCCACCGAGTGTCGACGTGCATCACCGGAAACGGAAGTTTGCCCGGGAAGAATGCCTTGCGCGCAAGGTGCAGCATCACGGCGGAGTCTTTACCGACGGAGTACAGCATCACCGGGTTATCGAACTCGGCGGCGACCTCGCGGATGATGTGGATGCTTTCGGCCTCCAGCTGTTTCAGATGCGTCAGTTTGTCGACCATGGCTACTCACGAAAACGATCTTATGGACGGCCTGCGGGCCGTGTTCGAGCGGGGAATCCTAGCACAGCGCCCTCTTCTAATCAGGACGGCTGCTAGATCGAAAGGGTATATGAATATACCCCCCCGTTCGGGTGTTTGAGGACTTGTGTGGGAGCGGGCTTGCTCGCGAAGACGGATTCACATTCAACAGAGATGTTGACTGATACACCGCTTTCGCGAGCAAGCCCGCTCCCCCATTTGATCCTGGGGCGTTCATCAACAATCCGCCCGTCAAATAGGGTTCGGGCAATCGATGAAGATGTGCTCGAGGGCGAAACGTCGTGCCAGGTAATCGCCCAAAGCCTGCACACCGTAACGCTCAGTGGCATGGTGGCCGGCAGCGATGAAACTGATGTCGTTTTCCCGGGCGCTGTGGAACGTCTGCTCGGAGGCCTCGCCACTGAGGTACAGATCGACGCCGGCCAACACCGCCTGGTCAATGTAACCCTGGCCACCACCGGTGCACCACCCGACCCGACGAATCATCTCGCTGCCTTCGATCAGCAATGGCTCGCGCCCCATGACTTCCTGCACGCGGCGGGCGAAATCGCGGGGGGTCATCGGTTCGCTCAACGAGCCGACCAGGCCGACGATTTTCAGATTGTCCGGATCCAGCGGGCCTTCGACGGTAATGTCCAGCTGCCGGGCGAGCTGCACGTTGTTGCCGACTTCCGGGTGCAGGTCCAGCGGCAAGTGATAGGACAGCAGGCTGATGTCGTGCTTGAGCAGGGTTTTCAACCGGCGCTGCTTCATACCGGTGATGCACGGGTTCTCGCCTTTCCAGAAATAGCCGTGATGCACCAGCACCAGATCGGCCTGGGCCTCCACCGCGGCGTCCAGCAACGCCTGGCTGGCGGTGACGCCGCTGACGATGCGCATCACTTGCGGCCGGCCTTCGACCTGCAAACCGTTGGGGCAGTAATCGGCGATCTTCGCACTGGCAAGATAGCGGTCGGCTTCTTCGACCAGGGTGCTCAAGGCGACGGCCATAAAAGACTCCTAAATATCCCGTTCAGAGGCGCGCGCGGCCTCGTATAATGCGCGACATTATGGGCGGTCTCACACCGCCTGCAACCTCTGTAGGACGTGCTTAATGCTCAAGGCGCTGCGTTTTTCCGGCTGGCCGCTGTTGGCCGGCGTGCTTATCGCTCTATTGATTATTCAGCGTTACCCGCAATGGGTCGGGTTACCGAGCCAGGACGTCAATCTGCAGCAGGCCCCGCAGACCCTTGGTGTGCAACAGGGCCCGGTGTCCTATGCCGACGCGGTGACCACGGCCGCGCCGTCAGTGGTCAACCTGTACACCACCAAAGTGGTCAACAAACCCAGCCATCCGCTGTTCGAGGATCCGCAGTTCCGTCGCTTCTTCGGCGACAACTCGCCCAAGCAGAAGCGCATGGAGTCGAGCCTCGGTTCGGGCGTGATCATGAGCCCGGAAGGTTACCTGCTGACCAACAACCACGTGACCAGCGGTGCCGACCAGATTGTGGTGGCGCTCAAGGATGGCCGTGAAACCCTGGCCCGGGTCATCGGCAGCGACCCGGAAACCGACCTCGCGGTGTTGAAGATCGATCTGAAAAACCTGCCGTCGATCACCGTCGGCCGCTCCGACAATCTGCGCATCGGCGACGTGGCCCTGGCCATCGGCAACCCGTTCGGCGTCGGCCAGACCGTGACCATGGGCATCATCAGCGCCACCGGGCGCAATCAGTTGGGCCTGAACAACTACGAAGACTTCATCCAGACCGACGCCGCGATCAACCCCGGCAACTCCGGCGGTGCGCTGGTGGACGCCAACGGCAACCTGACCGGCATCAACACGGCGATTTTCTCCAAGTCCGGTGGCTCGCAAGGCATCGGCTTCGCGATCCCGGTCAAACTGGCGATGGAAGTGATGAAGTCGATCATCGAACACGGCCAGGTGATTCGCGGCTGGCTCGGCATCGAAGTGCAACCGTTGAGTCAGGAACTGGCGGAGTCGTTTGGCCTGTCGGGACGTCCGGGGATTGTGGTCGCGGGGATTTTCCGTGACGGCCCGGCGCAGAAGGCCGGCCTGCAACTGGGCGACGTGATCCTCAGCATTGATGGTGAACCGGCTGGCGATGGTCGCAAGTCAATGAACCAGGTGGCGCGCATCAAACCGACCGACAAGGTCACGATCCAGGTCATGCGCAATGGCAAAGAGCTCAAGCTCACCGCAGAAATCGGCCTGCGTCCGCCGCCTGCACCGATCCAGGAAAAAGAAGAATAGGCCAAGGAGCTGCTGAAGGTTCGGGCCGTGTTCGGACGACTTTTTTTGCACAATCAGCAGCCCCTTAACTCCGAAGCTGTTACAGCAGATACTCACACCAGGCACGTTATGTTGTTTCAATATGACTATTGAACGACATAACAAGTCGTCTAGAAGCATGGCTTCCCTCGCAGGCCCGGTCCTTTGTCTGCAGGGGGATCCAGTCATCTCCGAAGCATCCCAAGCCCTGAACTGGACGCCATCAGCGTCATCTCCGACTACGAATCCCCCGGCTCGATCAAGGGTCACTGCGCAACGCGTTCTTCCAGCGCTACCAAAACCGACACGGCCCTTCACGACTGCTTGAGTACCACCCTCGCCGCCTTCCATATCGAAAAGGAAAACGTCTTCGCACTCGACCCGGGCACCGACGCCTGGCGATTTACCAGCCAGGAGCAAAACTGCCGAAACTTGATCAGATGAAATTGCTGACTCTGCCAGAGGTCGATCCGCTGATGGAGATTGTGCTGAAGGACAATCCGGATGTGGCGACGCGCGGGGTTTTCAATTAGTCCGCGAAAAACGGCAACACCTGTTGCACCACGTAATCGCTTTTTGCAGGCAAGCCTCGCTCCAAGGTCCGTATTGAAGGCAGCCAAACGTGGAGCACAAAAACTTTAAAACAACGATTTATTATTCAAAACAATGCTAAAAAACTGTCATTTATGTCAGTAGCCTCACCCAGACATCAAAGTTAATTTAGATCTTAAGAAGCCACATTATCCTTGCCTTCTGCAACTTATAATTAACCAAGGGAGCTTGACTCATGGATCAACACAAACCTACAAGTAAAGGTACATTTACGGTAAAAGTTAATGATGGAGCTGAAGTCGAAACCACAGATGTGGATTATCATCTCTTTTCCGGGAACTCGCCGGAGCGTTCCGGATATATCATCGGAGGCTGGGAAAACCCACGGGTGAGTATCGGTTTTCCGCCCGGAATCAAGAATAACGAAAAAGTAACAAAAGAATATCCAAAAGACTTCCCGCTCCCCTATCTTACATGGGCGCATAACGGTAATAACGCTGTGGAAGGCTCGATAGAGATCATCTTCACAGATTCACAACGCTATGCTAAAGGAAAATATACTTTCAAACTGAAAGACAATGAACAGATCAGCGGAGAATTTGACGTAGATATCGTTTCAAACTAACAGAACTGCACTGATCAAATGGCTCATTAAGTCTGATCAGTGCAATTGTTAGTTTAAAACCCTATAGGTCACCCAAACCATCAATTAACGCCTGATTCTGCTCTGGCGCGCCAATGGAGATCCGCAGGAACTGGGCAATCCGCTCTTGCTTGAAGTGCCGAACAATCACGCCCTGTTCGCGCAACTTCGCCGCCAGCCCCGCCGCATCGTGCTTCGGGTGACGGGCGAAAATGAAGTTCGCCGCCGACGGCAACACTTCAAACCCCTTCGCCTCCAGTTGCGCGACCACCTTCTCGCGACTCTCGATGACCAACCGGCAGGTCTTGTCGAAATACTCGCGATCTTCGAACGCCGCCGCAGCCCCTACAATCGCCAGGCGATCAAGCGGGTAGGAGTTGAAGCTGTTCTTGATCCGCTCCAGCGCCTCGATCAGGTCCGGGTGCCCCACAGCCAGGCCAACCCGCAGGCCGGCCAGGGAACGGGACTTGGACAGGGTCTGCGTCACCAACAGGTTCGGATAACGGTCCACCAGCGTGATCGCCGTTTCACCGCCGAAGTCGATGTAAGCCTCATCCACCACGACCACCGAATCCGGGCTGGCCTTGAGGATTTGCTCAACAGCGTCCAGTGCCAACAGGCAACCGGTCGGCGCATTCGGGTTCGGAAAGATGATCCCGCCGTTCGGCTTGGCATAGTCCGCCGGGTTGATCTGGAACTGTTCGTCCAGCGCAACCGCATCGAACTTGATGCCATACAACCCGCAGTAAACCGGGTAAAAGCTGTAGCTGATGTCCGGGAACAGCAGCGGTTTATCGTGCTGCAGCAAACCGTGAAAGATGTGCGCCAGGACTTCATCGGAACCGTTACCGAGGAACACCTGATTGCCCTGCACGCCGTAGTACTTGGCAACGGCTTGCTTGAGCAGGTCGCTGTTCGGGTCCGGGTACAGACGCAGGTTGTCGTTCAGTTCGGTTTGCATCGCCGCCAGGGCTTTAGGCGATGGACCGTACGGGTTTTCGTTGGTGTTGAGCTTCACCAGTTTTGCCAGTTTCGGCTGCTCGCCCGGCACATAAGGCACCAGATTCTTGACGAACGGGCTCCAGAATTTACTCATGTTCAGTTCCCCTGCTTGTCATCAAGAATGCGGTATTCAGCACTGCGGGCGTGAGCGCTCAGCGATTCGCCACGGGCCAGTACGGAGGCGGTCTTGCCCAGTTCGGAGGCACCCTGCTCGGAGCAGAAGATGATCGACGAACGTTTCTGGAAGTCGTAAACACCCAGGGGCGAGGAGAAGCGCGCAGTGCCGGAGGTCGGCAATACGTGGTTCGGACCTGCGCAGTAGTCGCCCAGGGCTTCGGAAGTGTGGCGGCCCATGAAGATCGCGCCGGCGTGGCGGATCTGCGGCAGCCAGGCCTGTGGATCGGCGACCGACAGCTCCAGGTGCTCTGGGGCAATGCGGTTGGCCACTTCGATGGCCTGTTCCATGTCGCGAACCTTGATCAGCGCGCCACGGCCATTGATCGAGGTTTCGATGATCTCGGCGCGCTCCATGGTCGGCAGCAATTTGGCGATGCTCGCCGCCACTTTGTCGAGGAACTCGGCGTCCGGGCTGACCAGAATCGCCTGGGCGTCTTCGTCGTGCTCGGCCTGGGAGAACAGGTCCATGGCGATCCAGTCCGGATCGGTCTGGCCGTCACACACCACCAGAATTTCCGAAGGGCCGGCGATCATGTCGATGCCGACCTGGCCGAACACGTGGCGCTTGGCGGTGGCGACATAGATGTTTCCCGGGCCAACCACTTTGTCGACCTTCGGCACGCTTTCGGTGCCGTAGGCCAGCGCCGCAACTGCCTGGGCGCCGCCGATGGTGAACACCCGGTCGACTCCGGCGATGCAGGCCGCGGCCAGCACCAGCTCGTTGACTTCACCGCGCGGGGTCGGCACGACCATGACCACTTCGGTCACGCCTGCCACCTTGGCCGGAATCGCGTTCATCAGTACCGATGACGGGTAGGACGCCTTGCCGCCCGGCACATACAGACCGGCGCGATCCAGTGGCGTGACCTTCTGGCCCAGCACCGTGCCATCGGCTTCGGTGTAGCTCCAGGAGTCCTGTTTCTGTTTTTCGTGGTAGCTGCGCACACGGGTCGCGGCTTTTTCCAGGGCTTCGCGCTGAGGCACGGTGATGCGGGTCAATGCCAGTTCCAGGCGTTCGCGCGGCAGGATCAGGTCCGCCATGGACGCCACTTGCAGGCCGTCGAACTTCTGGGTGAACTCGACCACCGCCGCATCGCCACGCTCGCGCACGGCCTTGATGATGTCCAGCACCCGCTGATTGACCGAGTCGTCAGACACACTTTCCCAGCTCAGCAGATGATCCAGATGATGTGCGAAATCCGGGTCAGCAGCGTTGAGTCGGCGAATTGCAGTCGGTGCGGTCATAGCGAGAGCCTCATAGGATTGGCAAAAACTCAGGCGCCCTAACTTAGCAGTCGTTTCCGCTTGGGCACCTGAGAATTCTGGCTATGAGGCGGATAGACGGGCGCGGTTTATGGCCGCGCAGGTGAATCAGCCGCGGTGTCGAGACTCCACTGCCTTGCGCAGGGTGTCGATCAACGCCTGGATACGGGCATGCTGCATTTTCATCGACGCCTTGTTGACGATCAGACGGGAGCTGATGGCAGCGATGAAATCCTGTGGCTCCAGGCCGTTGGCCCGCAGCGTGTTACCGGTGTCGACCACGTCGATGATCTTGTCCGCCAGACCGATCAGCGGCGCCAGTTCCATCGAGCCGTAGAGCTTGATGATGTCGACCTGACGACCCTGTTCGGCGTAGTAGCGCTTGGCGACGTTGACGAACTTGGTGGCGATGCGCAGGCGGCCCTTGGGCTCGACTGCGCCGACTTTGCCGGCCGTCATCAGTTTGCACTGGGCGATTTGCAGGTCCAGTGGTTCGTACAGCCCCTGGCCGCCGTATTCCATCAGCACGTCTTTACCGGCGACGCCCAGGTCGGCGGCACCATGCTCGACATAGGTCGGCACATCGGTGGCACGCACGATCAGCAAGCGCACATCGGCCTGGGTCGTGGGGATGATCAGCTTGCGGCTCTTGTCCGGATTCTCGGTCGGCACGATGCCCGCTTCAGCCAGAAGCGGCAGGGTGTCGTCAAGGATGCGGCCCTTGGACAGTGCGATAGTCAACATGGGAAACGTCAGTCCTTATCAAGGTACTCATGCCCGGTCGCAAACGGCGCCGGACACACATCGAGCCTGAAACAGACTCGACTTCAACAAATCAACGGGCACGTCCCTGCGCCCATGCAGCGGAAACTAGCCCGGTACGCGGCGGATCTTGGCGCCGAGCATCTGCAGTTTCTCTTCGATGCACTCATAACCACGGTCGATGTGGTAGATGCGATCGATCAGGGTATCGCCTTCGGCGATCAGCGCCGAGATCACCAGGCTCGCCGAAGCACGCAGGTCGGTGGCCATGACTGGCGCGCCCTTGAGCTTTTCGATGCCGGTGACGATGGCGGTGTTGCCTTCGACCTGGATGTGAGCGCCCATGCGGTGCAGTTCGTAAACGTGCATGAAGCGGTTTTCGAAGATCGTCTCGATCACAGCGCCGGTGCCTTCAGCAATGGCGTTGAGGGAGATGAACTGCGCTTGCATGTCGGTCGGGAACGCCGGGTAAGGAGCGGTCCGCACATTGACGGCTTTGGGCCGCTTGCCGTGCATGTTCAGCTCGATCCAGTCTTCACCGCAGGTGATTTCAGCACCCGACTCGCGGAGCTTTTCCAGAACGGCTTCAAGGATGGTCGGATCGGTGTCCTTGACCTTCACACGCCCGCCGGTGACCGCTGCCGCCACCAGATAGGTGCCGGTCTCGATACGGTCAGGCATCACTTTGTAAGTGGTGGTGTGCAGACGCTCGACGCCATCAATGGTGATGGTGTCGGTGCCGGCGCCGGAAACCTTCGCGCCCATGGCGTTCAGGAAGTTTGCCAGGTCGACGACTTCAGGCTCGCGAGCGGCGTTTGCCAGAACGCTGCGGCCCTTGGCCAGAGCGGCTGCCATCATGATGTTTTCGGTACCGGTCACGCTGACGGTATCGAAGAAGAAGTGCGCACCGCGCAGGCCGCCTTCAGGGGCCTTGGCCTTGATGTAGCCGCCTTCGACGTCGATGACCGCGCCCATGGCTTCAAGACCACGGATGTGCAGGTCGACCGGACGCGAACCGATGGCGCAACCGCCAGGCAGTGCAACTTCGGCTTCGCCGAAACGGGCAACCATAGGGCCCAGTACCAGGATCGAGGCGCGCATGGTTTTAACCAGTTCGTACGGCGCGATCAGGGTCTTGATGGTGCGCGGGTCGATTTCGACGCTGAGCTTCTCGTCGATCACCGGCTCAATGCCCATTCGACCGAACAGCTCGATCATGGTGGTGATGTCGTGCAGGTGCGGCAGGTTGGCCACGGTCACCGGGCCATCGCACAGCAAGGTGGCAGCCAGGATCGGCAGGGCAGAGTTCTTTGCCCCGGAGATGCGGATCTCGCCATCTAGACGAGCGCCACCGGTAATAATCAATTTATCCATAAGAATCTCGACGCCCTTGGGCTCAGGTGCGCTCGGCCCAGGCCGCGCTGCTGAAAAATTTCATAGTAACCGCGTGGATGCTGCCATCGGCGATCCATGGGTTCAAATGGGCATAAATGCTCTGCTGACGCTTCACCGGGCTCAACGCCGCCAGTTCATCGCTAATCACGTTCAGCTGAAAGTTGCAGCCTTCGCCCTCAACTTCAATTTGAGTTCCTGGCAGCTTTCCTTCAAGGAAGCTCTTCACTTCTACGGCCTGCATGCTCAACCTCAATCGGCGCCCTGTGCGCGCGGGTCGGACATCATACAAAAAAGCCCCGCGCCTGCGAACCCCGCGAAGCAGGACTCTGACGGGGGGCTTCTTTATAGATGCCGGTTAGGGGTGCGCCAACAGCTCGGTCAATTCGCTGACCTGAGCGATTTCGCGCATGTCTTCGGGCATTGCGCGAATGCTCAGGGCCTTGCCAGCCGCCTGGGCATCGCGCATGAAGCACAGCAGCAGCGACAAGCCGACGCTGCTGGACTTTTCCACTGCGGAGCAATCGACCACCAGCGCCGCCGCGTTACTGGACTTGATCAGCGCCTGCCCCTGCTTGCGCAGGTTCGGGCCCGTCCGGTAATCCAGCACACCGCTGAGCAGCAGCTCGCCGGTTTCGCTCATGCGAATGGCCGACTCACTCATTGGGCTTTCTTCTCGACAGCTTTTTCGGTGTTTTCCTTGGCTTTGGCGACTTCCCCGGCCCAACCATTGATGGTTTTGTCCAGGTCGTTACCATTGCGCTGCATTGCATCAGCGAACTGATCGCGGAACAGCTTGCCAATGTTGATGCCATTGATAATGACGTTGCGCAGCTTCCACTCGCCGTTGATCTTCTCGAGTGTGTAAGACACAGGATAGATCGCGCCGCTGCTGCCCTTGACCGTCATGCCTACGCTGGTACGGTCTCCCGACTCATCCTTGGCAGGCTCAACGGTGATGCCCTGGTTGTTGTATTCGAGCAAGGCGTTGCCATAAAACTGGAACAGGCCCTTTTTGAAGTTTTCTTCAAACGTCTTCATTTGCTCGGGCGTTGCTTTGCGCGAGTATTTGACCGTCATGATGCTTTTGGAAATGCCCTCGGCATCCACCACAGGTCCGACGATGGTATTCAACGCCGTATAAAAGTCTTGTGGATCCTGCTTGTACTTCTCTTTATTGGCCGATAGGTCGGCAAGCATCCGGGTCGTGGTGTCCTGAACCAGATCGTGCGCCGACTGCGCCGCCACGGCGTTAGCCATCAACGGCAGGGCCGCGAGCAATATAAACAGGCCACGTCGTAAGATAGAGATCATTTAAAAGCTCCTCATTTAGCGTCTTTGCTAACGGTATTGAGCAGGAATTTACCGATCAGGTCCTCAAGCACCAGCGACGACTGCGTGTCGTGGATGGTCCCGCCATCCTTGAGCAGGGCTTGTTCCCCGCCCACACTGATGCCGATGTATTTCTCACCCAGCAGGCCAGCAGTCAGGATGGATGCGGTGGAGTCAGTCGGCAGGTTATCTACGCGCTTCTCCAGTTGCATGGTCACCCGACCAGTGAAGCTGTCGCGGTCCAGATCGATCGCCGTGACCTTGCCGATGGTCACACCGGCCATGGTCACTTTAGCTCTGACCGTCAAACCGGCGATATTATCGAAGTACGCATAAAGTTTATAAGTATCGGTGGCTGCGCTCGGGGACAGACCACTGACCCGCAACGCAAGCAACAGCAAAGCCAGTATGCCAGCCAGCAAGAAAAGGCCGACACCGATTTCCAGGGTGCGGTTTTGCATCAGAAATCTCCAAACATCAAGGCGGTCAGAATAAAGTCCAGGCCGAGTACAGCCAAAGAGGCGTACACCACGGTCTTGGTAGTGGCACGACTGATCCCCTCGGAAGTGGGCTCGCAGTCATAGCCTTGGAATACGGCGATCCAGGTCACGACGAAGGCAAACACGATGCTTTTGATAATGCCGTTGAGCACATCGTCGACAAACGTCACGCTGTTTTGCATGTTCGACCAGTAGGAGCCTTCATAGACCCCCAGCCAGTCGACAGCTACCCACGAACCGCCCCAGATACCCACCACGCTGAAAATCATTGCCAGCACTGGCAGGGAAATGAAGCCGGCCCACAGGCGCGGGGCAATGATGTACTTGAGCGGGTCGACCCCGATCATTTCCAGGCTGGACAGCTGCTCGGTGGATTTCATGTTGCCGATTTCGGCGGTCAGCGCCGAACCCGCGCGCCCGGCGAACAGCAAGGCCGTGACCACCGGCCCCAGCTCACGCAGCAGCGTCAGTGCAACCATCTGCCCGACCGCCTGCTCCGACCCATAGCTGGACAGAATGTTGAAGCCCTGCAGCGCCAGCACCATGCCGATAAACACCCCGGAGACCACGATGATCACCAGGGACATCACGCCCACCGAATGCAGTTGCTTGACCAGCAGGCCAAAACCGCCGCCGATGCCGCCACGACCGAGCAAGGCATGAAACAGGAACAGCGCCGAACGACCGAATACCGCCAGCACATCGATGCCGGCGTAGCCGAAGCGGCGCACTCTTTCTATCAGTGAAATCTTGCGCATCAACGCTTCCCCAGAAGATCTGCGCGGTAATCCGGCGCTGGAAAGTGGTATGCGACCGGGCCGTCGGGTTCACCTGTCAAGAATTGACGAATACGTGGCTCGTCCGATTTCATCAAATCCTCGGGCGTGCCCTGGCCCAACACTTGTCCATCGCCCACCACGATGAGGTAGTCGGCGATGCTCGCGGTCTCGGCCAGATCGTGGGAGACCACGATGCTGGTGATGCCCAGCGCATCGTTGAGCAGGCGGATCAGGCGTACCAGCACGCCCATGGCGATCGGGTCCTGACCAACAAAGGGCTCGTCGTACATGAGGATTTGCGGATCAAGAGCAATAGCCCGGGCCAGCGCGACGCGACGCTTCATGCCGCCGGACAATTCGTCAGGCATCAGGTCGATGGCGCCACGCAAGCCCACGGCCTGCAATTTGAGCAGGACAATGTCGCGGATCATTTCTTCCGGCAGCCCGGTATGAACACGCAGCGGAAAGGCGACGTTCTCGAACACATCAAGATCGGTAAACAGTGCGCCACTCTGAAACAGCACACCCATTTGCTTGCGCGCATCGAACAGATCGCTACGCGACAACGCCGGCAGGTTCTGTCCATTGACCCAGACTTCGCCGCTGGTGGGGCGCAATTGCGCGCCTATCAGCCGCAACAGCGTGGTCTTGCCACACCCGGAAGGCCCCATGATACCGGTGACCTTGCCGCGCGGTATGCGGATATCGACGTTATTGAAAATGCTGCGCGCACCGCGCTTGAAGGTCAGTCCCTTCAGCTCGACCGCGTAGGCGTTATCGGCACTCATCTAAACTCCTTGCGATGCAGCCTCTCACTCGGACGCCTGGCTTTCTGGCGAAAGCACATACCTCCCCGGGCAGGCCGAACTGGCGGCGAACTATATCACTGCAAAGGCCAAGCGCCCAAGGCCCAAGCTGGGCACGTTCAGCAACATGACCACCTGAAATCATCTATTTAGAGGGATTCGGTAACAAGGAATGACAAACCGCGACGAACTTGCGTGAGGGTTTTGATCATTACCGCTATAATCGCCGCCTTTTCATCAGGCTATACGATTTCTGACATGAACCAATCCAGCGACCTGATTCAATCTGCACAACGCACCATCCGCCTCGAACTGGAAGCCGTACAAGGCTTGCTGCCCCATATCGACGCAGATTTCGTACGCGCTTGCGAGATGATTCTGGCCAGCAAAGGCCGCGTGGTCGTGGTCGGCATGGGCAAGTCGGGGCATATCGGCAACAAGATTGCCGCCACCCTTGCCAGCACCGGCACCACGGCTTTCTTTGTACATCCGGCCGAAGCCAGCCACGGCGACATGGGCATGATCACTCGCGATGACATCATCCTGGCGCTGTCGAACTCCGGCTCCACCAATGAAATCGTCACCCTGTTGCCACTGATCAAGCGCCTGGGCATCAAATTGATCAGCGTCACCGGCAATCCCGACTCAGCGCTGGCCAAGGCCGCCGAAGTCAACCTCAACGTTCACGTCGAGCACGAAGCCTGCCCGCTGAACCTGGCACCGACCTCGTCGACCACCGCCGCCCTGGTGATGGGCGATGCCCTGGCGGTTGCGCTGCTGGAAGCCCGCGGCTTTACCGCTGAAGATTTCGCCTTTTCCCACCCTGGCGGCGCGCTGGGCCGACGCCTGCTGCTGAAAGTGGAAAACGTCATGCACGCCGGGCAAGAGCTGCCGCAGGTTCAGCGCGGCACCCTGCTCAAGGACGCTCTGATGGAAATGACCCGCAAGGGCTTGGGCATGACCGTGGTTCTGGAAGCCGACGGCAAACTCGCCGGGATCTTCACCGACGGCGACCTGCGCCGCACCCTGGACCGCAGCATCGACATCCACAGCGCCACCATCGACCAGGTCATGACCGCCCATGGCAAGACCGCACGTGCCGAGATGCTTGCCGCCGAGGCGCTTAAAATCATGGAAGACCACAAGATCAATGCGCTGGTCGTGGTCGACAGCGAAGACCGCCCGGTCGGCGCCTTGAACATGCACGACTTGCTGCGCGCGGGAGTAATGTAATGAGCACGGACCTGCTGCTACGCGGCAAACAGATCAAACTGGCGGTATTCGACGTCGACGGCGTGCTGACCGACGGGCGCCTGTACTTCCTCGAAGACGGCAGCGAATTCAAGACCTTCAATACCCTCGACGGCCAGGGCATCAAGATGTTGATGGCAGCCGGCGTACAGACGGCTATCATCAGCGGCCGCAAGACCCCGGTAGTCGAACGCCGCGCGAAAAACCTCGGCATTCCACACCTGTTCCAGGGTCGCGAAGATAAACTGGTGGTGCTCGACGGGCTTCTTGCCCAACTGAACCTGAGCTATGAACAAGTGGCCTACCTTGGCGACGACCTGCCAGACCTGCCGGTGATTCGCCGGGTTGGCCTGGGCATGGCGGTGGCCAACGCTGCCAGCTTCGTGCGCGAACATGCCCACGGCATCACCCAGGCCCGTGGTGGCGAGGGTGCCGCTCGCGAATTCTGCGAATTGATCCTGCGCGCCCAGGGCCGCCTCGATGCGGCCAACGCCGCGTACCTGTGAGCCCATCATGCTGAGCAAAAAGATTCGCAACATCCTGATATTCGGTTGCATCGCGGCGCTGTTCGCCGCGGTCGGCTACTGGAACATCAGCCCGGAACGCTTCCTCGACAAGCCAGTGGCCAAGGTCGATGAAAGCGCGATCGACTATTACGCCATCAACGCCCATAGCGTGCAGTACCTGCCGGACGGCAAATTGCAGTACGAAATGACGTCCGACAAGGTCGAACACCTGAAAGCGACCGAAGTGACGTTACTGTCCAATCCTGACCTGAACATGTTTCGCGGTACCGAGTTCCCCTGGCATGTCCAGAGCGAACGCGGCGAAGTCAACCCGGACGGCACCCAGGTCGAGCTGATTGACTCGGTACGTATCACCCGTTTCGACGAAAAAAACCGTAAAACCCTGATTACCACCACCCGTATGACAGTGTTCCCGCAGCAGCAATATGCGCAGACCGATCAACCCGTTAGAATCGACGGCGCTGGCGGCGTATCGACAGGCAACGGAATGAAAGCGTACTTGAAAGAAAGCAGGATACACCTGCTATCTAACGTAAGAGGACAGTATGAGGCTCGTTAAAACTCTCCCTATTTTGCTCAGTCTGAGCGCAGCACTGGGAAGCGTGAGCGCCTGGGCTCTGCCGACCGATCAAGCGCAGCCTATCCGCATCCAGGCCGACGACGCCCAGCTGGACGACAAGAATGGTATTGCCACCTATAAAGGTGACGTGATCATCACTCAGGGCTCGATGATCGTTAAGGGCAACACCGTGACCATCACCCGCACGCCTGCGGGCGACATCGACGTGGTGACTTCGGTGGGCAACCTCGCCTACTTCGAGCAACTGCAGACCGCCGGCGACACCAAGCCTGTTCAGGGCTGGGGTGTAACCATCCAGTACCACGCGGCGCAAAACCGCGTCGTGCTGATCGACAAGGCTAAAGTTGTCGACAAGGACAACAACACCACCCAGGGCGAGAAAATCGTCTACGACACGGTCAAGAAGCTTGCGAGCGCCGGTCGCGCCACGGGCAACAAAGTCACCGAGGCGCGTCCGCGCATCGACATGGTGATCCAGCCGAAAAAGAAAACCGACGAGCAAAAGGCCCAGTAATGGCAACTCTGAAAGCTCAGCATCTGGCCAAGAGCTACAAGAGCCGCCAGGTCGTGCGTGACGTCAGCCTGTCCATCGACAGCGGTCAGATCGTCGGCCTGCTTGGCCCCAACGGTGCCGGCAAGACCACCTGCTTCTACATGATCGTCGGCCTGGTGCAGGCCGACCAGGGCCGCGTACTGATCGACGACCTGGACGTCAGCCACCAGCCCATGCACGGTCGCGCCAAAGCCGGCATCGGCTATCTGCCGCAAGAGGCGTCGATCTTCCGCAAGCTTTCGGTGGCCGACAACATCATGGCCATCCTCGAGACCCGCAAGGAACTCGACAAGGCCGGTCGCCGCAAAGAGCTGGAAAGCCTGCTGCAGGAATTTCACATCCACCACATCCGGGACAACCTTGGGATGAGCCTGTCCGGTGGCGAACGCCGCCGCGTGGAAATCGCCCGAGCACTGGCCACCAACCCGAAATTCATCCTCCTCGACGAACCTTTCGCCGGCGTGGACCCGATCTCGGTGGGCGACATCAAGCAGATCATCCATCACCTCAAGGCCAAAGGCATTGGCGTGCTGATCACAGACCACAACGTCCGTGAAACCCTGGACATCTGCGAAACGGCCTACATCGTCAACGATGGCCAACTGATCGCTGAAGGTGACTCCGCCACTATCCTGGCCAACGAATTGGTCAAGGAAGTGTATCTGGGCCACGAGTTCCGCCTGTAAGCGCTGAGGTGCCTGGCCAATCGCCCGGGCGCTTGTTTCAATAAAAAATCAATAGGTTTTTATTGTTACGGCGCTCCAGGCAAACACGTCGCTCCAAAGGTGTTCAGCCATCAGCAAGGGCCACGTGTCAATAAAGCTTTATAGTTTTTTATTGTTACAGCGCTCTAGGCAAACACTTCAGTTTCAGGCATATAATTTGCTTATGTTTGGCGCTTCGGCGCCCTGTAGTGGATGGCGCATGTGCGCCGGCGAATAAGGTGTTAAGCCCCTGCCATGAAACCATCGCTAGTCTTGAGAATGGGCCAGCAGCTGACGATGACACCGCAGCTGCAACAGGCTATCCGCCTGCTCCAATTGTCGACCCTGGACCTGCAACAGGAAATCCAGGAGGCCCTGGAGTCCAATCCGATGCTCGAACGCCAGGAAGAAGGCGACGACCTCGATAACGCCGACCCCTTGGCCGATAACGCCGAACAAAAACCCAACCCCGACATTCAGGAACCCTCCTACCAGGAAACCGCTCCGACGGTGGATAACCTTGAGGACGGCGACTGGAACGAGCGCATTCCCAACGAATTGCCTGTCGACACCGCCTGGGAAGACGTCTACCAGACCAGCGCCAGCAGCCTGCCGAGCAACGATGACGACGAGTGGGACTTCACCACCCGCACATCGGTCGGTGAAAGCCTGCAAAGCCATTTGCTCTGGCAACTGAACCTGGCACCGATGTCCGACACCGATCGCCTGATCGCCGTGACCCTGATCGACTGCATCAACAATCAGGGCTATCTGGACGAGACCCTCGAGGAAATCCTCGAGGCCTTCGATCCGGAACTGGACATCGAGCTGGACGAAATCGAAGCCGTCCTGCACCGCATCCAGCAATTCGAACCCGCCGGCATCGGCGCCCGCAACCTGGGTGAATGCCTGCTGCTGCAACTGCGCCAACTGCCCGCCAAGACCCCTTGGCTGGCGGAGGCCAAGCGCCTGGTCACCGATTACATCGACCTGCTCGGCAGCCGCGACTACAGCCAGCTGATGCGCCGCATGAAGCTCAAGGAAGATGAACTGCGTCAGGTGATCGAACTGGTCCAGAGCCTCAACCCGCGCCCGGGCTCGCAAATCGAGTCCACCGAAGCCGAATACGTCGTTCCCGACGTGATCGTACGCAAGGACAACGAGCGCTGGCTGGTGGAGCTGAACCAGGAGTCGGTGCCACGCCTGCGGGTCAACGCCCAATACGCCGGCTTCGTGCGCCGCGCCGATACCAGCGCAGATAACACTTTCATGCGTAATCAGTTGCAGGAGGCTCGCTGGTTCATCAAGAGCCTGCAAAGCCGCAACGAAACCCTGATGAAAGTAGCCACTCAGATCGTCGAGCATCAACGCGGCTTTCTGGAGTACGGCGACGAAGCCATGAAACCGTTGGTGCTGCATGACATCGCCGAAGCGGTGGGCATGCATGAATCGACGATTTCACGGGTGACCACGCAAAAATTCATGCATACCCCACGGGGCATCTATGAACTGAAATACTTTTTTTCCAGCCACGTCAGCACCTCCGAAGGCGGGGAATGCTCGTCTACGGCGATCCGCGCGATCATCAAGAAACTGGTTGCCGCGGAAAATCAGAAAAAGCCGTTGAGTGACAGCAAGATCGCTGGTTTACTGGAGGCACAAGGCATTCAGGTAGCCCGTCGTACGGTCGCCAAGTACCGCGAATCCCTGGGGATCGCGCCTTCCAGCGAACGGAAGCGGTTGATGTAGCCGCCGGGCTCGCCACAGCGTTCCAGTGGCAGGCATTTCTGCCTGCCGCTTTATGCACTGGCAACGAAGGAGAAGCTGTATGCAAGTCAACATCAGTGGACACCAACTGGAAGTGACCGAACCTCTTCGCACCTACATCGGCGAAAAACTCGAACGATTAGAGAGGCATTTCGACAAGATCACCAACGTGCAAGTCACGATGAACGTCGAGAAGCTGCTGCAGAAAATCGAAGCCACGCTGCATATTCCCGGCGGAGAAGTAGTCGCCAATGCCGAGCATACGGACATGTATGCCGCCATTGACCTGCTGACCGACAAGCTGGATCGCCAACTCAAAAAGCATAAGGAAAAGACCCAGAGCCTCCTCCAGGGCGCGACCGGTCGTTAACACTCCCAACCCATGATCCGACTTGAAAGCATCCTGACCCCCGGCCGTTCCCTGGTGAACGCGCCGGGTGGCAGTAAAAAGAAAGCCCTCGAACAAATTGCCAACCTTATCCACCGCGAAGTACCGGATCTGGAAATGCAGGACGTCTTCGAGGCCTTGATTGCCCGTGAGAAACTCGGCTCTACCGGTTTCGGCAACGGCATCGCGATCCCCCACTGCCGGCTCAAAGGCTGCACCTCGCCAATCAGTGCGCTGCTGCACCTGGAAGCCCCTATCGATTTTGACGCCATTGACGGCGCCCCGGTTGACCTGCTGTTTGTTCTACTGGTCCCGGAAGCCGCCACCGATGCGCACCTGGAACTGCTACGCCAGATCGCCAGCATGCTTGACCGCAAGGAAGTGCGTGAAAAACTGCGCAGCGCCCCGAGCAACGAAGCCTTGTATCAGGTTGTCCTGGACGAGCAAAACGGTCACTAATCATGCGCCTGATTATCGTCAGCGGCCGCTCCGGCTCAGGTAAAAGTACTGCCCTCGATGTTCTCGAGGACAACGGCTACTACTGCATCGACAACCTGCCGGCCGGTCTGCTGCCGGAACTGGCCGAGCGTGCGCTGATTCATACCGAACTGGCACAACCGCTGGTGGCGGTGTCCATCGATGCGCGCAACTTGCCGAGCCATCTGTCACGCTTTCCCGAACTGCTGGAAGAAGTCCGCAGCCGGCATATCCAGTGCGATGTGCTGTACCTGGACGCCGACGAAGAAACCCTGCTCAAACGCTTTTCGGAAACACGCCGTCGTCACCCGCTCAGCAGCGCCAATCGCTCGCTGGCGGAGGCGATAGAGGACGAAACCAATTTACTGGGGCCGATCGCCGACCTGGCCGACCTCAAGGTCAACACCACCAATCTGAACCTGTATCAGCTGCGCGATACCATCAAGCTGCGCCTGCTGAATCAGCCGGAGCCCGGTACTGCGTTCCTGGTGGAGTCTTTCGGGTTCAAGCGTGGCATGCCGGTGGACGCCGATCTGGTGTTCGACGTGCGCTGCCTGCCTAACCCTTACTGGAAACCGGAGCTGCGGGCACAGTCCGGGCTCGATCAACCGGTGGCCGACTACCTGGCGGCGCAGCCGGATGTCGAAGAGATGTTCCAGGACATTTCCTCCTACCTGCTCAAGTGGCTGCCCCGCTTTGCCGCCAGCAACCGCGCCTATGTCACTATTGCCATTGGCTGCACCGGCGGGCATCACCGCTCTGTCTACCTGACCGAACGTCTGGGCCAGGTCCTGCAACAATCCCTGAAGAACGTCCAGGTTCGCCACCGCGACCTCAGCTAAAGGATTCACATCGCGATGCCTGCTCTGGAAATCGAAATCATTAACAAGCTGGGCCTGCATGCCCGCGCGTCTGCCAAATTTGTCGGAGTCGCCGGTCAGTTCAAGGATTGCACGATCAGGGTAGGACGCACGCCAGAAACCGTGGTCGACGGCAAAAGCATCATGGCCATGATGATGCTGGCTGCTGGCAAAGGCACAAAAATCTACCTGAGTACCGAAGGTGAACAGGAGCAGGAAGCGCTGGATGCACTGGTGGCGCTGATCAACAACTACTTCGACGAAGGCGAATAAACAGCAAAAGATTGCAGCCTTCGGCAGCTCCTACGCGTCTTTGGGCGATGCTAAGGGCTGCGATCCAATGATCCAAAAAAAACGCGCTACCCAATTGGGTGGCGCGTTTTTTTGTGCAGCAATCGCAGCTTAGCTGCCCGCCACCGTCATCCGCTCGATCAACACCGAACCGGTGCGAATGTTGCTGCGCAATTCCAGGTCATTACCTACCGCAATGATCTGCTTGAACATATCGCGCATGTTGCCGGCGATGGTCACTTCCTGCACCGCGAACTGGATCTCGCCGTTCTCGACCCAGAAACCCGCCGCGCCACGGGAGTAATCGCCAGTGACCATGTTCAGGCCCTGCCCCATCAGTTCGGTAACCAGCAGGCCACGACCCATGCGGCGCAGCAAGGCCGCCTGATCTTCGTCGCCATGGGTGACGAACAGGTTGTGCACGCCGCCGGCATTGGCGGTGCTCGGCATGCCCAGCTTGCGGCCGGAGTAAGTGCCGAGAATGTAGGACACCAGCTCACCGTTCTCCACGAACGGCTTGGCGTAGGTCGCCAGGCCATCGCCGTCGAAGGCAGAGCTGCCCAAAGCGCGCATCAAGTGCGGACGCTCATCGATGGTCAGCCACTCTGGGAACAGTTTCTGCCCCAGCGTGCCTTCGAGGAACGACGATTTGCGATACAGACTGCCGCCGGAGATTGCCGAGAGGAAACTGCCGAACAAGCCACCGGCCAGCTCCGCGGAAAACAGTACAGGCACTTCGCAGGTCGGCACCGGGCGCGCGCCCAGACGGCTTGCTGCCCGTTGCGCGGCACGCTGGCCGATGCTCTCCGGGCTGGCCAACAAATTGCCCTGCCGGTTCACGTCGTACCAGTAATCGCGCTGCATCTGGCCATCGGCTTCAGCGATCATCACGCAGCTGAGGCTGTGACGGGTCGAGGCGTAACCGCCGATAAAACCGTGGCTGTTACCGTAAACCCGGCAGCCCTGGTGAGTACTGAGGGTAGTGCCGTCGGCATTCTTGATCCGGCTGTCAGCAGCAAACGCCGCCGCTTCACAGGCCAGGGCCTGCTCGATCGCTCGCTCCGGGGTGATGCTCCATTGGTGGAACAGGTCGAAATCCAGCAGGTCCTTGGCCATCAGCGCTTCATCCGCCAGGCCCGCGGCTTCGTCTTCCGACGTGTGTTTGGCGATCGCCAGCGCAGCGGCAACGGTTTCGCGAATCGCCTCCGAACCACTGGCCGAGGTGCTGGCCGAGCCTTTGCGCTGCCCTACATACAAGGTGATGCCAAAGCCCTGATCGCGGTTGAACTCAACGGTTTCGACTTCCCGCTGACGCACCGTGGTCGACAGGCCCTGCTCCAGCGACACCGCCACTTCACAGGCACTGGCCCCCTGGCGCTTGGCTTCAGCAATGATCTGCTCGACTTGTTCTTGCAGTGCCGGCAACGCTTGTGGGCCGACGCTTTCAACTGCACTCATGCTGTTCTCCACTCAAATTCTGCTTTCGGCTGGGGCCTTCGAGCGACCGGGCCGGACAAGCGGCCCCCGACTGGTTATCATGGCGGCGTTTCTTTGCGGACTGCCACCATGGTTGATTCTTACGACGACTCCCTCGACGGGGGAGAAAAAAGCAAAACCCAAGTCAAACGCGAGCTGCATGCTCTGGTTGACCTTGGCGAGCGCCTTACAACGCTCAAGCCTGATCTGCTGGCCAAACTGCCGTTGACCGACGCTCTGCGCCGGGCCCTGGCCGATGCGCCCAAGCACACCGCGCATATCGCGCGTAAACGGCACCTTCAGTTCATCGGCAAGCTGATGCGCGATCAGGACACTGACGCCATTCTCACTCTGCTCGATCAACTCGATGCCTCCACCCGGCAGTACAACGAACGTTTCCACGGCCTGGAACGCTGGCGCGATCGCTTGATCGCAGGCGACGACGCCGTCCTGGAGAAATTCGTCGTCGATTACCCGGAGGCCGATCGTCAGCAATTGCGCTCCCTGATCCGTCAGGCCCAGCACGAACTGGCGACCAACAAGCCACCGGCCTCGAGCCGTAAAATCTTCAAGTACATCCGTGAGCTGGACGAGACTCAACGCGGTTTGCGTTAGTCCCGAATCGGGTGAGTTGTCTCGCAACTCACCCGAAGCTTCACTTTTTCAAGAACCCCTTACGATCCTGTGCCACCCACAGTGATCGCATCGATTTTCAGCGTTGGCTGGCCGACACCCACCGGCACCGACTGCCCATCCTTGCCACACGTTCCCACACCGCTGTCCAGCGCCAGATCGTTACCGACCATCGACACCCGGCTCATGGCTTCCGGCCCGTTGCCGATCAACGTCGCGCCTTTGACCGGGGCAGTAATCTTGCCGTCTTCGATCAGGTACGCCTCGCTGGTGGAGAACACGAACTTGCCGCTGGTGATGTCCACCTGACCACCACCGAGGTTGGCGCAGTAGATGCCTTTTTTCACCGAGGCGATGATTTCCGCCGGGTCGCTTTCGCCACCGAGCATGTAAGTGTTGGTCATGCGCGGCATCGGCAGGTGCGCATAGGACTCGCGACGGCCGTTGCCGGTGCGGGCCACGCCCATCAGGCGCGCGTTGAGCTTGTCCTGCATATAACCTTTGAGCACACCGTTCTCGATCAGCGTGGTGCACTCGGTCGGCGTGCCTTCGTCATCGACGCTCAGCGAACCACGGCGCCCGACGAGGGTGCCATCATCGACGATGGTGCAGAGCTTCGATGCAACCATCTCGCCCATGCGCCCGCTGTAAGCCGAACTGCCCTTGCGGTTGAAATCGCCTTCCAGGCCATGGCCAACGGCTTCGTGCAGCAACACGCCGGACCAACCCGACCCCAACACCACCGGCAGCGTACCGGCCGGCGCCGGGATGGCTTCCAGATTCACCAGTGCCTGACGCAACGCTTCACGGGCATAACCCATGGCGCGGTCTTCGCTGAGGAAATAGCGGTAGTCGGTACGACCGCCACCGCCATGGCCGCCGCGCTCACGACGACCGTTCTGCTCGACGATCACGCTGACGTTGAAACGCACCAGCGGCCGCACATCCGCTGCCAGGCCGCCATCGGTGGAGGCGATCAGAATCCGCTCCCAGACCCCGGCCATGCTCACCGTGACTTGCTGGATACGCGGGTCGAGGGCGCGAGTCGCCACGTCGATACGCTTGAGCAGCTCGACTTTCTCGGCACGGCTCATCACCTCCAGCGGGTTGTCCGGCCCGTACAATTGGGCGACATCCTGGGTGGTGAACGCCTGCACGGTGCCATTCTGCCCGGCTCGTGAGATCGAACGGGCTGCGCGGGCCGCCGCGCCCAGTGCTTCGAGGGTGATTGCATTGCTGTAGGCGAAACCGGTTTTTTCACCCGATTGCGCACGCACGCCGACACCCTGGTCGAGGTTGAAGCTGCCTTCTTTGACGATCCCGTCTTCCAGCGCCCAGGACTCGGAGATCTGCCCCTGAAAATACAGGTCGGCGGCATCGATGCCCGGGCCGGCCAGATCACCGAGCACACCTTGCAGGCTCTCGATCGTTACGCCGCCGGGCGCCAGGAGGTGTTCACTGACGGAGGACAACAACTCGCTCATATGCTTTACGCCTTAAATTCGTCGTTCTGATGCAGGTCGCTGGGCGCCCTGCGAGAAAAAGCGCCGATGAGTGGACACCGGCATCCGCGCCCTGATGGACGCCTGTTCGCTGCTGTCGCGTTCGGCCAGCAGCACGGCCTCGCCCTGATCCTGTTGTGCCAGCACCCGCCCCCATGGATCGACGATGGCAGCATGACCAAAGGTCTCTCGTGGCCCCGGATGTGTTCCACCCTGGGCGGCCGCGAGCACATAACACTGAGTCTCGATGGCCCGCGCGCGAATCAGTACGTCCCAATGGGCCGCGCCGGTCACCGCGGTGAAGGCCGACGGAGCGGTAATCAATTCCGCGCCGGCAGCACGCAATTCGCTGTAAAGCTCCGGAAATCGCAAGTCGTAACACACCGTCAGGCCGACTCGACCGACCGGCGTATCGGCAACCACCACGCCACTGCCATAAGCATAGTCATCGGATTCGCGATAACGTCCGCGATTGTCCGCCACGTCCACGTCGAACAGGTGCAGCTTGTCGTACCGCGCCACGGTCTCGCCCTGGTCGTCCACCAGCAACGAGCACGCATGCGCTTTGGCCGTCGGCTGATCCACCGGCGGCAACGGCAATGTGCCGGCCACTATCCATAACTTGAGGTCGCGGGCGGTCTGTTTCAACCACGGCAGGATCGGGCCTTCGCCCAGGGCTTCGGCGCGACCGATGTCAGCAATGTCGCGACGGCCCATGGCAGCGAAGTTTTCCGGCAGCACGGCAAGCCGCGCGCCACCGGTCGCCGCCTGCTCAAGCAGACGACGGGCCTGGGCCAGATTGGCCAGCACGTCGCTCTGGCTGACCATTTGAATTACCGCTACAGACATGGCGCGCTCCTCAATATATGCCGCCATGCTACTCCATAGGCCCAAAGAGTGCTTTTTCAAAAAGAATTCAAAAAGGCTTGTCGAAGGTGATTTTCGGCTCTTTCCACGGCCCCTTGACGGTGTATTTGACGCTGGCGAAACGCGCCACGCGGTCACCGATCAGCTTATCGATCAGGAACAGCGCCCCGCCGACCGCCGGCGCACCGACGATCAGCGCGGCAATCGGCAGGTTGTTGGTCACCGGCAAGGTCACCAGCAACTTGGCATCGACCTGATCTGCCACCAGGTCCAGGGTGCCGTTGAGTTCCAGGTTGCTCGACGGGCCGGTCAGCAGGATCGGCTCACGGGTCACGTAGACCCCGTTGGTCGCGACCAGCAGGCCTTTGACCCGGTCATAGCTCAAGCCTTTGCCGAACAGGTCGGAAAAGTCCAGCCGCAAGCGGCGGCCGATGGAGTTGAAGTTGAGCAGGCCAAATACCCGTAGAGCCTGGGCGCTGCCCTCGACTTCAACGAACTGACCTTTATTGAGCGATGGATCAAGAGTGCCGGAGAAGCGCTTGGTGGCCAGCCACGCCGGTGAGCCTGGCCAGCGACCGTCGACATCCATATGAAATTCTTCGCTGGTGACACTTGGCGCAAAGCCCCAGCCCTTGAGCACGTCGGCGAGGTTCTTGCCACTGACCCGGCCCTTGTACCAACTGCTGGTGTTACCCGGCGTGCCTTCCCAACCGCCGCTACCCTGCAGGAAGATGCCCTTGAGGCCCATGTCCAGGGAGTTGAGGGCAATGCCCTTGGCGGTCGGGCGAACCTTCATTAGCCAGGCGCCTACCAGGTCCTGGCCCTGGAACAGCTGATTGATGGTGATATCCAGCGCCGGGATTTTCGTCGGGTCCACGGTGGCCAGCGGATCCGGCGAATTCTCGTCGGCCAGCACCGTCGGGTCTGGGGCCGGCAAACGTACGTATTGCAGATTGACCGCAATCGGTGCGGCTTTCGCATCGGGAATACCGACGGTGCCCTTGGCCTGCTGACTGTCGAGTTGTAGCGCCCAGGCGGCCGGCTTGCGCGTCAACTGCACCGACGCCTGATCAAGGGTGGTGCCGAAACCGCTGAGCTTGCCAACCTTGAAATCCGCGCCGCTGAGCAATTGCTTGGCGCTGCCGCCTGGATCCTGGCCAGCATACTTGCTGACAAGATCCTGCCAGGGAGCGACATCGAGTTCGGAGAGTACACCGCGCACGCGCAGGCCTTTGTTGCCAGGCAACACAGCATCGCCACCGCCAAGATACAACTCGCCGCGACCGTCGATGAAATTGCCGGTCGGTGCCGCAAACGTGAAGTTTGCCAACTCCCCATAGTTGACCCAGTAACGCCGCTCCGGTCCTTGCAGGGTCATGCGGAACACGGTGTCGCGTCCGACATCGGCCGCCATGCCGAACGGTGCCGGCAAATCCACCGCCACGCCTTTGAGGCTGGAACTGACCATCAATTGGCTGTCGGCGCCATCAAGGTTCAGTTGCAATTGATAAGGGACCACACCGGACACCGGCAACGGCTGAGTGACGTTCAGCCATTCACTGAGCTTCTTGACCTCGACCTGACCCGATGCGGTGACCCGAGTGTTGAGCTTGCCCGCACTGCCATCGGCGAAAATCTGCGCGGTCACGGGCTTGTCGAATGCTCGCGCCGTGATTTTTTGCCCGCTCAAACCCTTGGTATTGTCGAAGCGGAAGTCGCCCTTGAGTTGTGTCAGTTCCAGGATGGGCTCGCGAAGTTTCAAGCGGGCCTTGTCGGTCTTGAAGTCGACGAGGATTTTCGGTTGCTCACCTTTGACCAGCGGGATATCCAGGTTGAGCTTGCCTTGCAGATCGCCCTCGCCCTCCCAGCCGGCGAAGGTATCGGCGGTGCCGATCGGTGCTTCCTGCAGAATCTTCAGGCCATCGCCCAACCCGCCGGCGAACGCGCCATCGAGGAACAGGTGGGGGCTCTGTCCGGCAGGCACATGGGGAATATTGACGTAGACATCGTTGACCTGGGTGTCGAGCAATTGCCCCTTGTTTGCGAGGATCCGCACACCGCTGTCTTCGATGAACACATCGCCGCTGACCTTGCTGACATGCGGCCAGCCCGGCTGGAATGCCAGTTCGGCATCGTGAACCTTGAAAAACAGGCTGATACTGCGAGCCGTTTCCGGGGCGCCGTGGTTCAGCGACCCCTGGTACTGGAAGAAACCTTCATCCACCGCGCCTTTGAGAATCGCCGTGCGCAGCCATTCGTCCAGCGCCGGGCTCAACACGGCCGGCAGGTATTTGGCGGTGTAACGACCGTCGCCGTCGACCAGGCCGACCCGCAGGTCCATGTAGTCTTCCTGGGTGTGATCGAAATGCAGGCGGATCAGGAAGTCGCCGGCAATCTTGCCCTCCTCGCCCAGCACCTTCAGGTACGGCGCAATCAGGGTGAAACCTTCTTTGTCGAGTTTCCAGGTCAACCGCGCGTTGGCCTGAATGTATTGCCATGGCTTGGCGAAAATCGGGTCCAGGTGCAGGGAAAAATCCTTGCTGTCCATGCGCAACTCGCCCTGTCCGAGGTCGCCGCTGATGCTGCCGCTGACATTTCGCGCTGCCGGTGCACCGTGATAAGCGTCGAAGCCGACCTTTTCCAGATTGGCGGCAAAGCTGAATTTGCTGTCATCGGTAGCTGCCGGGCGCAGGTCGATCAGCACGTTGCGTAACATCCCCGTGACCTTGAGCCGCTCGACGGCGGTGGCGACACCTTCCGGAAGCGGACCCAAGGCGTTCAGCAACGGGGTGAGCGGCGTGAGATCAATGCGGTCGACTTGCAGATGCAAGAGTTCAGGCACCTTGTCGGTCGCCACCGTTTGTTGAAATTGCAGCTTCGATTCCCAGCGGGTGTCGCCCAGGCTCATGGCCAGGGAGTCCAGGGTCACCAGGACGCCCGTGGAGTTGCGCTGGAAATACCCGTTAAGCGCCAGATTGTTGATCTCGATCGGCTTGCGTTCGGCGTAGGCGCCCTTGAGTTGCGGCGCGTTCAAACGGATCGCGGCGCTTTGCAGGGCACCTTCGCTCCAGTTCACCCAGAGCTCGCCACCGGCCTTGATTTCGGAGAAATTCCATTGCTGAGTCAGACGCTCGGGCAACCATTTCGACCAATCGCTTTGCGGCAGACTCAGATAAGCATCGACCTCGCCGTCCGCCCACTGACTGGCGCGGATACGGGTGTGCAGGCTCATCGCAACCGGCTGGCCGTCAGGCAGGGTCAAGCGAGCATCGAGGCGCTGACGCGACACGCCGGTTCTCAAATTAAGGCCAACATAGGTCAGGGTCAGCGGCGGCTGATCCAGCGGCTGCAAGGTCACCTGACTGTCGAGCACCGACAGTTGCTGGACCATCTGCATGCGATTGAGCAGTTGCTCCGGATCCAGCGGCTGATCCTGCTGCACCGGCAACCCCTCCAGCGCCCAATGACCGTCCTCGCCTTCCTTGAGGCTGATCTTCAGACCGTTGAGTTCCAGATGTGCGATGCGTATTTCGCGTGCCAGGAGGCTGGCCCACAGATCCGGTACCGCACGCACCTGATCCAGGCGCAGGGCATTGGCGCCCTCACCAACCATCACGTCATGGGCCAGCAGAACCGGAGCGAGGCCACTCCAGCGACCTTCCAGTACACCGATGTGCAAGGGCATGCCCAAGGCGGCGCTGGCTTTGGTTTCGACGTCGGCACGGTATTCGGCCACCAGCGGTGTCAGCTCCCGGCCGAGGCTGACGAACAGCGCCATCAGCACCAAAACCAACGCACACAGGCCCAGGCCCCAGCGGGTCAGTGCGGCCAAAATGCGTGTCAGACGGTCCATGTCAGTTGGCTCCCATGGCAAAAATGCAAAAAGCTGAGGCCAGCCGTTCTAATGGAATTGAAATACAACGCTTCAGAGCAGCACCACGTCGTATTGTTCCTGGGAATACATGGTTTCTACCTGAAATCGAATGGTGCGCCCGATAAACCCTTCGAGCTCGGCGACGTTGCCCGACTCTTCATCGAGCAAGCGGTCGACCACTTTCTGGTTCGCCAGCACGCGATAGCCTTCGGCCTGATAGGCACGGGCTTCACGCAGGATTTCGCGGAAGATCTCGTAGCACACGGTTTCCGGGGTCTTGAGCTTGCCGCGCCCCTGGCAGCTGCTGCACGGTTCGCACAGCACTTGCTCAAGACTTTCGCGGGTTCGCTTGCGGGTCATCTGCACCAGGCCCAACTCGGTGATGCCGATGATGTTGGTCTTGGCGTGATCGCGCTCCAGTTGCTTCTCGAGGGTGCGCAACACCTGACGCTGATGCTCTTCATCTTCCATGTCGATGAAGTCGATGATGATGATCCCGCCCAGGTTGCGCAGACGCAGCTGGCGGGCAATGGCGGTGGCGGCTTCGAGGTTGGTCTTGAAGATGGTTTCTTCAAGGTTGCGATGACCGACGAAGGCTCCGGTGTTGACGTCGATGGTGCTCATGGCTTCCGCCGGATCGACCACCAGATAGCCGCCGGACTTGAGCGGCACCTTGCGCTCCAGGGCTTTCTGGATTTCGTCTTCGACGCCATACAGGTCGAAAATCGGCCGTTCGCCAGGGTAATGCTCCAGACGATCGGCAATCTCCGGCATCAGCTCAGCGACAAACTGCGTGGTTTTCTGGAAGGTTTCCCGGGAGTCGATGCGGATCTTCTCGATCTTCGGGCTCACCAGGTCGCGCAAGGTGCGCAACGCCAGGCCGAGGTCTTCGTAGATCACACTCGGCGCACTGATGGTTTTGATCTGGGCGTTGATCTGGTCCCAAAGCCTGCGCAGGTAGCGGATATCCATGAGGATTTCATCGGCTCCGGCCCCTTCGGCAGCGGTACGCAGAATGAAACCGCCGGCTTCCTTGATACCTTCTTTCTCCACGCAGTCGGTGACCACTTGCTTGAGGCGTTCGCGCTCGGCTTCGTCTTCGATCTTCAGGGAAATACCGACGTGGGCGGTGCGCGGCATGTACACCAGATAGCGCGACGGAATCGACAGTTGCGTGGTCAGACGCGCGCCTTTGGAGCCGATCGGGTCCTTGGTGACTTGCACCACCAGGCTCTGCCCCTCGTGAACCAGGGCGCTGATGCTCTCTACCGCCGGGCCTTCGCGCAGGGAAATTTCCGAGGCGTGAATGAAGGCGGCGCGGTCCAGGCCGATATCGACGAAAGCCGCCTGCATGCCCGGTAATACCCGCACCACCTTGCCTTTATAGATGTTGCCGACGATGCCGCGCTTTTGCGTGCGCTCGACATGGACCTCTTGCAGGACACCGTTTTCGACCACCGCCACACGCGATTCCATCGGCGTGATGTTGATCAGAATCTCTTCACTCATGGCAGGGTCTCGTTCAGGCATGTTCACGATAATGGCCGCATCTTGTCAGTACGACGCTCAGCGCGCGTTAAGGGTTTGCCAACAGGGTATGCCGAAATGGCCGAGCAGCTCGAAGGTTTCGCACAGCGGCAAGCCGACCACCGCCGAGTAGCTGCCATTGAGCCCGGCGACGAACACCGCGCCCAGTCCTTGAATCCCGTAGCCGCCCGCCTTGTCCCGGGGTTCGCCACTGGCCCAGTAGGCCGCCGCTTCGTCGCGGCCGATGGTGCGAAAACGCACCAGGCTGCGCACCACCAAAGACTCACAACGCTCGCCGTCCTGTACCGCAATCGCCGTCAGCACTTCATGCTCGCAACCGGACAACAGCATAAGCATGGCGCATGCGTCGGCTTCGTCCACCGGCTTACCGAGAATTTTCCCGTCCAGCACCACGGCGGTGTCGGCGCCCAGCACGCAGAAATCCGCATCGGACACGACTGTCCTGCGCCCGGCCTCGGCCTTGCCGCGCGCCAGGCGCTCGACATAAGCCAATGGGGATTCTTCAGGCAAAGGGGTTTCATCGATGTCCGCGCTGATGACGGAGAACGGCACGCCGATCTGCGTGAGCAGTTCACGCCGACGCGGCGAGCCTGAGGCGAGGTACAGCTGTTTCATCAAGACATCTCCCTGTCTGGCGCCCTGTCTCACAGATACTGTTCCTTTTTGGCGAGACAGGGCACCAGTGCGGGCACATGCCTGACCGAATTAATTAATTTTGTAGCGTCGACGCAAACCGCGCAAACCGAAGCTGATCCAAGGCCAGAGCAACGCACTGACCAGTGCCGGCAACACCAGCGCCAGGGTCGGCTGACGATTGCCGGTCAGGGCGCTCAGCCACAACTGAACCAGTTGGGCGAGGCCGAAGATCACCAGGATCACCAGGCTCTGTTGCCACATCGGGAACATGCGCAGGCGCTGTTGCAGCGACAGCACCAGGAACGTAATGAGCGTGAGGATCAACGCATTCTGGCCCAGCAACGTGCCATACAGCACATCCTCGGCCAGCCCCAGGCACCAGGCGGTCACCATGCCGACCTTCTGCGGCAGGGCCAACGCCCAGAACGCCAACAACAAGGCCAGCCACAAAGGACGCAGGATTTCCATGAATTGCGGCAGCGGCGAAACGCTGAGCAACATGCCGATAGCGAAAGTCAGCCAGACCATCCAGCCGTTTCGGGAGGAAGTTGCACCGCCCATTATTCTCTTCCCCCAGTGGTGGCCGGCGCAGCGACAGGCGGTTTGGCAGCAGGCTTCACGGCTGCGGGTTTGGCTGCCGGTGGCTTGGCTGCCGTCGGTGTCGTCGCGGGCGGCTTGGCTGTAGCAGGATGGGTCGCGGCAGGTTTGACCGGGGTCGCGGCGGCAGGCGCAGTTGGTGCGGCAGGTGCAGCCGCCGGAGCCGCGACGGCTGCCGGTATCATCGGCCCGACAGGTTTCGGCACAGTCGCAGGAATGGTCGGCCCGCCACCCTGCCGGTCCAGAGCCTCCTGAGCCTGGGCGGCTTCGTTGGCGCGCTCCTCGGCTGTACGGCCGTCACTGAACACCAGCAGCAGATAACGACTGCGGTTCAACGCGGCGGTCGGCACCGCACGGACGATGGCAAATGGCTGACCGGAATCGTGGATCACTTCCTTGACCGTCGCCACCGGGTAACCCGCCGGGAAACGCTGGCCAAGACCAGAGCTAACCAGCAGATCGCCTTCCTTGATGTCGGCGGTATCGGCCACATGGCGCAGTTCGAGGCGTTCCGGGTTGCCGGTGCCGCTGGCAATCGCCCGCAGACCGTTACGGTTCACCTGCACCGGAATGCTGTGGGTGGTGTCGGTCAACAACAGTACGCGGGAGGTGTATGGCATCAACTCGACCACCTGCCCCATCAGGCCGCGCGCATCGAGCACCGGTTGACCGAGGATCACACCGTCGCGCTCACCTTTATTGATGATGATGCGATGGGTGAAGGGGTTGGGGTCCATGCCGATCAATTCGGCCACTTCGACCTTCTCGTTGACCAGCGCGGAAGAGTTGAGCAACTCGCGCAGCCGAACGTTCTGTTCGGTCAGGGCGGCAAGCTTTTGCATGCGCCCCTGCAACAGCAGGTTTTCGGTTTTGAGTTTTTCGTTTTCGGCGACCAGTTCGGTCCGGCTGCCGAATTGGCTGGCCACACCTTGCCATAGCCGCTGCGGCAGGTCGGTGATCCAGTAAGACTGCATCAGCACCAGCGACATTTGGCTACGCACTGGCTTGAGCAGTGTGAAGCGGGCATCGACCACCATCAGCGCGACCGATAGCACGACCAGCACCAACAAGCGCACGCCCAGTGAGGGGCCTTTGGTGAAAAGCGGTTTAATAAGCCGCTCCTCCCAGGCAAATGTTCTCTTTATTCATACGGCATCAAACCGGCCTGGATGCAGACTGACAGAAGATAAACGCCAACAGGCAGCACTGCAAAGTGCTGCCTGCGGGCTCACCAGCATAGATGCATCGGGCGAGATCACTCGCTCGACAGCAGGTCCATGGTGTGTTTATCCATCATTTCCAATGCACGGCCACCGCCGCGAGCAACGCAGGTCAGCGGGTCTTCGGCAACGATCACCGGCAGACCGGTTTCCTGGGCCAGCAACTTGTCGAGGTCGCGCAGCAAGGCGCCACCGCCGGTCAGTACCAGACCACGCTCGGCGATATCCGAAGCCAGCTCCGGAGGCGATTGCTCCAGCGCACTTTTCACGGCCTGAACGATGGTGGCCAGCGACTCTTGCAGAGCTTCCAGCACTTCGTTGGAGTTCAGGGTGAATGCGCGTGGAACGCCTTCGGCCAGGTTACGGCCACGAACGTCGACTTCACGAACTTCGCCGCCCGGGTAGGCCGTACCGATTTCCTGTTTGATGCGCTCGGCGGTGGATTCGCCGATCAGGCTGCCGTAGTTGCGACGCACGTAGGTGATGATCGCTTCGTCGAAGCGGTCGCCGCCAACCCGTACGGATTCGGCATAGACCACACCGTTGAGGGAGATCAGCGCGATTTCAGTGGTACCGCCACCGATATCGACCACCATCGAACCGCGAGCTTCTTCAACCGGCAGGCCGGCACCGATCGCAGCAGCCATTGGCTCTTCGATCAGGAATACTTCACGGGCGCCGGCACCGAGGGCCGACTCACGGATGGCACGACGCTCAACCTGAGTGGATTTGCATGGAACGCAGATCAACACACGAGGGCTAGGCTGCAAAAAGCTGTTTTCGTGAACCTTGTTGATAAAGTACTGCAGCATCTTTTCGCAAACGCTGAAGTCGGCGATCACGCCGTCCTTCATCGGACGAATGGCAGCAATGTTGCCCGGCGTACGGCCGAGCATGCGCTTGGCCTCGGTGCCGACAGCAACGACACTTTTCTGGTTACCGTGTGTCCGAATAGCCACAACCGATGGCTCATTCAGGACGATACCGCGCTCGCGCACGTAAATAAGGGTGTTGGCAGTGCCCAGGTCAATGGAAAGATCGCTGGAAAACATGCCACGCAGTTTCTTGAACATGGGAAAGGGACCCTAGGCAACGCGTGGGTAAAAAAGTGCGGCAAACTCTAACAACGACAGGGATTTTGGGCAAGGCGCCAATATGTTAAATTGGCCGCTTTTCTGTGCACCAAGCACCACAATCGCGGCCTTGAGACCGTAGATATGCGGTAGTGTTCCGACAATCTAACACACGGACGCCGTCCGTTTTGTTTTCCACTGGAGAATCCCATGGCGCTTGAACGCTCCGACGTGGAAAAAATCGCTCATCTGGCCTGCCTTGGCCTCAATGATGCCGATCTTCCACACATCACTTCGGCCCTGAACAGCATTCTCGGGCTGGTCGACGAAATGCAAGCGGTCAATACCGACGGTATCGAGCCGCTGGCCCACCCACTGGAAGCCAGCCAGCGCCTGCGCGCGGACGTTGTGACCGAAACCAATCATCGCGAGGCCTATCAGTCCATCGCACCAGCGGTCGAAAACGGCCTGTATCTGGTTCCGAAAGTCATCGACTAAAGGGAAAGAGCCTGCAATGCATCAATTGACTCTGGCCGAGATCGCCCGCGGACTCGCCGATAAAAAGTTTTCTTCCGAAGAGCTGACCAAAGTCCTGCTGGCGCGCATCGCCCAGCTCGACCCGCAGCTCAACAGTTTCATCAGCCTCACCGAAGACCTGGCGCTGCAGCAGGCGAAAGCCGCTGATGCTCGTCGGGCCAACGGTGAGAGCGGCGCCCTGCTCGGCGCGCCGATCGCCCACAAAGACCTGTTCTGCACCCAGGGCATCCGCACCAGCTGCGGCTCGAAGATGCTCGACAACTTCAAGGCGCCGTACGACGCCACCGTGGTCGCCAAACTGGCGGCTGCCGGGGCCGTGACCCTGGGCAAGACCAACATGGACGAATTCGCCATGGGGTCGGCCAACGAGTCGAGCTACTACGGCGCGGTGAAAAACCCGTGGAACCTGGAATGTGTTCCAGGTGGTTCGTCCGGTGGTTCCGCGGCGGCGGTGGCCGCTCGTCTGTTGCCAGCAGCGACAGCCACCGACACTGGCGGTTCGATCCGACAACCGGCAGCCTTTACCAACCTCACCGGCCTGAAACCGACGTACGGTCGTGTTTCGCGCTGGGGCATGATCGCTTACGCGTCCAGCCTCGATCAGGGAGGCCCGCTCGCTCGCACCGCCGAAGACTGCGCGATCCTGCTGCAAGGCATGGCCGGTTTCGACCCGCAGGACTCCACCAGCATCGACGAGCCCGTGCCTGATTACAGCGCCGGCCTCAACGGTTCGCTGCAAGGCCTGCGCATCGGCGTGCCGAAGGAATACTTCAGCGCCGGTCTCGACCCACGCATCGCCGACCTGGTCATGGCCAGCGTTGAAGAGCTGAAAAAGCTCGGCGCCGTGGTCAAGGAAATCAGCCTGCCGAACATGCAGCACGCGATTCCTGCGTACTACGTGATCGCTCCGGCAGAAGCATCCTCCAACCTGTCGCGTTTCGACGGTGTGCGTTTCGGCTATCGCTGCGAAGACCCGAAAAATCTGGAAGACCTGTACAAGCGTTCCCGTGGCGAAGGTTTCGGCCCGGAAGTGCAGCGCCGGATCATGGTCGGCGCCTATGCGCTGTCGGCCGGTTACTACGACGCCTACTACCTGAAGGCGCAGAAGATCCGTCGTCTGATCAAGAACGACTTCATGGCTGCCTTCAATGAGGTCGATATCATCCTCGGCCCAACCACGCCGAACCCGGCCTGGAAGCTCGGCGCCAAGAACAACGACCCGGTCTCTGAGTACCTGGAAGATGTCTACACCATCACCGCCAACCTCGCCGGTCTGCCGGGCTTGTCCATGCCAGCAGGTTTTGTCGATGGCCTGCCGGTCGGCGTGCAGTTGCTCGCCCCGTATTTCCAGGAAGGCCGTTTGCTCAACGTTGCGCACCAGTATCAGTTGAACACTGACTGGCACACCCGCACCCCAACCGGCTTCTGAGGAGAAACACATGCAATGGGAAGTCGTGATCGGGCTGGAGATTCATACCCAGCTCACCACCCGGTCGAAAATCTTTTCCGGTAGTTCCACCACGTTCGGTTCCGAGCCGAACACCCAGGCCAGCCTGGTTGACCTCGGCATGCCCGGCGTATTGCCGGTGCTGAACCAGGAAGCGGTGCGCATGGCGGTGATGTTCGGCCTGGCCATCGATGCCGAGATCGGTCAGCACAACGTGTTCGCCCGCAAAAACTACTTCTACCCGGACCTGCCCAAGGGTTACCAGATCAGCCAGATGGAATTGCCGATCGTCGGCAAGGGCCACCTGGACATCGCCCTGGAAGACGGCACGGTCAAACGCGTCGGCATCACCCGCGCGCACCTGGAAGAAGACGCCGGTAAAAGCCTGCACGAAGAATTCAGCGGCGCCACCGGCATCGACCTGAACCGTGCCGGCACACCGCTGCTGGAAATCGTTTCCGAACCGGACATGCGCAGCGCCAAGGAAGCCGTGGCTTACGTCAAGGCAATCCACGCGCTGGTACGCTACCTAGGCATCTGCGACGGCAACATGGCCGAAGGCTCGCTGCGTTGCGACTGCAACGTATCGATCCGTCCGAAAGGCCAGGCCGAGTTCGGCACGCGCTGCGAGATCAAGAACGTCAACTCGTTCCGCTTCATCGAGAAGGCGATCAACAGCGAAGTGCAGCGCCAGATCGAGTTGATCGAAGACGGCGGCAAGGTGATCCAGCAGACTCGCCTGTACGATCCGAACAAGGACGAAACCCGTCCGATGCGCAGCAAAGAGGAAGCCAACGACTACCGTTACTTCCCCGATCCGGACCTATTGCCGGTGGTCATCGAGGACTCGTTCCTCAACGACGTGCGCGCCACCCTGCCGGAACTGCCACCGCAGAAACGCGAGCGCTTCCAGGCGCAGTTCGGTTTGTCGGTGTATGACGCCAGCGTCCTGGCCACCAGCCGCGAGCAAGCCGATTACTTCGAGAAAGTCGTGAGCATCAGTGGCGACGCCAAACTGGCGGCCAACTGGGTGATGGTTGAACTGGGCAGCCTGTTGAACAAGCAAGGCCTGGACATCGACCAGTCGCCGGTTTCCGCCGAGCAACTGGGCGGCATGCTGTTGCGCATCAAGGACAACACCATCTCCGGCAAGATCGCCAAGGTGGTGTTTGAAGCCATGGCCAACGGCGAAGGCAGCGCGGACGAGATCATCGACAAGCGCGGCTTGAAGCAAGTGACCGACACCGGCGCGATCTCGGCGGTGCTGGACGAGATGCTCGCGGCCAACGCCGAACAGGTCGAACAATACCGCGCGGCAGACGAAGCCAAACGCGGCAAGATGTTCGGCTTCTTCGTCGGCCAGGCCATGAAAGCCTCCAAAGGCAAGGCCAACCCGCAACAGGTCAACGAACTGCTCAAAAGCAAGCTCGAAGGCTGACCGGAATGGAGCCAGATCTCAAGCCTGGCTCCATTCCCTGTGGGAGCGGGCTTGCTCGCGAAAGCGGTTCGGCACTCAACATAAGGTTGACTGTCAGAATGCATTCGCGAGCAAGCCCGCTCCCACATTTGTTTCAGGGATACCCTTTATGAAACGCCTGCTCAGCGCCTGCGCCCTGCTCTCCCTCCTGGCCGGTTGTGCCAGCACGGATATCGTCGACCCACACGGCTACGACAAGACCGGCCTGGCCTCGTATTACGGCGCCAAACACCATGGCAAACGCACCGCCAGCGGCGAGCGTTTCAACCAGCACGGCCTGACCGCCGCCCATCGCCAGTTACCGTTCGGCACCCGGGTGAAGGTGACCAACCTGAATAACGACAGATCCTGCGTGGTGCGTATCAACGACCGTGGACCGTATTCTCGCGGGCGCCTGATCGACGTATCCCGTGAAGCGGCCGAACAGTTGGGTATGCTGCGCAGTGGTACCGCGCAGGTTCGCGTGCAAGCCCTCGACGACTGATAAACGGAGCGCTGACTATTTTCGGACTGGCCGATTTACCCCTGATCAACGTCATTGAATTGTTCGGCGGTCTGTTTTTACTGATCGCCGGTGCCGAACTGATGGTGCGCGCCGCCGTGCGCCTGGCCGCGCGACTGCATGTGCGGCCGCTGATCATCGGCCTGACCATCGTGGCCCTCGGCAGCAGCGCGCCGCAGATGGCGGTCAGCTTGCAAGCCACCCTGGCGCAAAACGCCGACATCGCCGTCGGTAGCGTGATCGGCAGCAGTATCTTCAACATCCTCGTCACCCTCGGGCTCTCGGCGCTGATTACTCCACTGCGGGTGTCGCGGCAATTGGTGCGCCTGGATATTCCACTGATGATCGGCGCCAGCCTGCTGGTGTTCGTACTGGCGTGGAACAAAGAACTGAATCGGCTCGACGGCATGATTCTGCTGGCCGCGCTGGTGCTGTACCTGGGCTTGCTGCTGCGCCAGTCGCGGCACTCGGCCCGTCCGCCATCAGGGGCTCATGAAGCGCCGCAGGCACCGTGGTTCAGCAGCCTGCTGATGATTGTCGCCGGGCTGGCGATGCTGGTGTTCGCCGGGCACTTGTTGCTCGGCGCCGCAGTGGCGGTCGCGACCGACCTGGGTTTGTCGGAGCGGATCATCGGCCTGACCATCGTCGCCGTCAGCACTTCCCTGCCGGAACTGGCCACTTCGTTGATCGCCGCGTTGCGCGGCCAACGGGACATCGCGGTGGGCAACGTGATCGGCAGCAACCTGTTCAACCTCCTGGGTGTGCTCGGGCTGACCGCGTTGATCACGCCGTCACCGCTGTCGGTCTCGCCCAATGCACTGGATTTCGATTTGCCGGTGATGCTCGGTGTCGCGGTGCTATGCCTGCCGGTGTTCTATTCCGGCTACCGGGTAACCCGCGCCGAAGGTCTGCTGTTTTTGGGTTTGTACCTGGCCTATGGGCTGCACGTGGTGTCGTTCACCACGGGCATGCCGCTGGCCGGCAAGCTTGAACACCTGATGCTGCTTTTCGTCCTGCCGGCGCTGGTAGCGTTTTTGCTGTTCACTTCGCTACGGGCCTGGCGTCGCCAACACCACAAGAGGGAATTGCCATGAGCACTGATAGAAAGCCTGGGGTTGAAATCCGCCGCCAAGTGATGGGCGATACATTCGTCGACCGCGCCCTGGGCAACGCCACCGAGTTCACCCAGCCGTTGCAGGACTTCGTCAATGAACACGCTTGGGGCGGCGTGTGGAACCGCGAAGGTTTGCCGCTGAAAACCCGCAGCCTGATCACCCTCGCCGCGCTGACCGCGCTGAAGTGCCCGCAAGAATTGAAAGGCCACGTGCGCGGTGCGCTGAATAATGGCTGCACCGTGGAAGAGATTCGCGAAGCGCTGCTGCATTGCGCGGTGTACGCCGGTGTGCCAGCAGCGATCGATGCGTTTCGGGCTGCGCAGGAAGTGATCGATACCTACCAAAAACCGGAGTAAGCCGCTGACATTTCTGGTGGCTGTTCAGCCGTCTTCGCGAGCAAGCCCGCTCCCACATTTGGAATGCATTCCCCTGTGGGAGCGGGCTTGCTCGCGAAATGGATCTAAAAAACATCACAAATCCTGAAGTTAAATCCACCCACCCCACTGCAACAAAAAGATCCCGATGTTGGTGGTCACCGCCGCCATCAGCGTGGTCAGCACGATGATCGCGGCCGCCAGTTCATGGTTGCCATTGGCCTGCCGGGCCATGACGAAACTGGCCGCGGCGGTCGGGCTGCCGAAGTACAGAAACAGAATCCCCAACTCCGCCCCGCGAAAGCCCCAGAGCCAGGCACCCAGCGTCGCCAACACCGGCAGGCCGATCATCTTCACCAGGCTTGAACTCAGCGCCATCGTGCCGCTTTTACGCATCGCCGCCAGCGACAACGTGCCACCGATGCAGATCAATGCCAATGGCAAGGTGGTTTGCGCCAGGTATTGTCCGGACCTCTCCAGCCACCCCGGCAAGCCGATCTGGAACCAGGCAAATGGCGCCGCGGCGATTACGCTGATGACCAGCGGATTGACCATCACACTTTTGCAGATGCTCCACGGATCGGACTTGATCACCGGGCTGTAGACCGCCAGCACAATGGTCGAGAGCGTGTTGTAAAACAGGATCACCAGCGCCGCGAGAATCGCCCCGAGGGAAATGCCGTAATCGCCGTACATGCTGGCGGCCAGGGCCAGGCCGATCACTCCGTTATTGCCGCGAAACGCGCCTTGGGTGTAAATGCCCCGGTCTTCCCGCGGGCATTTCCAGATCGCCCAACACCAGGCAATTGCGAAGCACATCAGGGTCGCGACCGAGAAGTAAATCAGCAACGCCGGTTGCAGCGCGGCGTGCAGGTCGGCATGCAAGATGCCCAGAAACAGCAACGCCGGCATGGTGACGTTGAACACCAGGGCCGACGCGGTATGGATGAAGTTGTCGTTGATCCAGTTGATACGCTTGAGCAGCACCCCCAGAAACAGCATGGCAAACACCGGCGCGGTGATGTTCAGGGTTTCGAGGAAGATAGCCAGCATGCCGGGGGAACCTTGGGTGGGCGTCGTTAGGGGGCTAATGATAAGCCACCAGAGACGTCGGCGTCCGCTAGACCGTCTTCGCGAGCAAGCCCGCTCCCACATTCGATCAGCGTCGTACACAAAATTTGTGCACGGCGAAAATTGAATGTGGGAGCGGGCTTGCTCGCGAAGCAGGCGACTCGGTCTCAGGTGATAGGCGCAGGGTTGAACAAGGTAATGTCGTTATGCAGCTTGTGCTGCTCCGCCCACGTCTGTTTCTTGCCGCTGGCCACGTCCAGGTAGTAGTGGAACAACTCCCAGCCGAGGTCTTCGATCGACGCCCGTCCGGTGGCAATCCGTCCGGCATCGATATCGATCAGGTCCGGCCAGCGCTGCGCCAGTTCGGTCCGGGTCGATACCTTCACCACCGGCGCCATCGCCAATCCATAAGGTGTACCACGCCCGGTGGTGAACACATGCAGATTCATCCCCGCCGCCAACTGCAACGTTCCGCAGACAAAATCACTGGCCGGGGTCGCACAGAAAATCAGTCCTTTGCGCTTGAACCGCTCCCCAGGGCCAAGCACCCCGTTGATCGCGCTGCTGCCGGATTTGACGATCGAGCCCAAGGACTTCTCGACAATGTTCGACAACCCGCCCTTCTTGTTCCCCGGCGTGGTGTTGGCACTGCGATCCGCTTCGCCCTTGGCCAGGTAACGGTCGTACCAGTCCATTTCCCGCACCAGTTCCTGAGCGACTTCTTTGGTTTGCGCCCGGGACGTCAGCAGGTAAATCGCATCGCGCACTTCCGTGACTTCGGAAAACATCACCGTCGCACCGGCCCGCAGCAACAGGTCCGAGGCGTAGCCCAGCGCCGGGTTGGCGGTGATCCCGGAGAACGCATCGCTGCCGCCGCACTGCATGCCGAGGATCAGCTCGGACGCCGGCACAGTTTCCCGGCGGCGTTGATCGAGCTTCTTCAAACGGGTTTCGGCCAGCGCCATGATCTGCTCGATCATCTCGGTGAAACCGTGACTGGAATCCTGCAAGCGATACAACCACGGCTCGCTCAAATCCACCGAGCTGTCGTTCTCATGCATCACCTGCCCGGCCTGCAATTTCTCGCAGCCCAGGCTGATCACCAGTGCCTCGCCCCCCAGGTTCGGGTTGCGCGCCAGATTGCGCACGGTGCGGATCGGGATGTACGCGTCGGTGGCGGTGATTGCCACGCCACAGCCGTAACTGTGGGTCAGCGCCACCACGTCGTCGACGTTCGGGTACTTGGGCAGCAACTCGTCCTTGATGCGTTTTACCGCGTGATCCAGCACGCCGGTGACGCACTGCACGGTGGTGGTGATGCCAAGAATGTTGCGCGTGCCGACGGTGCCGTCGGCGTTGCGATAGCCCTCGAAGGTGAAGCCTTCCAGCGGTGCCTGCGCGGCCGGCACTTCGGTGGACAGCGGCAAGCTGTCCAGCGGTGGCGCGGTGGGCATGCGCAGTTGATCTTCCTTGACCCAGCTGCCGCGAGGAATCGGCTGCAACGCGTAGCCGATCGTCTGGCCGTACCGAATCACCTGACCGCCCTCGGGAATGTCCTCGAGAGTGACCTTGTGGCTCTGCGGCACGAAATCCACGGTGACCAGGCCATCGGGGAATTCCGTGCCGGCCGGCACGCCCTGATCGTTGACCACGATCACCACATTGTCCCGCTCGTGCAGGCGGATGTAGCGCGGCGAGTCGGAATGTTCAATCAACTGCATGACGCCGCTCCTCAGGAATGCGCTTCAGATAACTTGCTGTTCGTTTCAGGACCGCTGGCCGGCGGCTCTTTGAGCACAACGCGTTTGATCGGGCCAACGATCACCAGGTAGCTGAATACCGCGACCAACGCGTTGCAACCGACGAACACCAGCGCCCATTTGAACGAGCCGGTGGAGCTGATGATGTAACCGATGACAATCGGCGTGGTGATCGAGGCGATGTTGCCGAAGGTGTTGAACAGGCCACCACTGAGACCGGCAATCTGTTTTGGCGAGGTGTCGGACACCACCGCCCAACCCAGTGCGCCAACGCCTTTGCCGAAGAAGGCCAGGGCCATGAAGCCGACCACCATCCATTCCACGTCCACATAGTTGCAGGCCACGATGCTGCTGGAAACCAGCAGGCCAGCGATGATCGGCGCCTTGCGGGCGAAGGTCAGCGAGTGGCCCTTGCGCAGCAGGTAATCGGAAATCACCCCGCCGAGTACACCCCCGATAAACCCGCAGATCGCCGGCAACGAAGCGATGAAACCGGCCTTGAGAATGGTCATGCCGCGTTCCTGCACCAGGTACACCGGGAACCAGGTCAGGAAGAAGTAAGTGATGCCGTTGATGCAGTACTGGCCCAGGTACACGCCGAGCATCATGCGGTTGGTCAGCAACTGGCGGATGTAGTCCCACTTCGGACCGTCGCCCTTTTTGCCTTTGCCCTTGTCCGAGTCCATGTCAACCATGCCGCCGTTGTCGGCGATGTGCTTGAACTCGGCGTCGTTGATCATCGGGTGCTGGCGCGGACTGTGGATAACTTTCAGCCAGATCCCCGAGAAGATGATGCCGATCACGCCCATGACGATGAACACGTGCTGCCAGCCGAAGCTGTAGACGATCCAGCCCATCAGCGGTGCAAACAGTACGGTGGCGAAGTATTGCGCCGAGTTGAAGATCGCCGAGGCGGTGCCGCGTTCTGCGGTCGGGAACCACGCCGCTACGATGCGTGCGTTGCCGGGGAAGGATGGCGCTTCGGCCAGGCCCACCAGAAAGCGCAGCATGAACAGCGCGACGACGGCGGTGGAAAGCCCGAACTCACCGACATAGCCTTGCAGTACGGTGAACAGCGACCAGGTGAAGATGCTCAGGGCATAGACTTTTTTCGAACCGAACCGGTCCAGCAGCCAGCCACCGGGAATTTGCCCGGCCACGTAGGCCCAACCGAATGCGGAGAAAATATAACCGAGGGTGACCGCGTCGATGCCGAGGTCTTTTTGCAGGCTGGAGCCGGCGATTGCGATGGTGGCCCGGTCGGCGTAGTTGATCGTGGTCACCAGAAACAGCATGAGCAGGATCAAATAGCGGACGTGAGTCGGCTTGGTCGATTGCATTGTAGATGTACTCCCACTGATTATTTTTATGCGGGTAATAACGATTTCTTTGTCGTGTCTGGCTTTTGTGGGAGCCGGGCTTGCCCGCGATGCAGGCACCGCGCAGAGTCAGTCTCAACGCGGTGATGCTATCGCAGGCAAGCCAGCTCCCACAGGTATTGCGGTGTATCAGGAACCGACGTAGGCAGTTTTTACGACCGTGTAGAACTCTTGCGCATAGCGACCTTGCTCACGTGAGCCATAGGATGAACCTTTACGCCCACCGAACGGAACGTGGTAATCCACGCCGGCGGTCGGCAGATTGACCATCACCATCCCGGCCTGGGAATGGCGCTTGAAGTGGTTGGCGTACTTCAGCGACGTGGTGGCGATGCCTGCCGACAGGCCGAACTCGGTGTCGTTGGCCATCGCCAGCGCTGCTTCGTAATCGGCGACGCGAACGATGTTGGCCACCGGGCCGAAGATCTCTTCGCGGCTGATGCGCATCGCAGCTTCGCTGTCGGCAAACAGCGTCGGGGCGAGATAATAGCCCTCGGTGTCGCAGGTCACCAGACCACCGCCGCTGACCAGACGAGCCCCTTCGGACTGGCCGATGTCGATGTACTTCAGGTCCTGTTCAAGCTGCGCTTGCGAGACTACCGGGCCGATGTCGGTGCCGGACCTTAAGGCGTGACCGACCTTGATCGACTTCATGCGCTCGGCCATGGCTTCGACGAATTTGTCGTGGATACCGGCGGTGACAATCAAGCGACTCGATGCGGTGCAACGCTGACCGGTGGAGTAGAACGCGCTCTGCACCGACAGCTCGACCGCTTGCTTGAGGTCGGCGTCGTCGAGAATGATCTGCGGGTTCTTGCCGCCCATCTCCAGCTGCACCTTGGCCTGACGCGACACGCAATTGACCGCGATTTGCCGGCCAACGCCGACCGAACCGGTGAAGCTGATGCCATCGACTTTCGGGCTGTTGACCAGCGCTTCGCCGACCACTCGCCCGCTGCCCATCACCAGGTTGAACACGCCGGCCGGGAAACCGGCGCGGGAGATGATGTCCGCCAATGCCCAGGCACAGCCCGGTACCAGATCCGCCGGTTTCAGCACCACGCAGTTGCCGTAAGCCAAGGCTGGAGCGATTTTCCACGCTGGGATCGCGATCGGGAAGTTCCATGGAGTGATCAGGCCGACCACGCCCAATGCTTCGCGAGTCACCTCAACGTTCACACCCGGGCGCACCGACGGCACGTAGTCACCGGACAGGCGCAGGCACTCACCGGCGAAGAACTTGAAGATGTTGCCGGCGCGGGTCACTTCGCCAATGGCTTCGGGCAGGGTCTTGCCCTCTTCCCGGGCCAGCAACGTGCCGAGCTCTTCGCGACGGGCGAGGATTTCGCTGCCGACTTTATCCAGCGCGTCATGGCGAGCCTGAATACCGGAAGTCGACCAGGCCGGGAACGCGGCGCGGGCGGCATCGATGGCGGCGTGGACCTGAACCAGATCGGCCTTGGCGTAGTCACCGATGGTGTCGGTCAACTCCGACGGGTTGATGTTGCTGCAATAGTCGGCGCCGGTGACCCATTGGCCACCGATGTAGTTGTCGTAACGCTTCAAATCAGCCACGGCTTGCACCTTTTAAAAGAAGTCCTTACACAAAAAGCCGCTGATTGCTCAGCGGCCTTGGGTTTGTCGGGTATTACTGCGCGCCCTGCTTGTCGATCAGCGCGGCGAGCATTTCGTATTCTTCGCCCGTCAGATCGGTCAGCGGTGCACGCACCGGGCCTGCGTCATAGCCGGCAATTTTTGCCCCGGCCTTGACGATGCTCACCGCGTAACCGGCTTTGCGGTTACGGATGTCCAGGTACGGCAGGAAGAAGTCGTCGATGATCTTGCCAACAGTGGCGTGATCGTCGCGGGCGATGGCGTGGTAGAAATCCATCGCGGTTTTCGGGATGAAGTTGAACACCGCCGAGGAGTAGACCGGCACACCCAGCGCCTTGTAGGCCGCGGCATAAACTTCGGCGGTCGGCAAACCGCCCAGGTAGCTGAAGCGATCACCGAGGCGGCGACGGATCGACACCATCAACTCGATATCGCCCAGGCCATCCTTGTAGCCGATCAGGTTCGGGCAACGTTCAGCCAGACGCTCCAGCAAGGGAGCAGTCAGGCGGCAAACGTTGCGGTTGTAGACCACCACACCGATTTTTACCGACTTGCACACGGCTTCAACGTGGGCGGCAACGCCGTCCTGGCTGGCTTCGGTCAGGTAGTGCGGCAGCAGCAACAGGCCTTTGGCCCCCAGGCGCTCGGCTTCCTGAGCGTATTCGATGGCCTGACGGGTAGAACCGCCGACACCGGCGAGGATTGGCACGCTGCTGGCGCAGGTGTCGACCGCAGTCTTGATGATTTCCGAATATTCGCTGGCCGCCAGAGAGAAGAACTCACCGGTGCCGCCTGCGGCGAACAATGCCGAGGCGCCGTATGGGGCCAGCCATTCGAGACGTTTGATATAGCCCGCGCGATGGAAGTCGCCCTGAGCATTGAAGTCGGTGACCGGGAACGACAGCAAGCCGGAAGAGAGGATGGACTTCAGTTCTTGTGGATTCATTATTCGAACACCCTGGGTAGCAACGTTGTGTGAGAAAACCATTCAGCCTTCGCCGAAGTTGTAGGTCATCGTACAACTTAAAATACAACCGTCAACTGCATTTCATCGCTGGGTGGGTATTTTTGTCAGACAACATTGTTGTTTAAAGGGGTGAAAGGGGCGCCTTTCAAGCTCAGGAGAGAGATACGTTGTCGGAAGAGCACCCTCGGAGATTTTTCACTCAACGCCCCGGGATCATTGCCTGCGCGCAGTGTTGAACCTTGAAATGCCTGGTCATGATCGGGTTCGGCAGATCACCGATCCGCCCGGTAAAGTGCGACGACTGCCGCGAAGGATCGCGGCAGATCTTTCAAGGAGAGCGATTCAACATGAGTTTTGCTATTGCACACCTTCCACAGTTCCCGGAGCACTCAGCCGATCAGGCAACCATCCAGCTATCGACCCTAAGTGAAGACTTGATCATCCGCGTGCCGGATCCGAACGATATTCCGCCGAACTGGGATGTCTACCCGATCCTCGGCACAAATTCGGAAGAGCCTGACTGGGAAGGCCTCGCAGAGCCTACCGGCGTCTGGGATGACGCCAGCGACGACATGGTGAAACTGACGAAAATCGAATTGCGAATCCCGAAAGCGGAACTGGAAAAGTACCTGAACGCAGAAGTGGAATTGCGCTACAAATTCGCGGATGAGTCGAGTCTGGAGCCATCTTCGGAGCCTCTGAGGCTGTATATCGAAGCTTGATCCTTCTTCACGCCTGATCGTTTACCGGTCAGGCGTTTTTTGGGCTAAACGTCTTCGTGCCGCTAATACCGCTCGTCGAAACTGTTATTTCTAACAGTAGCCTGTTCATTGCTGCCTCAGCCTAAATGGCTCAGGAGTTAACGAACCGGCTCCGTCAGCGAAGCGTTTCAGTTCGGCCTATCAAATCAAACGGTTCATTGTTAAAAGGATTTTGATCATGACCGCACAACAGCAGGTTTTGGCTCCACCGGTACTTAAAGAGGCCATCAATGGCGTTCTTTACGTTGGTCAATTAACAGGGCCAGTCGCCCATGGGAGCGTTGCGCCGTACCTAAATGCAACTGAAGGGGACAAAGTCGAATTTACGGTACAAACCTCTACCGGCAACTCCTGGGACCGCACCATCACGCTGACAACTATCGGAAGCCCTATCGATTTCGCCATCCCGAAAGCTACGTTTGCTGAAAAACTGAAGCCAGGTGCCACGGCCACGGCCACACTGAATTACACCATTACCAGAGCATCAGGTGATTCGGTTCCCTCCCTGGATCTGACTGTCCAAATCAAACCATAAGCAGTATTCAACCCTGCGCCTGCGCCTCTTCATGGGCCTGGCGCAGCCGCTCACGGCTATTCGTCAAATGCAAACGCATCGCCGCCCGCGCCGCATCGGAATCCTGCCGGGCAATCGCGTCATAAATTTCTTCGTGTTCACGGCTCAGGCGACTCATGTAGTGCTGCTGGTCGTCATGGGCCAGGCGCGCGGAATTGAGGCGTGTGCGCGGAATGATGCTGGTGCCCAGGTGGGTCATGATGTCGGTGAAGTAGCGGTTGCCGGTGGCCAGGGCGATTTGCAGGTGGAACTGGAAGTCCGAAGCCACGGCATCGCTGGCGTGGGAGACACTTTCATTCAACGCGTCCAGCGCCGCTCGCATCGCCGCCAACTGCTCGGGGCTTCGACGTTGTGCGGCAAGGCCGGCGGATTCCACTTCCAGGCTGATGCGCAGTTCCAGAATCGCCAATACGTCGCGCAGGGTCACCACGGTCGCCGGGTCGATGCGAAAACCGCTCGGGCTCGGGGTGTCGAGAACGAAGGTGCCGATGCCGTGACGGGTTTCCACTTGCCCTGCGGCCTGCAAACGGGAGATCGCTTCACGCACCACGGTGCGGCTGACGCCATGGGCATCCATGATCGCCGACTCGGTGGGCAACTTGTCGCCACGCTTGAGCTGACCGTCGCGGATCTGCTCGGACAGCACCGTCACCAGCTCCTGTGCGAGGCTGCGGCGCTTGCGAGGGAGGCGAGGTGCGTCGATCGGGTTTTCCATGGTGAACGTCTGTCTCGATAAAAACGGCTGAAACCGCATCATAGCGCATGCGGGTTGTACGATCACCGTCAGCGTACACCGCCCCCCCTGTGGGAGCGGGCTTGCTCGCGAAAACGGCCTGACCTCCAGCATTGAAGGTGGCTGACACTCCGCTTTCGCGAGCAAGCCCGCTCCCACAGGGTTTAGTGGTGTTCAGGCGGTCACGGTTTGATCCACCAAATGGCCGTTCTCGATGCGCACATGCCGTGGATGGAAACGCTTCAGGCTACTGCGATGGCCGACGCTGACAATGCTCAAGCCCGGCAACTCATCGATCAACGCCTGATACAGCGACGCTTCATCCTCTTCGTCCATCGCCGAAGTGGCCTCGTCCATGTACAGCCATTGCGGCGCATACAACAGCGCACGGGCGAAGGCCAGACGTTGCTGCTCACCCGGCGAGAGCATGCGCTGCCAGTGGTTGGCTTCATCCAGACGCGAAACCAGGTGCGGCAAGCGGCAGGTTTCCAGCACGTGAACATAACGCTCGTGCGGGTAAGTGTCGCCCGGTTGCGGATAACTCAACGCCTCACGCAGGCTGCCAATCGGCAGATAGGGCTTTTGCGGCAGGAACAGGTAACGCGCCGTCGGCAGACGAATGCTGCCGTGGCCGGTCGGCCAAAGGTGCCCCATCGCTCGCAGCAAGGTCGACTTGCCGCTGCCGGAACGACCGCTGAGCATGACGCGCTCGCCCTCCTCCACGGTCATGTCGGCGTTGGTCAGCAGGTGACGACCATCCGCCAGGTCGAGACCAAGGTTATGCACCCGTAGCGCCGAGCCCTGATTCTGCACGTCGATAGCCGGCGCGCGTTCTTCGTTGTCGGTCATGGCCTGACGGAAACTCAGCAGACGATCACAGGTGGCGCGCCACTCGGCGAGGTCCTGGTACGCACTGATAAACCAGCTGAAGTTCTCCTGCACATTGCCGAACGCGGAGTTGATTTGCATCAGCTCACCAAGTTCGATCTTGCCGGCGAAGTAACGCGGCGCAGCGACCATGAACGGAAAGATGATTGCAATCTGGGCATAGCCGGAGGTGAAGAAAGTCAGGCGCTTGGACACTTTCATGATGTCCCAGAAGTTGTGCCAGACCAGGCCGAAGCGACTGCTCAGACGACGGTTCTCATTCGGCTCGCCGTTGTACAGCGCAATACTCTCGGCATTCTCGCGGACCCGCACCATGGAGAAACGCAAGTCGGCTTCGAAACGTTGCTGGTTGTTGTTGAGGCCGATCAAGCGACGACCGATCACATGCGTCAGCCAGCTGCCGACGGCGGCGTAAACCAGCGCGCACCAGAACATGTAACCGGGGATCGTGAAGCCAAACACTTCGATGCTGCCCGACACGCCCCACAATATGATCGAAAACGACACCAGGCTGACGATGTTCCGTACCAGCCCAAGGCCAAGGCCCAAGGTGTTGGTGGTGAATTTATTGAGGTCTTCGGATATCCGCTGGTCCGGGTTATCGGTGTAACCGCCCTGCTCCAGCTGATAGTAATTCTTGCTGCCTAGCCAACGGGCGAAGTGCTTTTCGGTGAGCCAGGCTCGCCAGCGAATGGTCAACATCTGAGTCAGATAAAGCCGATACACCGCGCCGAGAATCGCCACGGCGGCGATGCCGCAGAAATACAGAATCAGCTGCCAGAAGGCTGCTTCGTCCTTCTTCTGCAGGGCGTTATAGAAATCCTTGTACCAACTGTTGATCCACACCGAAATCGCCACGCTGAACAACGACAGCGCGATCACCGCGATCAACAGCGTCCAGGCCTTGCCCTTCTCTTCGCTGCGCCAGTAAGGCGTGGTCATCGCCCACACTTTGCGAAAAAACTGCCCGCGCACAGCATCGTTGACCGCGGAATATTCAGCGTTCTGATTCATGGATAAGGCTCGATAAAGAAAAGAACACACAAGAACCGATCATAAATGATCGGCTCGTGTGATCGCGAGGGCTGGCGATAACCGTTCAGCGCTCGTTCAGCGACGGACCGGGCGCTTCTGCAGTTTGCGCTGCAGCGTGCGGCGGTGCATGCCCAGAGCACGGGCGGTGGCGGAGATGTTGCCTTCGTGCTCGGTCAGGACGCGCTGGATGTGTTCCCACTGGAGACGGTCCACGGACATCGGGTTTTCCGGCACCAGGCTGTCGAGGTCGGCATGCTCGGAGAGCAACGCGGCCAGCACGTCATCGGCGTCCGCCGGTTTGCACAGGTAATTGCAGGCGCCACGCTTGATCGCCTCGACGGCGGTGGCAATGCTCGAATAACCGGTGAGGATCACCACGCGCATGTCCGGGTCGAGTTCGAGCAGCTTGGGCAGTAACACCAGGCCCGAATCACCGTCCATTTTCAGGTCCAGCGCGGCGTAATCCGGGATATCGGCCTGGGCGATGGTCAGGCCTTCTTCGGCGGAACCGGCGGTGCTGACGCGAAAACCACGGCGGGCCATGGCGCGGGCCATCACGCGGGTGAAGGTTGCATCGTCGTCTACCAGCAGCAAATGCGGCAGTTCTTCGCCTTCAACTTGGATCTCGTCACTCATGTTCGTCTCCTCGGGCGACACGGGGCAGGCGCAGCTCGGTGAGCGTGCCGCCTTCCTCATGACTGTAGAGTTTCACTGAGCCGCCGGCGCGTGTCACGCTGGCCTTGCTCAAAAACAGGCCCAGGCCGAAACCTTTGCCCTTGGTGGTAAAAAATGGTTTGCCGATCTGCTCGGCAATGGCCAGTGGCACACCGGCGCCATGGTCGCGGATGCTGATGGTCAAGTCTTCGGCGGTCCAGTCCAGGGTCACCTGAAGGTTTTCCGGGCAGGCATCGGCGGCATTGTTCAGCAGGTTCAACAGCGCCTGAGTCAAATCCGGCGGCGGCGCCATGCGCGGCACCGTGCCCTGGCCCAGACGCTGGAAACGGTAACTGGCTTCAGGACGCATCAGGTGCCAGCGATTGAGCGCTTCGTCGAGCCAGTCGGTGACGTCCTGCATCTCCACCGCCATGCGACGGTTGGCCTCGGCGGCGCGCACCAGTTGCTGCAAGGTTTGCTTGCACAACTTGACCTGATCCTGCAAAACCTTCAAATCATCCTGCAACATCGGGTCGGGGTGATCCTGCTGCATCTCTTTGAGCAACACGCTCATGGTCGCCAGCGGCGTGCCCAGTTCATGGGCGGCACCGGCAGCCTGAGTCGCGACGGCCAGCAATTGCTGATCGCGCAGGCCTTCCTCGCGACGGATCGCACGCAGCTCTTCCTGCCGACGCAGCTCTTCAGCCATGCGTGCAGCAAAGAAGGTGATGACGGCGGCGGCCAAGGCAAAACTCAACCACATGCCGTAGATCTGCAGGTTTTCCCGGGCGATGGGGAAGGTCTCCAGCGGATAGAACCGCGCCAGCAACAAGGTGTACAGCGCCAGGGCGATGCCGGACAGAATCACCGAATAGCGCCACGGCAGCGTCACGGCGGCGATGGTCAGCGGCACCAGGTAATAAGAGACGAACGGGTTGGTCGAGCCACCGGAAAAATACAGCAAGGCACTGTGGATAAACAGGTCGCAGGCCAGTTGCAGGGCGTATTCAAGCTCGGTGACCGGCCACGAAGTGCGCAGGCGCACGGCGGTGAACACACACAACAGCGTCGAACAGCCCAGTGTCATCGCCAGCGGCACCCACGGCAACGGCAGCAGCTGGAGCCAGTAGGCCAGGCCCACGGAGCCGGCCTGGGCGGCGAGCACCAGAATCCGGATGAAAGTCAGCCGCCAGAGGTTCTGGCGAGTGGCGGAAGTCAGTTGTACGGGGGCGAGCATGAGCTCTCCTGATGAGCGCTCCAGGCGGATCGCACGGAGTATAACCAAGCCGCGGGCCTGAGAGGCGAAAGTGCGGCAAACGACCACAGTCTCTTTTGTGACGAATTACCCTGTGGCGAGGGGGCTTGCCCCCGTTGGACTGCGAAGCAGTCCCAAAACCTGCCACCGTGTTTTATCAGACAAACCGCGTCAGCCGATCTGCGACTGCTGCGCAGCCGAACGGGGGCAAGCCCCCTCGCCACAGCAAGCCCCCCTCACCACTGGGTCACTAGCACTCCATCTGTATAGAAGTTGTAACTGTGCGAACCGGACCATTGAAGCTAGAGTCTGATGGTTTCACGCAGGTTCGGACCCTAACCCCTGCGCATCGTCCAAGGAGCTTTTCATGCACACATTGCGCCGCAGCGCCGCCCTTCTTGCCTTAAGCGTTGGCACCGCCGCCAGCCTCCCGGCCCTGGCCGTCGACGAGTTGCATTACAACCAGATCTCCCTGCGCGCCGAAGTCAGCCAGGAAGTGGCCCGCGACCTGATGATCGTGACCCTCTACACCGAAGAACAAAACACCGATCCGGCCAAACTCGCCGCCGACGTCAGCACCACCATGAACAAGGCGCTGGCCCAGGCCAAGCAGGTCAAGGACATCACCTTGCGTCAGGGCAGCCGCAACAGCTACCCGATCTACGACACCAAGGGCCAGAAAATCACTGGCTGGCGTGAACGCGCCGAACTGCGCCTGGAAAGCTCGGACTTCGCCGCCCTGTCCAAACTCACCGGCGAATTGCTCACCGACCTGAAAATGGGCGGCATGGACTTCGCCATCGCGACGCCAACCCGCAAAGCCAGCGAAGACGCCCTACTCAAAGAAGCCGTGACCGCCTTCAAGTCCCGCGCCCAACTGGCCACCGACGCCCTGGGTGGCAAGAGCTACAAAATCGTCAACCTGAACCTCAACAGCAACGGTTATCCACAACCGTACATGCGCGGGCCGATGATGATGAAAGCCGCCAGCATGGATTCGGCACCGGTGACGCCAGAAGTTGAAGCCGGCACCAGCCAGGTCAGCATGACGGCGGATGGGGCGATTGAAGTGTTGATGCAATGATTCAATAACCCGGACATGAAAAAACGGCGATCACCGAAGTGATCGCCGTTTTTTATTGCCCACCCAAAACTGCGCCCAAGGAGCGGCCGAAGACTGCGACCCTGGCTTTCTAACTGGCACCGTGGTCATCGCGCGAAGGAAGCTCAAAAGATCGCAGCCTTCGGCAGCTCCTACAGCTACCTCGGCGGATCAACATTATCCAATGCATGGAATCTCAGGTCCGATCACTGAGTTATAGGAGAATAACTCTATATGTACATCAACATTTCTGAAGGAAACAACTTACACGCTTTTAGGAAGCATCTCTCACCAAATTAAAGCATGTCGCTCAGGCACTGTAAGATGGATCTGTTTTTGCCACACACCATTTCCCAGTCACTTTAACCGAGCTAACATTCAGTTATAGATAGCTCTTGTCACACACCAACAGCTTAATCGACCCACTATATGCAACTGAATTCCACCCCATTAAAATCGAGCTCATGCCTCACCTAAAAGCACGAGATAACAGCCTTGACAATTGGCCCCACTCGCCAACAATGGAACTTTATGAAAAACATTGTACTGATCGGCGGACATGACGAAACCTTCATGCACTTCGAAGGTTTAGGCTTTAACTTCATCGTGCTGCAACTTCCTGAGTCACAGGGTAAAAACCTCGCAGCACTTACCAACAAAATCCATCTCATCAATGATTTCTCCGAAATCACCATCATCGAAGAAATAGATAAAATACTAAAAGCACAATCTATCGATTACATTTTTTCATTCACGGAGGATGGGCTGCTTTCCGCCGCACGTGCCAGTCAACATTACGCCATCCCGGGCATCGATTACGAAACCTGCGAAATATGCATCTGCAAACCTTTGATGCGATCCAGGCTGGAACATACTGAATTCGCCGTTGCCAGCAAGATCTGTAAAACAAGAAAGGACGTCGAAGCGTTTTTCAACTGCTATCCAAATGGGATGGTCTTAAAAGACCCAACGGGCTCCGGTAGCGAAAACGTCTTCATCATCAAAGACTCCGCATCCCTGCTCGATACGCTGGAGAGACTCAATCATGAAAATTTCGTCATGCTGGCGGAAGAGTTTTTAAACGGACGGGAAGTCAGTGTCGAAACACTGACCATTGATTCACAACACCGAGTCCTCGCCATAACCAATAAACAACTATACAAAACATCGCTCGCAGAAGAGCAGCACATCATCTCGCCGGACAATCTCGACAGCGACACATTCAGCGAATTGAGTCGTTATTGCGAGCGCCTGCTGACCGCAATCAATCACACACATGGGCCTTGCCATATTGAAGTAACAATAGCAGATGGAAAATTTCATCTGATAGAAGTCAACAACCGCGTCGGCGGTGATTACATCGGCTTATTGGTTGAGCTCACAACAGGCGTTGATCTTTTTAGAGAAACACTGCGCTTTCATAGTCACGAAGCCGAATCGGACACTACCAACACTCTACTGACACACTACAAATTTGCTGGCTCTCATCTTTTTTATGAACCACTGAACCCGGACCTGATCAGGGATTACATGCAGGAAGTGGACATCATCAGACTAGTAATGGGCGAAGCCAATCCCCCGCTGGGAAGACCGCACATAAACGATGACAAAATCGGCCTAGTGGTCATTGCCAGCAATGATCGCAAGAAGTTTTATACCGCCATTAACCACCTGAACAGACTAAGTTCCGCAAGTTAATTGCCAACAATAGGAATAGACGATATGGAAGTTATCTCTAGAAGTGACATCGCCCCCCTCAACAGCGTGGTGGTGAATGGCGCCTTACACGACTTGGGTGTTGTAAAAATATTTTCCCAACATCCCGCGCTGGCCCAGTTCATTCCGTCCAAAAGCGAGGTGGCCCTTAGCTGGGTCAGACTCGAAAAGGACCAGGAATTGTCGGTTCATCAACACCCCGAGGCGAGCCTGATCCTGATTTGTGACGGCTCGGGGAAAACCCTTGGCGATACAGAACGAAATATCGAGGCGGGTGATATGGTGCTGGTCCCGCCCCACTCGCGGCATGGTTTCAAAGGCACCAACGATGGTTTCTGGGCACTATCTATTCAGTTCAACGGTAAGGCCCTGTACGAGGACACCCTTCAACCGAATGTCGTCTTCAAGGCTCAAGAAACAGTCAATGCCAAGCCCGCCGACGGGCTGTTAAAAGATAACGAGGGTTATCTGGAGAGCTTCAGGAACAGTCGGCTGCTTTCGCTGATCAATTCACCGTCGATCGATCAGCCCGAAGTACGTGAAAGGCTTCTCGATTGCCTGCAGACCTGGTCAGACATGTTTCAGAACCTGCTGCATATACGTGTGGCGATGACGCTTGATCCTGCACACAAGAAAATCGCGCTTGAACACCTAGTGGAAGAACTGGGACACAACAACAATCTGCGCAATCAGCGCCATGCCACTCACTCGCCCATAGGGGACGCGGCATTCCTGTCAACCATGGAATGGTTCAGGCATCAAATGCTCTACAAGAACGACATGGTCAAGACATTGCTGATGCACATCGTGCTGGAAGGCAGCGGCGAGATTTTCCATAGCGAGGCGGCCCGCGTGTTTACCAGCATGCCGCACTTCCAAGAGCACGGTGAAGATGATGGCAGCCACGTCAGTATGGGCATAGAACTGCTGAATCAGGCATCACCCAAGGAAATCGAAGAGCTGCGTGAAACCCTGAGCGAAGGCTGGAACATGATCACTCTGCTTTGCGACCGGTTTGCCGACATTGCCTGCGCTGACTACTCGCATCGTGCAATGGATACAACACCTCCAACCAAGCCGGCATACAACTGACTCCATGAAGATTGCAGAAATCCTGAACACAATTTTATGGTTTCAGATCCCTGAACCTGGACGCCATCGAGGCGCACGTTCCGTTCACGCGTCCCGCTGGCAGCGCTGGCGTGGCGCTGCGATACAGGATGCAGGGAAAGAAAACGGGAAGGACAGGCTTCACCTCAGGATTTTTGCAGCCCTCAGACAAGATATCGTGTTGGCGTTTGTGGCCATCGGTGTACATACCGCGGCGGCATTTGGCGCCGCCATTACCCTCAAATCGTTACTGGCGCAGCTCATACAAGACGACTCGGTGGTCATGTCGAACATCGCACTCGGGGCCACCTGCATGGCGCTGACCTACTGCGCCTGGCTGGCGCTCAACCACTCGTTTTTTTTGGCCGAACTGGCGGGTGTCGGCGGTCGCTCTTATGTGGAACAACGCCTTCTTCTCAAAAAGAACAGTTCGCTGGGTGGCTCGTCTCCACTCAGCCTCACCACGCTGTTTGACCGCGAAGCGGCACGTGTCGAATCTTCATGGTCGGGACTTATAACAATCTCGCTGGCACTCGCCACGGTCATCTTTACCTCAACATTCTTCTTCTTTGCCCTAGGCGTCAGTGCCTTGGCCGCGTTGGCGGTCATTGTCGTCAGTTCACTGGTCGTGTTCTGGGTGGCTCAACGACTGAGCATGACCTATGCACAACTATCACTGAACGCCACGCAACGCATTGAGATAGGTGTGTTCGCTACAAAAAACCGACGCCAGGCCTGGCTTAAGAACTGGAATGCCAAACTGATAAGCGACTACGCCGACAAACGAAACCCCGAAGCAGCGTCGCTGAAAAAAGCGGCCCGCCTGGTGGCGGCGATCAGTTTGATCTCGACGATGACGCCCATTGCGGCGCTGCTCAGTGCGGCACTGTTGCAGCTAGTCTATCTGGGTCACGTCGATGCACCTGGAGTGTTGGCGGCCATGGCATTGATTGGCGGTTTGAGATCCGTCGCCAATAACATTCCGGATATTGTGCAAAGCATCTCTCAAGGATTTGTCGGGCACAAAAACATCGAGTATTTCCTTCGTGCCAATCACGCTGATTCGTCCCACCTTGAACCGGTACAGCTACCGACCACCCAAGCTAAACATATTGCGATTATCGGGACCGCGAGCAGCGGCAAGACCTCGGTGCTACGAAACCGAGCGCAATGTCTTGACGACACTGACGGCCGAGCAATCTTCATTCCAGACGAGCCGTGGATGTTTGCAGGCGGGCTTCGCGAGAACCTGAGTCTTTACCGCAGAGACTTTTCAGACGACGAGGCCTGCCGCGCCTTTGCTCTGTCTCGCTTACCCGAGCACTTTTACGTTGATTACCTGAATGAGCTCACCCATGGCGCAGAGGGCAACTGGGACGTTTCCAGAGGCCAGGGAAAGCGTCTTGAGTTGGCCAGAGCCTTGGTCGCACAGCCGCAGTGGATCTTCATTGACCAACCCACTTCGGGTCTGGACGAAAGCCTCGCGGCGGGCCTGCTTGTTTCACTTCTGCAAGGCCCATGGCGCGATACCAACGTCATTTTTGTCACGGACAAACAGGAAGAGAAAGCGGCCGCGCAAGAAGTCTGGACAGTGGCGGGCGGCAACATTGCGCACGTGCAAACCAATCAACTTGCAGCGCATTCACACCCTGTTGGCACCCGCTCCGAGAACCTCGCCCCGGTTGATCCGGCAGACGAAGCAGAGCCTCTCTCTGTACCCGAGCGGTCAAAAACTGCAACGATACGCTCAAGGTCAATCACAAGAAGCCTGCTGGATTTCGGCCTGTGGAAAATCTCGTTGATAGCCTTCGCGCTATTCGCTCTTAAAGAAGTGTTTACCATTGCGGGCGATTACATTATTGCCAGCGGTTATCTCACGACACACTTGCAGCTGTCCTTGATCGGGCTGGTCAGTGTTTTAGTGGTGAGTGCGGTCCTGTCGATTTTCGGGGCGCTGATTACCGTCAGGAAAAGTATTGATGCAGCCTCAACCCAATGCATTCATTACTTCGCTAATTTGATGAATCCAGGCCTGGACCACACCCTGGCTCAAGAGGTTAATCGTGACAGTCAGAACAAGCTGACCTGGGATCAGCGTCGCGTCGATGAGGTTCTGCCGGTGTTGTTGCTGGAAACGGTTGGCGCCGTAACCTTGCTGTTGATAACAATCGGCTACGTCATGCTGAACAACCTCTATGTATTGCTGCCGTTCGTTGTTATCGGGCTTTGCTACTGGTATGGCGCAAGAAACTCCGGCGAGTTACTCCGGCGATTCAATACCGGGGAAATCGACGCCACGTCCACCTTGTTTGCACGTGTTCAGGCACTGAATTGGTCAGGTGGTCGATTTGATAATGCACACGACAATTCGATGATTCTGGATTGGCTGTCACCCAGCGTGACTACTCGGGCATTCGCCTCGCTGGACAATGCAGCAACGCGTCGCTGGTATAGCTACAAGCTGGATTTGATGGGCGTTTTTTTCCTGTCATGCATCGTTGCGTCAACGATTTACTTCAATGCAACGGGCACGGTCAGCATGGCGAACGTTTTGGCGATCAGTCTCTCCTACAGCCTGATTGCGATTTTTGCACGACTCGGCAGATGTCTTGTTGAACTCCGGCAAGTCCTGGACAGTGCTGATCGCCTGGTGGTTGCCAGCTTTCAGCCTCGACCTTCGCCGGTGCAGACAAAGGTCGGTTCGAATGCCCCGTTGGTGTCCTTTTCCGACGTCACGTTCATTAACCCGAACAGCGGCTCAACGGTGCTCGAACACTTCGACCAATCGTTCCATGAGAATGAAGTCGTTGTGATCATGGGTGCCAGTGGCGTCGGCAAATCCACGTTTGCCAACCTGGTAGTGGGCAGTTTGTTCCCAAGCCAAGGGCAGATATCCACGCTAGGCGGCACCGATGGGTACCTGGCACGCCAGCATGCGGAAGAAGTCCAGCTACTGACCTCCAACCCCGTGTTTAAACCGGGTTCGCTGGCGCAGCACTTTAACAACCCATCACTGGAAGAACTCAATCAACGCGCGGCCTATCTCGGGCTCTCGGATATTGTCGAGCAATTGCAGGATGGCTTTAACCAACACGTCCCCTGGAATGGTGAAATAAACCTGAGCAAGTCAGAACTACAACGACTGGCATTGCTTGATCTGACCCTCAATACCCCGGCGATTGTCATCCTCGATGAAGCGACTTCAGAGTTGAACAGAGCGGATGAAGTTCAGTTGATTCAAAAGCTCATTTCTGCGCTTCCCAATACGTTGTTTTTCATCATTACTCACAATCCCGAACTTTCCGCACTCGGCAACAGAAACTTCAATTTCAATCACGAAAAACGGCTGGTTGAAAAAACGGCATAAAAAGCCCCGAATAAATCCTTACGAGTGGCTATACAAGGATCGTAAACATGGAATTGCAGGCGCAACGAGATGCGTTTTGTATCAGCTATGGTGTCTCCCGCCCACAACTACCCCTGTGTGGAATAGCCCATTGGGAAGCAACACTCAAAGGAACGGTGGTTCAGCATAGCGCCCTGCATGAGGAACAGGCTTATGTAGCCCCGGGCTTTTTTTATTTACCCGTTTCCGAACGCCCCGATCCGCACTACCTGAACACGCTTGCACAAGAGGCACACACAGCCGACTGGCTGTTAGTGCCCTCCATGGAGAAGTCGACAGATTCGATACGGCAGCAATACGAACAAGAAATCATCCCTGTGCCCTTCATGCAAGTCGCCTACCTCCAGGTTGAGGGAACCCTGGATGAGTGCTTGCTCACTTCGATGGGTAGGAAACACTACAAAGAAATGATGCGCCTGACGCGCCGGGCCGAGGACCTCTGTCATACGCAGGTATACCGTCTTGGTGAATTGCCCGAGAACAGCGAGGTGTTGGTGGCGTTCTCACTTCTTCAATCCTTCAATGTGGATAAATACCAGCACGTCAAAAACCTCTATTCGCTCGAGGCAATGCAGGCACTGGCACGGTCGACGGAAGGTTCAAAGTACTACATCAAAATGAACTACGACAAAACGACCCATGCACCGGTCTATGGCTCGCTCAGTTACGCCGATGAACAACGCGGGGTTTTCTCGCAACTGGTTCAGGGTCAAGACCGAAGCCAGGTTCCGGCGGGGCTGAACCTGTACGTCAGCGATTATTACCAACTGTACAAAGTGGCAGAATCACTGGGCTTCAAGAACAACTGCCTAGGGCGGGGAGCAATCGATATAAAGATACGGATGGGCGCCAACCGGGTGGTGGACCTGGAGAGCTGGCTGATTCCGATCCGAACGAAAAACCCGCATCAAATGCATGAGTTTTCAAGTACGAGAGACAGCTAACAAGGAGTTTAAAATGTCTTTTTTCGATATCAACAAACAGCTTTACAGTGTTCATAGGATAGAGAACGGCATCTCTATCATGGATTACCCAACGTCGAACTTTGACTTGGCAGGGACACTTCAAAAGACCTTGGCCAGTCGCTACAACCTCAAAACCGACTTTGCACTGAACAAAATACATGAATGCCTGAGCCAGGAAGAAATCAGCAATCATCTGGAAGACTCCGGCCATTGGCATGACCCTCTGCAAACACTCGGGGCGCCGATGATCGAGGCGTATTACAAGTTTGTTCATTGGCTCAGCGACCATCTGGATTTTGATTTCGTATTCGAACACAACCCATTGGTCCGCTATCACATCCCCGCCAAACTGGATGATCGATACAGGTTGCCGGATGGCGAACTTTTCACCCATCACTCGGACACACTGCTGGGCGATTATTTTCAACAGATCAACATGTGGCTGCCATTTTGTGACGTGAAAAATACCGGCACGCTCAGCGTTTGCTCCAGAACTGCAAGCATCAATACTCTTAAAGCCTTTGCGCAAGAGCAGGGTTATACCTATGACGAATACAAAGAAAGTCGGGTCGCCTTTTTTGACTATGCAAAGCAACGTCCCCAACTGATGGCCGATCTGCGCACCGACGCCATGCCGACCAACCTTCGTTACGGTCAATGCTTGATGTTTGACCCCCGGATTCTGCACGGGACCGCAGAGAACATGGAAAACATGACGCGAGTCAGTATGGACTTCAGGATCGTCCCCGTGGACGACTACGAATCCATCATCAAGGAACTCGAACGTCAAGGTGGACGCCCCAATAGCTATGAAGGTGAAGGGTTGATCAAAGGCGAGTTCTACAACGCACTGACCGCGCGAGAAATCATAAAGAATTAACGTCTCACTTCGCTGTAAACATCATAAGAACATCAATCAGGAAATAGATTATGACCACGGCTCTCGCCTGGCTGGACGGCGTATACCTCCAGCTTGATCAGATTAACTTGTCGCCCGTCACACACTCGCTGTCCTATGCCTCCTCAGTCTACGAAGGCATGCGCAGTTATGGCGGCAAGGTTTTCAAGTGCGAGGAGCACTTACAACGGTTACAACAGTCAGCCCGCTTGTTCAAACATGCCCTGCATTACACCAACGCAACGCTGACTGAGGCGTGCAATGAACTACTCAAGCGCAACGAGCTGCAAGACGCGTACATTAAAATCATCGTGTTTTATGACGAAGCCGACGTCAGTTTCATGGGTCGAGGTTGCCGCAGCAAAGTGGCGATATTCGTCCTGCCATTTGCTCCGAAGGCAGCGACCACACCTTACAGGCTCACGACCGCCAGTTGGAGACGCGCGCCCGCCGATTGCCATCCGTATCAAGCCAAAACCTCGTCCACCTATGCGATCAGTTTTTTGAGCTTCCATGATAAAGATGAGGCATTTGACGACGTGCTGTTTCTCTCGACCAACGATACGGTCTGCGAGTCCAGTGGTTCCAATATCTTTTTTGTGAAGGGCAGCCAACTCATTACACCGACGACCGAAATGGCACTGGCGGGCATCACTCGCCGCGTCATCATCGATGAACTGTGCCCGGTGCTGGATCTGCAAGTGATGCAGAGGGACATTTCGAGTTCGGAATTGGGCCATTTTGATGGTGCCTTCTTATGTGGCACAGCAATGGAAATCACTGAAGTCAGCTGCATTGACGGTGTGCATTATGAAAGGAACCAGTGGGTCGAGTTGTTGGCAAACCAATACAGAAAGAGCGTGATACACACACTGCCCTAATCTTCGGGGGAGGCTCCCCCGAAGATTTAGCGGGTTTTAGCGCCGCAGAACAGAGGAACGAACGGTACCCGCCTACGCTTGCGGATCGACGTTATCCAACGCCCGATTCACCGCCAATTCCGCCAGCATGATGATCTGTTGAATCGCCAACACGGTGTTGCGCTGCGGGCCGATCAGGTTCGTGGCGAAATCACTGGCCAGGACACTGGCCGAGGCCAATGACTCGCAGGCTTGTGCCAGGAGACTTTCGGTGTCCATGTCAGGGGCAACCAAGTACATCGTGCTGGGGCGACGAGGTTTTGCGGCGTAAGGTTTGGGCGGATCGAGGTAGTAGTCGAGCGCACGTTTTATCGCTTCGCGGTCTTTGAGTAGCGCTTCGCTACGCAAAGCTTCGGCGTTGGGTGTGGTGGTGTTGAAGGGTGGGTCGGGGATCAACTTATCCATAAAAACTCCTACTTATTGAGTGGGAGCCATCCACTTGTCGTTTCCACACGACAAAGAGGTGGCAGCTGTACGCGGGGTGGAAAACCGGTAAGTAGGCACCCGGCCAGACCGAAGTCTGCCCACGCACAGCCGCCATAACGCAGTTTGCAGACGAAAGAAGACATCGGCAACGATTACGGTGGTGATGCAATGCAACTACTTAAGGTTCAGGTTTCCACACCTGCTCGCTGGTTTTGCAGCGACAGCCAAAGACTAGAGAGCCCGCTTCCGACGGACAACCTGAAAGATGCGTGGGAAAGGTCTGCGTTCTGACACATCGATTAAACATTCAAAAGCGGAACGCGGAGCGTCCCTGGCGGCGTTCCCACGCGGGAGCGTAGGAAAGATCATTCAGGTACAGACGAAAGAGATGGGTCGGCTATCAGGCCGCCTTCGCGGGCAAGCCCTCTCCCACAGTGGAGCGGCGTACACCCGCCAAACTACAGGCCGAGCGTTAGCTCGCCTGCCGCTTTTGATCTTGATTCACCCGCCCCTTCGGGAGGCTGAGTGGAGGTGTTCATCTGGGGATTGGCGCGCAGCGCCGTTCGACGCAGTCGAACCCATCGCATGTAGGTTGAAGCGAAGCCAACCGTAGGGCGATGCCCCCAGATGGATACCGGAACGAAGGAACGCCGAGCCTCAGCGAGGGGCCGGACGCTTGGGGCGAGCGTTTTTTGCTTCCTTTTTTAGGCGCTTGTAAAAAAGGGAGTCGCCGTAAGGGCGAAACCATAAGTAGCCGTTACCGCAGAAACGGATATGTACCCGACCAACAAGAGCATGGTCGGCCCGAAGGCCGCCAAGATCCCGAACAATCCGGGGTATGCCACAACAGAGGGGTCCCCCTCAAAAAACGATATTTCCACCCTCGCCGCCAACAACGCTACCCTCAGGAAAATATCGCCGCAAAGCCCTCGGGGACTCCATGGAAAGAACCACCGTCAAACCACTCCTGCTCGCATTCGCCCTCGCCACAACCGCATCACTCGCACAAACCGCCCAAGCCGCCACCACCCTGGTCTACTGCTCCGAAGCCAGCCCCGCCGGATTCGACCCCAGCCAATACACCAGCGGCACCGACTTCGATGCCTCGGCCGAAACCGTCTTCAACCGCCTCACCCAATTCAAACGCGGCGGCACCGAAGTCGAGCCCGGCCTGGCAACAAAATGGGACGTGTCCGAGGACGGCCTCGCCTACACCTTCCACCTGCGCGACGGCGTGAAGTTCCACACCACCGACTACTTCACCCCCACCCGCGACTTCAACGCCGACGACGTGCTGTTCACCTTCCAGCGCCTGCTCGACCCGGACAACGCCTTCCGCAAGGCCTACCCCGCCGAGTCGCCGTACTTCACCGACATGGGCCTGAACACCACGATCAAAAGCATCGACAAGATCGACGACCACACCGTGCGCTTCAGCCTGAACAACGTCGACGCCGCGTTCGTGCAAAACCTCGCCATGAGCTTCGCCTCGGTGCAGTCCGCCGAATACGCCGCCCAACTGCTGAAAGAAGGCAAAGCCGCCGACCTCAACCAGAAACCGGTCGGCACCGGCCCGTTCGTGTTCAAGCGCTACCAAAAGGACTCGCAAATCCGCTACGCCGCCAACAAGGCCTACTGGAAACCCGAGGACGTGAAACTCGACAACCTGATTTTCTCGATCACCCCGGACGCCGCCGTGCGTTTGCAGAAGCTCAAGGCCGGCGAGTGCCAGGTCAGCGGCTACCCGCGCCCGGCGGACATTGAAGTGATGGAAAAAGACCCGAACCTGACTGTGCTCAAGCAGGCTGGCTTCAACCTCGGCTTTCTCGCCTACAACGTGACCCACCCACCACTGGACCAGCTCAAGGTGCGTCAGGCGCTGGACATGGCCATCGACAAGCCGGCGATCATCAAGGCTGTCTACCAGAGTGCCGGGCAACTGGCGCAGAACGCCCTGCCACCGGCGCAATGGTCGTATGACCCGACCATCAAGGACGCGCCCCACGACCCGACCAAAGCGAAAGCGCTACTGAAAGAAGCGGGGGTTGCACCCGGCACCACAATCAATCTGTGGGCCATGACCGTACAGCGCGCCTCCAACCCCAATGCGCGGATGTCGGCACAGATGATCCAGCAGGATTGGGAGAAAGTCGGGATCAAGGCCAACATCGTCAGCTATGAATGGGGCGAATACATCAAGCGCGCCAAGAATGGCGAACATGACGCGATGATCTACGGCTGGACCGGCGACAACGGTGACCCGGACAACTGGCTCGGCGTGCTCTACAGCTGCGCTGCGGTGAAAGGTAGCAACTACGCCAAATGGTGCGACCCGGCCTACGACAAACTGGTGCAGCAAGCCAAGGTGTCCACGGACAAACAGCAGCGGGTCAAACTGTACCAACAGGCGCAGCAAATCCTTAAGCAACAAGTACCTATCACACCGATTGCCAACTCGACGGTGTTTCAGCCACTGCGCAAGGAAGTCACCGACTTCAAGATCAGCCCGTTCGGCCTCACACCGTTCTATGGCGTGGGTATAAATAAGTAACACCAGGCTCCAACCGGGTGCGTCACACGCCCCGGTTGCTCCTTCTCGGTGCACGTTTTGCACCGTAAAAAACCTGCGCAAACGGTCAAATGCGTCAGCTTTTACACATATGCGACATTAAGGTACGTTCGTGCCACTCTTTAGGACTTGTGGCCATTCAGGATCTTGCATTGGGTACGGCCCCTGCATAAGTATCCGCAGGTCGACTCACGAGGTCGTCCTCTAATTCCAAAAATGACAACAAATCATGAGGCCACCATGCTTAAACACGCGGTCATTCCGTTTTTAGTCGGCGCAAGCCTGTTAGCCAGCGCACCTTTCGCCCAAGCGGCGTCTAACCTGGTGTTCTGCTCCGAAGGAAGCCCGGCCGGTTTCGACCCAGGTCAGTACACCACCGGAACCGACTTCGACGCCTCTGCAGAAACCATGTTCAACCGCCTGACCCAGTTCGAGCGCGGCGGCACCGCCGTGATTCCTGGCCTGGCGACCAAGTGGGACATCTCCGATGACGGCCTGACTTACACCTTCCACCTGCGTGAAGGCGTCAAGTTCCACACCACCCCGTATTTCAAGCCGACTCGTGAGTTCAACGCCGACGACGTGCTGTTCACCTTCAATCGCATGATTAACAAGGACGACCCGTTCCGTAAGGCGTACCCGACCGAATTCCCGTACTTCACCGACATGGGGATGGATACCAACATCACCAAGATCGATAAAGTCGACGACCACACCGTCAAGTTCACCCTCAAAGATGTAGACGCCGCGTTCATCCAGAACATGGCCATGAGCTTCGCCTCGATCCAGTCCGCCGAGTACGCCGCCCAGCTGCTCAAGGAAGGCAAGACCGCCGACATCAACCAGAAGCCGATCGGCACCGGCCCGTTCGTGTTCAAGAGCTACCAGAAAGACTCCAACATCCGCTACACCGGGAACAAGGATTACTGGAAGCCTGATGACGTGAAGATCGACAACCTGATCTTCGCCATCACCACCGACCCGTCGGTACGTATCCAGAAGCTGAAGAAGAACGAGTGCCAGATCACCCTGTTCCCGCGTCCAGCCGACCTGAAGGCGCTCAAAGAAGATAAAGCTTTGAAGATGCCTGAGCAGGCCGGTTTCAACCTGGGCTATATCGCCTACAACGTGATGGACAAGGTCAAGGGCAGCAACGAGCCGAACCCGCTGGCCGATCTGCGCGTTCGTCAGGCGCTGGACATGGCCGTCAACAAGCCGCAGATCATCGACTCGGTTTATCAGGGCGCAGGCCAACTGGCCGTCAACGCCATGCCGCCGACTCAATGGTCCTACGACACCACCATCAAGGATGCCAAGTACGATCCTGAGAAAGCCAAGCAGTTGCTCAAGGAAGCCGGCGTCAAGGAAGGCACCGAAATCGTTCTGTGGGCGATGCCGGTACAGCGTCCGTACAACCCGAACGCCAAGCTGATGGCTGAAATGCTGCAGTCCGACTGGAAGAAGATCGGCCTGAACGTCAAGATCACCAGCTATGAATGGGGCGAGTACATCAAACGCTCCAAAGGCGGCGAGAACCAGGCGATGATCATCGGTTGGAGCGGCGACAATGGTGACCCGGACAACTGGCTCAACGTGCTGTTCGGCTGCGACTCGCTGAGTGGCAACAACTTCTCCAAATGGTGCGACAAGAAATTCGACGGCCTCGTCAAGGAAGCCAAACGCACCACCGATCAGGCCAAGCGCACCGAACTGTACAAACAGGCGCAACACGTCCTCAAAGATGCTGTTCCAATGACACCTATCGCTCACTCGACGGTGTTCCAACCCATGCGCGCCAACGTGCAGGACTTCAAGATCAGCCCATTTGGCTTGAACTCCTTCTACGGCGTCAGCGTCAGCAAATAAGAAAAAGCAGCGGCGACGTTTTCAGCGTTACCGCTGCTTTTTTCTGCCGAGAAGATAGGAATTTGCCTACGTCCAAATCCACTGCCTGACGCAGCCAGGGGTTAGGACGCGTTGCCTTTTCCTACGAGTCTTTAGGACTCAGCGCATTTACTGCCAGACCCACGGCACCTACCGTCGGGTTCTGACCAGTGACTGCGTGGGCTATCGGTTTGCTGCCCGTATTGGTTTGAGCTCAATGCAGCCACAACGTCCCCGGACGGGATCGCGGCGCATTGAATAACACTAAAAAAGAGGGAGCGTCATGCGCCATACCTTGGTTTTATCCGCATTGCTGGGCACCGGCCTGTTGGCCGCCACTTCCATCAGCCAGGCCGCCAATGGCAGCCTGGTGTTCTGCTCCGAAGGCAGCCCCGCCGGCTTCGATACCGCGCAGTACACCACTGCGACCGATAACGACGCCGCCGAGCCGCTGTACAACCGATTGGCAGAGTTTGAAAAAGGCGCCACCAACGTCGTGCCAGGCCTGGCAACCCGCTGGGATATTTCCGAGGACGGACTCAAATACACGTTTCATCTGCGCGAAGGGGTGAAGTTTCATACGACCAAATACTTCACGCCGACCCGCGATTTCAACGCCGATGACGTGCTGTTCACATTCAATCGCATGCTCGATCCACAGCACCCCTTCCGTAAGGCTTACCCGACCGAGTTCCCGTATTTCAACGGGATGAGCCTGAACAAGAACATCGCCAAGGTCGAAAAGACCGGGCCACTGACCGTGGTGATGACGCTCAATAGCGTCGACGCCGCGTTCATCCAGAACATCGCCATGAGCTTCGCCGCCATTCTGTCCGCCGAGTACGCCGACAAATTGCTGGCCGAAGGCAAACCGAGCGAGATCAACCAGAAGCCGATCGGCACCGGACCGTTCGTGTTCAAGAGCTACCAGAAAGATTCCAACATCCGTTACAGCGGCAACAAGCAGTATTGGGACCCAAGCCGGGTCAAACTCGACAACCTGATTTTCGCCATCAACACCGACGCTTCGGTGCGCGTGCAGAAGCTCAAGGCCAACGAATGCCAGATCACCCTGCACCCGCGCCCCGCCGACGTGACCGCACTGAAAAATGACCCGAAACTGAAGCTGATCGAGAACCCCGGCTTCAACCTCGGTTACATCGCCTATAACGTTCGGCACAAGCCTTTCGACCAGCTCGAAGTGCGCCAGGCGCTGGATATGGCGGTGAACAAGCAAGGCATTCTCAACGCCGTCTACCAAGGCGCCGGTCAACTGGCGGTCAACGCCATGCCCCCGACCCAGTGGTCCTACGACGACACCGTCAAAGACGCCGCCTACAACCCGGAAAAAGCCAAGGAACTGCTCAAGGCTGCCGGTGTGAAGGAAGGCACCGAAATCACCCTCTGGGCCATGCCGGTCCAGCGTCCGTACAACCCCAACGCCAAACTGATGGCCGAAATGCTCCAGGCGGACTGGGCGAAGATCGGCCTCAAGGTCAAGATCGTCAGCTACGAATGGGGCGAGTACATCAAGCGCACCAAGAACGGCGAGCACGACATCAGCCTGATCGGCTGGACCGGTGACAACGGCGACCCGGACAACTGGCTCGGCACGCTGTACAGCTGCGACGCCATTGGCGGCAACAACTACTCCATGTGGTGCGATCCGGCTTACGACAAGCTGATCAAGCAGGCCAAGGTCGTCACCGACCGCGACCAGCGCACCGTGCTCTACAAACAGGCGCAGCAGTACCTCAAGCAGCAGGTACCGATCACGCCGGTCGCCCACTCGACGGTCAACCAGCCGTTGAGCGCCAAAGTCGAAGGGTTCAAGGTCAGCCCCTTCGGTCGCAACGTGTTCTCGGGCGTCAGTATCGACCAATAACCAATTAGCCAAAAACGCTGGGGGGCGGATTCCGCCCTCATGCAAGCGTATTGCCGTAATTCGTCAAATCGGCCTGCAGCAAACGTTTGCGATGCCTGAATGAGTTCTAAACCAAATAGCCGGATCACCAAAAAAGACCGGCATTAAAAAAGAAAGAAAGGAGCCTCACCCATGAAACTGAGCAGCACCGCGTTATTGGCCTTGGCCATCAGCAGCGTGACCGCCACGGCTTACGCTGAATCCCAGAGCCAGGCTTTCACCCCGGTTACCGTGAAAGAGAAAAGTGCCCAAAGCGAAGCCACTGGCTTTGTCGAAGGCCAATCGATCACCGGTTCCACGCGTAACTGGTACGCCAACGAGCAGTTGAAACGCGGCGGCAAGTTCGCCTACAAGAAGGACGGTGTGTCGACCCCGACTGATCGTCGCATCAACTGGGTTCAGGGCACTATCGTCAAGTACAACTCCGGTTTCACTGAGGGTACTGTCGGCTTCAGCACCGAAGTTGCGGCTTACAACGCCATTGCCCTGGATCGTGATCGCAAAGACCTGGCCTCCAACAACGGCGGCGCACCGACCACGCGTCCTGGCGCGGGCAACAACCGTACGCTGACCAAGGAAGGCGGCGACGCCGTCGGCCAGTGGAGCAAACTGGGCCTGGCCAACGTCAAGGCCCGCATCTCCAACACCACGCTGACCGCCGGTCGTCAGAACTTCAGCAGCCCGATGGTCGATGTCATCGGTAACCGTGCCCTGCCTTCGAGCTTCGAAGGTGTGAGCCTGCACAGTGAAGAGCTGGAAAACCTGACCTTCGACCTCGGCACTTTCGACCGCAACTCTCCGCGTACCGAACAGAGCCAGCGCAAGTTCCGTTCCGAATACGGCGACACCCATGCCGAAGCCGATCACGTCCACACTGCCGGTATCACCTACCAGCCATTCGCCAGCCTGACCACCAGCCTCTGGGGCACCCAGGCCGAAGACCTGTGGAATCAATACTACTTCGGCGCTACCCACGTATTGGGTGACAGCCAGGTCCTGAGCCTGACCACCGGCCTGAACTACTACAAAACCGTGGACGAAGGTAAAGCCAAGCTCGGCGAAATCGACAACGACACCTACTCCTTGTCGTTCGGCCTGACCCACCAGGCCCACAGCCTGACCTTCTCGTACCAGGAAGTGAACGGTAACGAATACTTCGACTACCTGCACGAAACCAACGGCATCTACCTGGCCAACTCCCTGCTGTCGGACTTCAACGGCCCGAACGAGAAGTCCTTCCAGATCGCCTACGGCCTGAACATGGCCGAATACGGCGTGCCCGGCCTGAAGTTCAACATCTACCAGGCTCGCGGCTGGGGTATCGACGGTACTCACTACAACAGCACCGGCTATACCGACGTGAAGGCGATGGACGGCGAGCACCACTACGAATACGGCATCGGCGCTTCGTACGCGGTACAGAGCGGCCCACTCAAGGCCACCGCCATCCGCGCGACCTACACCGCGCACCGTGCCAGCGAAAACCAGGCCGATGGCAGCCTCAACGAGTTCCGTCTCGTGACCACCATCCCGTTCAACATTCTGTAAAACGCACGCCGGCGGCTGACTCATGACGAGTCGGCCGTCCGGTTTTTTCCTGTTCAACCGATTGCAGAGGGTTCTTGATGAAAATGCTTCCCCTACGAGCGGCCATCGCTGCCGCATTGCTGAGTGTCGCTGTTGGCGTCTCGGCCAAACCCTTGGTGGTCTGTACCGAAGCCAGCCCGGAAGGCTTCGATATGGTCCAGTACACGACTGCAGTCACAGCCGACGCAGTGGCCGAAACCATCTTCAATCGCCTGGCGGACTTCAAGCCCGGCACCACTGAAGTGATTCCGGCGCTGGCCGAATCCTGGGACATCAGCGAAGACGGCCTGACCTACACGTTCCACCTGCGCAAAGGCGTCAAGTTTCACACCACCGAATACTTCAAGCCGACCCGCGACATGAACGCCGACGACGTGGTCTGGAGCTTCCAGCGTCAGCTGGACCCGAATCACCCATGGCACAAGCTGTCGAGCGTGGGCTTCCCGTACTTTGAGAGCATGGGCTTCAAGGAACTGCTCAAAAGCGTAGAGAAAGTCGACGACAACACGGTCAAGTTCACCCTGACTCGCCGCGAAGCGCCGTTCCTGGCCGACATCGCCATGGCCTTCTCCTCGATCTACTCCGCCGAGTACGCCGATCAACTGCTCAAGGCCAACAAGACCGGCGACCTGAACAACAAACCGGTCGGCACCGGCCCATTCATCTTCCAGCGTTACGCCAAGGACGCTCAGGTCCGCTTCAAGGCCAACCCGGACTACTTCCGTGGCAAGCCACCGGCTGACGCGCTGGTCCTGGCGATCGCCACCGACAACAACGTGCGCCTGCAAAAACTCAAGGCCAACGAGTGCCAGATCGCGCTGTATCCGAAACCGGATGACATCCCGAGCATCAAGAAAGACACCAACCTGAAGGTTGATGAGCTGAACGCGATGACCGTCTCCTATGTCGCCATGAACACCTCTCGCAAGTACATGAGCGACGTGCGGGTGCGCAAAGCCATCGACATCGCGTTCGACAAAGAGGCTTATGTCAACGCGCTGTTCGGCAAAGGCAATGCGACGGTGGCGGTCAACCCGTACCCGGACACCCTGCTGGGCTACAACCACAAACTGACCAACCCGCCTCACGACCTCGACAAGGCTCGCGCCCTGCTCAAGGAAGCCGGTGTACCGGATGGCACCGTGTTCACCCTGTTCACCCGTAACGGCGGCGGCCCGACCAACCCTAATCCGATGCTCGGCGCGCAGATGATGCAGGCCGATCTGGCCAAAGTCGGGATCAAGGTCGATATTCGTGTCATGGAATGGGGCGAAATGCTCAAGCGCGCGAAAAACGGCGAGCACGATATGGTGTCCGCCGGTTGGGCGGGCGATAACGGCGACCCGGATAACTTCCTGACGCCTATGCTCAGTTGCGAGGCCGCCAAGAACGGCGAAAACTACGCTCGCTGGTGCAATGAAAAGTTCCAGACGCTGATCGACGAAGCACGGGCTAAAGTGAACCCGGCCGAACGCACGGCACTCTACGAACAGGCCCAGGCCATTTTCAATCAGGACCAGCCGTGGATCAGCATGGCGCACACCCGTATGTTCACTGCGATGCGCAACAACGTAGAGGGTTATCACATTAGCCCCCTCACCACTAATAACTTCGCCACCACCCAGGTGAAGTAGATAAGAAACTCCCGGCATCGCTGACCCCAGCGATGCCGGGCACGCCTAACCGGCTGATGAGGTACCACACAAGATGTTTAGTTTTATTGCCCGCCGATTGGGATTATTGATCCCCACGTTCTTCGGCATCACCTTGCTGACTTTCGCGTTGATTCGCATGATCCCTGGCGACCCCGTGGAAGTGATGATGGGCGAACGTCGGGTCGACCCCGAAATGCATGCTCAGGCAATGGAACGCCTAGGTCTGAACAAACCGCTGTATGCCCAATACCTGGATTACATTGGCAAACTGGCCCACGGCGATCTCGGCGAATCCCTGCGTACCCGTGAAAGCGTCTGGACCGAGTTCAGCTCTCTATTCCCCGCGACCCTGGAACTGGCCTCGGCCGCCATGTTGTTCGCCGGCATCCTGGGCCTTCTGGCCGGGGTGATCGCGGCACTCAAGCGAGGGTCCCTGTTCGACCATGGGGTAATGGGTGTCTCCCTGGCGGGATACTCGATGCCGATCTTCTGGTGGGGCCTGATCCTGATCATGTTCTTCTCGGTGAGCCTGGGCTGGACCCCGGTATCCGGGCGGATCGACCTGCTCTATGACATCGAGCCACGCACCGGCTTCATGCTCATCGATACGTTGCTGGCCGATGACGTCGGAGCGTTCTTCGATGCCCTGCATCACCTGATCCTGCCAGCCATCGTGCTCGGCACCATCCCGCTGGCGGTGATTGCGCGGATGACCCGTTCGTCGATGCTCGAGGTGCTGCGTGAAGACTACATCCGCACCGCCCGCGCCAAAGGCCTGTCGCCATCGCGCGTGGTGTTCGTGCACGGTCTGCGTAACGCACTGATTCCGGTACTGACGGTGGTCGGCCTGCAGGTCGGCACGCTGCTGGCCGGCGCGGTCCTGACCGAAACCATTTTCTCCTGGCCCGGCATCGGCAAATGGCTGATCGAAGCCATTGGCGCACGGGACTATCCCGTGGTGCAGAACGGCATCCTGTTAATCGCCTGCCTGGTGATTCTGGTCAACTTCGTAGTGGACATCCTCTACGGCTTTGCCAACCCACGCATCCGTCATCAGCGCTGAGATCAAGACCATGACCACTCTCACTACACCGGTAGCAGTCGATCAAAGCCTGCTGTATCCGTCGCCCTACAAAGAATTCTGGCAGGCCTTTTCCAGGAACAAAGGGGCCGTCGCCGGCCTGATGTTCATGCTGCTGGTGATTTTCTGCGCGATCTTCGCCCCATGGGTCGCACCGCATAACCCGAGCGAACAGTACCGCGACTTCCTGCTGACCCCGCCCTCCTGGCTGGAAAACGGGCATATCCAGTTCCTGCTGGGTACCGATGAACTCGGTCGTGACCTGCTGTCGCGTTTGATTCACGGCTCGCGCCTGTCCCTGCTGATCGGTTTGTCATCGGTGGTGATGTCGCTGATTCCAGGCATCCTGATGGGACTGTTCGCAGGGTTCTTCCCGCGCGTGCTCGGCCCGACCATCATGCGTCTGATGGACATCATGCTGGCCCTGCCGTCCCTGCTGCTGGCGGTGGCGATTGTCGCCATCCTCGGCCCTGGCCTGATCAACACCATTATTGCCATCGCCGTGGTTTCGTTGCCGTCCTATGTTCGTCTGACCCGCGCCGCGGTGATGGGCGAATTGAACCGCGACTACGTGACCGCCGCGCGCCTGGCCGGTGCCGGTCTGCCTCGCCTGATGTTCGTCACCGTGCTGCCCAACTGCATGGCGCCGCTGATTGTTCAGGCCACCTTGAGTTTCTCCTCGGCGATTCTCGATGCCGCGGCACTGGGCTTCCTCGGCCTTGGCGTACAACCGCCAACCCCTGAGTGGGGCACCATGCTGGCTTCGGCTCGCGACTACATCGAACGCGCCTGGTGGGTGGTGAGCTTGCCTGGTTTGACCATTTTGCTCAGCGTGCTGGCAATCAACTTGATGGGCGACGGCCTGCGCGATGCGCTGGACCCGAAACTCAAGAACGCCGCCTGAGGAGATTCAAATGTCACTGTTAGAAATCAAGAATCTCAATGTTCGCTTCGGCGACGCCAACGCCGTTCCGGTGGTCGATGGTCTCGACATTTCCGTGGAAAAGGGCGAAGTGCTGGCCATCGTTGGCGAATCGGGTTCCGGCAAGTCCGTGACCATGATGGCGCTGATGGGCCTGATCGAGCATCCGGGGATCGTCACCGCCGACGCCCTGAATTTCGACGGCAAGAACATGCTCGCGCTCAGCAACCGTCAGCGTCGGCAAATCGTCGGCAAAGACTTGGCCATGGTCTTCCAGGACCCGATGACCGCGCTGAACCCGAGCTACACCGTGGGCTTCCAGATCGAAGAAGTGCTGCGCCTGCATCTGAAAATGTCCAGGAGGGACGCTCGCAAGCGCGCCATCGAACTGCTGGAAAAAGTGGAAATCCCCGGTGCCGCCAGCCGCATGGATGCCTACCCGCACCAACTCTCCGGCGGCATGAGCCAGCGCGTGGCAATTGCCATGGCGATTGCCGGCGAACCGAAACTGCTGATCGCCGACGAACCGACCACCGCGCTCGACGTAACGATTCAGGCGCAGATCATGGACCTGCTGCTGGCCCTGCAAAAAGAACAGAACATGGGCCTGGTGCTGATCACTCACGACCTCGCGGTCGTGGCCGAAACCGCCCAGCGCGTGTGCGTGATGTACGCCGGCCAAGCGGTTGAAGTCGGTCAGGTGCCACAACTGTTCGACATTCCGGCGCACCCGTACAGCGAAGCGCTGCTCAAGGCCATTCCAGAACACAGCCTGGGTGCTGCGCGCCTGTCGACGCTGCCGGGCATCGTTCCCGGTCGCTACGACCGCCCGCAAGGTTGCCTGCTGTCGCCACGCTGCCCGTACGTGCAGGACAACTGCCGCACGCAACGTCCGGCCCTTGATCAGAAAAGCAACAGCCTCGCCCGCTGCTTCTACCCGTTGAACCAGGAGGTGGCGTAATGGCCGTCGTACTTACCGCCCGCAACCTGACCCGTCACTACGAAGTGTCCCGCGGCCTGTTCAAGGGTCATGCGACCGTGCGTGCCCTCAACGGTGTGTCGTTCGAACTGGAAGCCGGCAAGACCCTAGCCGTCGTGGGTGAGTCCGGTTGCGGCAAATCCACCCTGGCCCGCGCCCTGACATTGATCGAAGAGCCATCCTCCGGCTCGTTGAAAATCGCCGGGCAGGAAGTCGCCGGCGCCGACAAGGCTCAGCGCAAGCAACTGCGCAAAGATGTGCAGATGGTGTTCCAGAGCCCGTACGCGTCGTTGAATCCACGGCAGAAAGTCGGTGATCAACTGGCCGAGCCGCTGCTGATCAACACCAACCTCAGCGCCTCGGAACGTCGCGAGAAAGTCCAGGCAATGATGAAGCAGGTGGGCTTGCGTCCCGAGCACTACCAGCGCTACCCGCACATGTTCTCCGGCGGTCAGCGCCAGCGGATCGCCCTGGCCCGCGCGATGATGTTGCAACCGAAAGTGCTGGTGGCGGACGAACCGACCTCGGCGCTGGACGTATCGATCCAGGCGCAAGTGCTCAACCTGTTCATGGATTTGCAGCAGGAATTCAACACCGCCTACGTGTTCATCTCCCATAACCTGGCGGTGGTGCGTCACGTCGCCGACCACGTGATGGTGATGTACCTCGGCCGCCCGGTAGAAATGGGCCCGAAAGAGGACATCTACACCCGTCCCCTGCACCCGTATACCCAGGCGCTGTTGTCGGCGACGCCGACCATTCACCCGGATCCGGACAAGCCGAAAATCAAGATCGTTGGCGAACTGCCAAACCCGCTGAACCCGCCGTCCGGCTGCGCCTTCCACAAGCGCTGCCCGTACGCGACCGAGCGCTGTGCCATTGAAGAGCCGCTCCTGCGCCTGCTCGACACCCGCCAGGTGGCTTGCCACTACGCCGAGCAGTTCCTCGACGGCGTGGCCTAAAAATGTGGGAGCGGGCCTGCTCGCGATAGCGCTGTGTCAGTCGACATGAATGCAGACTGTCATGACGCCTTCCCGAGCAGGCTCGCTCCCACGGAGATACTTGACCTGTTCACCAACCCCTTCCGCCGGATTGCGCATCAGTCCGGCAGGAGGGGTTTTCTTTTGTCTGCACTTTTCATTTGGCTATCGCCGTCGAAGTCCGTCTTGTTGTCGAATCGTCATCATCGTCGATGCCGCCACCCGGTAGTAGCGCGATTGCCCCCACTCCCGACAAGCGAGTCGCTTGATAAACAAGTGGTATGGAAAATATCGCCAGAGCCGCGCTTGCGAACCAGACGCTATGCCCACCGAAATGACCATAGAGCAGGCCTCCAAGTGCAGGCGAAAGCAGCACACTCGCACTCCAGAACATGGAAAAGAGGCCGAAGTAGTGACCACTTTTTCCTGTTTGCGCATGCTGCATAACCAGTACGCTCAAGGTCGGCATGAAAAGAATTTCGCCAAGCGTCCAGATCGTAGTCGACAGGCAGACATAAAATATCCCGGAACCCAAAGGCAACATTCCGAGTCCGCAAGCGAGCAATACGCTGCCTGCCATCAGTTGTCGGCGCGCCCCCCACTGCTCACTCCAATGAGATAACGGAATTTGCAGTAGCACTACCAGCACCGCATTGAGTGCAAATTGCCATCCGATGGCTTCAGTACCCAATTGATAGTAATCGAGTAAAAAGTTGCCCAGCATGCTGTAGACCGGTTCAAAGGCAAGCCCAAGTACCACAGAAGCGGCCAACAACCAGAAAAAAGGCCTGTCCCGATAAGCGATATATGAGTCCGAACTTATATCAGAGGCTTCATCCTGCATTAGAACATCACGATGAAATGTAGCCCGGACAAACCAGACCAGGGCCAACAGCATCATGGTTGCACTGACAAAAAACACCCAACGAAAATCTGTTTGCGCCAAGACTCCGCCCGCCACCCCCGCTACCGCCATACCCAGGTTGCTGGCGACACGACTCAACGACTGCGCACGAACGCGCTGCGCAACTTGGCAATACTCCATAATCAAACGCTGATGCAGCGTACGAATCGCACCATCGAATGCACCGCTGACCAACAGCAATCCAGCCAGCACAGACACATCGGTGACTAGACCTAACAGAACCAATATCCATACCGAGACAAAAAACAACAACGCGGTGAGCCGCGCCGTGGGAAAATGATCGCTCAGTAATCCACCCCCCATCGACCCAATCAGCAATCCGGCCCCATAACCGGACAACAACCAGCCCACGGTCTCAATCGTAAGCCCAAGTTCCTGACGCAGATACAACGCCATGAACAGTTTGGCCATGGCGCTCAGCCGGCTGATGAAGATCAACGCAGCAAGCATCCAGGCCATTGGACAGAAATAGCCATCTAGCCTAATCAAGTGAATGAGTCGACTAGTCATGCCATTGGTCCAAGTTATGGCTCACCTGGCTGTGAATGCCTTTTGAAGCGAAAGGAATGTCCGAACGGATCTCATGATCTGCATCGAAAAAATACTGTGCTTGTAGCCGTCCTTCAGCATCCAGTCCAATCAGGGGGTTATTGATCAGGAATTGTCTGGTTGAAGCACAAAGCGCAGGCACTCGAATCAATATCCGCCATTGGCCGAAGGCGTTATCTGGAACAACAGCCCGAGCCCCGAAGCGCTTCTTGTATTGGAAAGTTCCTTTACTCAAAAACGGCTCACAGCCTTGGAAGTCGACACAATCAATAAATGATTGTTTGGACGCCCACTCCAGAATCGCGTGATAAACAAAATTCTGCGCTCCATTTTCCCGATAAATTGCGGCGCCACCGTCCACCCCAATCAATCGTGCATTCAGGGTACGCGTTGACTTATCCATCTGCGAAACACTCCCTGCCACCCATTCATCATTCAGATGGACGCGGAACAACATTCCTCGCTTGAACAATTCCAGATAGGCCGCTTTCTCTTGCACACTCCGTGCAAATGGCCCATAGCGAGCGCTCATTGTCGGGACATGCATGGAGCGGTAAAAGGAGAAGAAATGTTCATCCTCAAGTGACACATCGAAATAGAAACCTTGTTCTACCAATTGAGCATGGCGCTTGTTTTCTCGATTAGAGAATTGCTCCAACACAGCCTTCCAACCGGCAGAAACATCGACTTTTTGGTGAATTCTGCTGAGTCCGACAATATCGCTCGACCGCTGGCATTGTTGGACAACATCCGTTGACGCCATTAATAAAATCATGTCGGCTTGATTCTGGTTGATAAAACCCTCAAGTTGCGCCCATTCAAAAGTACCTTCTTTATCTACGGATGAATGTTCGAAAAAACATTGACCCACAAAAGGCGCGACATAGAGGAGCCCTTCTGCCATCCCGACATAAACAAGACGTGCCGGCATCCCAGCTCTGGAATGCCCTTTGTAAATGCGAAAATGGCAAAAGGCTTCTCGACTCATTCGAAGATCAGCGTTCATGACTCACAATGACTGCAAAGGATCTGCATCATTTCTTCAGCACCGCTAATTAATGACAGTCCATCAGAGGGCATGACTTCATAGTCCCCCCGGCAATAGGAGCCCGATGCATGAATGGTGCAACCGTCCATTCCCACCAGTAGCTGTCGGTCAATCGCATTCAAGCAACCTGTCATCGCCATCACCAATGACCACTCTTTCAGATCCCTTGGGTCTGCAGGCAATCTGACAGGTGTATCAGCTAGCAGCTGAGAACATTCACTATAGCGTTGCATGCACTCATAGAGAGAAACGACAATTCCCGACCCTCCATTGGCTTTGACCAAACCGGTCATTTCTACGGCAGTAGGCGGAAGGTGCGTATAAAAAGTAGGTTCAAGAATTTCGTTGGGGCTCCAAGTCGCGGCAGGAAAATGTGGGGACTCCAACTGGACCCATAAACCGCTGGATGCCTTTGTGTAGCTTGGCGTAGAAGCACCCTCGAAATTACCGTCGAGTAAATGCTGAACCATGTCACTGGTTGCCAGATGCTGAACCAACAGAAATGAAGGTGTGGCCACCTGTTTCTTGTACCGCTTCAGTACTTCAATACCTGAGCAATATCCTAGAAGACCATATGCACTCGACACTGCATGCACATGGACGGTCTTGCGATCAGTGTCCCAGGCATCACCATACTCGAAGTCAAAAAACGCCCGAGCTTGATCAGAGAATCGGTAATTTTCAAGCCGAAGGGAATGCCACAACTTCAACTGACCCGCTGTATTGCGGTTGAAGAGCTCCTTGAACTGCTGTCCAACAACCTTCACTGCCTCCGGCGATGCAGTATCTAGAACGAATACCGGATTCAATGCACGCAACCGAACATCATCGTAAAGTTCGGTTCTACGAATTTTTCCGATCGTCTGCGCAGGTGTCAGCGTAACAATGCGCAATTGCTCCGGATGAACCAGCTTGGCTTTCAATGCACGTAGAACCGCATCACGTAGCGCAATGGCTTTGTTACCGGACGAAGGAGAAAACAACAGAATGCTGTCGCCGGTTTCCTGAATATGGCGAACGGCACGTGCAACGATCAGCGTCGAGGCCAATGTCTTTGTCGTTTGAGTATTTGTATTTTGCCTCAAATCGAATAATCGCAGCGGTATCCCACGGTAACAGCCCATCTCAAAAAACTGCGCAGTAGCGACAGAGAGAAAGGCTTGCATGCGAGTATCCAGCGCAGGCAGCTTCATAGCTGGTTCAAATGCATCGCCGCAGTGGCCGACTTCAAAATCGGCGGCACTGCTGATGATCAGATCGTAGTAGCGCTCAATAACAGAAATGGGAGTTTGAGCCCCCAGTGTTACCTGCGTGGCTGTACCGGCTTTCATCGTATCCATTTGTCCTTCGCTCCCGTAGTGAGGTCGCTAAGTGCGATGTCCTCTGAAAACTAGACCTCCACGATTTCATTGTCGCGGGTAAAAGTCCGGGTAACGAAAAAGCAGAGGTAAGCTACGAGATCAGGAAAAAAGAACTACAGAAAAACCTTACCCAGCCTCGACTCGGGACGTTCTCAAAAAGCAAGAAAACCCCAGTGTGCGCAGCGAGCTTGGCTTTGGCAGCTTCGCGTAAAGCGCGAATTTCTCACGGTTGGTGAATTACCCCAAGTCACCGAAGAGCCGGCCCTGCGCCTGCTCGACACCCGCCAGGTGGCTTGCCACTACGCCGAGCAGTTCCTCGACGGCGTGGCCTAAAAATGTGGGAGCGGGCCTGCTCGCGATAGCGCTGTGTCAGTCGACATGAATGCAGACTGTCATGACGCCTTCCCGAGCAGGCTCGCTCCCACGGAGATACTTGACCTGTTCACCAACCCCTTCCGCCGGATTGCGCATCAGTCCGGCAGGAGGGGTTTTCTTTTGCCTGTCATTCAGGCTCAAGTGTCGTCTTCGTTGCTGTCTGGGTCGTCGGTCGAGTCGTCATCGTCCGAGCTGCCCGATTCCGATGCGGCGAGCATCATCTCACTATGCACGCCTTGTCCGTTCCAGGCCTGCTCACCATGGTTCGTGCACTCCGCCCACGCCGCCGATGTGCCAAGAGACAGCATCACCAAAACCTTCAGCAGCAACACAATGCGTTGAAATATGCTCATAGCCGATTCCATCCTTTTCTGGGTGAAGCATGGGTGCCGGAATGGCGCTCAATGAATCTAGTTCCGATCAGCGCGATTCTCCAGATAGGACGCTACCGGGTAGCAGAAAATGCCATTGCCGGGGAGATTGGTTTGAAATAAGCGTTATGCCGAACCGCTATTACTGGGGGAGCGGGCTTGCTCGCGAAAGCACCATTCCATTCAATATTGATGTCGACTGACCCGACGCATTCGCGAGCAAGCCCGCTCCCACAATTGAACCGAGGCAGGCAAAAAAAAACCCCGCAGCTTTCGCGACGGGGCTTTTGATTTTGCAACTCAGCGCTTAGTGATGCTCACGGGTCGCACGGAATTGCACGTCCGGCCAGCGCTCTTCCATCAGAGCCAGGTTGACCCGTGTCGGAGCCAGGTAGGTCAGGTGACCGCCGCCGTCGACCGCGAGGTTTTCCACAGCCTTGACCCGGAACTCCTCGAACTTCTTCTTATCGTCGCAATCGATCCAGCGTGCGGAATAAACAGTGATCGGCTCGTAAGAGCACTCGACCTTGTATTCCTCTTTCAAACGGCTGGCGACCACATCGAACTGCAGCACGCCGACGGCGCCGAGAATGATGTCGTTGCTGCGCTCGGGGAAGAACACTTGGGTGGCGCCTTCTTCGGCCAGTTGCTGCAAGCCCTGACGCAGTTGCTTGGATTTCAGCGGGTCACGCAGGCGCACGCGGCGGAACAGTTCCGGGGCGAAGTGCGGGATGCCGGTGAAACCCAGGGTTTCGCCTTCGGTGAAGGTGTCGCCGATCTGGATGGTGCCGTGGTTGTGCAGGCCGATGATGTCACCGGCGAACGCTTCTTCCAGTTGCTCACGCTCGGAGGAGAAGAAGGTCAGCGCGTCGCCGATCCGCACGTCCTTGCCGGTGCGCACATGGCGCATCTTCATGCCTTTTTCGTATTTGCCGGAGCAAATGCGCATGAAGGCGATGCGGTCGCGGTGCTTGGGGTCCATGTTCGCCTGAATCTTGAACACGAAACCTGAGAACTTCTCTTCCACCGGTTCCACGGTACGCTCGTTGGCGACACGGGCCAGCGGTTGCGGTGCCCAATCGACCACGGCGTCGAGCACGTGATCGACACCGAAGTTGCCCAACGCAGTACCGAAGAATACCGGCGTCAGTTGGCCGTCGAGGAATTCCTGTTGATTGAACTCGTGGCAGGCGCCCTGCACCAGTTCCAGCTGTTCGACGAAGCGATCGTACTCGTCGCCCAAGTGCGCGCGGGCTTCGTCGGAGTCGAGCTTCTCGATGATTTTCACGTCGGTCCGCTCATGGCCGTGGCCGGCGGTGTAGACAATGATGTAGTCGTCGGCGAGGTGATAAACACCTTTGAAATCGCGGTAGCAACCGATCGGCCAGGTAATCGGCGCGGCTTTGATCTTCAGGACCGCTTCGATTTCATCGAGCAGTTCGATCGGGTCGCGGATGTCACGGTCGAGTTTGTTGATGAAGCTGACGATCGGCGTGTCACGCAGCCGGCAGACGTCCATCAGGGCGATGGTCCGTGGCTCTACACCCTTACCGCCATCGAGCACCATCAAGGCCGAGTCCACCGCAGTCAGGGTGCGGTAGGTGTCTTCGGAGAAGTCTTCGTGGCCCGGGGTGTCGAGCAGGTTGATCATGTGGTCGCGATACGGGAACTGCATGACCGACGTGGTAATGGAAATACCCCGTTGTTTTTCCATTTCCATCCAGTCGGAGGTGGCATGACGGTCGGACTTGCGAGATTTCACCGTGCCGGCAACCGCAATCGCCTTGCCCATCAACAAGAGCTTCTCGGTGATGGTGGTCTTACCGGCATCGGGGTGGGAAATAATGGCGAAAGTGCGGCGTTTCGCGACTTCGGCGGCCTGTTTGGTCATGGGAAATCGCCTGGCGGTGATTCAAAAAAGGGCCGCGATTATAGCCCAACTTCATCGAATAACCGAACCGTTGAGCACATTAGAGGTGGCCAAATGCTGCTTCAGATGGGAACCTTTCAGGGCGTGGAGGCGTCCACTCCCCTGTTACGACCATCGTCAGGGTTTGAAAAATCAGCAAGTTAGCCTGACGAGGCTGCGCTTATGGCTCGATCTCATGCGGTTTCATCGGCATGAAGAGCTGCTTCTCGCGAACGTTGATAATCCCGGCAGCCAGGAATGGCATTGCCACTCGGGACTGCGTTTGCCGACAAAGAAAAAAGGAGTCCGCCTGTGGCTATTCGCTATGGCAAAGGGCTGATAGGAGGTGCGGTTGTCGTCGCCCTCCTGGCCCTGCTGGTCCACTGGATTGGCATCAACACGATCGAACAGTACCGCGACGATTTGTTGTTTTACCTGCAAGCTCATCTGATTCTCGTCCTCGTTTCCATGCTGGCCGCCCTTGTAGTGGGCATACCCGCCGGTATCTTCCTCAGCCGCCCGACCATGGTTGGCCGCGCCGAACGCTTCATGCAGATCTTCAACATCGGCAACACCGTGCCGCCACTTGCCGTACTGGCCATCGCCCTGGGCATCCTCGGCATTGGTAGCGGCCCGGCAATCTTCGCTTTGTTCCTGGCCTCGCTGCTGCCGATCGTGCGCAATACCTATGAAGGGCTGAAAAACGTCCAGGGTTCGCTCAAGGAAGCCGCTGTCGGCATCGGCATGACTCCGACTCAGGTGCTGTGGCGGGTCGAACTGCCGAACGCCGTGCCGATCATCATCGGTGGCGTGCGTGTGGCGCTGGCGATCAACGTCGGGACTGCGCCGCTGGCGTTCCTGATTGGCGCCAACAGCCTGGGCAGCCTGATTTTCCCCGGCATCGCCCTGAACAATCAGCCGCAATTGCTGCTCGGCGCGGCTTGCACCGCCCTGCTGGCCTTGCTGCTCGACGGACTGGTGACACTCGCCAGCCGCCTCTGGCTCGAACGCGGCCTGCGCCCGTCTTAAGCCTCGGCAAAGGAATCAACATGAAAAAAGTAAGCTTAATACTAGGCTGCGTTCTGCTGTTCGCAGGATTTGCCCAAGCCGCTGAAAAACCCGTGATCCGCATCGGCGCCCGGGTGTTCACCGAACAAACCCTGCTGGCGGAAATCACTTCCCAATACCTGCGCGCCAAGGGTTACGACACCCAGGTGACCGGCGGCCTGGGCAGTAACCTGGCCCGCAGCGCCCACGAAAGTGGTCAGCTGGATTTGATGTGGGAATACACCGGCGTCTCGCTGGTGGCCTACAACCACATCACGGACAAGCTCGACAGCGCCCAGTCCTACGCCAAGGTGAAAGAACTCGACGCGAAAAAAGGCCTGGTCTGGCTCACGCCCTCGAAGTTCAGCAACACCTACGCCCTGGCCCTGCCGGAAAAAACCGCAAAGGCTTATCCGCAGATCAACACCATCAGCGAGCTGAACACGGTGCTGCAGGCTGAAGCGAAGACCAACCACCTGGTGGCGCTCGACACCGAGTTCGCCAACCGTTCCGACGGACTGGACGGCATGGTCGACCTCTACGACATGAACCTGACCCGCAACAACATCCGCCAAATGGATGCCGGGCTGGTTTACACGGCCCTGCGCAACGGCCAGGTATTTGCCGGTCTGGTCTACACCACCGACGGACGCTTGAACGCCTTCAAGCTGAAACTGCTGGAAGACGACAAGCATTACTTCCCGGACTACACCGCTGCACCGGTGGTACGTCAGGTTTACCTCGACGCCCATCCAAAACTCGCCGAAGAACTCAAGCCACTGGCCGAACTGTTCGACGACGCCACCATGCGCCAACTCAACGCGCGGGTCGATGTCGATCACGAAAGCCCTTCATCCGTTGCCGCCGATTTCCTGCGCCAACATCCACTGCTGTCTGTTCAATAAGGCAGAGGAGAAAAAGACATGGAATTTCTCAACGCCTTTTCCCATCTCGATTGGCCGCTAGTGCTGCACCTGACCTGGCAACACATCACCCTGGTGGGCATCGCCGTGACACTGGCGATTGTGGTCGGCGTGCCGCTGGGCATCCTGATGACCCGGTTCCCGACGCTGGCCGGCCCGTTGCAGGCCAGCGCCACGGTGCTGCTGACCGTGCCGTCGATTGCGCTGTTCGGCCTGCTGCTGCCGTTCTACTCGAAATTCGGCCAGGGCCTGGGTCCGATGCCGGCGATCACCGCGGTGTTTCTGTATTCGCTGCTGCCGATCATGCGTAACACCTACCTGGCGCTGACCGGCGTCGAACCGGGCATTCGCGAGGCCGCGCGTGGTATCGGCATGACCTTCGGCCAGCGCCTGCGCATGGTCGAACTGCCGATTGCCGTGCCGGTGATCCTCGCCGGTGTCCGCACCGCCGTGGTGATGAACATCGGCGTGATGACCATCGCCGCGACCATCGGCGCCGGTGGCCTCGGTGTACTCATTCTCGCTTCCATCAGCCGCAGCGACATGTCGATGCTGATCGTCGGCGCCGTACTGGTCAGCCTTCTGGCCATCTTCGCCGACCTGCTTCTGCAATGGCTGCAACGCACGCTGACCCCAAAAGGACTCTTGAAATGATCGAACTTCAAAACCTCAGCAAGACCTTCCAAAGCAACGGCAAAGATGTGAAAGCCGTGGACTCGGTAAGCCTGACCGTCAATGAAGGCGAAATCTGCGTGTTCCTGGGGCCATCGGGCTGCGGCAAAAGCACCACGCTGAAGATGATCAATCGCCTGATCAAGCCGACCTCCGGCAAGATCCTGATCAACGGCGAAGACACCACCGACCTCGACGCCGTGACCCTGCGCCGTAACATCGGTTATGTGATCCAGCAGATCGGCCTGTTCCCGAACATGACCATCGAGGAAAACATCACCATCGTTCCGCGCCTGCTCGGCTGGGACAAACAGAAATGCCACGACCGCGCCCGCGAATTGATGAGCATGATCAAGCTTGAGCCCAAGCAGTATCTGACTCGCTACCCCCGTGAGTTGTCCGGCGGCCAACAACAGCGGATCGGCGTGATTCGCGCACTGGCCGCGGATGCACCGCTGTTGTTGATGGACGAACCGTTCGGCGCGGTCGACCCGATCAACCGCGAAATGATCCAGAACGAGTTCTTCGAGATGCAACGGGCGCTGAACAAGACCGTGATCATGGTCAGCCACGACATCGACGAAGCCATCAAGCTCGGCGACAAGATCGCGATCTTCCGCGCCGGCAAGCTGTTGCAGATCGACCACCCCGATACCCTGCTGGCCCACCCGGCGGACGACTTTGTCAGCAACTTCGTCGGTCAGGACAGCACCCTCAAGCGGCTGTTGCTGGTGAAAGCCGAAGACGCGGCGGACAACGCGCCGTCGGTCAGCCCCGAAACCCCGGTGGCCGAGGCCCTGGAGCTGATGGACGAACTGGACCGGCGCTACGTGGTGGTGACCTGTGCCGAGAACAAGGCGCTGGGCTACGTGCGCCGTCGCGACCTGCACCGCCAGACAGGCACCTGCGCGCAATACCTGCGCGAATTCAATGCCACCGCGGCGTATGACGAGCATTTGCGCATCCTGTTGTCGCGCATGTACGAGTTCAACCGCTCGTGGCTGCCGGTGATGGATGCCGAGCGGGTGTTTCTGGGGGAAGTGACCCAGGAATCGATTGCCGAGTACCTGAGTTCCGGTAAGTCCCGTGGGGGCAAGACCAGCATTGTTTCGCCGGCCGAGACTGCTGTCGCCTGATCTGACGCCTTCGCGGGCAAGCCTCGCTCCTTGGCTCTCCGCCGTACCTGTGGGAGCGAGGCCAAGTTGTTCAATCAGGAGGAGATCGCCTGATCGGCGGCAATGAACTGGAAGATCACATCAGCAGTAGTCGTTTGCGGAAGCGTTATACGGATCATCGGGATCCAGATGCCGGTTTGCGTCTTGAAGTCTCGCTGGTCGTATTGCGCCCCCGCCTTGCCGGCATCGTTGATATAGAAAACCGCCTCGACCGGGAGGGTTTTACCAATATTCTGGCCCCATTTGGCCAAGCGGAATTCGTTCTGCGTATTGAAAGCAAAGGTTCCGCCCATCCCCTGCGCTTTAATCGCTTCATTGAAGGCAGTGGTTGCTCCCTGATTCAAACTATCGCGAACGTTAAACCCGCACAGATATCCATACTTGTTCGGGTGGCTATTGTAATGAGCAATGTATTGAGCCGCGCTGTTAATACCTTGAGACTGACACTCCCGCCCCGAGGGAACACCAGATACCTGTCCACAACCTTGTTGATCCCGACTGTTAGTTGCCCCATCCACCGGAAAGAAACAGAGTATTTCCGGATCAATCTTATCGGCAGGAGCAAAAAACACCGGATAAAAAATAAAGCCATTATTGTAGCCAAACACCAGTTTGTTGAACTTGGCGTCCGCCCGCAGATAGGAAAACGAAACCCCGGTAGCTGCGGGATTCGGGTTCCAGAAATGAAATTGGGTGGAATGTTGAGTGGCCCGTAACAGCACGCCCGAACACAGGAAGGCCGGTGCAGAAGGGTTATTGCGGCACATACTCGCCTTATTGTGGTAACGTTCCGTGAGGTATTGCGCGGTCACCGGGCCGGACGCCGCGCCCAATGTACCGACTGCGGAAGATTCGATAACTTGCTCATCGGAACCCTGCACCTTGACCGGCGCAACTTCTTGAGTCGCACAGCCAGCCAGCACCAATGCCATCAGCCAGACAACTATCCCGTTCATCTTCATGCACTCCCTGCGACGAATATTCAAGGTAGAAACAAACACACAGCACCACAGCGACAACTCAGTCCATTTTGATGACTTAGCCGAAAGAGCCCGCAGACAAAATAAAGTGTTGTTACCTTAATAAGGTCGCAGCCATCCCACACCTGCTAAAAATAACAGTAATGATGCCTTGGCCATACTTGTTCGAGATTAAAACCCACCACGTTATAACCACTCGTCGATCACTGTACCCGACGAAAAATGAAGGATCAGGGGGAACATCAACCTGTCATGTGGGTCGGTTACATCAGGGACAGAGCGGGACCGCACGACGGATGCGTGCAAAAATGCGACATTTTTTGTTGATCTCAAGCCCCTCACGCCCTAAAGTTCGCGCCGAACGTCCATGCTGGAAACGATCCATCCGGCTCAAGTACTGACGACGAGACAGCAAGGCCAAGGGAAAGCACCGCCTCCCATGGCCTTTTTGCTTTCGGCGACATGCCTTGGGAAGTAGGCGAACCAAAGTGGGGATACGGAGGACGTTCATTTGCGCCCATTTATTTTTTTGTTTGCCCTGTAGGAGCCCCAAGCATGTCGATCAATGTCGAAGACTATTTCGCGCGTGAAACCTTTCAGAAAATGAAGGCCTTCGCCGACAAACAAGAAACCCCGTTCGTGGTGATCGACACCGCGATGATCGCCCAGGCGTATGACGACCTGCGTGCCGGTTTCGAATTCGCCAAGGTCTACTACGCGGTCAAGGCCAACCCGGCCGTGGAAATCATCGACCTGCTCAAAGAGAAAGGCTCGAGCTTCGACATCGCCTCGATCTACGAGTTGGACAAAGTGCTGAGCCGTGGCGTCAGCGCCGACCAGATCAGCTACGGCAACACCATCAAGAAATCCAAAGACATTCGCTACTTCTACGACAAGGGCGTGCGTCTGTACGCCACTGACTCCGAAGCCGACCTGCGCAACATCGCCAAGGCAGCTCCGGGCTCGAAAGTCTACGTGCGTATCCTGACTGAAGGCTCGACCACTGCCGACTGGCCTTTGTCGCGCAAATTCGGCTGCCAGACCGACATGGCCATGGATCTGCTGATCCTCGCTCGCGACCTGGGCCTGGTGCCATACGGCATCTCGTTCCACGTCGGTTCGCAGCAGCGCGACATCAGCGTCTGGGACGCGGCAATCGCCAAGGTCAAAGTGATCTTCGAACGCCTGAAAGAAGAAGACGGCATCAACCTGAAACTGATCAACATGGGTGGCGGCTTCCCGGCCAACTACATCACCCGCACCAACAGCCTGGAAACCTACGCTGAAGAAATCATCCGCTTCCTCAAGGAAGACTTCGGCGACGACCTGCCGGAAATCATCCTGGAGCCGGGCCGTTCGCTGATCGCCAACGCCGGTATTCTGGTCAGCGAAGTGGTACTGGTGGCGCGTAAATCCCGTACCGCTGTAGAGCGATGGGTGTACACGGATGTGGGCAAGTTCTCTGGCCTGATCGAAACCATGGACGAAGCCATCAAGTTCCCGATCTGGACCGAGAAGAAAGGCGAGATGGAAGAAGTGGTCATCGCCGGTCCAACGTGCGACAGCGCCGACATCATGTATGAAAACTACAAGTATGGTTTGCCGCTGAACCTGGCCATTGGTGATCGTTTGTACTGGTTGTCGACCGGTGCGTATACCACCAGTTACAGCGCTGTTGAATTCAATGGCTTTCCGCCGCTGAAATCGTTTTACGTTTAACAAGCAATAGCCCACCGAGAAAACCCGTGAACTTCACGGGTTTTTTTATTTTCGCTTACAGTTAAAACAACTCAACTACCAACTCCATATATCGTTACACACCCATCGACCACTCAAGCCCAAAGTAAAGTTATGCTGTGCACTCACCAACTTGAAATGGATTTCAAAAATGCAACTTAATCAAGTACCACTCTATACCACCGACCCCATTAGCAAAGGCTTCTCCTTTAGCGCACCACCCCCCATTGTTACCAAAGGAGACATCCAACGAATCAAAGAATACATTACTGCCGCCAAGTCACTTCCAGTGAGTATCGACGATGTTAAGATCCTGTTAAAAAGCGAACACACTGGCATCGCGGGACTGGAGCCTTATGACATTGCAAACACCTGTGCCAAAATCGTCACTAATGCCAATAGCTGGAACGACATCGAGCTGTCGATGAAAAGAGTCGCCGGCAGCCTCCAGACATTTTCTGAAGACCTGCGGTATTTCGGAGACGACATTATCGCCGCCATTGAAACAATGCCCGGCTACCAAAATTACATTGGCACAATTGAAGGCCTGACTGACGAAGAGATCGCCAAACTTCCCGAGTTGAAAATTGGGCAAGATGAGAAAAACAGGTTTCCGTCCATCAAGGACTCTATCCAGTTCATTGCCAGTTCCATCGAACAAAAGAAAACCAGCAGCACTGACATCCAGCTTCGCCTGAAACACTTCAAAACCGAGCTGACGAATGTGGTCGCGGTGTTGATTGGAGAAAAGCTCAAGCTGGCCGGCGACCACGAATTGAATGCCGAGATCACCCGACTCAATGCTGCAATTGATGAAGCCCAACGCTTGGTCGATGAAAAAACCAGGGAGTACGAACCCAATTTCTTTGAATCCTTCATGTCGTTCATCGACCCGCTGGGCTACAAACTTCTGCAGATCAAAGCCATGCTGCAGGACGCCCATGTAGCGCCATTGATCCGACGTCGTGATGAACTCACCGAGCAAGTTCGCAAGAAAAGCATTCTGACAGGTACCTTGTTGACCCTCCACACCCGTTTGTACAGCGTCGACTCCTACATCATCGGAGCGGCGGAAAGTACTGCACATCTGGAAACCTTGTGGATCACGATTTCCGAATACATCGACTCGTCAAAAAACAAAATTGACGGCATTCACGTATTCCTCACACTCAGGTCCTTTGTTTCGAGCCTGAAAGTAGTGCTCAGCAACTGGAAGAACATTGAATCCAACGCCAAAGCATTAATCAAAGCATTCGACTGATACCAAAGCCAATCTAACCCACTATAAATAAGGATATTTATGAGCACGCCATCGTATACCGCACCTGACATGTCGATTATTCGCGACAGCCGAGAAACCATTCGCTATCAGGCCATTATCGGCTCCGCTGACCTGTATATCGAAGCCCTGCGCAATGAGCTGATCAAGCTTAATGCTCAAATCACAGAGACAGATCTGGTCGCGTCCAAGACATTGACTTCAGCCATCATCAGCCTGGAAACCACGGCACTCAACGAGACGCTGGAAGCGCTGATCGCTCTGTCAGCCGGCGAAGAGAATGCACAAACCAAAAACGCCATTGAGTCCTATACCAAAATAGCCACACAATTGATCTCGATGTGCACTAACAAACTGGATGAAGCTCAGACAGAACTCAGCGACGCTATCTACAGTGTCCGGTATTCCTCCATCAGCAATAATCGATTCAAGATTGCCGAACTGGAGCAAGCTCGCAAGACATTGGCCATTGAACTGGACAAAGAAAAGCCACCCGTGGATAAGCTGCTCGAAGATGAAAAGGTCTTGAACGAAGCGATCAGCCTGTTTGAAAGCCTCAGCTTCATTGATCGCCTGAAACCTCTGCTGGAGCAACTGACAGGGATGATTGGCAATCAACCTGAAACGCCTCAATCCGCCGTGTTGAAGGCAGGCATTGTGGTCGCGAACAAGTTTCTTGATGAGGCAAACGAACTGATCAAATATCAGGACCTGATCAAAGCTCGAACCACGCTGCGGGTTCGCCTTAATGATCGACAAGCTCGCCTGGACTCTCTCGTCACCCAAATGAGCGACATCGACAAGAAAGTCAAACAGCTGAACGACACGAAAAAGGTGATCGAACCGCGCGATTCGTATGCGGATGAAACGAGCAACATTGTCGAAGCCGTGTCGCTGTTTCTCGAAACCATCACCGAGGGTGCTGGAAACGACACCGTCAAAAAGGGTCAAAAACTGATCGCCCAGGCCAAGCCTTTCAAGCTCTACCTGGAAAACCTTAAGGGCCAGTGGCTGCGCGGCTAACCCAATGGTTGAGCGAGTTCGGACGCACGCTGGCGATACTTCCCAGACATCGCTCGAATCCTGGGGTGGGGAGCGTTATTCAGCGCCTCCCCACTCACCCGCAAAAAGTTCTGGTTACCTGCGGCCAAAGCCCGGCGTAGCCAGGACATCGCTTCGTCAACGTGCCCCTCATCTGCCAGCAGCGTCGCATAACTGAACTGCCCCCGAAAATCCCCACCTTCGGCAGATCGCCTATACCAAAGCCGTGCCGCCAATGGATCAGCAGGGCAATCCCGTCCTTCTTCCAGATATCGCCCAAACAGGTTCATCGACTTCGCGTGGCCCAATTCGGCTGCCTGTCGATACAGACTCAGTGCTTGCACCTGGTCCTCAACCACCCCGCGCCCGGTGGCCAGCAGATTGGCGTAGTTGTACATCGCCCAATCCAGCCCGGCTTCAGCGGCGACTCGATAATGCCCCGCGGCGATCGTCGTATCGGCGGCGCAACCCCAGCCATGTTCATGGCAACGGCCGAGCATGTTGCGCGCCATCAAGTGTCCCCGCTGCGCGGCGATACCGAACCAGCGCAGCGCCAGCGGTTGGTCCTGCGCAATGCCTTGCCCGTCCAGCAGGATTTGCCCGAGCAAGGCCTGAGCATCGAGCACACCTTCACGGGCAGCGATCAGGATCGCCTGCGCCGCACGAGCGGGGCTTTCCACCAGCATGGCCTTGAGCGAATCACCGTCGAGGACTTCCTCGCGGCGCAGTTGATAACTCATACCTCGACCCAACGACGCAACAAGTTGTGATAGGTGCCCGTCAGGCGGATCAGCGAAGGGTGATCAGGCATGTCCTGGGTCAACTGCTGAATAGCCCCGTCCATCTCGAACAGCAAGGCGCGCTGGCTATCTTCACGCACCAGGCTTTGGGTCCAGAAAAACGACGCGTAGCGGGTTCCCCGCGTGACGGCGTTGACCTTGTGCAGGCTGGTGCCGGGATACAGAACCATGTCACCGGCGGGCAACTTCACGCGCTGAGTGCCGAAGGTGTCCTGGATTTCCAGTTCGCCACCGTCGTAGTCCTGCGGCTCACTGAAGAACAGCGTCGCCGACAGGTCGGTGCGCACCCGCTCAATGCTGCCCTTGGGCTGGCGCACGGCGTTGTCGATGTGAAAGTCGAAACTGCCACCGGCCGTGTAACAGTTCAGTAACGGAGGGAATACCTTGTGCGGTAATGCCGCGGACATGAACTGCGGGGTCTTCCACAACCGTTCGAGCATCGCCGCACCGATTTCCTTGGCCAACGGATGCCCTTCCGGCAGTTGCAGATTGTGCTTGGCCTTCGCCGACTGGTAACCGGCGGTGATTTTGCCATCGGCCCAATCCGCCTGGACCAGGGCCTCGCGGATGCGCTGCACTTCTTCTTTCGCGAACACGCCGGGAATGTGCAGCAACATGGGAAGACACCTGAAAGCAAAGGAATGCTAATGGTATTGATTCTTATTGCCAATGTAAAACCCAAGAGACGAATGAAATCGCACAAACCGTAAAGGCAAATTGAAAAGAATGTAAATTCATCTCAAATAGTAATTACTCGCAATTGATACAAATACGTATTTACCCTATATTCCGCGGCCTCAAATCCTTGGGGAGGGGAATTCACATGTCACACCAACAACCACAATCAACGATCAGTTCACCGCGTTTGCTCGCTTCTGCAATTGGCGTGGCAATCACTGCCGGCTCTGCGGGTCACATGGTTTTCGCGGCCGAGAAGACCGACGAAAAAGCACCCGGCAATGCGATATCCCTGGACGCGACCAGCGTTGTAGGCGAGCAGGATGACACCTCCTACAAAACCGATACCTCGGCCTCCAGGAAGTACACCGCGCCACTGCGCGAGACGCCGAAAAGCGTCACCGTGATCCCGCAACAAGTGATTCGCGACACCGGCGCCACCAGCCTGGTCGACGCCCTGCGCACCACCCCGGGCATCACCTTCGGTGCTGGCGAGGGCGGCAACCCGGCCGGTGATCGTCCGATCATTCGTGGTTTCAACGCCGAAAGCGACGTGTTCATCGACGGCATGCGTGACGTGGCGTCCCAGAGCCGCGAGATCTTCAACGTTGAATCGATCGAGGTCAGTAAAGGCCCGGGGTCAGCCTTCACCGGCGCCGGTTCCACCGGTGGCAGCCTGAACCTGGTGAGCAAGACCGCCAAACTGGGCAACGCCTACAACGGCGGCTTTACCTGGGGTTCGGACCAGACCAAGCGCACCACCCTCGATCTGAACCAGCAGATGACCGACACCTCGGCGTTCCGGCTGAACCTGATGAAGCACGAAGCCAACGTCGCCGGGCGTGATGCCGTGGACGTCAGTCGCTGGGGCGTGGCACCGTCCTTCGCCTTCGGCCTGGGCACCGACACCCGCTTGACCGTCGGCTACTACCACGTCGAAACCGATGACATGCCCGACTACGGCATCCCGCTGACCTTGAGCCCCAACCGCAGCAAGTACAACGTCGACAAGCCGGCCAACGTCAACCGCGACAACTTCTACGGTCTCACCGGCCGCGACTATCGTCAGACCAGCAACGACAGCGGCACGATCAAGCTCGAGCACGATCTGAACGATAACCTGACCGTGTCGAACAGCTTCCGCATGTCCCGCTCGACCCTGGACTACATCGTCACCAACCCGGACGACAGCAAGGGCAACGTGGCCAACGGCAGTGCCTACCGTGGCGCGAAGAGCCGTAACTCGACGTCCAGCGGCTGGATCAACCAGACCGACCTGAGCGCCAAATTCACCACCGGCGCCATCGAGCACAGCCTGGTGAGCGGTCTGGAGTTTTCCTATCAGGATACCCACAACCGCCCGTACCTCCTGACCTCCAGCGCCAGCGGCACCCGGTGCAACCGCGCCCTGTTCAACTCCGGCGACTGCACCAGCCTGTACAACCCGACGCCTGGGGATAACTGGAACGGCACGATCACCGACAGCAAAGCCTTCACCGACACCGACACCAAGACCGCCGCGGCCTACGTGTTCGACACCCTGAAGTTCAACGAACAATGGTCCCTGAACCTGGGCCTGCGTTATGACAACTACCAGGTCGAATCCAGCGGTTTCGCCAACGCCAGCAGCACGGTTCCAGCGGGCAGCTTCTCCCGTCAGAACACCAGCGATCTGCTGAACTACCAGATCGGCGTGGTCTACAACCCGCTGCCCAACGGCAGCCTCTATGCCGCCTACTCGACGTCCAGCAACCCGGCCGGCGAAACCAGCGGCAACGGTGGCCTGGAACTGGCGGCGAACAACAGCAGTCTGGACCCGGAAAAGAACCGCAACTACGAGATCGGCACCAAGTGGGACTTCTTCGGTGATGACCTGTCGCTGACCGCCGCGCTGTTTCGCACCGAGAAAACCAACGCGCGTATCAACGATCCGGACGGCGGCACCACCCAAGTGCTGGACGGCGAACAGCAGGTCAATGGCCTGGAACTGACCTACACCGGCAAGCTGACCCGCAACTGGCGAGTCTTCGGCGGCTACACCTACATGGACAGCGAAGTGGTCAAAACCACCCTCGCCGCCGATGAAGGCAACCACATGCCAAGCACCCCACGGAACAACTTCACGTTCTGGTCGACCTACGACCTGGTGCCGGACAAGTTGACCGTCGGTGCCGGTGCGACCTTCGTCGATTCCCAGTTCGGCAACGTCGCCAACTCGGTGGAGATCCCGTCCTACTGGCGTTACGACGCGATGGCCAGCTACCGCCTGACCAAGAACGTCGACCTGCAACTCAACGTGCAGAACCTGGCCGACAAGCGTTACTTCGACCAGGTATTCCAGACGCACTACGCCCACGTGGCGGCGGGCCGCACTGCCCTGCTGAGTACCAACTTCCACTTCTGATAACAGAAGTGCGGAGGTCAAAGCCCCGTTCATCGAAGTGAACGGGGCTTTTGTGTGTAAAAAAGAATGCTTCTCGACAACTCACGGCATAATGCGCGCCGTGATGACTTTTGAACGAACAAGGCGAGCGACGTGTTGAAGAAATCCCTGTTCCAGTTGCACTGGTTTTTCGGCATCAGCGCCGGACTGGTCCTGGCCCTGATGGGCATTACCGGGGCGGCCGTATCGTTTCAGGATGAAATCCTGCGGGCGTTGAACCCCTCTGTACTGCATGTCGAGAAGCAGATCTCCGGCGTATTGCCACCGGCCGAACTGGTGGAAAAAATCGAAGGGGCTTCGGGCAAGAAAGTCTCGATGCTCTGGGTCGAAACCGACAGCGGCAACGCCGCGCGGGTGGTCTTCACGGCGCCGCCCGGCGAACGTCGCGGGCAGATGCGCTACTTCGACCCGTACACCGCCGAGTTCATGGGCGAGGTAACCGGTCAGGACTTCTTCGCCCTGATGCTGCAACTTCACCGCTTCCTCGCCATGGGCGATACCGGCCGGCAGATCACCGGCGCCTGTACGCTGATTCTGCTGTTCTTCTGCCTGTCCGGCCTGTACCTGCGCTGGCCGCGCCAGTGGAAAAACTGGCGCGCCTGGCTGACGCTGGACTGGAAGAAAAAGGGTCGCAGCTTCAACTGGGACCTGCACTCGGTGGCCGGTACCTGGTGCCTGGTGTTCTATCTTTTGGCGGCGCTGACCGGGTTGTCCTGGTCCTACGAGTGGTACAACAAGGGTCTGACCAGGCTGCTTTCCGACTCGCCGCAAAACGAGCGGGTCCGCAGTGGTCGCGGCCCCGCGCCAAGCGGCCCGGCCCCCACCGCTGACTACGCGGCGATGTGGAGCAGCATCTACAGCGCCGCCGGCCCTGGCCTTTCGTCCTACAACGTTCGGATGCCGCCAGTGGCCGGGCACCCGACCACCGTGTTCTACCTGCTGAAAGACTCGCCCCACGACCAGGCGCGGAACCAGATCATCCTCGATCCGGCGACGGGCATCGTCAGCCATCATGACCGTTACAGCGACAAGAGCCTCAAGGCGCAGTTGCTGACCAGTATCTATGCGCTGCACGTCGGCAGTTATTTCGGGATAGTCGGGCGGATTATCCTGACCATCGCCGCGCTGAGCATGCCGCTGTTTTTTGTCACGGGCTGGTTGCTGTACCTGGACCGTCGACGCAAGAAACGTCAGATCAAGGACGCCCGCAAAGACCTCGTACAACCGCAGAGTAATGCGCCCTCATGGTTGGTCGGCTTCGCCAGCCAGAGCGGGTTCGCGGAACAACTGGCCTGGCAGACTGCCGGGCAATTGCAGGCCGCCGGGTTACCGGTGAAGGTTCAACCGTTGGCGGATGTCAGCGAACAGGACCTGCGAGATTCCAGCAACGCACTGTTTGTGGTCAGCACCTTCGGTGACGGCGAAGCGCCAGACAGCGCCCGCGGTTTCGAACGCAAAGTGCTGGGGCGTACGCTGAGCCTCGAAAGCCTCAACTATGCCGTACTCGGCCTCGGCGACCGCCAGTATCAACACTTCTGCGGCTTCGCCCGCCGCCTGCACACCTGGCTCGGCGAACACGGCGGCAAGACCTTGTTCGCCCCGGTGGAAGTCGACAGCGGCGACCCTTATGCCTTGCGTCACTGGCAACAACAACTCGGCCTGTTGACGGGTCAGGCACCGCTCGACACCTGGAAAGCGCCCAGCTACGACAACTGGACCCTCACCCGTCGCGAGCTGATGAACCCCGACAGCAGTGGTGCTCCCGTGTACTTGCTCGGCCTCGCCGCTCCCAGCACCAGCAGTTGGCTGGCCGGGGATCTGGTGGAAGTGCTGCCGCGCAATGGTGCCTGGGCGATCGAACATTTCCTCGATGGCCTGGGGATTGACGGTCGCGCCACGGTTGAGCTCGATGGCCTGTCGCAATCACTGGAACAAGCCCTGGCCAGCCGCCAACTGCCCGAGAACCGCGCCCATCTGGTCGGCCTGCACGCACAAGCGCTGGCGGACGCCCTGGTGCCGCTGGCCATGCGCGAATACTCCATCGCCTCGATCGCCGCCGACGGTGTGCTGGAGTTGATCGTGCGTCAGGAATTGCACCCCGACGGCAGCCTGGGCATCGGCTCCGGCTGGTTGACCGAACACGTGCCTGTGGGCAGTCACGTCAGCCTGCGGGTACGGCGCAACAGTGGCTTCCATCTGCCGAACGAACCGGTGCCGATGATCTTGCTGGGCAACGGCACCGGGTTGGCCGGGCTGCGCAGCTTGCTCAAGGCACGGATTGCCGACGGACAGCAGCGTCATTGGTTGCTGTTCGGCGAACGTAATCGGGAACACGATTACCTGTGCCGTGCTGAGCTTGAAGAGTGGTTGATCAACGGCGATCTGACGCGTCTGGACCTGGCGTTTTCCCGCGATCAGGCCGAGAAAATCTATGTGCAGGATCGCCTGCGCGAAGCTGCCGGTGAGTTGAAGAAATGGCTCGCCGATGGCGCGGTGATTTACATCTGCGGCAGCTTGCAAGGGATGGCCTCAGGAGTGGACCAAGTGCTCAATGAAATCCTCGGCGCGGATGAAGTCGAGCGCCTGATCGAACAAGGCCGCTACCGCCGCGACGTCTACTGACACCACACATCCAATGTGGGAGCGGGCTTGCTCGCGAAGGCTGACTAACATTCAACATAAATGTCGACTGTTATGCCGCCTTCGCGAGCAAGCCCGCTCCCACATTCGTCCGGTGTTCGCTCAAACGATTGTTGCCAGCCTCAAACCGGCTGCAACTTACGCTCAAACACTCCCACCCCATCCAGATCCCGCAGCACAACGCCCAACTCCCCAGTCTGCCCATTGATATTCACCTCGCCAAAAAACTGAAACCCGGCAAACGGTGAGGTGTTCTGCGCCGGTGGTGCCTTCTGGAACACCACTTCGGGCCCGAAGGTTTTATCCAGCGTATTCGGCCCGAAGCTCCCCGCATTCAATGGCCCCGCGACAAACTCCCAGAACGGCTCGAAGTCCTGGAACGCCGCGCGGTCGGGGTGGTAATGGTGCGCCGCGCAGTAATGCACATCCGCCGTGAGCCAGACGAAATTGCGCACCTGCTGCGCCCGCAGAAAGCCGAGCAATTCAGCGATCTCCAGTTCACGGCCCTGAGCCGGGCCCGGATCACCGTTGGCCACCGCTTCCCAACGCGCCACACCGGGGCTGACTTCGCCGTCGGGTACGCCGAGGCCGATAGGCATGTCGGCGGCGATGACTTTCCATTGAGCCTGGGAGCCTTTCAATTCACGTTTGAGCCAGTCCAATTGTTCGCGACCGAGAAACGGCTTGGCGGCACCGAGGTTGTCGTCGTTGGCACCGCGATAGCTGCGCATGTCGAGCACGAACACATCAAGCATCGGCCCGTAACTCAGCTTGCGATAAATCCGCCCACCACCGTCGGCGCTCTGTAAACGCATCGGCGCATATTCCAGCCAGGCCTGCCGCGCGCGGCCCACCAGGCTGTGGATATCTTTGCTCTTGTAGCGATCATCCAGTTGCTTGCCCGGCGACCAGTTGTTTACCACTTCGTGGTCGTCCCACTGCCAGATCTGCGGCACTTCGGCATTGAAGCGGCGGATGTTTTCGTCCATCAGGTTGTAGCGGTAATTGCCGCGATAGTCGTCGAGGGTTTCGGCGACTTTGCTCTTGGCTTCGCTGGTGATGTTGCGCCATACCCGGCCGCTTTCGGTGGTCAGTTGCGCCGGCACCGGGCCGTCGGCGTAGATGGTGTCGCCGCTGTGGATAAAGAAGTCCGGCAGGCGCAGACGCATGGCTTCGTAAATGCGCATGCCGCCGATGTCCGGGTTGATGCCGAAGCCCTGGCCGACCGTGTCGCCACTCCAGACGAACCGAATATCCCGCCGAGCGCCGGGCACACTGCGCAGATGGCCGAACCAGGGTTCACTGGCGACACCGCTCTGGGCGTCTTCGAACGTCACACGGTAGAAAATCGCCTGATCAGCGGGCAGGCCGGTGAGTTCGACCCGGGCGGTGAAGTCAGTACGGGCATCGGCCAACGGCGAGACGAATCGACGCGGGTTGCTGAACAGGCTGCGGGTGTCCCATTCCACCACCATCCGCGCCGCGCGGTCGCTACGGCTCCAGATCATCGCCCGGTCGCCCAGCAAGTCGCCGGACTGCACGCCATCGGTGAGTTGCGGCCGATCCTTGACCGAAGCGATCACTGCCGGGGCCAGGCCGGGCAGCAACAACCCGGCACCCACGGCTTGCATGACACGACGGCGGCCGAGGTCGAATTCGCTCATGGTGCTCTCCCTGAAAAAGGGAAACTAAAGCATGGCTGTATGACTGCGGCATGACACAAAAGTCTGCCGATGCTGCAGATCCCTTGTGGGAGCGGGCTTGCTCGCGAAGACGGTTTAACATTCAACATTAATGCTGACTGTCAGACCACTTTCGCGAGCAAGCCCGCTCCCACAGGGTTTGGCGTCTTTTGTCTTTAGGCGTTGGCCGGTTCCAGCGCCAGTTCCACTGTTTCCGGCCGCTTGAGCAGCGCATACGCCACCGCCGTCAGCAAACTCCCGGCCACGATCGCCAGCAGATACAACAGCGCATGGTTGATCGCATTCGGAATCAGCATCACGAACAAGCCACCGTGGGGCGCCATCAGTTTGCAGCCGAAGTACATCGACAACGCGCCGGTCAACGCGCCGCCAGCGATGCTCGCCGGAATTACCCGCAGCGGATCTTTGGCCGCGAACGGAATCGCCCCTTCGGAGATAAAGCACAGCCCCAGCACCAGCGCCGCTTTACCGGCCTCGCGTTCCGTCTGGGCGAACTTGCGCCGGGCAATGAACGTGGCGATACCCAAGCCAATCGGTGGCACCATGCCGGCGGCCATGGTCGCGGCCATCGGTGCATAACTCTGCGACGCCAGCAGCCCCACCGAAAACGCGTAAGCCGCTTTGTTGATCGGCCCGCCGAGGTCGACGCACATCATCCCGCCCAGCAGCACACCGAGCAGAATCGCGTTGGTAGTGCCCATGCTGTCGAGGAAGTGGGTGAGCCCCGCGAGCATCCCGGCCACCGGTTTGCCGACCACATAGATCATCACCAGACCGGTGAACAAGCTCGCCAGCAACGGGATGATCAGGATCGGTTTCAGCGCCTCAAGGCTCTGCGGCAAACGCGCATAGCGATTGATCGCCTGGGCCGCATAACCGGCGATGAAACCGGCAATGATCCCGCCGATGAAACCGGCGCCCAAGGTGCTGGCCAGCAAACCACCGATCATCCCCGGCGCCAGGCCCGGGCGGTCGGCGATCGAGTAGGCGATGTAACCCGCCAGCAGCGGCACCATCAGTTTGAACGCGGTCTCGCCGCCGATCTGCATCAGCGCCGCCGCCAGCGTGCCTTGCTCCTTGAACGCGGTGATGCCGAACACGAAGGACAAGGCGATCATCAGACCGCCCGCCACCACCATCGGCAACATGTACGACACACCGGTCAACAGGTGCTTGTAGATGCCGGTCTTCTCTTGCTTGGCCGGGCCTTTGGCACCGGTCGCGGCGCTTTCCTGCTTGCCTTCGGCCAGGGCTTTGTTCAGCGTCGCTTCGGCCTGTTTCAGGGCGATGCCGGTGCCGCAGCGATAGATTTTCTTGCCGGCGAAACGCTCGGTGGCGACTTCGATGTCGGCCGCCAGCAGCACCACGTCGGCATCGGCAATCGCCTCTGCGCTAAGCGGATTGCGCGCACCGACCGAGCCCTGGGTTTCCACTTGCAGGTCGTAGCCCAGACGCTTGGCCGCTTGCTGCAAGGCTTCGGCGGCCATGAAGGTGTGGGCGACGCCAGTCGGGCACGCAGTGACGGCCACCAGCCGTGGCGCATTTTTAACCACGGCAGCCGGTTCGGCGGCGGCTTTGGGCGCGACGTAAACCTCGGCCTCTTCTACCCCACGACGCAGCACCGCCTCGACATCTTGCAGGGCCTGGGCCGGGGTGCTCTGGAACACACGTTTACCGACGAACCGCGACATATCCACAGGCGCGCTAGTGACCAGCAACACCCACTCGGCGGCTTCGATGGTCGCGGCCGACAGCTGGCGTTCCGGATGGGCTGCGTCAACGACTTCGACACTGGTGCTCCAGCCCTGACGCTGGGCCGCTGCGTCGAGCAGACGAGCGCACAGCACACTGGTGACCATGCCGTTCGGGCAGGCCGTAACAATGGCTAATTTCATTGCAAACCCTCTTATTGTTCTGTCAGGGGGCGCAGGCGCACGCCCTGTTCGAGGTGCGCCAGTTGCGCGGCGTCACCGATACCAAAACCGATCTGGGTGACGGCCATGGCGGCAATCGCGGTGGCGGTGCGCAAGGTTTGTTCAGGCGTATCGGCACTGAGCAAACCGTGCAGCATGCCCGCCAGCAGCGAATCCCCCGCACCGACGGTGCTGACCACGCTGACCTTGGGTGGCGCGGCGTGCATGGCCGAGCCGACACTGAACCAGTTCACCCCGTCGGCACCGTCGGAAATCACCACGTGTTCGATGCCATGGGCGTGTAAACGGCTCGCGGCCTCGGCCTGGGCGGTCACGGAAACCACCTCGCAATCCAGTGCTTCAGCCAGCTCTTCGGTGTTGGGCTTGATCAGCCACGGGCCGGCCGAGAGGCCAGCACGCAAGGCTTCACCGCTGGTGTCGAGCGCTACTTTCAAACCGCGCTTTTTCAAGCGCTGGATCAACTCGCGCAACCACTGAGGATTGACGCCACGGGGCAAACTGCCGGCCACCACGACCGCGTCATGCCCTGGGGCGATCTGGTCGAGCCGATCGAGCAAGGCTTGCTGCGCCGCTTCACTGATTCTCGGTCCCGGACCGTTGATGTCGGTGATGCGCCCATCGCTTTCCGCCAGTTTGATATTGCTGCGCGTCTCGCCGGGAACGCGGATAAACGCATCGGTAAAACCACGTTTGGCGAACAGGGTCTCGAATGCCTGAAGGTTCTCTTCCCCGAGAAATCCGCTGACGGTCAGTTGATGCCCAAGGTCTGCAAGAACCTGCGCCACGTTCACCCCTTTGCCGGCGGCGTGGGTGTGCATTTCATCGCTGCGATTGACTTGACCGGGTACAAGTAGCGGCAGCTGAACGGTGAGGTCCAGTGCAGGGTTGAGGGTCAGGGTTAAGATCTTGGCCATTACAGGGCCTCCACTAATGCGCGGACTTCGTTCGCGCTGCCCACGGCCAGGGCCTGTTGGGCAAGGGTTTGAGTCTGGGTCAGGCTGAGCTCACGAATGCGCGCCTTGACCTCGGCAATGCTGCGGCCCGACACGCTCAACTCATCCACACCCAGGCCCACCAGCACCGGTACCGCCAGCGGATCGGCCGCCAGCTCACCGCACACACCGACCCACTTGCCATGAGCATGAGCCGCACGCACGGTGATGTCGATCAGTTGCAGCACCGCCGGGTGCAAGCCATCAGCCTGGGCCGACAAAGTGGGGTGACCACGGTCGATGGCCAGGGTGTACTGGGTCAGGTCGTTGGTGCCGACGCTGAAGAAATCCACCTCTTTGGCCAGCACCGGCGCCAGCAACGCGGCTGATGGCACTTCGATCATGATCCCCAGTTGCAGGTCCGTGACCGGGATTTCCAGACGCAGACGCTCGGTCATGTCCCGGGCCTGGCGCCACTCATCGACGCTGCCGACCATCGGGAACATGATCCGCAAGGGACGGTTATCCGCCGCACGCAGCAAGGCGCGCAATTGCGCCTCCATGACCTGCGGGCGTTGCAGGGTCAGGCGAATGCCACGCACGCCGAGGAACGGGTTTTCTTCTTTGGCGATCGGCCAGTACGGCAGCGGTTTATCACCACCAACGTCGAGGGTGCGCACCACCAGCGGTCGGCCGGCCAGGCCATCGAGGACGCGACGGTATTCGACTTCCTGGGTGGCTTCGTCCGGCGCTTGCGAGTGGGCCATGAAAATCAGTTCGGTGCGCAGCAGGCCAATGCCTTCGGCGCCCTGCTCCACCGCGCTGGTGACGCCGGCGCTTTCGCCGATATTGGCGAATACTTCCACGGGGTGGCCGTCGGTGGTCAGCGCCGGTTGATGGCGTTGTTCAGCGGCGGCTTTCAGGCGCAGTTCGCGGGTGTCGCGTTCTTCGGTGGCGCGCCGCAGGGTCGCGGCATCGGCGTCCACGTGCAGGCGACCGCGTTGACCATCGATCAACAGTGGCGTGCCCGGTTTCAGCAGCAACACGGCGGCGCCGGCGCCCACCAGCGCTGGAATACCCAGGGCTCGGGCGACGATCGCACTGTGGGCGGTGGCACCACCGCGAGCGGTGAGAATGCCGGCGACGCGGGCCGGATCAAGGCGCGCCACGTCGGACGGACCGACTTCGTCCATCACCAGAATGTACGGTTGCTCAGGCTCGGCCTGGGTTTCGACGCCACTCAATTGCGCCAGTACCCGACGGCCAATGTCGCGCAAGTCGGCGGCACGTTCGGCGAGCAACGCGTCCTGCAGAGATTCCTGTTGTTTGGCGGCGGCTTCGATCACCGTCATCCATGCCGCTTCCGCGCTTTCGCCTTGTTTAAGACGGGTTTCGACTTCGTCGGTCAGTTCCGGGTCGTCGAGCATTTCCTGATGGGTAATGAAAATCTCGCGAATCGCCTTGGCCTTGCTGCGCTCGATCAGGCCTTCGATGTCGCGACGCACATCCGCCAGTGCTTGCTTGAGACGGTCACGCTCGATGGCGGCAGACTCGCCGCGCAACGGGTAATCGATGACTTGCAGCACTTGAACATGGGCCGGGCCAATTGCGATCCCCGGTGCTGCGGCAATTGCCTGAATCAGGCTGCCGGACGCCGGCGCGAGCAGCACTTCGGCAACCTCGGCGAGCACTTCGCGCTGTTGGCTCACGACAGGCAGCGGCTCGATTTCTTCACCGAGGCCTTCTTCGATGGCCGCCAGCAGGGCCGGCAAAGCGTCGGCGGCAATGGTCGGTTCGGCGATGAATTCCAGCACCTGACCACGACGGGCGCCGAGGCTGAGCAGCTTGCTCAAACTCTTCACCGACACCGCACTGTCGTGACCGTCGACGATGCGCACACGGATCTCGCCTTCAAAGCTTTTCGCCAGTTGCGCGAGGATCTTCGCCGGACGCGCATGCAAACCGTGGGCGTTGGCCAGGGCAATGCGTGCGCTCGGCCAATCCGCCGGCACTTCACCGCCGAGGACTTCCAGCACCGCGCGGCTGCTGGTGGCACGGCCCAACTCATGGCCGCGACCTTCAATCAGCAACGCGCAAAGACGTTCGAGCAGCGCCTGGTGGGCTTCACCGAGGCTGGCCAGGCAGAACAGACCGCTCAATGGCTGACCGAGGTAGCGTATGGGTTTGTCCGGCGTGACAAAGGCCAGGCCCGGACGCTTCACCGTTTGTTCGCTGTGCAGCCACCACAGGCCATCGCCCAGTGGCAGCGCTTCGACCTGCTGCAAGACGCCGGCAAAACCATTACTCACGCAATCGGCTTGCCGCAGCAGACGGGCACCGCGCCAGACCAGCTCTTCGAAGTCATCGGCGGACACGCCCAAGCCGATCATCTGTGCGTCCAGCGCCAGCTCTTGCGGCGCGCCTTGCAGCAGTTTCAGCAAGGCTTCGGCGGAACTGGCGCGGCGCAGGGCCTGGCCCAGATCGGTTTCGCCGAGGGCACGGGTCAGCAGTTGCAGCAGGCGCAAGTGTTCATCGGATTTGGCGGCGATACCGATGGCCAGATAAACGATCTGGCCATCGCCCCAGTCCACGCCGTCAGGAAACTGCATCAGCCGCACGCCGGTGGCGAATACCTGATCGCGGGTTTCCGGGGTGCCGTGGGGAATGGCAATACCTTGGCCGAGAAAGGTCGAGCCCTGGGCTTCCCGGGCCTGCAAGCCCGCGAGGTAACCGTCGGCCACCAGGCCATCGGTCACGAGTCTGTCAGCGAGCAATTGCAGGGCGGTGGCTTTATCCACAGCCGACTGGCCCATGGATATCTGCTCTATGGTGAGCTCGAGCATGCTTTCTCCTTTTTGGCGCCGTGTGACGCCAGGTATTGTTTTGATTGATTCAGCTTAGGCGCTTGAGACCGCCTTTTCAGGGGCAGTTTTGGCGGTTTCGCGGCAGAACCGGCTAAAGCGACCTATAACGTAGAAAATACGCCTGCTGAAACGTTTAATCTAGAATGTTAGGCACGTTACTCGATAATGTCTCATCCTTGAAGTCCAATTGTCGGACGGGCTGCGACAATGGTCTCCTGCCTGAATCGGGTAGGATTGGCGAAAATGTGGCGACACGCTCGAAAAAACAAGGAATACCGGGTTGAAACTCAGTGATATTGCACAGTTGGCCGGCGTCTCCGTGACCACCGCCAGTTATGTCATCAACGGCAAGGCCGAACAGCAGCGCATCAGCAGCGCCACCGTCGAGCGCGTGCGGGCGGTGGTCGAGCAACATGGCTTCACACCTAACCCCCAGGCCGCCGGGCTGCGCAGTCGCCACACCCGCACCCTGGGGTTCATTCTGCCGGACCTGGAAAACCCCAGTTACGCGCGAATCGCCAAACTGCTTGAGCAAGGCGCCCGGGCGCGCGGCTATCAGCTGCTGATCGCCAGCTCCGACGATGCGCCGGACAGCGAACGGCAATTGCTGCAACTGTTCCGCGCCCGCCGCTGCGATGCGCTGATCGTCGCCAGTTGTCTGCCGGCCGGCGATGACAGTTATCGCCAGTTGCAGGCCAAAGGCATTCCGATCATCGCCATCGACCGGGTGATGGAGCCCGAGCACTTCTGCTCGGTGATCAGCGACGATCGTGAAGCCAGCCTGCACCTGACCCGCAGTCTGCTGGACCCGCTGCCCAAGCAGATCGCACTGATCGGCGCACGCCCCGAATTGAGTATCAGCCAGGAACGGGCGGCAGGCTTCAAGGAAGCGCTGAACGGCTTCAAAGGCGAGGCGCTGATCGAGCACGGCGAGTCGTTCAGCCGTGAGTGCGGCAAACAATTGATGGAAGAATTGATTCAGCGTCTGGGCCATTTGCCGGATGCGCTGGTGACCACGTCCTACGTGCTGCTTCAGGGCGTGTTCGATGCCTTGCACGACTTCCCGCTGAAAACCCGTCCACTGCGCCTGGGCACCTTCGGTGATACACAGTTGCTGGATTTCCTGCCGCTGCCGGTCAACGCCATGTCCCAGCAGCATCAACTGATCGCCGACAAAGCGCTGGAACTGGCATTGGCGGCCATCGAACAGGCCGAGTACCAACCGGGCGTGCAGGCCATCGCGCGGACGTTCAAGCAGCGTATTCGTCAGGACTGAGCCGTGGAACTGATCGACACCCACACTCATCTGGATTTTCCGGATTTCGACGTAGATCGTCAGGCGCTGCTGGCCGAAAGCCGCGCCCTTGGCGTGCGGCGGATGGTGGTGCTGGGGGTTTATCAGGCCAATTGGCAGCGGGTCTGGGAGCTGGTGCAAAGCGACCCCGATCTGCACGCGGCGTTCGGTTTGCACCCGGTGTATCTGGATGACCATCGCCCTGAAGATCTGACCGGACTCGGTGACTGGCTGAGTCGATTGGCGGGCCATCGCCAGCTATGCGCGGTGGGCGAGATCGGCCTGGATTACTTCATCGAAACCCTGGATCGTGAACGCCAGCAAGCGCTGTTCGACGCCCAACTGCAACTGGCAGCGGACTTCAACCTTCCAGCATTGATTCACGTACGACGCAGCCACGCGGCGGTGATTGCCACGCTCAAACGGTTTCGCTTGAAACGGGCGGGGATCATTCATGCCTTTGCCGGTAGTACGGAAGAGGCTCGCGAATACATCAAGCTCGGTTTCAAACTCGGCCTCGGCGGCGCCGCGACCTGGCCGCAGGCCCTGCGCATGCACCGGGTGATCGCCGGTTTGCCCCTTGAATCGGTGGTACTGGAAACCGACTCACCGGACATGGCCCCCGCCATGTTCCCCGGCCAGCGCAACAGCCCGGCTCATCTGCCGGCGATCTGCGAGGCACTGGCTGCCCTCATGGCGATCAGCCCCGAACAACTGGCTGCCGCCAGCACGGCCAATGCGTGTGAGCTATTCAACTGGTAATCCGCCGATTCACACAACACCTGTGGGAGCGGGCTTGCTCGCGAAGAGGGCGTCACATTCAGCATTGATGTGACTGATACACCGCTTTCGCGAGCAAGCCCGCTGCCACAGTAGATCTGCTGCCAGGCATCAAACCCGGAACGCGCTGATCAATTGCTTGAGTTCCACCACCTGCACCGATAACGCCCGGCTGGCATTTTCGGTCTGGTGCGCGCCTTCGGCGGTTCGCTCGCCGGCACGGTTGATCTCGACGATGTTCTGGTCAATGTCGTGAGCCACGGCGGTCTGCTGCTCTACAGCGGCGGCGATCTGCTGGTTCTGGTCGACAATCATGCCGACGGCGCCGAGGATGTTTTCCAGCGCCTGCTGGACCTTTTCCGACTGCCCGACCGTGCCGCTAGCCATCTGATGGCTGGTGCCCATCGCCTTGACCGCCGCACCGACACCGCTGTGCAACTTGGCGATCATCTGCTCGATTTCTTCAGTTGATTGCTGGGTGCGTTTGGCCAGGGTCCGCACCTCGTCCGCCACCACCGCAAAGCCACGACCTTGCTCGCCCGCGCGCGCGGCTTCGATGGCGGCGTTGAGGGCCAGCAGGTTGGTCTGCTCGGCAATGCTCTTGATCACTTCCAGTACGCGGCTGATGGACTGACTGTCGCTGGCCAGTTGATTGATCACCCGCACCGATTGATCAATCTCACTGGCCAGTGCCGCGATACTGCCCTGCTGGGATTCCACCAGTGCGCGACCGCTGATGGTCTCGTCATTGACGCTGTGGGCGCTGCTGACGGCCGCGGAGGCACTGCGCGCCACCTCCAGGGAAGTGGCCGACATCTGGTTCATCGCGGTGGCGACCTGTTCGATCTGCGTACGCTGCCCCGCCACCGCCTGGTTGCTCTGGGCCGACACGCTTTCAACCTGCCCGGCCTGGCGTTCGACCTCGCTGACGGTCTGGCCCACGCGCTCGATCAGGTCATGGATTTTCTTCACGGTGCCGGTGAACACCTCGCCCAGCTCCCCCAGTTCATCGCGACTGTTGGCGCTGAAGGTCACCGTCATGTCACCGGCCGCCACCTTGTCCATCACCGCGCCAAGACGCTTGAGGGTGGTGCGGGTCGAGGCGTAGAACCCGCCATAGAGGTAAAAAATCAACACAAATACCAGGGCCAGCGCCACCGCCTGCAAAACCATATGGGTGCGGTGCTGCTCCAGCCGCTGCTGCAACTGGGTACCGAGAAACTTCAGGGTGGCTTCATTGAGTTGGTAGGTCTGGTCCATCAGGCCCGTGACCTGATCGTAAAAGGCCTGCCACGGCGCATCGAGGGTGTCGGCCATCACCACTTGTTCTTCGAACAGTTCACTGGCCTTTTTCAGGGAGGCCTTGCTGCTTTCTGCCTGAGCAGCCAGGGTTTCGTGCGCCGCCTTGCTGGAGCCCAAAGCGTCCTGCAATTTCAGACCGTACTCGGCTTGCAGTTTTTCGATCTGCGCCAGCAACTCATCGAAACGGGTGCTCGACGCCGAATTGAGAAAGCCCTGCCCCAGCGAGTAAGACCCCATCGCCCGGCCTTCGCCGAGCGTCTGGGTGACGGCCGGCGTGACGTTGGTAATGAGTTCGCTCAGCTGACGCATGTCGCTCTGGCTGTCGCGGCTCAGGCCGGCCTGACTGGCGATGATCTGGCTGAAAATCTGCGCATTGCCGAGCAACTTGCCGATCAGCGCACTTTTGCTTTGCAGGGAGTGTTCCGCTTGCTGGGCCTTGAACGCGGTGATCATTTCATCGCGTTTGCTATCGAAAAACGTGATTTGTTCCGGGTCAGTGGTCATCGCCGCCAGCCCTTGCAAACGGGCCAGAACGCTTTGCTCCAGGGCGCTGATCGTCGATTCGACATTACCGGCCTTGCCGGACTGCCCAAGGGTGACGTTGATCTGTACCAGATTGTTCAGGGTTTCCAGGTCACGGCGCAGGCTCAGGCCGCTGCCCAACAGATCGAGGCTCTGCAATTCGACCCGCGTGCCCTGGAATTCGCGATAGGAATCACGCACCAGATAGAAGTTGGTTACCAGCATCGGCACGAGGAACAGCACGCTGATCAGGCTGAACTTCATGCCGAAGCTCAGGCGGTTCATCAGCGCGACGGCGGGATAGAGCAAGCTCTTCACTGTGAAGTCTCCCTTTGATTTCTTATTTTTATTGGCAGGCGCGCAGAGACAGCAGATAGCCACTATTGGCGCCGTCTCTGTATAGCCTAAATCGGAGGGAGGTTTTGTAACTTAAGGTTAACGGCGGGGTGCCTTTTCTTCGGACAGAAGATGCCCTTTCAGGCAAGTGATATCCCTGTGGTGAGGGGGCTTGCCCCCGTTCGGCTGCGAAGCAGTCGTAAATCCAGACAACACGATTGTCTGGACTGACGCTGGGGACGCTTCGCGACCCAACGGGGGCAAGCCCCCTCGCCACAAAAGCGTTCGCCGTAGATTGGAGTCAGGACAAAACAGTCCACAACGCAAAACCGGCATACCAAAGCACCGCCGCGCGCAGCAGCAGTTCCCAGATCCGGTCCAGGCTATTGATGCCGTCCGGGCCGACCACCGGCGCCGGAATTTCACCGGCCACCAGCCCGACTTTCTCGATCAGTTGAGCGGCGCTGATGTTCCAGTTCAGCAGCTCATGCAGCATCACCCGGCTGACCGCGACAAAGTTGCCGACCAGCGCAAAGCTCGCCGCCAGCAGTCGCACCGGCACCCAATCGAACGCATGACGCAGCTGCGCGGCACGTTCGACCACGGCCGGGTTTTGCCCATGCTCTTCGGCCAGCGCCAGCAGTCGATAGCTCAGGGCCGCCACCGGGCCCAGCAGGAAGTACCAGAAGATCACCGCGAAAAAGCTCTGATAGGCCTCCCACAGCAAATGCCCTTGTACCCGCTCCAGCAACTGCTCGCCGCTGTCGGCGCAGATATCCAGGTCGCGCTTGGCCACATGGGCGGCGGCTTGCAGGTCTTCCCGGCGCCAGGCGTCGCGAAACGGCCCGAGGCCGGCCAGCAGATCACCGCGGCCCAGGCTGTAAATCACCACCAGCAGGTGCACCGGCAACGCCAGCAAGCCGTAGGCTACCGGCTCCAGCACCAGCAACAACAAACCCAGCAGCGCCACCGGCAACAACACCAGCACCACCAGAACCAGCCATGGGCGGTTGACCATGCGTGGGCTGGCTTCAAGCTTGTTCAGCTCGCGCACCCAACCGCCGTCACGTTGAACCCGATGGCGCAGGGCCGAGAATTTTTCGATCCACACTGCCAGCAGCAGCACCAGAAAACTCATTGTCGCTCCTCTTCTTCCTGAGCGGCTTTTGCCAGAGCCGCGCGATAACGTGCCCAGTCAAACGCCGGTCCCGGATCAGTCTTGCGCCCGGGTGCAATGTCGCTATGCCCACAGATGCGTTGCGCGGTGATACCCGTGAAGACGCTTTGCAACTGTCGGGTCAGGACCGTCAACACTTGATATTGCGCATCGGTAAACGGTAGATCATCCGTGCCTTCAAGCTCGATGCCCACGGAAAAATCGTTACAGGTTTCCCGTCCTTCGAAACACGAAACGCCGGCGTGCCAGGCGCGCTCAAGACAAGAGACAAACTGAGTGACGGTGCCGTCACGTTCAATCAGAAAGTGCGCAGACACCCGCAGGTCGGCGATTCCTGCAAAGTAGGGATGTTCCGTGACATCCAGACGATTCTGGAAAAACTCCTGCACCTTGCCGGTCAGAAACTGCGCAGGCGGCAGACTGATGTTGTGGATCACCAGCAGGGAAATTTCGCCCTCGGGGCGCGCATTGAAGTTGGGCGAGGGGCAAATGCGCACACCCTGACACCAACCGCTCGCGGGGTCCAACTGCATACAGGTTCCTTCAACGACGACTGTGTTGGCGCCCAGTATGCCGTGATAGACCCTCGACGCGCGATCACTTGCCGCGATTGAGGCGCCGCAGGTTGCCCAGCACCGACTCCAGCGCCCGGTCGAACAGCAAGGTGTCGTCCAGCGTTCGTACCGCGCCGCGCCGGAACTCCAGGGCCAGACTGGTACGGCTGTGCTCCAGCACTTTCATCCCGGTGCGATCGACGAAGATGTACTTGCCGATGGTTTCAATGATCGCCGCCAGCTTGCAGCGCAGGGTGTGTTCCTCGTCTTCCTGAAACTCGACCCAGCACCCCGTGCGCAGTTGATCGACCTGCCGCAGCGCGACATCGTCCTGCGGCAAACGCATCGAGCCCGTCTCGACCGGGCCTTCGTCAGCAGTGCGAAGTACAATTTCCTGCTGCACTTCGACCATCATCGGCCCTTCAACAGGCGTGCGGTCCTGGAGCGGAGGTTCGAACAGTTGAACGTGCAGAACTTCCAGCTCGCTGAAAAATTCGCTGGTGGCGAAGGGATCGAACGCGGAGCTGTTCAGCCCATTACGCAACGACTTGAGCAACCCTGGCACCAGCGCAAACAAGCGCAGGCTCGCGTCGGGTTCGTCATGGCGCTGCACGCTCCAGATCAACTGCTCCATGGTCTGTACATCGGCGTGCCATTCGACAGATTGATCACCGTGTTTGAGGCCGGTCAGCAACAGCACTTTGCTCCAGGCCTCCTGGACAAACACCACCACGCTGTGTGGCAGCACCTTGCCCACCAACGCCTGGTTCAACGCCTGCTCGACACGCTGGCGCGCCAGTTCGGTTCTGGCGCGGCCCTCTTCGGCGTCACGGGTGCGCTGCTCCAGTAATTCGCTGCGACGGCGCTCGTCACTGGTGAAGGCGAGAAAATCCGCCAACAGTTCGGAAAAGATCGCCGGGTCATCGACAAAGTCGTTCAACAAACGCTGCACCACCTGCTCGATGCGCAGGTACAGGCTGTCGCGCTGATGGTCATCGCACTCGCCCCACCCCATGGCCGCCGCGGCGATTTCGTTGAGCAAGCGCCGGGCGGGATGGCTGCTGCGGCTGAAAAAGCTCTTGTCGAGCACCGCGACTTTCAGCATCGGGATCTGCAAGCGACCGATCAGCGCCTTGAGGGAGTCCGGCAGGTTGCGGTCATCGAGGATGCATTCGAAGAGCATGGCGATCAGGTTGATCACGTCTTCGTCGGCCCCTCCTACCACACGCGACTTGCCGCTTTTGACACTGCCCCGGGTCAGCAGCAGTTCAAGCTGGTTACGCAGATCGAAGTCGTCCTGGGCCGCCAGCGCCGGCACGTATTGCTGCAAATGCGAGAGCAGGCGTAACAGGTCGCGAGTGGAGATGGGCTGAGCCTGGGCACTGGCCTCCAGAGTCGGCGAAACGCTGCCACGCACATGGAGCAGCAACTCCTGCAATGCGGCGAAGACTTCCTGCACGCCATCGTCAATCTGAGGACTACCGCCGCTCCCTTCTGCCTCGACAAGGTCGGCATGGACACTGGCTGCCGCACGATCGGTGGCTCGTCGCGCCGGAGCGGGCTTGAGGCCCGGCAGCACACCGGTGGCGATCAGCAGTTGATTGGCTTCTGCGTAAAGCTGATCAGCGTTGCTGAGCACATAGCGCTCGAACAGCTTGAGGATGATCAGCTTGACCTTGATCTCCATCCCCAGGTTGCGCCCGGCCTGCAGGAAATACTCGCAGAGCAGCGTCGGTCCCATGGGGTTGTGCTGTTCGACCAACGTCTTGCCCAACAGCGTGCTGAGTCGGGCAGTGAGCTGGTCGAGGGCGAAACCGTCGCGGTTCAACACTTTGCCGACCATGCCCTCCACCGCCACATTACGCTCCATGTCGTCGTGGGATAGGGGCGCCGAGGTATCGAAAACCAATGCCCGGGACAATCCAGCCTGAGAGGTGCCCAGGCTGAGAAAACCCTCGAGGAACTGCTCGAGAAAACCGCGCTCGATATTTTTACGCTTGAGGCGCAAATCGCGCATGGCTTCGAAGAAGATGTTCTGCTCGACATCGTTTCGGGCCCGGTCGGCCATTTCGAACAGGGTGTCGTCGGCGTTATCGAACAGGTCCTGCAAACCCTGCCTGAGCTGTTGAGCCGCCTTGTCGCGCACCTGAAGCAGAATCACGGGCAGGCGGGCGAGCAGCGACTGAGTCGCCTGGTCGGTAGTCGCCTTGTGCAAAGGCACTACATTCCCGTCGTTGTGCATCCAGCCTCCTGAAACGGTGATTCTTCGGTTAACGTCAAAGCCATGACGTCAAATGTAAGGCGGATTATCGACAAAAGCCCCCCCTTGTGCCAGCAGACTCTGCGCCTCAACAAGGAATAGACGTTTATGAGTGACCCTTGCTTAGCCCCCATTGCTCGCACGAATCGACCAAAGGCAGGTTTGCAAACGACGGGATGGTTGTTGATGCCTTGGGTTGCCTTGCGCCATGGCCCTATAATCGGGCCACTTTGTTTGTGGAGCCCGTTATGCCGAATCTACGTCTCGCCGATTTGACCGCCGAAATCGAAGCCAACGTGCGCCGTGCGTTGCTCGAGGATATCGGCAGCGGCGATATCACTGCGCAGCTGATCCCGGCAGAACGCCTGGCCAAAGCCACCATCATCACCCGCGACGCCGCCGTCATCAGCGGTACTGCGTGGGTTGATGCCGTGTTTCGGCAGCTGGATCCGCGGGTCGCCGTGCACTGGCAAGTGAGCGATGGCGAACGGGTAAAGCCCAATCAGGTGCTATTCCACCTGGAGGGTCCGGCACGCTCGCTGCTCACCGGCGAACGCAGCGCGCTGAACTTCCTGCAACTGCTTTCGGGCGTGGCCACGCGTGCGCAGTACCTGGCGGATTTCGTCGCCGAAACCCAGGTGAAGTTGCTCGATACCCGTAAAACCCTGCCGGGGCTGCGTCTGGCTCAGAAATACGCCGTGACCTGCGGCGGTTGCCATAACCATCGCATCGGCCTGTATGACGCCTTCCTGATCAAGGAAAACCATATCGCCGCCTGCGGGGGCATTCCTGAGGCTATCGCTGCCGCGCACAAGATCGCTCCGGGCAAACCGGTGGAAATCGAAGTGGAGAACCTGGCCGAACTCAAGGAAGCCCTGGCGGCGGGTGCCGACATCATCATGCTCGATGAACTGAGCCTGGATGACATGCGCGAAGCCGTGCGGCTGAATGCCGGCAAGGCAAAACTGGAGGCCAGCGGCGGTATCAACGAAAGTACGTTGCTGCCGATTGCACAAACCGGGGTGGATTACATTTCGATTGGTGCAATGACCAAGGATGTGAAGGCTGTGGATCTGTCGATGCGTTTAAGCCTCTGATCGAGAAAACGCCCGTTTCATATGTGGGAGCGGGCTTGCTCGCGAAAGCGGTGAGTCAGGCGACAATTACGTCGACTGACACACCCTCTTCGCGAGCAAGCCCGCTCCCACAGGTCAGACCACCAGATTGTTCATCTCGCAGTACTCTTCCCACTCGACACCCAATACCTCGGCCGCCTCCTTGTGCAGTGCCAGGCGCGCAGCCTCGAACTCTTCCGGGGTTGTGGTGTACTTGAGGGTCAGCTCCCATGGCTGCAAGCCCTGGGCTTCTGCCTCATCCTCGAACGCCCACTGGATCTGGTCTTTCTGATCGTCGGCAGGCAAGTCCTTGATCTCTTCCAGCAACTGGGGCGCGTCCAGCACGTACTTCTTCAGGGCCTCTTCGTGCCTGGCTTCCTGGGTCAATTCTTTAACAGTCATGGCGTTCTCGCTGATCTGGGGAATGGAAGATGGATCTGGATCATCAAGGATCTCTCTGACGCAAAAAACCGTCTAAAGCCCGGTTTGTCTGGCCTTCAGAACCATTCGGGATCATCTGAAAACTGCTGGGCGATGCTCATGCAGGCATCGAATATAGGACGTTTTGCCGATGATTTACACGGCTCTTTACATCTATCCCACAAAAAGCTGCGTGCAAGAGGAGCTGGCGACCTCGGGAACATAAATCCAAACCCCAAGTCATAGCGATGTGCCACATCGGCACTTCACAAGGAACCCCAGTGATGCGCAGTTTTTCGAAGCTTTCATCTACCCGGCTTGCAACCGCTGCCCTGCTGCTCGGCAGCCTGACATTGGCCAGCGCTGCTCAAGCGGCTGTCGAAGTGACCTCCGACCCTTCGCTGTATTCCGACAAAATCTCCGCCCTGCACAATTCTCTCGGCAAGGACACGCTCGTCAGAACCAGCGTCAGCATCGATGATCTGGAAAATCTGCAAAAAACCGTGAAGGCCAATGCCTCCGAACTGGAAAGCCAGAAGCGCACCATCAATGAGCAAGCCCGCCAGATCGAAGAACTCAAACGCAATAGCGGTTCCAGCTCAAGCTCCAGCAGCAAGGAGATTGACGATCTCAAGCGCACGGTGAATGAACAGGAACGCGACCTGAATAATCTCAGCAAGCAAGTGGAAGAGCTCAAGCGTAACAGCGGCTCCAGCTCAAGCTCGAACAACAGCGAAATCTCCAGCCTTAAACGGGAGATCAGTGATCAGGATCGCGCGATGGATCAGCTCAAGCGCACCGTCGAGGATCTGAGCAGAAAGGTGAAATAAGCGGGGAAAGTGGTGCCCGAGACAGGAATCGAACCTGCGACCTTCGCGTTACGAGTGCGCTGCTCTACCGGCTGAGCTACACGGGCTGTGGCCTAAAGCTAGCACTGGCTTCAGGGTCCGGCAACTTCGCGCACCGCAAAATCGAAAGATCTTTGTGCACAAAAAAAAGCCCCGCCGTTTTCACGGCGGGGCATTTTTCATAACGTTGAAGCGGTCAGGCGCGGAGGGAATTAAACGCCCGAAGCCTTGGCTGCTGCTACGTCTTTGATGGACAGCTTGATACGGCCGCGGTTGTCCACGTCCAGTACCAGTACTTCCACTTCCTGGCCTTCTTTCAGGATGTCGGTCACTTTCTCAACGCGAGCGTCGCTCAGCATCGAGATGTGAACCAGACCGTCCTTGCCCGGCAGGATGTTGACGAATGCGCCGAAGTCGACGATGCGCTCAACTTTACCTACGTAGATCTTGCCGATTTCAGCTTCAGCGGTGATACCCAGAACGCGCTGACGTGCCGCTTCAGCCGCTTCCTTGGTTTCGCCGAAGATCTTGATCGAGCCGTCGTCTTCGATGTCGATCGAAGCCTTGGTCTCTTCACAGATCGCACGAATGGTCGCGCCGCCTTTACCGATGACATCACGGATTTTGTCGGTGTCGATTTTCATCGCGATCATGGTCGGAGCGTTTTCCGACAGTTCGGTACGCGACTGGCCAATGATCTGGTTCATCTGGCCGAGGATGTTCAGGCGCGCTTCCAGGGCTTGGCCCAGAGCGATTTCCATGATTTCTTCGGTGATGCCTTTGATCTTGATGTCCATCTGCAGCGCGGTCACACCCTTGGCGGTACCGGCTACTTTGAAGTCCATGTCGCCCAGGTGGTCTTCGTCGCCCAGGATGTCGGTCAGGACGGCGAATTTCTCGCCTTCTTTAACCAGACCCATGGCGATACCGGCAACCGGTGCCTTCATCGGCACACCGGCGTCCATCAGGGCCAGGGAAGCGCCGCAGACCGAAGCCATGGAGCTCGAACCGTTGGACTCGGTGATTTCCGACACGACACGGATGGTGTACGGGAACACGTCGGCAGCCGGCAGCATGGCCTGAACCGAACGACGGGCCAGACGGCCGTGACCGATTTCGCGACGACCAGCGCCACCCATGCGACCACACTCACCTACCGAGAACGGAGGGAAGTTGTAGTGCAGCATGAACGGGTCTTTTTTCTCGCCTTCCAGGGTGTCCAGCAGCTGTGCGTCACGGGCAGTACCCAGAGTCGCGACTACCAGGGCCTGAGTTTCGCCACGGGTGAACAGTGCCGAACCGTGGGTCTTTGGCAGAACGCCGACTTCGATGCTCAGCGGACGTACGGTCTTGGTGTCGCGACCGTCGATACGTGGCTTGCCGTTGACGATATTTTCGCGAACGGTGCGGTATTCGATTTCACCGAAAGCCGCTTTGACGTCAGCGGCGGACGGCTGGCCTTCTTCACCGGACAGCTTGGCAACCACCTGGTCTTTCAGCTCGCCCAGACGTGCATAACGGTCGGCCTTGACGGTGATGGTGTAAGCCTGGGAGATCGCTTCGCCGAACTCGGCGCGGATAGCCCCCAACAGAGCGGTGGCTTCTGGCTGTGGAGCCCAGGTCCAGGTCGGTTTGGCAGCTTCGGCGGCCAGTTCTTTAACCGCGTTGATCACCACCTGGAACTCGTCGTGAGCAAACAGTACGGCGCCCAGCATCTGGTCTTCGGTCAGCTCTTTGGCTTCCGATTCAACCATCAATACGGCTTCCGAAGTACCGGCAACGACCATGTCCAGGCTCGAAGCTTTCAGTTGTTCGTAAGTCGGGTTCAGCAGGTAACCGGTGCTTTCGTGGAACGCAACGCGGGCAGCGCCGATCGGGCCATCGAAAGGAATGCCGGAGATAGCCAGCGCAGCCGAGGTACCGATCATCGCAGCGATGTCCGGATCGGTCTTCTTGCTGGTGGAAACGACGGTGCAGACAACCTGCACTTCGTTCATGAAGCCTTCAGGGAACAGCGGACGGATCGGACGGTCGATCAGTCGGGAAGTCAGGGTTTCTTTCTCGGAAGGACGGCCTTCGCGCTTGAAGAAACCGCCAGGGATCTTGCCGGCAGCGTAAGTCTTTTCCTGGTAGTGAACAGACAGTGGGAAGAAGCCCTTGCCTGGATCGGCTTGTTTGGCACCGACTACGGTCACCAATACGCTGACGTCGTCGTCAACGGTGACCAATACTGCGCCGGAGGCCTGACGGGCGATACGGCCAGTCTCGAGGGTAACGGTCGACTGACCGAACTGGAATTTTTTGATTACCGGGTTCACGGTGTCCTACCTTCTTTGTGGCTCTTGGGGGAACTTGTCTTCTTGCGAAATTCTTGGGCAACGCCGGGAATCGGCCCGACTCCATTGTCCAGGGTAAAGCTGATATCCAGATAAAACTTGAGGCTGGGAGCCTGCCATGCGCTGGCGGGAAACCCGCTGACGCACGACAGACAACCAACCTCTAGCGCAATCGCTTATTAGCGACGCAGACCCAGGCGAGCGATCAGAGCGCTGTAACGGCTCACGTCCTTGCCTTTCAGGTAGTCCAGCAGCTTACGACGCTGGTTAACCATGCGGATCAGACCACGACGGGAGTGGTGATCTTTACCGTTGGCCTTGAAGTGACCTTGCAGTTTGTTGATGTTGGCGGTCAGCAGTGCAACTTGCACTTCTGGCGAACCAGTATCACCAACGGCTTGCTGGTAGTCAGCTACGATCTGAGCTTTTTCTTGAACGTCGAGAGCCATGAGGCAATCCTTTTATCAGGAAACCATCCAGGGGACGGTTTCAACAGGCCAGGGACAAATCCCTGTATCTATAAATGAGTAGTGACCGTGCCTGTTGACAGCCACCCTCGCCAACCTGCTGTTACACAGGCTGGTTTCGGTCATTCTGACCGAATCAGTCGACGTGGCGCGATGCGCCCGTCTTCGCTCACTTCACCGATACCGATGAAGCGACCGTTGTGATCCTGTACCCGCACCATGCCGAACTTCGGTGCATCCGGGGCACGTACCGGCTGGCCGTTGAGCCAGTAGAACGCGCTCGCTTCCGAGAACTGCAACAGTGGCCAATCCAGCAGGCCGCTGTCCGATGGCATCAGGAAGCGGTCGACCGCTTCATTGCCGCCTTCGGCATGTACCGCTTCCAGCTCTTCCAGAGTGACGGTCTGCGCAAGCGTGAAAGGCCCGGCCTGGGTACGTCGCAATTCAGCCACGTAAGCGCCACAACCGAGTTGCTCACCGATATCCTCCACCAGGGTACGGATATAGGTGCCTTTGCTGCAATCCACCGCAAGCCGCGCAGTATCACCCTCAAAGGCCAGTAATTCCAAGCGCGCAATAGTAACAGAACGCGGTTCACGCTCCACTACTTCACCTGCACGGGCCAGTTTGTACAGCGGCTGCCCGTCACGCTTGAGCGCCGAGTACATCGGTGGTATCTGACTGATTTGCCCACGAAATTTCGGCAGCACAGCTTCGATATCGGCGCGACCAACGGTCACCGGACGCTCCAGCAAAACTTCACCTTCGGCATCCGCCGTGGTGGTGGTCTTGCCCAGTTGCGCCAGGGTTTCATAACCCTTGTCGGAATCGAGCAGGTATTGCGAGAACTTGGTAGCCTCGCCGAAGCACAACGGCAGCACACCGGTGGCCAGCGGATCGAGGCTGCCGGTATGCCCGGCCTTCTCGGCATTGAGCAACCAGCGGACCTTCTGCAACGCCGCGTTGGAAGTGAACCCCAGCGGCTTGTCGAGCAGGATGATGCCGCTGACGTTACGACGGATACGTTTGACCTGAGCCACCGATTACTCCTTGGCGTCTTCGGGTTCAGCCGCTACCGGGTGCTGATTGTCTTCAGCCACCGCACGCTCGATCAGCGCCGACAGATGCGCGCCACGCACAACGCTTTCATCGTAGTGGAAGTGCAGCTGAGGAACACTGCGCAACTTCATTTCGCGAGCCAACTGCATCCGCAGGAAACCGGCGGCGGAGTTGAGCACCTTGATGCTTTGCGCGATATCTTCGGCGCTGTCCTGCCCCATCACGGTGATGAAAATCTTGGCGTGACCGACGTCACGGCTGACTTCAACAGCGGTAATGGTGACCAGGCCGACGCGCGGGTCTTTGACTTCACGACGGATCAGCTGTGCCAGCTCACGCTGCATCTGATCGCCGATACGTTGGGTACGGCTATATTCTTTTGCCATGTCTTGTTACCTGTTACTGCCCCACGGTGAAACCCGAAGGGTCTGAAAGCGGCAAACGCCCGGCCTGACAAAAGCCAGACCGGGCGTTGCGTTTAGAGTCCGACTGATGCGCCGCGCAATTGCATGCGGCTGGCCATCACGGCTCTTGAAGTGCGCGAGTTAGAGGCTGCGAGCAACCTGAACCTTCTCGAAGACTTCGATCTTGTCACCGACCTTGACGTCGTTGTAGCTCTTCACGCCGATACCGCATTCCATGCCGGCACGTACTTCGGAAGCGTCATCCTTGAAGCGGCGCAAGGATTCCAGCTCGCCTTCGAAGATAACGATGTCTTCACGCAGTACACGGATTGGACGGTTACGGTGAACAACACCTTCGATAACCATGCAACCGGCGATCGCGCCAAACTTCGGCGAACGGAACACGTCACGCACTTCAGCGGTACCCAGGATGTTCTCGCGAACATCGCTGCCCAACATACCGGTGAGGGCTTTCTTGACGTCTTCGATGATGTCGTAGATCACGTTGTAGTAACGCATATCCAGACCTTCCTGCTCGACGATCTTGCGAGCGCCTGCATCGGCACGCACGTTGAAGCCGAACAGTACAGCGTTGGAGGCCAGTGCCAGGTTGGCGTCGGACTCGGTGATACCACCGACACCGCCACCGACCACACGCACTTGCACTTCGTCGTTACCCAGGCCGTTCAAGGCACCGTTCAACGCTTCCAGCGAACCACGGACGTCGGATTTGAGGACGATGTTGAGCGTCTTCTTCTCTTCCTGACCCATGTTCTCGAAGATGTTTTCAAGCTTGCCAGCGTGAGCACGGGCCAGTTTGACTTCGCGGAACTTACCTTGACGGAACAGAGCCACTTCACGGGCTTTCTTCTCGTCGGCCACCACGCTCATCTCGTCGCCAGCGTCCGGGGTACCGTCCAGGCCGAGGATCTCGACAGGGATGGAAGGACCGGCTTCCTTGATTGGCTTGCCGTTCTCGTCGAGCATGGCGCGAACGCGGCCATAGTTCGAACCGACCAGCACCATGTCGCCCTGGCGCAGGGTACCGTCTTGAACCAGAACGGTAGCAACCGGGCCACGACCTTTGTCGAGACGCGATTCAACCACAACACCACGACCAGGGGCCGATGGGGTCGCTTTCAGTTCGAGAACTTCGGCTTGCAGCAGAACAGCTTCGAGCAACTCGTCCACGCCGGTACCGACTTTCGCCGAAACCGATACGAACGGGGTGTCGCCGCCCCACTCTTCCGAAGTCACGCCGTGAACCGACAATTCGCTACGGATGCGATCGAGATCGGCGCCCGGCTTGTCGATTTTGTTCACTGCAACAACCAGAGGTACGCCAGCCGCCTGAGCGTGCTGAACAGCTTCAACGGTCTGCGGCATTACGCCGTCGTCCGCTGCAACCACCAGGATCACGATGTCGGTCGCCTTGGCACCACGGGCACGCATGGCGGTAAACGCAGCGTGACCAGGGGTGTCGAGGAAGGTGACCATGCCGCGTTCGGTTTCAACGTGGTACGCACCGATGTGCTGGGTAATACCACCGGCTTCGCCAGCAGCTACCTTGGCACGACGGATGTAGTCAAGCAGCGAGGTCTTACCGTGGTCAACGTGACCCATTACGGTCACAACCGGTGCACGGGAGAACGCTTCACCTTCAAACTTCAGGGACTCGGCCAGGGAATCTTCCAGGGCGGTGTCGCTGACCAGGGTCACTTTGTGGCCCAGCTCTTCGGCAACCAGTTGGGCAGTTTCCTGATCCAGTACCTGGTTGATGGTCGCCGGGGTACCCAGTTTGAACATGAACTTGATGATTTCAGCAGCCTTGACCGACATCTGCTGGGCGAGATCGCCAACAGTGATGGTCTCGCCGATCTTCACTTCGCGCACAACAGGGCCGGTTGGGCTCTGGAAACCGTGGGCGTTGCGTTTCTTCAGCTTGGCTTTGCCACGACCACCACGACGGAAGCCATCGCTTTCTTCGTCGGTAGTGCGTGGCGCAACGCGTGGAGCAGGCGCTTTTTCCTTGACCGAAGCACGATGCGGAGCGTTTTTGCGCTCGCCATCGCCACTGCCACGACGATTGCTATCGTCGGCACGTGGTTTGTCCGGACGACGCTGCTCATCGCGTTTGCGAGTGTCGGCGGCAGGTGCTGGAGCAGCGGCCACTACCGGCGCGCTTTCACGCACTGGCTCGGCAACTGCAGCAGGTGCTGCGACAGCGTCGTTAGTAGCGGTTTGCGCAGCAGCAGGCTGGCGACGCGCTTCTTCTTCGGCGCGACGCTTGGCTTCTTCTTCAGCCTTCTGACGTGCAGCATTTTCTACTGCGCGACGTTCTTCCAGTTCGCGTTTGCGCTCGGCTTCGATTTCTTCCGGGCTGCGTTGCACGAAGACTTTCTTCTTGCGTACTTCAACGCTGATACTTTTGCTGCCAGCAACACGCAGGGTGCTGGTGGTTTTACGCTGCAGCGTGATCTTGCGTGGTTCTTCCACTTTCGCCTTGTGGCTGCTTTTCAAGTGAGTCAGCAAAGATTGCTTCTCACTGTCAGTCACATGTTCTTCGGCGGCGGTGTGCGGCAGACCTGCCTCACGCATCTGCTGCAACAGGCGCTCTACCGGTGTTTTGACCTCATCGGCCAGTTGTTTCACCGTGACTTGCGTCATGCACTTCTCTCCTCAGGCCGCGCCTAATTACTCGAACCAGTGGGCTCGGGCGGCCATGATCAACTTGCCGGCACGATCATCGTCAATGCCGTCGATGTCGAGCAGGTCGTCAATAGACTGCTCGGCCAGGTCTTCGCGGGTAATTACGCCGCGCACCGCCAGTTCCATCGCCAAATCCTTGTCCATGCCCTCAAGCGAGAGCAGGTCTTCGGCCGGATGGGCGTCTGCCAGCTTTTCCTCAGTAGCGATGGCTTTGGTCAACAAACGATCCTTGGCGCGAGCGCGAAGCTCGTTGACGGTTTCTTCGTCAAAGCCGTCGATGTTGAGCATTTCTTCCAACGGTACGTAGGCAATCTCTTCCAGGCTGGTGAAACCTTCATCTACCAGCACCTGTGCCAGGTCTTCGTCGACTTCCAGCTCGTCGATGAAGTTGCGCAGGATATCGCCGGTTTCTGCTTGCTGCTTAGCCTGGATGTCCGATTCGGTCATCACGTTCAGGGTCCAGCCAGTCAACTGGCTAGCCAGACGCACGTTCTGACCACCGCGACCGATGGCCTGAGCCAGATTGTCTGCGCCAACGGCGATGTCCATTGCATGGGCATCTTCGTCAACGATAATTGCCGCCACTTCAGCCGGCGACATTGCATTGATCACAAACTGAGCCGGGTTATCGTCCCACAGGACGATATCCACACGCTCACCACCCAACTCGCCGGACACTGCCTGGACACGCGAACCGCGCATACCGATGCAAGCGCCTTGCGGGTCGATGCGTTTGTCCTTGGAGCGGACCGCGATCTTGGCGCGCGAACCCGGATCACGGGACGCTGCCATTACTTCGATCAGGCCTTCAGCGATTTCCGGCACTTCGATGCGGAACAACTCGATCAGCATTTCCGGCGCGGTACGCGACAGGATCAGCTGCGGGCCGCGGTTCTCGGTGCGGATTTCCTTGAGCAGCGCACGCAGGCGCACGCCAACCCGGAAGGTTTCGCGGGAGATGATGTCTTCACGAGCCAGCAACGCTTCAGCGTTGTTGCCCAAATCGACGATCACGTTGTCGCGGGTAACTTTCTTCACGGTGCCGGAGATGATTTCTCCCAGGCGCTCGCGATAGGCGTCAACGACTTGAGCACGCTCGGCTTCGCGAACTTTCTGCACGATGACTTGCTTGGCAGTCTGTGCAGCAATGCGGCCGAACTCGATGGATTCGATTTTTTCTTCGACAATGTCACCGACCTTGGCGCCAGGATGCGTTTGCGCAACCTTGCTCGGCCAGGTTTCGATAGCCGGATCGTCCAGATCTGCTTCTTCGACGACCGTCCAGCGACGGAACGTCTCGTAAGCACCGGTGTGGCGATTGATTTCCACACGCAGATCGACTTCGTCCTCGAAACGCTTTTTGGTAGCAGTGGCCAGAGCCAGCTCCAGCGCTTCAAAAATTACGTTTGCCGGTACGCCCTTTTCATTGGATACCGACTCAACAACCAGCAGTACTTCTTTGCTCATCGTACGCCTCGCCTTTCGCAAGCCATTGGATCCGCGGGATCCGCGTCTCAGTCAAAACTGGGAATAATGTTGGCCTTGTCGATCATATCGATCGGCAACAGGAACTCATGGTCTTCAACCTGCACCACGACGTCCTGCTCTTCTACACCGCGCAGAAGGCCCTGAAAGTTGCGTCGACCTTCAAAAGGCGAGCGCAGCTTGATCTTCACTTGTTCACCGGCAAATTTTGCAAACTGCTCAAGAGTGAACAGTGGGCGTTCCATGCCAGGCGAGGAAACTTCAAGGGTGTATTCAACGGAGATAGGATCTTCAACATCCAGTACACCGCTGATCTGGCGACTGACGATGGCACAATCATCCACCAGCACGCCGCCTTCTTTATCAATATAAACGCGCAACATTGAGTGGCGACCTTGAGCCGAAAACTCAATACCCCAGCATTCATAGCCCAGGGCCACGACCACCGGGGCCAGCAAGGCCTGCAACTCTTCTAGCTTGCTCGACACCTGAACCCCCTCGTGCATGTATGTGCATGCTATGCAAAATAAAAAAATGGGCGAAACGCCCATCCTTGAAACGCCGCCGAATAGCGGCGTTGAAAGTGTCCAGCTAACAAAAAGCCCCTTAAAAGGGGCTCCTTAAACTGGTTGCGGGGGCCGGATTTGAACCGACGACCTTCGGGTTATGAGCCCGACGAGCTACCAGACTGCTCCACCCCGCGACAAAGCTGGGGCGGAAGTATACGACCGATCCCTGACAGGGTCAATGTAACCTTCCACCTACAAGAAAGCCCGCAACTGCGGGCTCTCCTGATAATTGGTACCGAGAAGGGGACTCGAACCCCTACACCCTATGGGCACAACCACCTCAAGGTTGCGTGTCTACCAATTCCACCACCTCGGCAATACTACGTTTGAAACTCTTCTTACTTCTGCTCTTGAGCTGGAGGCACGTCAGTCGCTGGAGTAGCCGACTTTTGCTCTTGAAGCACCGGGACATCATCAGAAGCCGGTTGTTGCTTTGGAACTTCCAACACTGCCGGGTTTGGCAAACCTACTTGAGTCAGCTGGTGAGCCTTCTCTTTAGCAAAGTAACCTAACCCCAAGCTGGTCATGAAGAAACCGGCGGCAAGTATAGCAGTAAACTTACTAAGAAAGGTAGAGGAACCTTGGCTTCCGAACACAGTATTTGAAGCACCTGCTCCGAAAGATGCGCCAGCGTCCGCACCCTTACCCTGCTGCAGCAATACCAGAGCAACTACGCCCAATGCACCCAGCAGATGAAAAACGACTACGACTGTTTCCAGCATTTTTTCAGTTTCCCGCGGCGCGACAAATCGCACCGAACTCATCTGCATTCAGGGAAGCTCCACCAATGAGCCCCCCATCGATATCCGGCATGCCGAACAGTTCGACCGCATTGGCCGCCTTCACGCTGCCGCCGTATAGAAGCCGCACACCTTGTGCGACTTCAGAATTCTCTGCCGCCAACTGAGCGCGAATGGCTGCGTGCACATCCTGCGCCTGTTGCGGCGAAGCAGTCAGCCCGGTGCCAATGGCCCAGACCGGCTCGTAAGCGATTACTGCCTTTGCAAAAGCACCGACACCCAGCTCCTCGATGATGCTGCCCAGCTGACGCCCGACAACCTCAAGAGTTTTCCCGGCTTCGCGCTGCTCGAGGGTTTCCCCTACACACAACACCGGAATCAAGCCACATGCCTGTGCCGCTGCGAATTTGCGATTCAGCGTCCCGTCCAGCTCGCCCATTATCTGGCGACGCTCAGAGTGCCCGACAAGCACAAGGGAACAACCCGCATCCACCAACTGACTCGGCGAAACCTCACCTGTCAATGCACCCTGCCCGGATTCAATCGCAGAGTTCTGCGCGCCGACCGAAATCGACTTGCCTTCCAGGCCATCAATCACTTGATTGATATACAAGCAAGGCGGGAACACCGCGACATCAACACCGCTCGGCAAGGCCAGATGACGAAGGCCGTTGATCAGCTCAGCGACGCTGGCGCGGGTACCGTGCATCTTCCAGTTACCAGCTACCATAGGGCGACGCATGCTGTACCTCGTCGGTCAAAGTGGGCGCAGATGTTACCCAACACAATCATGGCTGGCAAGCCGAAATCAGGCAGAAACTTCAGTTACCAGTTTTGCCAGCTCTTCAGCGTAACCGCGAACCTGTATTTCGTCCTCGCCCTCGACCATGACCCGCACCAACGGCTCTGTCCCGGACTTGCGCAACAGCACACGGCCACGCCCCGCCATCTCTTGGGTAACACGGTCACTGGCTTGCTTGACGGCCGGATGTTCGAGCGGGCTCGCGCCACCGCCGAATCGCACGTTAATCAGGACCTGAGGGCACTTGCGCAACGCCTGACGCGACTGAGCCAGGCCTTCCGCGCGCCGCTTCAGCGCCATCAGTACCTGCAACGCCGCAATGATCGCATCACCGGTAGTGGTATGACTGAAGCAGACAATGTGCCCTGAGTTTTCACCACCCACCATCCAATCGCGCTCCAGCAACTCGGAGATCACGTAACGGTCGCCAACATTGGCTCGCACAAAAGGAATTGCCAGATCCGCCAGGGCCAATTCCAACCCCAGGTTACTCATCAGCGTACCGACCACCCCCCCCTGCAACTTGCCGCGCTCCTGCAGATCGCGAGCAATGATGAACAGCAACTCATCGCCATCGACAACCGCACCGGTATGATCAACCATCTGAACCCGGTCACCATCACCGTCAAAGGCAATACCCAAATCGGCGTGCTCGGCCAGTACGGCCGCTTGCAGCGGCGCCATATGGGTAGAACCGCAATTGTCATTGATGTTCAGGCCGTTCGGGTGAGCGGAAAGCACAACGACATCAGCCCCCAACTCACGGAACACACTAGGCGCCACTTTATAGGTCGCGCCATGGGCACAATCGAGCACGATCTTCAGACCGGCAAAACTGGTGCCGGTCGGAACGCTGCTCTTGCAGAATTCGATATAGCGGCCCGAGGCATCGTTGATTCGCGATACCTTGCCGATCTTGCTCGACTCAACCACCGTCATCGGGGTATCGAGCAACTCTTCGATCATCAGCTCGACTTCATCCGGAAGCTTGGTGCCCTTTCCAGAGAAAAACTTGATGCCGTTGTCATCATGGGGGTTATGCGAAGCGCTGATCACGATGCCGGCTTCGGCATGAAAGGTACGTGTCAGATAGGCGATGGCCGGTGTCGGCATCGGCCCCAGCAGCATTACATCAGCACCTGCCGATGTCAGCCCGGCCTCAAGCGCCGATTCGAACATGTAACCGGAGATCCGGGTGTCCTTGCCCACGAGCACCTTGCAGGCACCCATGCTGCGAAATGCCATGCCTGCCGCCCAGCCAAGCTTGAGCATGAAATCAGGAGTGATGGGATATTCACCGACCCGACCACGAATGCCGTCGGTGCCAAAGTATTTTTTACTCATAATTACTCCATCATTCTTATTCGGCTGACTCTACGGCGGCAATCATCCGCACCACATCAACTGTTTCCGCAACATCATGGACGCGCAATATACGCGCACCTTTGACCAAAGCCAGCGCTGCAAGTGCCAGACCGCCATGCAGACGCTCTCCCACCGGCCGATTCAAGGCCTGCCCGATCATGCTCTTTCGCGAAACCCCGACCAACAAGGGCCGCCCCAAGGCATGCAAGGCCTCCATATGCTTGAACAAGCTCAGGTTGTGCTGCAAGGTTTTCGCGAAGCCGAAGCCCGGATCGAGAATGATCCGCTCGGCAGGGATACCCACCGCTGCACACTGAACCATACGCTCGGCAAGAAACTCGCCGACCTCTTTCGTAACATCCTGATACTGCGGATTGTCCTGCATGTCGCCCGGCTCACCGAGCATATGCATCAGGCACACCGGCAAACCGGTGGCCGCCGCGGCATCCAGAGCACCGTCGCGACGCAACGAGCGCACATCATTGATCAACCCCGCGCCCAGCCTTGCGGTTTCACGCATGACGGCAGGCGTGGAGGTATCGACCGAGATAATCACATCCAGTTCGCGACTGATGCGCTCAACGATAGGCGCTACGCGCTCGAGCTCTTCAAGTGGCGAAACAGCCCTGGCGCCGGGCCGGGTCGATTCGCCACCGACGTCGATCAGCGTCGCGCCGGCCGCCACCATCGCCTCGGCGTGGCGCAGGGCCGCGTCCAGCTGGCTGTATCGGCCACCATCGGAAAAAGAATCGGGAGTGACATTGAGAATGCCCATGACATGCGTCTGGGCCAAATCAAGAACCCGGTTGCCGCAAGGCAACCGGGTCGAGGACTGAACAGAAGTCATTTCAAACCTTAAACGTCAGCAGCCGGACCGCCGATAGGTGTTTCCGGACGCCCGTCCTGCACCACCGGAGGCGTGCCGGAAGTATCGCTGCCACCAGACCAGTCGCGAGGTTCGCGAGGCGTACGACCCGCCATGATGTCATCGATCTGATCGGCATCGATCGTCTCGTACTTCATCAGGGCATCAGCCATGGCATCGAGCTTGTCACGGTTATCCGTGAGGATCTGCTTGGCCGTGCCGTAGCACTGGTCAATGATGCTGCGCACTTCAGAGTCGATCAGCTTGGCCGTCTCACCGGAGAAGCTTGCATGCTGACCACCGCCGCCACGACCGAGGAACACTTCGCCCTCTTCTTCGGCGTACATCAATGGACCGAGTTTTTCCGACAAGCCCCATTTGGTCACCATGTTTCGTGCTATCTGGCTGGCACGCATGATGTCGTTGGATGCACCGGTAGTGACGCCGTCGAAGCCCAAGGTCATCTCTTCAGCAATACGGCCGCCGTACAGCGAGCAGATCTGGCTGATCAGTGCACGCTTGGACAGGCTATAGCGATCTTCTTCCGGCAGGAACATGGTCACACCAAGCGCACGACCGCGCGGAATGATCGACACCTTGTAGACCGGATCATGCTCAGGCACGACGCGACCGACGATTGCGTGGCCGGCTTCGTGATAAGCAGTGTTCTGCTTCTCTTTCTCGGACATGACCATGGATTTGCGCTCGGCACCCATCATGATCTTGTCTTTGGCCAACTCAAACTCTTTCATCTCGACGATGCGCTTGCCGGCACGGGCCGCGAACAACGAAGCCTCGTTCACCAGGTTGGCCAGGTCGGCACCGGAGAAACCAGGTGTACCACGAGCGATCACGGCCGGAGCGACGTCGTCACCCATTGGCACTTTGCGCATGTGGACCTTGAGAATCTGCTCGCGACCACGGATATCCGGCAGGCCGACCACGACCTGACGGTCGAAACGGCCCGGACGCAGCAATGCCGGGTCAAGCACGTCGGGACGGTTGGTCGCGGCAATGACGATGATGCCGTCATTCATCTCGAAACCATCCATCTCCACGAGCAACTGGTTAAGTGTTTGCTCACGCTCATCGTGACCGCCACCCATCCCGGCACCACGGTGGCGACCGACGGCGTCGATTTCATCGATGAAGATGATGCATGGCGCGTGCTTCTTCGCCTGCTCGAACATGTCGCGAACACGACTGGCACCGACACCGACGAACATTTCGACGAAATCGGAACCGGAAATAGTGAAGAACGGCACCTTGGCTTCGCCGGCAATCGCCTTGGCCAGCAAGGTTTTACCGGTACCCGGAGGCCCCACCATCAGCACGCCGCGAGGAATACGACCGCCCAGGCGCTGGAACTTGCCCGGATCACGCAGGAATTCGACCAGTTCACCGACTTCTTCCTTGGCCTCATCACACCCGGCAACGTCAGCCAGGGTGGTTTTCACCTGATCTTCAGAGAGTAGGCGCGCCTTGCTCTTGCCGAAACTCATCGGCCCGCCCTTGCCACCGGCACCGCCCTGCATCTGCCGCATGAAGAACATGAAGACGGCGATGATCACCAGGATCGGGAAGCTTGCGACCAGAAGCTGGGTCCAGATGCTTTGCTGCTCAGGCTGCTTGCCTTCGACTACAACGTGGTTATCCACGAGGTCGCCGATCAGACCGTTGTCCTGGATTGCCGGACGAATGGTCTTGAAACTGTCGCCATCGTTGCGCTTGCCGGTAATCACGTAGCCATCAACCGCTACGCGCTCGACCTTGCCATCCTTGACCTGCTGGATGAAGTCGGAATAGTTGAGGGTCTGCGGCTCGTTAGGGCTGGAGAAGTTGTTCATCACCGTCACCAGGACAGCCGCGATGATCAACCACAGGATCAGATTCTTTGCCATATCGTTCAATTAACTACCCTCTGAAGCAAGCTCCGCTAATGGCGCGCGCTTCGCATGATATTCACCGGCCTAACTTACTACATTACCTACGGCTCTGGCAGGCGCCGTCTGTAACCCTTTGTGAAACACTTTCTACACAATATTCGCTAATGCTCACGGGGCGAAATGCGAAAAACCTATCGCCCCGCCAAAAAACCTCGCTTTACTCACTACGCCCGCGGTAACCCCAAGCCAGCATGTATTGCTCGCGGGAACTGTCACGGGAAGAGTCTGGCTTGATCATCTGGATCTTGTCGAATTTCCGACGAGCATCCTTCAGGTAAACATCAAACCCTTCGCCCTGAAAAATCTTGATCACAAAATTACCACCCGGCTTGAGTATCCGTTCCGCCAAATCAAGCGCCAGCTCGCAAAGAAACATGGCTTTTGGCATGTCCACTTCAGGCGTACCACTCATATTGGGGGCCATATCGGAAATCACAAGGTCCACCTGCGAATTACCCACAGCTTCAAGGATCCGCGTGAGCACTTCGTCCTCGGTGAAGTCCCCCTGAATGAAAGTCACGTCCGGAATGCTGTCCATTTCCAGAATGTCCGAGGCGATCAGACGCCCCTGACCACCAATCAGACGGCTAGTCACCTGCGACCACCCCCCGGGCGCCGCACCCAGGTCGACAACGCTCATGCCGGGACGGATCAGCTTGTATTTCTCCTGGACCTCCAGAAGTTTGTAACTCGCACGCGAGCGGTAGCCATCCTTCTGCGCCTGCTTCACATAGGGATCGTTGACATGTCTTTTCAGCCAACCAAGGCTTGTCTTGGAACGCGCCATTGGGCACCTCGATGATAAGGGTCGTGATTAATTGGGCGGATCCACGAGCCCTCGGGTAAAATGGCCGCCATTTTACAGAATCCAGACGAAAGGGTCAGATTATGCCGCTCACTCAAGAGCAGAAGAAACAGTACAAGTCCATTGGCCACCATCTGAAACCAGTTTTGATTGTGGCCGACAACGGCTTGACTGAAGGTGTGTTAGCCGAACTTGAACGCGCTTTGGCGGATCACGAGCTGATCAAAATCAAGCTCAACATCCTCGATCGCGAATCACGCCTGGCGAGCATTGCAGAACTGTGCAAGGTCGGCAAAGCGGATCTGGTTCAGGTCATCGGCAAGATGGCACTGATTTACCGCAAGAACTTCAGTGTCAACAAGCAGCTGTCGAACGTCCATCGTTTCAAGTGATGGCAAGTGTCAAGGGTGTGCCTGGCGCACCCTGATACTCCATCCCGGCACCGGCTGCATCACCAGCACCAGCCCGGAAAAGCCCAGAACAAGATAGCTGAACAACTGCCAGTGCAACGCCTGCGGCCAACCGAAGCGTACGGCGAAATACATCGCACACCCATACAGCGCCATCAGCAGCAGTTGCCCGCGAATATCGCGCCATAGACTGGCAAGGCCCTCGGCCTGAACCAGCACCAAAGCCTGAAAAACCACACACACTGCGGCAAACCCCACCATCAGTGCATTCAGCATGCCTGCAATTTCGTCGATCAGCAGCGGCGCCAGACCTATTCGCCCCAGCACCGGCAGCAGACCGATGTGCAACAACCACAAGCCGCCAACCCAAAGCATCTGGGTCAGCTGCCAAAGCATGGCGCCCGCACGTAGCGGGCGCCTTCTTTCAGATGTGGCGAACTTCGACAATCTCATACTCGATAACGCCACCCGGCGTTTTGACCGCCACCACATCACCCTCTTCCTTGGCGATCAAGGCACGGGCGATCGGCGAACCGACGGAGATCTTGCCGAGCTTGATGTCTGCTTCATCCTCACCAACGATCTGGTAAGTCACGCTTTCATCGGTCTCGACATTGGCGATTTCGACGGTGGTGCCGAAAATCACCTTGCCGGTGTGCTCGATGGTCGTTACGTCGATGACCACAGCGTTTTGCATACGGCCTTCAATGTCACGAATCCGCGCCTCGACCATCCCCTGCTGCTCGCGAGCAGCGTGGTATTCGGCGTTTTCCTTCAAGTCACCCAACTCACGGGCCGTACCGATGTCCTGGCTGAGCTTCGGACGAACGACCTTGGTCAGATGAGCGTGTTCTTCTTCCAGGGCCTTGGCGCCCTTGACGGTCATTGGGTATTTGATCATGCCTTCAATCCTGCGTGTAGATCCTGCAAGCGGCGCACAGTCTTCTCGGGACCGAACTTCAGCGCTTCGCAGATAGCTTCGCCAGCAGCAATGGTAGTGGTGCAGTAGATCTTGTGCTGCAAGGCATTACGACGAATGGAATAGGAATCGGCGATCGACTGACGACCTTCGGTGGTGTTGATGATCAGAGTGACTTCGTCATTCTTGATCATGTCGACCACGTGCGGACGACCCTCGGTCACCTTGTTCACACGACGCACTTTCAGACCTGCGGCTTCGATCAGCTTGGCAGTACCGGCAGTGGCGACCACTTCGAAGCCCAAGTTGATCAGATCACGGGCCACGCCTGCAACCAGTGGCTTGTCATCGTCACGCACGCTGATGAATGCGGTGCCGCCGGTCGGCAGCACTTCGCTGGCGCCCATCTGGGCTTTGGCAAAGGCTTCGCCGAAGGTGTCGCCCACGCCCATCACTTCACCGGTGGACTTCATCTCAGGGCCCAGGATCGGGTCCACGCCAGGGAATTTGGCGAATGGGAACACCGCCTCTTTCACGCTGTAGAAGTTCGGAATGATTTCTTTGGTGAAACCGATTTCCTTCAGGGTTTTACCGGCCATCACGCGAGCCGCGACCATCGCCAGGGACACACCGATGCACTTGGAGACGAACGGTACGGTACGGGATGCGCGCGGGTTGACTTCGATGACGTAGATGTCTTCGCCTTGCAGCGCCAACTGCACGTTCATCAGGCCGACAACGCCCAGTTCCAGGGCCATTTTCTTGACCTGTTCGCGCATCTCGTCCTGGATATGTGCAGGCAGCGAGTACGGCGGCAGGGAGCATGCGGAGTCACCGGAGTGAACGCCGGCCTGCTCAATGTGCTGCATGATCGCGCCGATCACCACGTCGGTACCGTCGCAGACCGCATCCACGTCCATTTCGATCGCGCAGTTGAGGAAGTGGTCCAGCAGCACCGGGCTGTCGTTGGACACTTGAACCGCTTCACGCAGGTAGCGCTTGAGTTCTTCTTCTTCGTAAACGATTTCCATCGCGCGGCCGCCCAGTACGTAGGACGGGCGAACCACCAGCGGGTAACCGATCTTGGCGGCGGCACGAATCGCTTCGTCTTCGCTGCGCACGGTGGCGTTAGGCGGCTGACGCAGGTTCAGACGCTCAACCATCTGCTGGAAGCGCTCACGGTCTTCGGCGCGGTCGATGGCGTCAGGGCTGGTGCCGATGATTGGCACGCCGGCGGCTTCCAGGGCACGGGCCAGTTTCAGCGGGGTCTGACCGCCGTACTGAACGATCACGCCTTTTGGCTTCTCGACGCGGACGATTTCCAGAACGTCTTCCAGGGTCACTGGTTCGAAGTACAGACGATCGGAGGTGTCGTAGTCGGTGGAAACGGTTTCCGGGTTGCAGTTGACCATGATGGTCTCGTACCCGTCATCGCGCAGGGCCAGTGCTGCGTGTACACAGCAATAGTCGAACTCGATGCCCTGGCCGATGCGGTTTGGACCGCCACCCAGGATCATGATCTTGTCGCGACCCGACGGCGCGGCTTCGCACTCTTCCTCGTAAGTCGAGTACAGGTACGCGGTGTCGGTGGCGAACTCGGCGGCGCAGGTGTCGACGCGCTTGTAGACCGGGAACACTTCCAGCTTGTGACGATGGGTACGCAGGTTTTTCTCGGTGACGCCCAGCAGCTTGGCCAGACGTTGATCGGAGAAGCCTTTACGCTTGAGGCGGAACATCAGGTCGCGGTCGATAGCGGACAGACCCAGGGTCTTGACCTTCTCTTCTTCCTTGATCAGATCTTCGATCTGCACCAGGAACCACGGGTCGATCATGTTCATGCCGAAAATATCTTCGACCGACAGACCGGCGCGGAACGCGTCAGCCACGTACCAGATACGCTCGGCGCCCGGCACGGTCAGTTCGCGCTTGAGGATGCTCATGCTTTCCGGGTTGCTCAGGTCGAGCTTCTCGTCCAGACCGCAAACACCCACTTCCAGACCGCGCAGGGCTTTCTGCAGGGATTCCTGGAAGGTCCGGCCGATGGCCATGACTTCACCGACCGACTTCATTTGAGTGGTCAGGCGTGCGTCGGCTTTCGGGAATTTCTCGAAGGCGAAGCGTGGCAGCTTGGTGACGACGTAGTCGATGGACGGCTCGAAGGATGCCGGGGTCTTGCCGCCGGTGATGTCGTTCGACAGCTCGTCGAGGGTGTAACCGACGGCCAGTTTCGCCGCGACCTTGGCGATCGGGAAACCGGTGGCTTTCGATGCCAGGGCCGAGGAACGGGATACCCGCGGGTTCATCTCGATGACCACCATCCGGCCAGTGTTCGGGCAAATGCCGAACTGGACGTTGGAGCCGCCGGTTTCCACGCCGATCTCGCGCAGTACCGCCAGGGAGGCGTTACGCAGGATCTGGTATTCCTTGTCGGTCAGGGTCTGTGCCGGTGCAACCGTGATCGAGTCACCGGTGTGCACGCCCATCGGGTCGAAGTTTTCGATGGAGCAGACGATGATGCAGTTGTCCTTTTTATCGCGGACAACTTCCATCTCGTATTCTTTCCAGCCGATCAGCGATTCGTCGATCAGCAGTTCTTTGGTCGGCGACAGGTCCAGACCGCGGGCGCAGATTTCTTCGAACTCTTCACGGTTGTAAGCGATACCGCCACCGGTGCCGCCCATGGTGAAAGACGGACGGATGATGCACGGGAAGCCCAGGCGATCGAGAACCGCGTTGGCCTCTTCCATGCTGTGGGCGATACCCGAACGCGGGCAGTCCAGACCGATGGATTTCATCGCCTTGTCGAAGCGCGAACGGTCTTCGGCCTTGTCGATGGTGTCAGCGTTGGCACCGATCATTTCTACGCCGAACTTCTCCAGAACGCCTTCGCGCTCCAGGTCCAGGGCGCAGTTCAGGGCAGTCTGGCCACCCATGGTCGGCAGCAGTGCGTCCGGACGCTCTTTCTCGATGATCTTGGCAACGGTCTGCCACTTGATCGGTTCGATGTAGGTGGCGTCGGCCATGGCCGGGTCGGTCATGATGGTCGCCGGGTTGGAGTTCACCAGGATGACGCGGTAACCCTCCTCGCGCAGGGCTTTACAGGCCTGGGCGCCGGAGTAGTCGAATTCGCAGGCCTGGCCGATCACGATCGGGCCAGCGCCGAGAATCAGGATGCTTTTAATGTCTGTACGTTTTGGCATGGGTTGTCACTCAAATCCGCAGGTCAGTCGGCAAGCCGTCTTGTTCAATCTCTGAAGCCTTGAGGGGGCCGCCGGTTTCGGGACCGCCCCCAGGCTTCGCTACATCAGGGCGAGCGATTAGCGTCGCTTGGCCATTTCGTTGATGAAGCGATCGAACAATGGCGCTACGTCGTTCGGGCCAGGGCTGGCTTCAGGGTGACCCTGGAAGCTGAAGGCGCTCTTGTCGGTACGCTCGATGCCTTGCAGGGTGCCGTCGAACAGCGATTTGTGGATCGCCCGAACGTTGCCTGGCAGGGTCGCTTCGTCTACCGCAAAACCGTGGTTCTGGCTGGTGATCATCACCACACCGCTGTCCAGATCCTGGACCGGGTGGTTGGCACCGTGGTGACCGTGGCCCATTTTCAGGGTCTTGGCGCCGGAGGCCAGAGCCAGCAGTTGGTGCCCGAGGCAGATGCCGAATACCGGAATCTCGGTTTCCAGCACGTCTTTAATCGCCTGGATCGCGTAGTCGCATGGCTCAGGGTCACCCGGGCCGTTGGACAGGAACACGCCGTCCGGCTTGAGAGCCAGAACTTCTGCAGCCGGGGTTTGCGCAGGCACAACGGTCACACGGCAACCGCGCTCGACCAGCATGCGCAGGATGTTCAGCTTGACGCCGTAGTCGTAGGCCACCACGTGGTATGGCAGATCGGAAGCGTCGATGGTCGCGTGGCTGTCGGTCTTCAAGTCCCAGACAGTCGAGCGCCACTCGTACTTCTCTTTGGTGCTGACGACTTTCGCCAGGTCCATGCCTTTGAGGCCAGGGAAGCCCTGGGCGGCGGCGATGGCGGCGGCTTCGGAGATGTTGTCACCGGCCATGATGCAGCCGTTCTGCGCGCCTTTCTCACGCAGGATGCGTGTCAGACGGCGAGTGTCGATACCGGCGATTGCCACGACATTGTTGGCTTTCAGGTAGTCGGACAGAGACATCGTGTTGCGCCAGTTGCTCGCAACCAGTGGCAGGTCACGGATGACCAGGCCAGCGGACCAGACGCGATCGGACTCGGCGTCTTCCGGCGTGGTGCCGGTGTTGCCGATGTGCGGGTAAGTCAGGGTAACGATCTGTTGGGCGTAGGAAGGATCGGTAAGGATTTCCTGATAGCCGGTCATTGCGGTGTTGAACACCACCTCACCAACGGTTTGACCGTCGGCTCCAATGGCTTCGCCGCGAAAAATGCTGCCATCAGCAAGGGCGAGTATGGCTGGCTTAGTCAAGAAGACCTCCCGTAAATAAAGCCTGAAAGGGCGATCGCAGGTTGTAAAAAAGCGGAGTGACGTATGGACACGTCACCCCGCTTCTTCATCGAATTATTCTGCGCGCTTTTAGTGGACACACTAAAGCTGTAGCTTACAGAAAAAGGCTTTTTTGGTCTACCGCCAATGAGCCCTAAAGGCCGGAGAATGCGACAGGACGTCGCTTGGCGGTTTAAAACCGGGCTCAAAGGCTATGTTTGAACCCGGTTTCGGCTGCATCTTAACGCAGGTCGAGCACGTCTTGCATGTCGTAGAGACCCGGCTCACGACCGTCCAGCCACAAAGCTGCACGCACCGCACCCTTGGCAAAGGTCATGCGGCTCGACGCTTTATGCGTGATTTCCAGTCGCTCGCCCTCACAGGCAAACAGCACCGTATGGTCACCGACCACATCACCACCGCGAACAGTGGCAAAGCCGATCGTTTCACGCTCACGCGCACCGGTATGGCCTTCACGCCCGTAGACCGCGACCTTCTGCAGATCACGATCCAGCGCATTGGCGATCACTTCACCCATGCGCAGCGCCGTACCTGAAGGTGCATCGATCTTGTGCCGGTGGTGAGCCTCGATGATTTCGATATCAGCCTCATCACCCAGCACGCGCGCCGCCATATCGAGCAGTTTCAGCGACAGGTTTACACCGACACTGAAATTGGCCGCGAACACAATCGCGATGTCTTCGCTCGCCTCGACCAGCAACTGCTTCTGCGCGGCATCCAGCCCGGTCGTGCCAATCACCATGGCCTTGCCCGCCCTGCGGCAGAATGCCAGGTTTTTCAACATGACTTCCGGCAACGTGAAATCGATCAACACATCGAACTCATCGGCTACCGCATCCAGCTTGCCGGACAACGGCACGCCAATACGCCCCAACGAGGCCAGTTCACCGGCATCCACACCAATCAGCGTGCTGCCAGGACGCACAATGGCTGCCGTCAGACCGGTCAGCGGCGCGCGCTGCTGCACCGCTTCGACCAGGATCTTGCCCATGCGGCCGGCGGCACCCATCACAGCAATACGTCGCATACCCTCTCCTTACAAGTCGCCGAAGAAGCGCTTCACGCCTTCGAACCAACCGGTGGTTTTCGGCGAATGACTATTGTCATCGGCCAGGGAGCTACGGAACTCTTCCAGCAGTTCGCGCTGACGACGCCCCAGGTTGACCGGGGTTTCGACCGCCACGCGGCACATCAGGTCACCAGCACCGCCACCGCGCACCGGCGCAACGCCCTTGCCGCGAACACGGAACTGCTTGCCGGTCTGAGTCCCTTCAGGAATCCTCAGCTTGACCCGACCATCCAGCGTCGGAATCTCCAGCTCGCCACCCAACGCCGCGTCGACGAAGCTGATCGGCACCTCACAGAACAGATGCTTGCCGTCACGCTGGAAGATCGCGTGCTCGCGCACATTGATCACCACATACAGGTCGCCGGTCGGGCCACCCTGTGCGCCGGCTTCGCCTTCGCCGGACAGACGAATACGGTCACCGGTGTCGACACCGGCCGGCACTTTCACCGACAGGGTCTTGTACTCTTCGACGCGACCTTCGCCGTGGCAGGAGTCACACGGATCGGAAATGATCTTGCCCTGGCCATGGCAGCGCGGGCAGGTCTGCTGCACCGAGAAGAAACCTTGCTGCATGCGCACCTGACCGATACCACCACAGGTCGGGCAAGTGATCGGCGACGAGCCTTTCTTGGCACCCGAGCCGTCGCACGGCTTGCAATTGACCAGTGTCGGAACGCGGATATTCACGGTTGTGCCGCGCACCGCTTCTTCCAGGTTCAACTCCAGGGTGTAACGCAGGTCGCTGCCGCGCTGCGCGCCGCCACGGGAACCGCCGCGACCGCCACCGAAGAAGTCACTGAAGACATCGCCAAAGATATCGGAGAAGTTCTGACCGCCAAATCCGGCACCGCCGCCGCCCATGCTCGGATCGACACCGGCATGACCGTATTGGTCATAGGCCGCGCGCTTGCTGGAATCGGACAGCACTTCGTAGGCCTCGTTGGCCTCCTTGAACATATCTTCCGACGCTTTGTCATCGGGATTACGGTCCGGGTGGTGCTTCATCGCCAGGCGGCGGTAGGCCTTTTTCAGGTCTGCTTCGCTTGAGCCACGCTCAACACCCAATACTTCGTAATAGTCACGCTTTGCCATAAGTCTTTGCACTCTTAAGGACGTTCGACAAACCTCTCCTGAGCCTCGTCAAACTCGTTGAGCCCCAATACAGGCCCGGACCCAACTCACGTCAATTCAACGATCCTGGTCTTTGATTCGATGCGGTACCTTCGGCTCGAAAAGCAGGAGCATTCCCGGCCATACCGCCAGCACCCGAGCGTTGTCGCATGCTGTAAAAATTCACTAACTCCAGACACGCCAACGCGGGAGCAAGCTCCCGCGCGGCGACATCCTACCAGTCACCGCCTGAAGGCAGTCAACCGGGCGACCAACAACTTACTTGTGGTCTTTGACTTCTTCGAACTCGGCATCGACAACGTCGTCAGCCTTTTCAGCCGATTCACCCTTCGGTGCCGCGCCTTCAGCTGGCTGAGCCTGCTCGGCGTACATTTTCTGAGCCACTGGCGCGGAGACCTTGGACAGCTCTTCAACCTTGGCTTCGATAGCAGCCTTGTCGTCGCCTTTAACAGCGGCTTCCAGGGCAACTACTGCCGCTTCGATTGCAGTCTTCTCTTCAGCGCTCACTTTGTCGCCAGCATCAGCGACCATTTTGCGCGTCGAGTGAACCAGGGCGTCGCCTTGGTTACGGGCGCTGGCCAGCTCTTCGAACTTGCGGTCTTCTTCGGCGTTCAGTTCAGCATCGCGAACCATCTGCTGGATTTCTTCCTCGGACAGACCGGAGTTGGCCTTGATCACGATCGACTGAGTCTTGCCGGTAGCCTTGTCTTTGGCGCCTACGTGCAGAATGCCGTTGGCGTCGATGTCGAAGGTCACTTCGATTTGTGGCACGCCACGTGGAGCCGGTGGAATCTCGGCCAGGTCGAACTTGCCCAGGGACTTGTTCTGTGCAGCCTGCTTACGCTCACCTTGCAACACGTGGATAGTCACGGCGCCCTGGTTGTCGTCGGCAGTCGAGAACACTTGCGATTTCTTGGTAGGAATCGTGGTGTTTTTCTCGATCAGCGCGGTCATCACGCCGCCCATGGTTTCGATACCCAGGGTCAGCGGGCTGACGTCGAGCAGCAGAACGTCTTTTACGTCGCCGGCCAATACAGCGCCCTGGATAGCAGCACCCATGGCAACGGCTTCGTCCGGGTTAACGTCTTTACGGGCTTCTTTACCGAAGAAGTCGGAAACAGCTTTCTGCACCATCGGCATGCGGGTCTGACCGCCTACCAGGATCACGTCGTCGATCTTGCTGACGTCGATGCCGGCATCTTTCATCGCGATACGGCAAGGTTCGATGGTGCGCTGAACCAGGTCTTCCACCAGCGCTTCGAGCTTGGCGCGGGAGATTTTCACGTTCAAGTGCTTAGGACCGGTAGCGTCTGCGGTGATGTACGGCAGGTTCACGTCGGTCGACTGGCTCGAGGACAGTTCGATCTTGGCTTTTTCAGCGGCTTCTTTCAGGCGCTGCATGGCCAGCGGGTCACCCTTGAGGTTCATGCCGCTTTCTTTCTTGAATTCGTCGACGAGGTAGTCGATCAGACGAATGTCAAAGTCTTCACCACCCAGGAAAGTGTCGCCGTTGGTGGCCAACACTTCGAACTGGTGCTCGCCATCGACTTCAGCGATCTCGATCACGGAAACGTCGAAAGTACCGCCACCCAGGTCGTAAACGATCACGGTGTGATCGCCCTTGGCCTTGTCCATACCGTAGGCCAGTGCGGCCGCGGTCGGTTCGTTGATGATACGTTTTACGTCCAGGCCCGCGATGCGGCCGGCGTCTTTGGTGGCTTGACGCTGGCTGTCGTTGAAGTAGGCCGGAACAGTGATCACCGCTTCGGTCACAGGCTCGCCGAGGTAGTCTTCGGCGGTCTTCTTCATTTTCTTCAGAATTTCGGCCGAGATCTGTGGCGGTGCCATTTTCTGGCCGTTCACTTCAACCCAGGCGTCGTTGTTGTCAGCCTTGACGATCTTGTAAGGGACCATCTGGATGTCTTTCTGTACGACTTCTTCGTCGAAACGACGACCGATCAGACGCTTCACCGCGTACAGGGTGTTATGCGGATTGGTCACTGCCTGACGCTTGGCCGACTGGCCAACCAGGATTTCGCCATCGTTGGCATAAGCGATGATCGACGGCGTGGTACGCGCGCCTTCAGCGTTTTCAATAACCTTGGCCTTGCCGTTTTCCAGCACGGAAACGCAGGAGTTGGTAGTCCCCAGGTCGATACCGATAATTTTGCCCATGTTCACTCTCCCGAAACTTTGGATTTGGATGCCGCAGCAGTGGTGGCTGACTGCGGTAGCACTTAAACGCTTGACTTCTAAATGGGGGCCTTGCGGCTAATTTCAAGCCTGCTCGTCAATCGAAGGCGAAACCGGCGCAGGCGCCTTGCTGACCACGACCATGGCCGGGCGCAACAGACGACCGTGGAGCTGGTAGCCCTTCTGAAACACTTTGAGCACGCTGTTTGGCTCGACGTCGGCGCTTTCCTGCATGGCCATTGCCTGATGATGCAAGGCATTGAAGGGTTCGCCTTCAGGATCGATCGCTTCCAGGTGATAGCGTTTCAGGGTGTCCTGGAACATTTTCAGGGTCAGCTCGATCCCTTCGCGCATCGAACGAATGTTTTCGTCATCAGGGCTGGACAGCTCCAGGCCACGCTCCAGGCTGTCGATGATCGGCAGCAGGTCGCCTGCGAATTTTTCCAGGGCGAACTTGTGCGCCTTTTCAACGTCCTGATCGGCACGACGGCGGACGTTCTGCAGATCGGCGGCTACACGCAAAGCCTGATCCTGCGCACCAGCCAATTGCTCTTCGAGCACTTGCACACGAGCCGCCAGGTCTTCACCCGAAGCCTCGGGGCCCTGGTTGGCGTCTAGATTTTGCGTATCCACTGTCTGTTCGTCAGCCATAGTTTTCTCCTTCCAATATCGTCCGCGAGCTCAACTCACGCTTCTGCCCCGGTATATGGGGCCGCAAAATCCAGCTTCAAGGGCTATCCGATGATTAACCCTACAAAAAACAGCTGCATTGTCATTCCCAGGTGCACTAAGGATTTCTTTAAAGCAAGCAAATCGACCTAAGAGGGGGCATTGTCAGCCGGAAACAAAACACTGTATAAATAACCAGACCTAAAGCCTGGGAGCGGCCTTTATGCTGGTGCACCTGTCCGTACACAACTACGCCATCGTTGAACATCTCGATCTCGAACTCGATCGCGGGATGAGCGTGATCACAGGGGAAACCGGCGCCGGCAAGTCGATCATGCTCGACGCCCTGGGCCTCACCCTGGGCGATCGCGCCGACAGCGGCGTGGTCCGCCCCGGCGCCGACAAGGCCGATATCCTGGCTACCTTCGACCTGATCGACATCCCGGAAGCCAGCGCCTGGCTGGCCGAACGCGATCTTGAAAGCGACGGCCCGTGCATCCTGCGCCGTGTAATTACCGCTGAAGGGCGTTCGCGCGGCTATATCAACGGCACCCCCTGCCCCCTCGGCGACCTGAAGGCCTTGGGCGAGTTGCTGATCGATATCCACAGCCAGCACGAACACCAATCCCTGCTCAAAACCGATACCCACCGACGCCTGCTCGACGAGTACGCCGGCGCCACCGACCTTGCCCGCCAGGTGCATCTGGCTGCCCAACGCTGGCGCCAGACCCGCCAGGAGCTGGAGCGCCTCTCCAACTCCGGCGACGAACAGCGCGCTCGTCATCAGTTGCTCAGCTATCAACTCGAAGAACTGGAGAACCTCGGTCTCGGCGAAAACGAGCTGGAGCAACTGGAACAGGAACACAAAAACCTGACCAACGCCGAAACCCTGCTGGGCATTTGCCGACAAGTGGTCGAACAATGCAGCGAAAGTGATTCCGGAAATGTATTGAACGCCCTGACCGCCAGCCTCAACCGTTTGTCGAGCGTAAACAATTCGATCGGTGCCCTGGGCGAAGCCAGCAGCCTGCTGACCAGTGCGCAGATTCAGGTTGAAGAAGCCGTGGGCGAGCTGAACCGTTTTCTCGACAATTTCGACGCTGACCCGGCCCGCCTTCAATATCTGGAAGAGCGCCTCGATGCCATTTACACCCTGGCGCGCAAACACCGCATCCAGCCGACCGAGGTCGCCGAGATGCAGCAGAAACTGCTCGATGAAATCGAAACCCTGAATGCCAACGACGAATCCATCGAACGACTGAGCGATGAGCTGGCCTCCTACGCCCGTCATTATCAGGAAAAGGCCCGGGAGTTGAGCGACCTGCGCCATCAAGCTTCAACCAGCCTGGCCAGCGCCGTGGAACAGGAAATCCAGCGCCTGGGCATGCCCGGCGGCCGCTTCACCATCGAACTGCGCCCCAACAGCAGCGATGAATTGCTGCCCAATGGGCTCGAACAGGTGGAACTGCTGGTGAGCGCCAACCCCGGGCAACCATTGAAAGCCCTGGCAAAAGTGGCATCGGGTGGTGAGCTGTCGCGTATCAGCCTGGCGATTCAGGTGATCACCGCACAGACTTCCCGCGTACCGACCCTGGTGTTCGACGAAGTGGACGTGGGCATCGGCGGCCCGACCGCCGAGATTGTCGGCCAGTTGCTGCGACGCCTCGGGGAACGTGGACAAGTTCTGACCGTGACTCACTTGCCGCAAGTGGCGGCGCAGGGTCATCAGCATCTATTTGTGCATAAGGTCCGCGGTGAAGATGCCACGCACACGGCCGTCTCCAAGTTGAGCAAGAATGATCGCGTCGAAGAAGTGGCGCGAATGCTGGGCGGCATCGACCTCACCAAGGAGTCCCTGGCTCACGCGAAGAAGATGGTCGTTACCGCGAAAATTTAAGAACGGCAGAAAGCACGAAGGCGACCCTGAGGTCGCCTTCGTTCGTTTCGCGAACCTGAAGTTCGCGCGACATGCTTACTTTTTCTTGCGCACGTACAGTACAAGATTGTGATCAACCATCTCGAAGCCATACTTGTCGACAATTGCTTTCTGGAGCCGCTCGATTTCTTCGTCGAAGAATTCGATCACTTCACTGGTCTCGACGTTGACCATATGGTCGTGGTGCTTGCCGTCGTCCAGCTCGAAGACCGCATGGCCTCCGTCGAAGTTGTGCCGCACCACAAGGCCAGCTGCCTCGAACTGGGTCAGAACACGGTAAACCGTGGCCAGACCGACGTCCTCACCAGCCTCCATCAGCGCCTTGTAGACGTCCTCGGCACTCATGTGGCGTTGCTCGGCGGAATCGAGCATTTGCAGAATCTTGACCCGTGGAAGGGTCACTTTGAGGCCGGCTTTGCGTAGTTCGCTATTTTCAACCATGGTCAGCTTTCTCGCGATGCTGCTTCGCAGCTTCTCTTAATGCGGGTATGATCGGCGTTTACGTTGTCCCAGCCAAGATAGTGGAAGTCGCCCACCGATGCAAAACACCAAGCTCTTGCTAACCAGTTTCACCTTTGTGGGACTGCTCGCACTCGCCGGTTGTTCATTCCCCGGGGTTTACAAAATCGACATCCAGCAGGGCAATGTCGTCACGCAGGACATGATAGACCAGTTACGCCCGGGAATGACCCGCCGGCAAGTACGGTTTATCATGGGCAACCCTCTGCTGACCGACACGTTCCACGCCGATCGCTGGGATTACCTGTATAGCCTGCAACCGGGTGGTGGTGAACGCCAACAGGAACGCATCAGCGTTATTTTCAACCCGAATGACCAGCTTGTCAGCCTCTCTGGTGACTTCATGCCGGGCGTAAGCCGCGACGAGGCCATTCTCGGCAAGGACAGCGGCACCTCCGTGACCAAGCCGGCAGAAAACGCCGAGAAGCCGAAACCAGAAAAACCGGTCAAGCCAGGCTCGTTGCTGGACCAGATCCAGAAGGACGTGGACAACGTAGAAACTGTCCCTGTCCCGACTCCAGAACCACTGGAAACCTCGCCGCAATAATTTGCGACGCAATAAAAACCCCGGCATGTCCGGGGTTTTTATTGTCTGGCGTTTAACCGAATCACTGATTCCGGGCTTTGGCCTCGGCCGCTTTGGCCGCACGTAACCGGCGCACCTCTTTCGGGTCGGCGAGCAACGGCCGGTAAACCTCGATGCGCTCCCCTTCCTGAACCTGGCGAATGGCCGGTTCCGCGATCACTTTGCCAAAGATCCCGACCGGACAACTGGCCAGATCCAGCTCAGGAAATTGACTGTTCAGGCCGGACTTGAGCAACGCATCCCGTACCGTGGCGCCCACCGGAACCGTCACGCTCAACAGCACCTGACGATCAACGGCGGCATACACCACCTCGACCTTGATCATCGCCTCAACCATGCATCTGTTTCGCGCGCTGGCAGAATGCGTCCATCAACGTATTCGCCGCCTGATTAAACAAAGGCCCCAACGTTGCACGGACCAGCGGCCCCGAATAGTCGAAGGACAAGTCCAGACTGATCTTGCAGGCCTTCTCGCCCAACGGCTTGAACACCCAAATGCCATGTAACTGGCTGAAAGGACCTTCTTCGAGGTTCATCTCGATCGAACGACCGGGCACCAGGGTATTACGCGTTACAAAATGCTGACTAAGGCCACCCTTGGCCACGCCAACACTGGCGCGCATAAGCTCAGGGGAGCTTTCCAGAACTTCAGCCGACGAGCACCACGGCAGGAATTCCGGATAGCGGGCCACGTCGTTGACCAGGTCATAAAGCGCTTGCGCCGGATACGGCAGCAGGGCCGAACGTTGAATGTGCGTCGTCATGTCAGCGTTACTTCCACAGCTGAGCGGCAAACACTACAAGAATGCCGATGGGCGCCACATAGCGCATCAAGAACAGGGACAGGGCGAACAGCACAGGGCTACGGATCGACAACTCGTCGCGCACCGCTTCCCGCCCCATCACCCAGCCCGCAAACACCACGAAACACAAACCACCGAGTGGCAACATGATCCGCGAGGTGAAGAAATCGATCACCCCAAAGAAGTCCAGGCCACCGGCTGCTCCCCATTGGTAGAGATGGAACAGCCCGCCTTCGTTCACGAAAAATTTCGCCTCCTTCCATATATTGAAGGAAAACACGGTGCCCAGGCCGACGAACCAGCAGGTGAATGCCAGCCAGAAGGTGACCCAGGCGCGACTGATTTTCGTGCGTTCAACCAGGTAAGCCACCATCGGCTCGAGCAGGGAAATCGCCGAACTCCAGGCCGCAATCGCCACCAGTACGAAGAACACTACGCCCATCAACTGGCCAAACGCTACGTTACCGAAGGCAAATGGCAGGCTGACAAACATCAGGCCGGGGCCTTCGCTCGGGTTCAGGCCCGCAGCGAACACAATCGGAAACAATGCCAGACCGGCCAACAGCGAAACGAAGGTGTCGAGCAGCGCCACACCGACGACGGTTCCGGAAATCGATGAATGCTTGGGCATGTAGGCGCCGTAGATCATGATCGAGCCCACACCCACGCTTAGGGAGAAGAACGCGTGGCCCATGGCCGGAAGCAAGCCATCAAGCACCTTGTCCGGGTGGAAGTCGAACATGAAATGCACGCCTTCCATGAAGTGCCCCGTGGTCATGCTGTAACCCAGCAGGACAACCACCATCACGAACAGCAACGGCATCATGATCCGCAGGCTGCGCTCCAGCCCGGCGACCACGCCTTTGGCAATCACCAGGGCCGAGAGGAGCATGAAAATCGTGTGCCAAAGTGTCAGGCGCCATGGATCGGCGATCACATTGCCGAAATACGCGCCGACCTCGCCCGCCGTCACCCCCTGGAAGTCACCACGACCCATATCGATGATGTAATCCAGCGACCAACCGCCGACCACACTATAAAAAGAAAGAATCAGCAACGCGGTGATCATCCCGGCAAATGCGCCCCAGGACCACTTCGCCGAATGCCCCGCCTCCAGCGCCAGAACCTTCAAAGCGTTGGCCGGGCTCTGCCGCGCGCGCCGGCCGATCAGGGTTTCGGCCAGCATGACGGGCATACCGATCAGCGCGATACAGGCCAGGAACATCAGCACGAAGGCTCCGCCACCGTAGACGCCAACCATGTAAGGGAATTTCCAGATACTACCCAGCCCCACGGCCGAACCGGTCGCGGCGAGTATGAAGACCCAGCGGCTAGCCCAACTGCCGTGGACAGAAACCTTGTCTGTCGACATCGTTATCACGCCCAAGCGTTCAAAAAAGAGGCCGCATTGTCCGGGATTCAATCAACCTGCTCAAGCACGTAGCGTCACCGTAGCCTACTCGCGCGCAACTCCCTATAATGCCGCCCCTATGGCTAAACAGAAGAAACACCCAACAGGGACCATCGCGCAAAATAAAAAAGCGCGACACGATTACTTCATCGAGCATAAGTTCGAGGCTGGTCTGGTCCTGGCCGGCTGGGAAGTAAAGAGTCTGCGGGCAAGCAAGCTACAACTGGTTGACAGTTATGTACTGCTCAAGGATGGCGAAGCCTGGCTGCTCGGCAGCCATATCACGCCCCTGACGACCGCCAGCACCCACGTCATTGCCGATCCGGTACGCACCCGAAAGTTGCTGCTCAACCGGCGCGAGCTGGAAAAGCTGGCCGCTGCCGTGCAGCAAAAAGGTTACGCCTGCGTATGCCTGTCCTGGTACTGGAGCAAGCACATGGTCAAGTGCGAGATCGCTCTGGGCAAGGGCAAGAAGGAATACGACAAGCGTGATACCGAACGCGAACGCGACGCCGGTCGTGAATTGCAGCGTGCAGTGCGCAACAAGGGCAAGGAAGACTAGATCTTTCGCCTTTAGACCGCTTTCGCGAGCAAGTCGGATCACCCCACCGCCACTCCCACATAGCCTGTGGATGCCGACATTTATGTGGCAGACCCGGCACCTGTGGGAGCGGGCTTGCTCGCGAATGCAATCGCACAATCACCACAAAACCAACTGACTACATCCCCTTGCGCCGCTCCGCCCGAGCCATGCGCTGCACTTCCTGACGCACCTCTTCCAACACTTCCTGCACATACAAAATGTGCCGACTGGAAACTTCCCGCGCCTGTTCCGCCCGCCCCTCGATAATCGCCTGGTACAACTCCCGGTGCTGCGCGATCAGCATGTCACGGGTTTCAGTACGCTGTTTGTACATGCCGCCGATGTTGGTCACCACGTTGCGCTTGAGCAGATCGAACAGCCCGCGAATGGTGTGCAGCAACACCGCGTTATGACTGGCTTCGGCAATCGCCAAATGAAAATTTGCGTCCGCGGCGCCCTCTTCCGCCCGGCTCACTTCGTCATGGCGCGAATAGCAGTCCTGCAACGTGTCGAATGCAGCCGTCAGCCGCTCGCGATCCACATCGGTGGCGCGCAGTGCCGCGTAGTAAGCGCAGGATGCTTCCAGGGTATGGCGAAATTCCAGCAAATCGCGCTGGGCCTCGGGGTTACTTTCCAGTAGATGCAGCAGTGGATCGCTGAACGTCGAACCCAGGGATTCCACCACATAGTTGCCGCCGCCCTGACGGCTGACCAGCAGCCCTTTGGCCGTCAGTTTTTGTATCGCTTCGCGCAACGAAGGGCGTGACACGCCGAACTGCTCGGCCAATGCACGCTCTGCCGGCAGGCGTTCGCCAGCCTTCAAGGTGCCCTCGAGAATCATCCCCTCGAGTTGCTCGACAATATCGTCAGACAAACGGCGCTGCCGAATCTGATCAAACCCCATCACTCAATTCTCCACGATCCCGGCGGTTCGCCGGGCTCTCTATTCTGGCCTATTGGCGCTGCGCCAGCACCTACCAGACGACGCTTGATCGAACGGATCAGATGCGTTCTGCACCGCTCATTCGACAAAAGTTTTAGGGCGGCAAATTGACACACCGCCTCCAAGGCTTTTACCCTAGCCAACAGCGATTGTAAATTGGTATTACCAATTAACCAAGAACGCTGACCAGTGCCTGACCAACAACAATTAGGGGCCACCCCATATGCAAACCTGGCAACAGCTCTACAGCCCGCTCGGCAGTCTCGGCGTGTCCGCACTCGCGGCCGTCATTCCCATCGTATTTTTCTTCCTGGCTTTGGCCGTGTTCCGGCTCAAAGGCCACGTGGCCGGCAGCATCACCCTGGCGTTGTCCATTGCCGTGGCAATCTTCGCCTTCCAGATGCCGGTCGATATGGCTTTCGCCGCCGCCGGATATGGCTTCGCCTACGGGCTGTGGCCGATTGCGTGGATCATCGTGGCAGCGGTGTTCCTCTACAAACTGACGGTCAAGAGTGGCCAGTTCGAAGTGATCCGCAGCTCGGTGCTGTCGATTACCGATGACCAGCGCCTGCAAGTGCTGCTGATCGGCTTCTGCTTCGGCGCGTTCCTGGAAGGTGCCGCCGGTTTCGGCGCACCGGTAGCGATTACCGCCGCACTGCTGGTTGGACTGGGCTTCAACCCGCTGTACGCCGCCGGCCTGTGCCTGATCGCCAATACCGCGCCGGTGGCTTTTGGCGCACTGGGGATTCCGATCATCGTCGCCGGGCAAGTGACCGGTATCGACGCGTTCAAGATCGGCGCCATGACCGGTCGCCAGCTGCCATTGCTGTCGCTGTTCGTGCCGTTCTGGCTGGTGTTCATGATGGATGGCCTGCGCGGCGTTCGCGAAACCTGGCCAGCTGCGCTGGTGGCCGGCTTGAGCTTTGCCATCACCCAATACTTCACCTCGAACTTCATTGGCCCGGAACTGCCGGACATCACCTCGGCGCTGGTCAGCCTGATTTCCCTGACACTGTTCCTGAAAATCTGGCAGCCAAAACGCGCTGCGGGCGCGCACATCGTCGGTGCCGTCTCGGCGTCCGTGGTCGCCAGCGCCGGCGGTTTCGGCCAACCGCGCACCACCGTGGCGTCACCCTACAGCCTGGGGGAAATTTTCAAAGCCTGGTCGCCGTTCCTGATCCTCACCGTACTGGTCACCATCTGGACGCTGAAACCGTTCAAGGCAATGTTCGCCGCCGGCGGCTCGATGTATGGCTGGGTGTTCAACTTCGCGATCCCGCACCTGGATCAAATGGTGATCAAGGTCGCGCCGATCGTAACCAACCCGACAGCGATTCCGGCGGTGTTCAAACTCGATCCGGTTTCCGCGACCGGCACGGCGATTTTCTTCTCGGCGCTGATCTCGATGCTGGTGCTGAAGATCAACCTCAAAACTAGTCTTACCACTTTTAAAGAGACCGTCTACGAACTGCGCTGGCCGATTTTGTCCATCGGCATGGTGCTGGCCTTCGCCTTCGTCACCAACTACTCGGGCATGTCGTCGACCATGGCCTTGGTACTGGCTGCCACCGGCGCGGCGTTCCCGTTCTTCTCGCCATTCCTCGGTTGGCTCGGCGTCTTCCTGACCGGCTCCGACACCTCGTCCAACGCGCTGTTCAGTTCGCTGCAAGCGACCACCGCGCACCAGATCGGCGTCAACGACACCCTGTTGGTGGCGGCGAACACCAGCGGCGGAGTGACCGGCAAGATGATTTCACCGCAATCGATCGCCGTGGCCTGCGCCGCGACCGGGCTGGTGGGCAAAGAATCGGATCTGTTCCGCTTCACCCTCAAGCACAGCCTATTCTTTGCAACGATTGTCGGCCTGATCACTTTGGCTCAGGCCTACTGGTTCACCGGCATGCTGGTGCACTAAGCACTACACGCCACACGGAAAAAACCGACGCCGGGCTACAGCCCCGGCGTCAGCTATTCACAACCGGGTCTGCAAGGCTGCTGAAAGCTTCTCTCTCTATATTCAGCAGCCTCAGCGGACGGATAACCGGGACCACCCGGAGACACGCCTGATGAGCGAGCTTTTTTACAACGCTGTGCCGAACGCGACCCGCGTCGCCCCGCCACTGCCCGAACCTCGGCAATACCCCAGCGAAAAACCGTCACGGGTGTACCTGTTCGGAACCTGCGTGGTGGATCTGTTCTACCCCGAAGCCGGGATGGACGCGATCCACCTGCTGGAACGCGAGGGCATTCGTGTCGAATACCCGCAAGGGCAGAGCTGCTGCGGGCAACCGGCCTACACCTCGGGTTACACCGAACAGGCCCGGACCGTGGCGCGCTCGCAACTGGCGTTGTTTGCCGGGGATTATCCGGTGGTGGTGCCGTCGGGCTCTTGCGCGGGCATGTTGCGCGAACACTATGCCGACCTGTTCAAGGACGAGCCGCAAACGCTGCAACAGGTCCAGGCCCTCGCGGCACGGACTTACGAACTCGCCGAGTTCCTGCTGTTTGTCTGCAAGGTGCAGCTCAAGGACAGCGGCGAACCGGTGAAAGTGGCGCTGCACACGTCGTGCTCGGCACGCCGTGAAATGAACACCCACCTGCATGGCCGTGAGTTGTTGGCGCAGCTGAGCAACGTGGAGCGAGTCGACCACAGCCACGAAAGTGAATGCTGTGGCTTTGGTGGGACTTTCAGCGTCCGTATGCCGGATATTTCCGGTGCGATGGTGGCTGACAAGACCCGTGCGTTGAAGGAATCCGGTGCGCACAAGGTACTCAGTGCCGATTGCGGTTGCCTGATGAACATCAACGGCTCGCTGGAGAAACAACAGGAAGCGTTGCGCGGTCAGCATCTGGCCAGCTTCCTTTGGCAGCGTACCGGAGGTGCCCGATGAGCAGCTCCACGATTATTCCTACGGTTGCCGTAGAAGAAGATTTCCGCAGCCGGGCTCACAAGGCTTTGGCTGACACGCAACTGCGAAACAACTTTCGCAGCGCGATGGATTCACTGATGAGCAAACGGGCAGCGTCCTTCAGCGATGCCCATGAAAGAGAACATTTGCGAGCGCTGGGTAATGCGGTCCGCGCCCGTGCATTATCCAAGCTGCCCGACCTGCTCGAGCAGCTTGAACAGAACCTGACCCGCAACGGTGTGACAGTGCACTGGGCGGAAACGGTGGACGAAGCCAACGGCATCGTCTTGTCGATCATCCGCGCTCACGAGGGGCGGCAAGTGATCAAGGGCAAATCGATGGTCAGCGAAGAGATGGAGATGAACCATGTCCTCGAGGCTCAAGGCATTGAATGCCTGGAGTCGGACATGGGGGAATACATCGTCCAGCTCGACCACGAGAAGCCTTCACACATCATTATGCCGGCGATCCACAAGAATGCCGGTCAGGTCGCGTCCTTGTTCCACGACAAACTCGGCGTGGAGTACACCAAGGACGTTGACCAACTCATTCAGATCGGTCGCAAGGTCTTGCGGCAGAAATTCTTCGAAGCCGACATTGGCGTCTCCGGCGTCAACTTCGCCGTGGCCGAAACCGGCACCTTGCTGCTGGTGGAAAACGAAGGCAACGGCCGCATGACCACCACGGTGCCGCCAGTGCACATCGCCGTCACCGGCATCGAAAAGGTCGTGGAAAACCTGCGCGACGTGGTCCCACTCCTGTCGCTGCTGACCCGCTCGGCCCTGGGCATCCCGATCACCACCTACGTCAACATGATCTCCGGCCCGCGCAAGGAACATGAACTCGACGGCCCACAGGAAGTGCACCTGGTACTGCTAGACAACGGTCGCAGCCAGGCGTTTGCCGACAGCGAATTGCGCCAGACCCTGAACTGCATCCGCTGCGGCGCCTGTATGAATCATTGCCCGGTCTACACCCGAATCGGCGGCCATGCCTACGGCGAGGTTTACCCTGGGCCTATCGGAAAAATCATCACCCCGCACATGGTCGGCCTGGCGAAAGTCCCCGACCACCCGAGTGCATCTTCGTTGTGCGGCGCCTGCGGTGAAGTCTGCCCGGTAAAAATTCCGATCCCCGCATTACTGCGTCGCCTGCGGGAAGAGAACGTCAAAGCCCCGGACAGCCCCCATCAAGTGATGCGCGGTCAGGGCAGCAAGTACTCGCGCAAAGAACGGTTTATCTGGAACGCCTGGGCCAGGCTCAACAGTTCGCCAACGCTTTATCGCCTGTTCGGCTTCTTCGCCACTCGCCTGCGAGCGCTGACACCGAACAACGTCGGCCCATGGACCCAGAACCACAGCGCACCGAAACCCGCGGCCCGCTCACTGCATGACATGACCCGCGAGCATCTGGCCAAACAGGGGGACCGTTGATGAGCGCCAAACAAAATATCCTCGCCAAGTTGCGCAACAGTCTGACGGGCACCACACCGGTGGCTGACAACTTCGATGTCGAACTGCTGACCGAGCCCTACACCTACACGCCGGAACAACGCATCCCGCAACTGCGCAAACTGATGGAAGCGGTGCATACCGAAATCCATCTGACGTCCAAGGAAGGCTGGCCCGAATTGCTCGCGCAACTGCTGCGGGATCGCCAGTTGCCGAGCCTGCTGATTGCGCCGACGACGCCCCACGGGCAACGCATCACCGAGCATTGGGCGAAAAATCCTGGCCTGCCAGCGCTCAAAGCCTACAACCGCCCGGTCGAGGAATGGAAAGCCGAGCTGTTCAACGACACCCCGGCCAGCCTGACCACCACCCTCGGTGCGATCGCCGCGACCGGCAGCCTGATTCTCTGGCCGACGCGAGAAGAACCGCGCTTGATGAGCCTGGTGCCGCCAGTGCATTTTGCCCTGCTCAAGGCCAGTGAAATCCGCGACAACTTCTATCAGGTGCAGCAGGAATTCGAATGGGCCCAAGGCATGCCGACCAACGCCTTGCTGGTGTCCGGCCCGTCAAAGACTGCCGACATCGAGCAAGTGCTGGCTTATGGAGCCCACGGCCCGAAAGACTTGGTGGTTCTGATCCTGGAGGACCAATGAGTCTACCGGCGACTTTTCTGCGCGATGCGCAGCAACTGATTCCTGAAGCACGACGTTTCGACGATCCGCTGTCGACCCTGGCCTTCGGCACCGACGCCAGTTTCTATCGGCTGATTCCAAAACTGGTGATCCGCGTCGAGTCCGAAGACGAAGTAGTGGCGCTGCTCAAACTGGCGCAACGGGACCACGTCCCCGTGACCTTCCGTGCCGCCGGCACCAGCCTGTCCGGCCAGGCCATCAGTGACTCGGTGCTGATCGTGCTGGGGGATAATTGGAACGGTCGCGAGATCCGTGGCCAGGGTACGCAAATCCGCCTGCAACCGGGTGTGATCGGCGCCCAGGCCAACGCCTGGCTGGCACCGTTCGGACGCAAGATCGGTCCGGATCCGGCGTCGATCAACGCCTGCAAAATCGGCGGCATCGTCGCCAACAATGCCAGTGGCATGTGCTGCGGCACGGCGCAAAATACTTATCACACCCTGGCCGGGATTCGTCTGGTGCTGGCCGATGGCAGCCGTCTCGATACCGAAGACGCCGCCAGTGTGGCCACGTTCCGGGAGAGCCACGCCGAACTGCTTGAACGTCTGGCGACACTGGGCCGCGAGACCCGCGCCAATGCTGAACTGGCTGCGAAAATTCGCCACAAATACCGTCTGAAAAATACCACCGGGCTGTCACTTAATGCCCTGGTGGACTTCGACGAGCCTGTGGATATCTTGAGCCACTTGCTGGTGGGTTCCGAAGGCACGCTCGGGTTTATCAGCGCGGTGACCTACGACACAGTGATCGATCACCCGAACAAGGCATCGGCGCTGATTGTGTTCCCGGACGTGGAAACCTGCTGCAACGCGGTTTCCGTCCTGAAAAGCCAACCAGTGTCGGCCGTGGAACTGCTGGACCGTCGCAGCCTGCGCTCAGTGCAGGACAAGCCCGGCATGCCGGCTTTCGTACAACAACTGTCGGCTAACGCCTGCGCCCTGCTGATCGAATCCCGCGCGGCCTCTTCCACTTTGCTGCAGGAACAACTGGCGCAGATCATGGCGTCGTTGACCGGCTTTCCGGTAGAGAAACAAGTCGACTTCACCGAAGACCCGGTGGAAAACGCCCGGCTCTGGGCGATCCGCAAAGACACCTTCCCCGCCGTCGGCGCGGTGCGCAAAACCGGCACCACGGTGATCATCGAAGACGTGACCTTCCCGGTGGAACAACTGGCCATCGGCGTGAACCGCTTGATCGAGCTGTTCGACAAACATCACTACGACGAAGCGATCCTTTTCGGACACGCCCTGGAAGGCAATCTGCACTTCGTCTTCACCCAAGGCTTCAACAGCGCGGAAGAAGTCGCACGCTACCAGGCGTTCATGGACGACGTGGCGCAGTTGGTGGCCGTGGAATTCGGCGGTTCGCTGAAGGCCGAACACGGCACCGGTCGCAACATGGCGCCCTTCGTCGAACTGGAATGGGGCAGCGACGCCTACCAGTTGATGTGGCAGCTCAAGCGCCTGCTCGACCCCAACGGCATCCTCAACCCAGACGTGGTGCTCAGCGACGATCCGCAGATCCACCTCAAACATCTGAAACCGTTGCCGGCCGCCGACGAGATTGTGGATAAGTGCATCGAATGCGGTTTCTGCGAACCAGTGTGCCCGTCGAAAGGCCTGACCTTGAGCCCACGTCAGCGCATCGTGATCTGGCGCGACATCCAGGCGAAGAAGCGCGCCGGCATAGACACCGCCGAACTGGAGCAAGCCTACGAATACCAGGGCATCGATACATGCGCCGCCACGGGCCTGTGTGCACAACGTTGCCCTGTAGGCATCAACACCGGCGAGCTGGTGAAAAAGCTCCGTGGCCGTAACGCGACCCATACGAAAACCGCCAACTGGATTGAAGGCAATTTCGCCACTGCGTTGCAAGGCGCGCGCTTCACCCTGCATGTCGCCAACGGTGCGCGGATGCTGTTGGGGGCACCACGCCTGGCAAAACTGTCGGCAACGTTGACGCGCTTATCCAAAGGCCAGGTCCCGCAATGGACCGACGCCATGCCTCAACCGGAAAAGGCCATTCGCTTCAGCCCGAGCGTGTCGGACGAACGCCCTCGGGTGGTGTACCTCGCGGCCTGCGTGTCGCGGGTCATGGGCCCGGCGGCGGGTGATAAAGAGCAAATGTCGCTGTACGACAAAACCCGTGGCCTGCTGGAAAAGGCCGGTTATCAGGTCGTCTTTCCAGACAATCAGGACAGCCTTTGCTGTGGCCAGCCATTCGCCTCCAAGGGCTATGCCGAACAGGCCGAACACAAACGCCAGGAGCTGATCGGCGCACTGCTGCACGCCAGCCGTGGCGGGCTCGACCCGATCTACTGCGACACCAGCCCCTGCACCTTGCGACTGGTTCAGGACCTGGGCGACGTGCGGCTGGACCTGTATGACCCGGTGCGTTTCATTCGTACGCATTTGATGGATCGACTGGACTTCACCCCGCAGGAAGCGCCGATCGCGGTGCATGTCACATGCAGCACTCAGCACCTCGGCGAGAGCCAGGCGTTGATCGATCTGGCGCGCAAGTGCAGTCACAACGTGGTCATTCCGGAAGGCATTCACTGCTGCGGTTTTGCCGGGGACAAGGGCTTTACCACGCCGGAACTGAACGCGCATTCGTTACGCACGCTGAAAGACGCAGTTCAGCAATGCAGCGAAGGGATTTCCACCAGCCGCACTTGTGAGATCGGTCTGACGCAACACGGTGGAATTGACTATCACGGGCTGGTCTACCTGGTGGATCGGGTGACCCGGGCCAGAGCGTTTTTACCCAATGCCAGTTAGTTAAACGCAATCCCTGTGGGAGCGGGCTTGCCCGCGAAGACGGCAGCACAATCAACATTGATATTGCCCGACACACCGCTTTCGCGGGCAAGCCCGCCCCCACAGGTTCCGAGGTGTTCTTAACTGACTGGCTTCAGGCATTTTTGCCCCTTTTTCGCACCCGCCTCCCGAAAAAATCTTTCACCCCATCGCCAGCATAAACAGAACCCTTGCACGCCATCACAGTCCATTTGTTAAGCCCCGATCAGCGTGGCCCATCCCCACCCCCGTTCCAGGAGATACCCATGAAGCGTTCCGCCCTGGCTGGACTGCTCATCGCTGCAACAATGCTGGCCTCCTCCGCATACGCCTCAAACGATAGCGATCAATGCGTAATGAAGCTGCAGGAAGTCAACAGCAAGCTGTCCAGCGCTACCACGCTGGACGCCGCCACCAAAGGCGCTGTCGTCACCAAAGCCGAACAAGCCAAGGCCGCCCACGCCTCCAACAACGACAGGGAGTGTGTTTCTCTGACGCAGCAAGCGCTGCAGGACATTCAAAGCCACATGAATAGCCATTAGGGCCGGGCCAGATAACACGCAGGTAAGGACAGAAGGTCGACTCGCCGCGCGCATTGGCGTACACTGTGCTTGCCTGCTGGTTACACACAGCAGGTTCGGGGCCGTTTAGGATTCGACGCCGGTTGCGAAACTTTAGGTGCATGCCGACTTGGTAACAGAAGTCGTAAATCCACTGTTGCAACTTCCTATAGTTGCCAATGACGAAACCTACGGGGAATACGCTCTCGCTGCGTAAGCAGCCTTAGCCCTTCCCTCCTGGTACCTTCGGGTCCAGCAATCATCAGGGGATGTCTGTAAACCCAAAGTGATTGTCATATAGAACAGAATCGCCGTGCAGTACGTTGTGGACGAAGCGGCTAAAACTTACACAACTCGCCCAAAGCACCCTGCCCGTCGGGTCGCTGAGGGTTAACTTAATAGACACGGCTACGCATGTAGTACCGACAGCGGAGTACTGGCGGACGGGGGTTCAAATCCCCCCGGCTCCACCACTTCAACATCTAAAGACGTCCACGGACGTCTTTTTTTGTGCCTGAAATCCAGTAAATAGGGGGGTTTCAGGGCCATTGAGCTCCACAGCGCTTCAGGCAGATCCATTTTGAAATGTATTCCAAGGCGTATTCCAAGCCCGTGACTGGTAAATTTTGGAATACACAAACAGCGTTGGAGTACCCATGGGAGCCCGAGCCACACGCCTTTCAGACCTGAAAATCAAAGCCGCCAAGCCCAAGGACAAGGACTACACATTGACCGACGGTGACGGCCTTCAGTTACGAGTCCGAACCAACGGTTCGAGGCTTTGGAATTTCAACTACATCCATCCCGTGACCAAGAAACGGATCAACATGGGACTGGGGACGTTCCCGGAACTCAGCCTGGCTAATGCGCGAAAACGCACGGTTGAAGCCAGGGAGCTGGTTGCCCAAGGACTGGACCCGAAAGAGCAACGCGATGCAGATCGCCAAGCGAAAAAAGCTGCGACAGAGCACACCTTTCAAAACGTGGCGACGGCATGGTTTGAACTGAAGAAAGATTCAGTGACAACCGCCTACGCTGAAGATATTTGGCGATCGCTCACGCTTCACGTCTTCCCGGATCTACACGCGACCCCAATTTCTGAAATCAGCGCTCCTCAGGTCATCAAATTGCTTAAACCACTTGAGACCAAAGGCAGCTTGGAAACGGTCAAGCGCCTGACCCAACGCCTCAACGAAATCATGACTTACGGGGTGAACTACGGACTCATTCATGCCAACCCCCTGAGCGGCATACGATCGGTCTTCAAAAAACCAAAGAAGAAAAACATGGCGGCATTGCCGCCCGATGAGCTCAATGAACTCATGGTGGCGATTGCCAACGCCAGCATCAAAAGAACCACCCGATGCCTCATCGAGTGGCAGCTCCACACGATGACTCGGCCAGCAGAAGCTGCAACCACCCGATGGGCTGACATCGACCTCAAGAAGAAGATCTGGACGATTCCACCTGAGCGAATGAAGAAACGTCGCACACACATCATCCCGCTCACGGAACACGCTTTGGCGCTCCTGGAGACCATCAAGCCCTATAGCGGACACAGGGAGTACGTGTTTCCCGCCGACCGCAATCCGCGCACCCATTGCAACAGCCAGACCGCCAACATGGCGCTGAAACGGATGGGCTTCGAAGGGCGCCTGGTCAGTCATGGAATGCGCTCAATGGCGAGCACTATCCTCAATGAAAAGGGATGGGACCCTGAGCTAATCGAAGTTGCGCTTGCCCACGTTGATAAGGACGAGGTTCGTAGCGCCTATAACCGAGCGGACTACATTGAGCGCAGACGGCCGATGATGAAGTGGTGGAGTGAACACATCCAGGGAGCAGCTACCGGCAATCTCTCGGTATCAGCAACCATCGAAAGCAGCGATCGGAAAGTGGTTGCCATACGCTGATGAAGGAGTGCCATCGGCTGATACGGAACAGCTTTTCACAATCGAACTGTCAGCCCCCGAACAATACGGTGGTGATGCAAATCGCATTGTCGACTTACACGCAGGGTGATCCGCGATGAGATGTAGGGGAACGGGCCGTCGTGGTCCATACCTCGGAGTCATCTCATGGCAGACCAACGCACTCACCAGAACTCGCAAGACCAAGATGCTCTGTGCACCACCTTGACTGCGCTAATGCTCGACGTGCGCCTCACCCCCTTGGAACGCAATGGTTGGCAGGTCTTGCGCATGCTTCGCACCGCAGATGGCCTCAGTCCGCTAGTGAACATGGGACAACTGCGCCGTTACCTCACCTGTACTCCCTGTGGACAGCGCGCCGGCGCTGCAACGGCTTGGCGCGCTTTAGCGGTGCTGCGACTTACAGGATGGATCAGCTTTGTGGGGCAGCATTGCGATCTCCTGACTGGCAATGTTCAAAGCGTGTTGTATCGGGTCAATGAGCGCGCTCTAAGCTTCCACGAAGCTTGTGCTCTCGACGACAGCATGGAGGAGCTTATGGCTACCTGCATCGGCCACGAGAACAAACAGATCAAGCATCTTGCCGAGTACATTCTGGCGACCTCTGAGAACACGCCTGAACATCTCCCCATTGCCATCCGGGAGCAACGGAACAAAGACGATGAACCACCGCCCTCAGCGCCATCGCGAAAGCGTCCAAGGGTCAATCGAACATCCACATCTAGTACTTCCACAAACAGATCGACCGTTACGCAGCAGACCAAACAGACCCGCCAGATACCTCAAGAGCAAGACCGTACGTATAAGCCGTATTTGTATAAAAAAGAACGTACGTACCGCGCGCATACGCGTGAGGAAAGCGATTCACCATCAGCGCCCCAGGCATTGCCGCCATGCCTGGCCAGTGCCAAAGCAGATCAGCAGAGAGACGTGCTGGCGGCCTTGAAACGGTTGCCGTCACACCATCGCCAGGACGTGCTGGACGAACTACTACAGGCACGTAGCCAAAGCGGCACGGTACGCAATGTCGTCGCCTATTTCTTCGCCCTGGTGAAGCGTGTGTTGATCGGCGAGTTTCGCTTGTGGGCTGGCCGCAAAAAACAGCACCCGGCTGGCGAGCCAGTCGCGATTCAGCCCGCACTTCGCATTTACACAGAAGTCCGCAAGAAGCCACCAGCGCGCTCGGCATGGCGCGAAATTGGCCGACCACACATTGCCAACATGCGCAAAATCCTGGCCGGTCCGAGAGTCGCTGGAGACTTGGCTGCACAGGTGATGGAAGGCAAAGGGTGGCAGCCGTGTCCCGCCTAGGGACGCGTACACAACGCCTGTAACTCATGAATGTCCAGTGCTCTTACCTAACATCAGGTAACACTCGATAGCCGGTTTGTGGATTGACAGCAAAACGTCCGTGGATGCAATTTTACAAGTGCATACCAGCCGTCAGGATCATCAAGACGGCACTGCGGTTTTCCGCAGGATCCTGCCAATGACCGTATCGCTTCCGGCAGCGCGGACAGTCGACTTGAGTGTCGATGGAAGCACGCTATTCCCACCCCACCCACGACGGGCCTTTCCCCGTCCTGGGGTAGGCCTTTCTTTGTTTTTGGAGGCCTTAATGAAAATTCGACTGGCAATGTATGAAGCACTGAAATCGATTAACGTGCCTGAGCCAAAAATCGAATCAGTAATCCAAGCCATGGAGACTGCTCTGCATCCATCTCCTGCAATTAAATCCGATTCCGACATGGCACAATTTCGGGCAGCGTTATCTCAGCTTGAGGTGAGTCTTACTGTAAATGTTGGCGTGATGCTTTTCCTCACGGTGGCGATTCTCTTCGCCGCGGTCGCGTTTATTCGTTAACGAGATCACCTTTTCCGTTGGTACCAGGAGCCACCTGTTCTAGGACGGGTGGTTTTTTCTTGGGTACCAGTCACTGGATTGCGAAGGCCATATTTCTAGGTGCTGGCGTTAGACCAGGTACAGACCTTCGGCCAAGGGCGGCTATCCGCCATAAGCGGATGCTCGTCAAGAAGTTATTCAGCTTATCGAAGCTGCTGCCTTGGGCACGGTTTGCTGAGGGCGAATCTATTTCTAGCAGTTATTTTTGGGAACTCGACTGTAAGTTCTACCATCTAGTACCCTCTTGATTTGATCTAGGTTTGTAACTCCAACCCTTGGTCCAATCGCCTCCGCAGTAGCCCCCGCCTGGCCCATAGCGCGAATCGCTAAGACCTGATCGACACTGAGTCGATTCGAACCCCCACAAATGACTGCAAGGGCGTATTTAGGATCTTTCCAAAGTTCTGCGATCCACGGCGCAGGCATACCGTTGCGTGGGCTACTACGTAACCAATTCTCTTGAGCTGTTTCAATGTCGTCTGGTTGGAGATCGACATTCCGGGAAAGCATACGGTGTTTGTGAAGATAGGCGAGTCCTGCCTTCCCACCGGGTATCATGTTGAGCAGGCGTTCATCACTCCAATGGCCCGCAACAAATGCTTCCTCCAGCTGCTGTACTTGTTCGAGGCTGTCTGTAACGGCCATCACTTTGTGGTGAACAAAGGTCAGTCTATTCTTAGCCTCCTCTTCCCGGAAAACACGATGGAACTTGAGTCTAGAACCGCGTTTGATTGCGGCACTGTGTTCTGCCCAGCGCCTTTGCCAGTCTCTAGCTGTGATTCCGATATAGAAGTAGCCATCATCTGGATAGGCTCCACCGTGACCGAAGATATGCTGATACAAAATATACCGACGACAAAGATTATGTTTAGCCGTCGACCTAAGCGCTAACCCTAGAGGCATGGTTAAAATCATGGTTGGTGATGTTCGTTCGCTTCCAATCCGCGCTTCGACGCTGCGACGATGGGCATCCATAGCCTCTAAAACTGCAGTTGGGCCTTGAAGATGATAAATCGACGCGAGTTCGCGGCGGAGAGATGGATTACAGGCGAAGGCGAGCTTTCTGTCGGTAATAATCTCCAATCTAAGCATCGGCTGGAACGCCATTTCCTCTGTTGGCCCTTCTGAATTGACCATACGATGGCCTTCTCTAATAAGAGGAGCGGGTAGACGCATAAATGTCCACTTCTGATCCCAGCACATTCCGGCAAGATGAATGATTGGAAAGATCTTGCCTCCGCGGAAGGTAGCAAATGGATTAGCTAGAAATGCGCGGAAGTCCGATTGATGCGCAGCTAGCTCCTGATCAAATGCATCCAAATGGTGAAAGATCTCTTTAGGAGCAAACCGTAATAGCGAATCATGATCCAATAGCTTGGCCATGCATCAGGTTTCTCAAGTGAATTGGCAACCTTTACTTTGCGCTGCCAAGCTCCGCATTTACAACCCCAAAATCGGAACATCCTGCCACGCGATTTTTAAGACCGTTGCTGGGTATATACCGACTGCACACGGATCTCACCATGGCGTCGAGTACCACACGGCTAAACCGAGCCAGCACCAAACTGGAGCAGAGAGTACTCAGAAAATGGTGCTGGATCGCATACAAAATTTACCCACCGCTTCCTGTATCGGATTTCCTAATCAGATGGGGAATCTCTAATTATTGCAACTGATAACAAATAAGCTAAATATAAGGGCTGAATGCTTTCACCATTACGTCTCGTAACGATTGCGGAACGCCCTCCCAACTTTCATTCCAAGTTAAAGTCTCCCGATAAGCTTTAAACGGTTTTTCCGAGCTGGGGGCGGGGTAGCCTATCAAGTCCTCTACGCACTCATGTAGCATAGTGATTTTTTTATTGTCTCCAACGGCGTCCGCAATTGGCTGGTTGAATACTTCAGCGCCAGCGGTACCTTGGTCTCTATCATGAATCACATAATAATTAACGTTCAGGGCATTAAGATACTTTACTAATCCTATGATCGCAGCCTTGCCTCTGGCTTTAACTATTTCGCTTCCAGATAAAACTTTCGCTCGAAGCTCCGGACTCATTCGACGGATAGCTTCTTTTATCAAAACCTCTTCAGTATCACCTTCTACAACGACAACCTTGCGAGTAAAGAAAATTCGAGACACGTGATCGTCAAGCTTTATCAGCATTTTCACTTGATCCTTGTCGTCTGCCTGAAGTTCTCGAAATTTCTCAGAAACGGAGAATGCGTGTATTGTTGAGTGCCCCAGTTCATAATGGAAGCGATTTAAAACCTGTTTGGGTTTTCTAGATAGATCTATTAAATATGGGGAGTGAGTAGTAGCTACTATTTGAGACGTACCGCCTGAAAGCTCGTAAATCAAATCACGCATTTGATTTGCTGCGCTGGGATGAAGAAATATTTCAGGCTCTTCAAACCCTATTATGAGTCCGCGATCATCGTTGCCACCCCTTTTTTTTAGCCATTGCTGACGGAACCGCAGAAGTCCAAAAACCGCAGCGCGCACCATTCCAGTTCCTTGATTAGCGATACTAGTACGGATGTTGCTCGACATCTCAATTGCGAACACCGGATTCAAGGATTCTGGCCCTGAAAGATCTGCAGAAGCGAAGATTCTGGATTCAGGAAAGACACCGCTCAAAACTTTATTTAGTTCTAGCATCATCTTCCCAAACTCCGACGCCGCGTCGGAAGGATCTAGCTCTTTCGCTAGCAGATTCAGACTATGTTGAGCAGTTTTGAAGTGTTCGGATGTTTCTCTGACATCCTTGAAAAGCTCATTAAGAGTTTTATGGAGGACGCCAGCCTTGTCGAATTCGTGGGCTGAAGATTCCGCAGGTATCAATAAAAAATTTGGCAGTTTTGATAGTACCACGCTACTAATTCCGCCTGGGTTTTTGTCCCAAACTTCATCCTCTGAAACATCCCAGATCTCGTCAATTAGCTCCAGCTTAGCGCGGTCAGCAGCACTTATTTTTTTATCCATGTCTTTGAATAGCTCTTGCACAACGCCGGGATCAATACCCCTTTCCAATAAGTCCAACGGTTTGTTAATTGCGGAAAAATCGGGGTGAAGAGTGCGAGCAAAAGATTTCAATTCAGTAATTGCACTTTCCCCAAGGCTGTAGGTTTTTCTGTAAAAAATGCTCTTTCCTGTCTCTCCCGACTCTCCAGGGTCATAATTAAAGACTCTTCCTTTAAACCCTCTCCACTCGCTCGATTGGTCAGGAACATCACGAAACTCAGCTTCCAATGTGACGGTCTTGCAAGAAATCTTGTTTTCCCCCGTTTCAGGATCAGCTTCTGAGCAATAAAAACACTGATCCATTACGGTTCTAGCCGAAAGCAGCCACTCTACTGCCTGCAATACGGAACTCTTGCCGGCATTATTCGCACCGATTAAGAACGTCGCTTCGCCGAATTCAACAGTCGCGGAGTGGATGCGTTTAAAACCACTAATTTCTAATCTATGAAGCCTCATCTTGATCTTTCCCTGAAATGATATCGGATTGATATCTAAATGGCATCATGGGACAGATCGTCGACGTTTTTCAATTGCTTCAAGTCAAGAAAATGTGGAATGTCATTTGTTGTGAGTAGTTTCTGAATTGACTGCTAATCTTAGGTGTTTGCCATTTAAAATTGCTGCTACACCCCCTTTGCCGACCTGTGAACCTTTACGGCTTGTACCACCTCCGTCGTTGCTGCCTGCGCAGCCCAGATGAAGGCCTGTTGAACACCGACGATCCAATGCTATAGAGTCCAGATCGCGCATTGAGCTATCCTCTACCTATGTTAATCAACCATGAACGCGAAAAGCTGATCGAAGCGGTCAAGTTTTTTGCGCAAAATACGCGAAAGCTGGGTAAGACAAAGCTTTTTAAGCTCTTGTATTTCTTGGACTTTACGCATTTTAAAGATACCGGCCGACCAGTCACTGGGCTGGAGTATTTCGCATGGCCAATGGGGCCTGTTCCCACCGACCTCTTCGAGGAACTGAAGCGTCCTGAGCAAGATTGGGATGGAAATTGCTCGTTCGAATTCTTCTCTACAGCCAAAGGGCAAATGCTTAGAGTCGAGGCGTTAAGCGAATTCGACTCATCGCATTTTTCAAAGCGCGAGCTTCGTATCATGCACAGTTTGGCAGATCAGTTTAAAAACTCTGATGCAGAGCAAATGGTGGAGGAAACTCACCTCGAAAATCTGCCATGGCATCAGATCTACGAAGTCGAGGGGCGAAAGCAAGAGAGCATCCCGTACCGTATGGCTGTGCGTAGGCAGGAGGAGGGTGCCGTTATGAGCCTTGCCGCCGATCGAGCAGAATTGGTCGCCACGCTAAGGAAATAACGTGACCCCAGGAACAATCTATCTCCATAAAGAATTTCTATTTGCTGATGGCACAACCAAAGACAAGTATTTGGTTGTTTTGGGCAACTTGAAAAATGGGATAGTCCTGGTGGCCAAAACTACATCTCAAGGGCACCACTATCGGAATGATTTCGGCTGCCAGAGTGCCAATAGATTCGCTGCTTTCTTTTTTCCTGCTAAGTCCACCTGCTTTCCGAAGAATACCTGGATTTGCTTGAGTGAGTTTTATGAACTCAGTGAGAATCAGCTGACTCAGGGGTTAGCTATCGGCGACGTTTTTAGGATTGGCCATCTTGGAAGCGCATTCACTCGGGACGTTCAGTTTTGCGCTAAGGGATCAGATGACATCAGCGTGGTTCAAGAATCCATGATCGACGGCAGTTTGGCTCCTTCATAATCCCGCCTTCGTACCAAAACACCTTTGGCAGGTTTTTATTAATCGTCCGCTTTTGGCCGATAGCAGCCTGTCAGGAAAGGTAACCAGAGTGTGTAAACGCTTTCGTAACTGCGAAAGCGCCATTAGCTCTGGCTGGGAAACGGTTTATAGAGAATTATAGAGCGGTTATAGGATGCAGAGCGGATGACCGTTTTCCGTCTATGGCGATTTTATTGAAAAAAAATCAATTTGACTCTCTTCCGCAGTTGATCAATTTTTGGGAGCAGGAAGCCTCAATAGCGGCGCATCAAGGGGAGCTAGGGGATCTTTCGGGGTATGTTTTTTTTGACCGCGGGATATCAGGTAGCCGGTGGTCAGCCGATGCGTTTCTCGCACATTTCTCTTCCCTCCCACTAGATTATACTCAACCATGTCTGAACCCCTTCCTCCCTCCTCAGGCCCCTCACCAAGCATCTGCACTATATGTTGTGCCAACGCAGATTGGTTGTTTACTTCCGCCTCCAATGCATGAGCGACCAGACTTTGCTCTGCTGTGGGTACAGGGATCCCTTGGGCAGCGTCGAATGTATTTCGCTCGAGGTCTCTAAGCTTGAAAAAATTCAGTGTGAAGCTCGTTTTATCACAATCGAGTTTGGTTATGAACTTCACTAATACAGCTTTCCCTTCCTGCTCTTGCTTCCTGACTATAAACTGCTCAAAATCTTCAAAATTCGGATGAATGATGCGATAAGCGCTCTCGTTCAAGTGATTAGCTTCGATAGATACAGGATCCTCCAGTATCGCAAGCTTATTTTTTTTGATCTCCATATTGCACCTTTTGCATGCAACCGAGAGATTGGTTATCACATAAGTCAAACTTTTTAAGTGGCTCTTGGGAATAATATGCTCCCTATCTACCAAAATACCACTATCGTTGGGCAGTGGGTCTCTGCAATAGCAGCAGAGCCCGGCTTGCCTTAGGAGATGAAAGGCTCTTATACGATCCTTTAGAGACTTTAAAATACCACGAACCGGCTCCATCGCCTTTTGTTCAAGCTTCCATGAATCGTCGAGGGTCAGCGCGAAATCAACTGCTGCCTGTTCTTCAGCACTGATGATGAATCCAGATAAAGCCGGAAGTAGAGGATCCTTGTACACGTACTATCCTCTCGCAATGCTGGCAGCTAGTTTCTTGGCCGCAAGAAACAGGTCGTTTTGCGTATCATCGAAAGAAGCGCTCATTGCACTGTCGATAAAATCCTGGGCACTCTTTTCAGTGATTTCCTTTCTCGAAAGCCTATCCAACTCTATAGACAGCCTGTCACTGAGAAATCGACTAGAGGGGGAAATTGTATCGAATTGCTCCCACAGCAAGCTTTCGATATTCTTGGAGTATGATTTGTCTAAAAGACCATTTGAAGGATGATAGATGCTTGCATTCACATCCATTTCCATTCGCGCACCTGCCACAATGAGCGGCGAGTGTGTCGCAACTACTATTTCAATCTCGTGATAGGAAAGCAGGCTGTAGAGGGTTCTGATGTACTCACGTTGCCACTTGGGGTGCAAACTATTTTCTGGCTCGTCAATCAGCAATAGATTTGAACCTTCCATTTCTGAAAGAATAAACAACATGGAAGTAATCAGGCTGAGTTCGCCAGAGCTTGCGTGCGCGAGCGGAACTCTCGAACCATCTTTCCGATACAGATCGATATCGATCGCCCTGATCAATCCGAGATGCTTATAGGTTTTGCTATTTGTGAACAGCGACTCTAAGAAAACGACAGTATTGGTGTCGTAATCACCATTAAAATTTACATGAAACTCCTTTCGGTTATTTCCTTCAAAAGATCGTTCCATCAAACCGAGCATGTGCTGAATAAATGCGATGTCGGCGTGCCCCTCCGCACGGCGGTCCAACTCGCCAGTTTTCACTGTGATTGTAATATACGATTGATAACCGCAATAACTGAGGACGCGGTCGATTTGATTGAGCCTATGACTGCCTTCTTTCAGCACTTTCTTTACAACAGACTTTATGACATTGGCAGGGCGGGAGGCCGAATTTCTGATCGAAAACCGCTTGGTATTTTTCAGCACATACGAGCGATCATGGACGGTATTACATATAAAAATCGCATGCCTTTCCTGACTCGCGCGCGCTAGCTCGATAAGGTGCTGGCTCTTTCCGACTCCGTTGGGTCCCACTACGAACGACAGTTTCATTTATAGCTTCCAAGCTGATGTCTGCTTAGCCGGTGCGGCGTCTGTGCTATGAATTTCGCTGAGCGCTCATGCACATTTCGGCTGCTTCACTTTCAAATAAGAATCGCCGACATCACTATGCCATTGCAAGCGTATCTTTGAACCCGGTTGCCGCCTCCAGATCAGTAACTAACTGAGCTCTCTCTCTGCTCGGCATGCACAATCGTCATGTCAATCACTCATCCTTGTGGGGGTTCCACAGGTACTTTTAGGGCATATTTTTGCTTCATCAACGCTCATCTGGCTATGACAACATATCTAGATTGCACTTAAGACCACCAAAGTCCGGCAGTCCGCTCCTACCCGATAGAAGGGCAGCTTTAGGTCGATAGCGGTCGGTCATGACTGACCGCTTATGGCCCAGAGTGTGTCAAAACCCTTGTTAGCCGTTTCCACTCCGGAATGTTTTGCCCTACTCAGCCTAGGTCAGGTCAGACATCAGTTGCTCAGTATAAAACTCCAGAGATCAGCAGGCACGCCGACAAACTGGGCTAGAGGCTAGAAATCTGGGGGCTGGATGATTGCAGGCAACGTTTCATATCTTTGTCCGGTTTGTGGATACGCGGGGCTTGAAGAGCCTCCATACGACGACGTTGGTTGCTCTTCGTTTGGCATGTGCCCGTCCTGCGGCACGCAGTTTGGCTATGATGACGCGACGTCTGCTCATGCTGATTTGCGCAGGTTATGGATCTCTAAAGGAATGCTTTGGTGGAGCAAAGCTCAAGCGTCGCCGAGTGGTTGGGACCCGGTAAGGCAACTACAGGCGGTCGAAAAACGCATCAATGTCTGAACATAACGCCGCCGTTAGTCCTGCTATGATTTCTGAGGATTTCATCGCAGGGATCGCCCATGAAGCGCTTCATCCAAGGTGAACATCGAGGGCAAAGCACCTTACTTCCCGAAAGCCTCGACGACTATGTCAACGATTCCAATCCGGTGCGCATAGTCGACGTCTTCGTCGATGAACTCGACCTGGTCAATCTGGGTTTTGACGGTGCTATTCCTGCTGGCACAGGCCGGCCTGCTTACCACCCTTCGATCCTGCTGAAGATCTACATCTACGGCTATCTCAACCGCATTCAGTCGAGCCGACGGCTGGAGCGAGAAGCTCAACGCAACGTTGAACTGATGTGGTTGATCGGGCGTTTGATGCCGGACTTCAAGACCATCGCCAACTTCCGAAAAGACAACAGCAAGGCCATCCGAGGCGTCTGTCGCCAGTTCGTTGTGCTGTGTCAGCGGTTGGGATTGTTCGGAGAAAATCTGGTGGCCATCGACGGCAGCAAATTCAAGGCAGTCAACAACCGTGACCGCAATTTCACCAGCGCCAAACTAAAGCGGCGGATGGAAGAAATTGAATCGAGCATCAACCGTTACCTGACGGTACTCGATGCTGCCGATCAGCAAGAACCCACAGCTTCCGAGCCCAGTGTCGTGCGGCTGGAAGAGAAAATCGCCAAGCTGAAGGCGCAAATGAAGGAGCTTCAAGCGATTGAAATTCAGCTCAACGAGTCGCCGGATAAACAGGTCTCACTGACCGATCCAGACGCTCGCTCCATGATGACGCGCGGCACCGGAATCGTCGGCTACAACGTGCAGACAGCGGTCGATACGCAGCACCATCTGATCGTTGCGCACGAGGTGACCAACGTCGGTTCCGACCGCGATCAACTCAGCTCGATGGCCAAGCAAGCCCGCGAGGCGATGGCGTCAGAAACGCTGTCGGTAGTGGCTGATCGAGGTTACTTCAAAAGTGAACAAATCCTGGCTTGTCACGATGCAAATATCACCGCCTATGTGCCCAAGCCGATGACCTCAGCAGCCAAAGCCGATGGGCGTTTCAACAATGATGTCTTCATCTACGACGCTTCAAAAAATGAATACATTTGTCCGGCTGGAGAGGTATTGATTTGGCGTTTTTCCAGCGTTGAAAAAGGCCTGAAGTTTCACCGTTACTGGAGTTCGAATTGCCAAGGCTGCGCCATGAAGCCGCAGTGCACACCGAGCACGCAACGACGAATTCGCCGCTGGGAACATGAAGCCGTATTGGAGGCAATGCAGCTTCGGCTGAGCAAAGCCCCGGAGATGATGCGAGTCCGAAAACGGACGGTTGAGCATCCCTTCGGGACGCTCAAACAGTGGATGGGTGCAACGCACTTCCTGACGCGGAAGCTGGCCGGGGTGAGTGCGGAGATGAGCTTGAATGTGCTCGCCTACAACCTGAAACGGGTCATGAAAATCATCGGTGCCAACGGTTTAATGAAGGCGTTGCTGGCCTAAAAAAGGCTGATTTTGGCCCATCCCAGAGACTGTAAAAGCGACGTTGATGTGTTCCAGGTCACGACTGATACGACACGCAGCATTTGCCTTGTGATCGTTCCGCCAATAACGTCGATGATCCAAGACGATGAGGCCATGAGCGTTTTTACACACTCTGGGCCAAAAGCGGTCACTTACTGTCGCCAAACTGGGGGCGACTCCCATCATTTTTTTTACTTATCACCTGCGTGCGTGAGGGGCTTGATATAGTTTTAAAGTTAATCAAATGTTCGATACTGATAACCTTCGGCGAGAAAGACTGGCATTAGGACAGCCGTCAGATAGACTAAACGAAGATAAAATTCAAAAACCTATAAGTGGGAGCCTTGTGATAGATTCAATTAATTTCAATGGGAAAAAATTAAAATTTTACTCTTCGCAAAACAAACTAGATCAAAACATATTTACTACTATTGTAGGTAAGAATGGTTCAGGTAAAAGCCGACTGTTGAATCACATCGTCACAAAATGTATTTCGAGTCGGAATGGCGCCATCGATCCTGAACAGAAGGATGCGTTTGATCTACCAACTGCCGTTATTGCGTTATCTACAAGTCCATTTGATAGATTTCCAGTTAGCAATCCTTTAATTAAAAATGCCGATTATCGACTTGTTGAGTCTAGCCTAGGTTACTATCATTACTTGGGATTAAGAGGGCTGTATAGTGGAAATCTAAGCATGTCTTTTATGGTTCGAATTATTGCAGGGTTGATTCGGGCGTTAGCTGGCGATGCTGGAAGAATAAAAACTGTTCTAGGCGTTTTAAGCTACTTGGGGTTCAATCCTGCAATCAAGGCGAGCTTTACTTGCGATATTACTGTCCCGGTTTTATCTCAAATTTCAGAGAGCGAAAATCCGGTTGAAGTTATAAATGAGTTCTTGATTGGTGAGCGCCGAGCAGGGTCTGAGTTTCGTCGGCTAATGATGCGAATGGATGAACAGGCAGACGAGGAAAAATATAGGCTTGTCGATTCTGTTAAGTATTATCTGCATGAGCATAGAACAAATTTTAAAGATAAAAAGCTAGAGGTAATGATCACAAATAGAGGTGTCTTTAATGATGTAACTGGTTCTCCCGTAAATGATAGATTTATCCCCATGATGGAGGCCGGCTTACTTAAGCTTCGCAGCTTAGAGCTTCACAAAAAAGGCCACGCCAAACCTTTTAAGATTAGCGATGCAAGTTCGGGCGAGCAGTGTATAGTTTTAGCTATGCTGGGAATAGCTTCTCAGATAAAAGACGGTGCATTGATTTGCATAGATGAGCCAGAGATTTGTCTCCATCCAGAATGGCAAGAGCGGTACATTGATCTCCTTATGAATACTTTTAGGGGATTTAAGTCCTGTCATTTTATTATAGCCACTCATTCACCTCAGATTGTTTCAAGGCTAGAGAGTGAAAATTGTTACATTCTAGATATGCAGAAGTCAGTACTTCTAGATGCGGCGAACTCTAATCGACGATCTGCGGATTATCAGCTAGCTAATATTTTTTCTGCTCCAGGATTCAAAAACGAATATTTAATGCGAGAGCTTCTGAAGTTGCTCAGCAAGCTATCTGAGGGGGTCGAGCTTTCTAACGATGATTACGAAATTATATCCAGAATTCGTGATCTAGAAAATTCACTTGAAAAATCCGATCCAGTTCGCCAGCTATACTCTTTGGTTGTAGCTGCGACCTCGGAGGTACGCTCCGATGGCTGACGAAGCATATTATGCGTTCCCCGAGGTCAGGTACACTGAACCTTCGGCTAAATTTGTTGACGCATTCTTATATTCGCCCGAAAAAAGAGGAAATTATTGGGATGGTGATGAAAAGGCGTTAGTTTTAGTAAAGAAAGAAATTAAAGACCACTATTTGCGTGTGCAAGACTATAGGTGTGCGTATTGTAGACAGCGGATGGAGGTTAAGCATAATGGCATGTGGGATACTGAACACATCATAAATAAAGATGAGTACCCGGCTTTTATGTTTGAGCCTAGAAATTTGTGTGTCTGCTGTAAAGACTGTAATACGATCAAGGGCAGAAAAGGCGTACTTAAAAATAAGGAACGTAAGACATACCCCAGCTCAGCTAGCGACTATACGTTCTGTCACCCGCACTATCATAACTATTCTCATCATGTAAGGGTCGTTAAGGAAGCCATGCTCTATCTTCCCATTACTGACGAAGGCAGAGAAATGATTGAAATCTGCGGATTGTTGCGGTTTGTCTATAAATTTGCAGGCTATGGATGCGTTGAAAGTAATGTACCTGCTGTTCTCATCCGCTTGGGACACGAGCTTCAGGAGGCAAAAACCTCTCATGAGCAACTTGCACTTATGACGATCGTTCAGGATTTGATGAGCGATAATATCAAGAAGGTTGCAGGCGAGCTTGTTAAGCAATATGCATGAACGAATGGATTATTCATGGATAAATGATTCAATAGCTTTGCTGTAGCTTGAATCGCCCCGCTTTCTTCGAATGACTGCTTCTGGCCGTTTTCTGCCTGTCACGAAGGGCTGAAAACGGCCAAGAGCGGACGTTTTGGGGCTCCCCTCGCTCCGATAGACACCTGCATGAGACGCTTCGACCTCTACAGACCTATTCCTGCCGTGCGGCGTAACCAACTTGCAATAGACACGCTCAGTGCGAATCGAGTAGTGTCTCAGACGAATTAGCTTAATCGTTATGCACAATTTGATTCCGGAAAATGAGTGAAGAAATTAGAAATTGGTATATCTATATTTTGAAGCTTGAACTGAACTCATGGTACGTGGGCACAGCTAAGGGGTTGAGATCAAGGCTGCGAAGCCATGGTAAGAAAAGCCCTTACTCTACATTAAAGAAAAAGGGCGCTGTCAAATATACGGAGAGCGGCCTGACGGGAAAGAGAAAAGCAACTCATTTACATGCGGCTTTTAGATCAATTGGCGATTGTTTCTGGGTTACAGAGATTGAAAATACTATCACCGTAGCCCTGGGGCAAAAGTATGGTTTCGATAAAGTTAGGGGTGGCTCTATAATTCAGCCTTGGAATTACGAGCTAAGTGACATTGAAGTGAAAAATCTAATTCGACGATTTAGTTGTAGTGATATTAGGTTTAAATACAAGCTAAACGAAATAAATTTAACTCAAGAAAAGCCATTTGTCTTCCCGCTTACTCGGCGCAGGAATACATAGCAAGGCATTCAAGCACGCTCGCCGGGACATGCTTTCAGCTCGCCAGCCCAGTCCCAGTGAGACTGTCCGCTTTTGGCCGTTTTCTACCTTTGGCAAACGTCAGATACGGATCGGTTGCTGCCTACAATGGATCCTTCTGGGCGACGTACCTTGGACAAGGTGCCCCCTCTTGCGAGCATGTCATCGCAGTCATTGTTAGTTACACAACCGCTGTGCATTCAGCGGTATTCCATAAGGTATTCCATCAAAAAAAATCTTACCCAATTTATTATTCGAATCAGATAGATACACGATCAGTTCAGATTACCCCGGCCCACCAATCGAAGCTAACAAAGCCCGCCAAGTGCGGGCTTTGTTGCATCTGGGGTTTGGTAAATTTTCGGCCACCAAGCCACGACAAATCATCCGCGACCAAAAATGCAACCATTGCCACGACTACCCTCGGAGATGCCATGCGCCAAGCCCCCCCTGATCATCGCTGATTATCGACATGCAGCCCAGCTTTGCCCGGCCCCTATGGCTCATCGACGGCATCCAGACACTCATCGGCACCCTGCCCAGGGTCGCCACCGTCGAACACCACGACGAAACCAAAATTCCTTTCCAGGAACAACTCGGTTGGCACCCAGCACCGGACGATGACAGCCTGATCCTGGCTGACCGGTTATGCGAAGCGCTGAGGACTTCTGCCTGACAGACTCCCACTCACCGTCCTAGGAAATTTCCCGCAATCCGTAGCGACTTCCATGAACTGGTGCACAACGCTTCGGGAGGATAGTCTTTCCCCACCGCAGCAACCCAGCGGACGGTTTTGACAGGCCGAAATAGCGTAGGGCCCCTAAATCAATGGAACGCCCTTATGAAAAAGACCACCCGAAATCCACTTGAGAACCCAGCCATTTCAGAATCGGAAGACCTCGACCTGACCCAACTCTCCAAAGCCACCCAACGCGCCGTCAGCGCCCGCTTGCGCAACCCGAAACAGCCCGATCCCGTGAGCCATGTGTTCACCATCCTCCCCGACGTCGACACACCCACCCTGCTCGGTCACGCCAGCGAAACCCTGGCCTCCCTGAACGTCATGACCACCGACCTGGCCGACCAGCTCGAAGGCTCGCATCGCAACGTGGCCTTGGCGATGCAGCAATTGGCGGTGCTGGCCGAGATGTTGATCAATCGAGCGCTGGATAACCTCGATTCGCCCATGCCGGCGGTCGAGCCCGCCTGCCACTGAGTGATCGCGCTCGTTGATCGAATGGAGGTTTTGTCATGGATCGATACATGCCGATCACCGGCATCGACTGCACTATCGCGTCGCTGCTGATCGACACCGAAGCGCCGCTGGATGTGCTGCATGAAACGGCGGCTTACCGCATCCGCACGGCGACTCAATTGCTGGAGAGTTTCGCTGTGAACGAAGGCGTTCACAGCGAGCTGGCGCGGGTGTTGGTGACTTCGTTGCGCGATGGTTGCGATTTGCTGGATGTGGTTGGGCGGCGGTTGCAGAGGCAGGTCTCTGCGTCTTAACGAATCCGGCACAGGACATCGTTGCCGCGCGCCCAACGCAGAAAGGCATCTGACGAGAATATCGCAGGTGCCTTTTTTGTGGATTCGATTCAATGCGCTATCGATGCATGACGAGTATCGTGTTTCTCAACATTGCCTTTTGCTACGGAACAGATGATGAACAAAAGCGTTTTATACGCCTTGGGGGCTGCAGCGCTGTTTGGTGCCAGCACACCGCTTGCCAAGGTCCTCGGGCTGAACGTTTCCCCCGTCTTGCTCGCCGGTTTGCTTTACCTGGGAAGTGGCTTGGGTCTTACAGTCACCCGGCTGATCCGTGATCGCGGCTGGCAGCCTGTCGGCTTATCGATATCCGAATGGCCATGGCTCATTGGCGCTATCGCGTTCGGCGGGGTGCTGGGGCCGGTGGCTCTAATGTTCGGCCTTACCCTCACGTCAGCTACCACTGCATCGCTGTTGCTGAACCTTGAGGCGGTGTTGACCGCCCTGCTTGCCTGGATGGTGTTCAAGGAGAACGCCGACCGGCGGATCGTCATTGGAATGATCGCAATAGTGGCCGGTGGCGTGCTCTTGGGTTGGCCTCAAACTTCCACAGGGATCCATGGTTGGGTTGGCCCGGTCGCCGTGGTGATTGCCTGTTTTTGTTGGGCCATCGATAACAACCTTACCCGGAAGGTTTCCGCATCGGATGCATTGTTTATCGCTGGCATCAAAGGATTGGTCGCCGGGGTCGTCAACTGCGCGTTAGGGTTTGCGCTTGGCATGCATCTCCCTGAATGGTCTCTGCTGGGGCCAACGCTACTCGTCGGCTTTTTGGGCTACGGCGTTAGCCTGGTGCTGTTCGTTTTGGCTTTGCGGGGGCTTGGCACAGCGCGCACAGGTGCGTACTTCTCGACTGCACCGTTCCTGGGGGCCGCTATTTCCATCCTGTTGTTGGGCGAAGCAGTGACGTGGGTGTTTTGGGTGGCTGCAGGCCTGATGGGGATTGGCGTCTGGATACACCTGACCGAGAGCCACTCTCACGAACACCAACACGATCCGCAAACGCATGAGCATCCGCATATTCACGATGCGCACCATCAACATGAACATGCCTTTGAGTGGGACGGCACTGAACCTCATAGCCATTTGCACGACCACGCGCCCATCCAACACAGTCATCCGCACTTTCCCGATATCCATCACAGGCACAAACACTGAGCGAGACTGCGACGGAGGAGTCTCCGGCCCGGCGGTTGCTCAGGACCATACGCAGTGAACGCGGATTTTTCTGACAGATCAGAGCCACGTCATCCCGGGAATTTTCCTGCAACCCGTAGCGACTCCCATGAACTGGCGAACAACATTTCTGGAAGATAGTCTTCACCCTTCGCTGCGACCCTGCGGACGGTTTTGACAAGCCGAACTCACGTAAGGATCCCTAAACCAATGGAACGCCCTTATGAAAAAGATCATCCGACTCCCACTGAAAAATCCGGCCACTTCACAGCCTGAAACCCTCAACTCAACCCAACGCCCCAAAGCCACCGAACACACCGTCAGCGCCCGCCAGCGCACCCCGAACAGGAACATCTTCAGCGTCCGCCCCGACGTCGACACGCTCACCCTGCTCGCTCATGCCAGCGAAACCCTGGCGTCCCTCAACGTCATGACCCTGGACTTTGCCAATCGACTCGAAGGCCCACAGCGCAGTGTGGCACTGGCGCTTCAGCAGTTGACGATGCTGACCGAGCTTTTGGTCAACCGAGCGAAGGATAACCTTGATCCAAACGCGTCGGTGGCCGTGGGCGAGCCTCCCGTTCTTCACTGAGTGATCGCGCTCGTTGATCGAATGGAGTCTTTACCGCTCCCCCAACACAAAAAGGCACCTGACGAGAATATCGCAGGTGCCTTTTTGGGCTTTGAATGGGTAGAGATGTTCTGTATGCGTGACAATTGAAGCTGAATGTTAGTTATACGAGACAATGCAGTGTCAGATGACTCAACAGTAGGTTTCATAATCTGTAACTTACTGTCGACTCAATAGACGACAGATTAGCCACGTTTTGCCCAAGCGACTTACAGGGCAGGGTTTTCAGAAATTTCCTGCAAGCCGTGACGACTCCAAGCTGATTGTGTAGCTCACGCTTCAAACCTACTCTGCCCAAACAAAACAGCGGTTCGTCCCCGACCAGTTGCTTGAGTTCACCCTTACGACCAGAATCCATCCATCGGATCACCTGCTGACAAGGAGGCCAACATGCAAAACATTAAGCTGCCTAGCCGCCTTGTCGGCATTGGCTTGTACACCCCGGCAGAAGCTTCGCTTTACACCGGGATTCCAGCTACCGATATACGCCGCTGGTTATTCGGGTACACCGCCCACGGTGTTCAGCATCCGGGGCTTTGGGACTCAGAGCTGTCTGATGTGAACGAGTGCGTTCTAGGTTTTCATGACTTACTGGAAATTCGTTTCGTTCATGCGTTTCGCCAACACGGCGTAAGCCTGCAAGCCATCCGTAGTGCCTCGCAGCAAGCAAAAGAGTTGTTTAACCAAGCGTACCCATTCACCTGCAAACGCTTTCAAACCGACGGACGAAGCATCTTCGCCACGGTTATGGGTGAAACAGGGGATGAGGCACTTCTGGACTTGATCAAGCGACAGTATGCATTCGAACAAGTCATCAAACCTTCGCTCTATGAAGGTATCGACTACACAGGATCAGGCTCAGCGCAGCGCTGGTATCCGGTCAAACGCAGCAAAGCCATCGTTCTCGACCCCTCTCGAAACTTTGGAAAACCTGTCCTGTCAGGTACGGGAATTGACACAGCAGCCATTTTTAGCGCCTACCGAGCTGAAGGCAGAGACGTCAAACGTGTAGCCCGCCTCTATGAAATACCTATTGCTGCAGTTGAGGCAGCGGTCAGTTTTGAGCAAAGGAATGCGGCTTGAAGTTCCTATTGGATAACAATCTTCCCCCTGCGTTGGCCCGAGCCTTGAACGAACTGACTAAAGCTGAGGGCCATTCGGTGCTGTCTTTAAGGGATAAATTTCCGCAAAGCACCGCTGATGTGGCATGGATATCAGTACTGAGAGAAGAAGGTGGATGGGCTGTCATCTCTCAAGACAAATTCACAAAAGGTGATATTGAAAAGAGAGCGTTCCGCGAGTGCGGACTGCCGGTCTTCTGTTTGGCCAAACATTGGGGAAACGAGTCCTATTGGAACAAAGCGCATAACCTGGTGCGATGGTGGCCGTCGATCATGAGTCAGGCCCATCTGAATGGAGATGGCGCTGCGTTCCGCGTACCGTGGAAATGTCCGGCGCACGGAAAGTTTGATCAAATAAAAATATAAACCCCGGACCGTGACAGGGCTTCTTTTTCATTCAAACCTTTGGTGAAACTACGAACGACTGAAGCCTTCCATCCACATGAATTTTTCTTCACCCCACCGCCTCCCTCCAACCTGTACATTTCCCTCGCTCATTCAAGAAACTACGGTTTGCCCGCCCTCCCGCGGGCTTTTTTTTGCCTGCGATTTGGTTAGCGGTCAGTTCCAGTGACTGCTCCCACCATCATTTCAACCGATACAAATACGTATCCTGCGCCTCATGCGGCTGCAAACAAGGCCTCTGATAACACCGCCTGATCAAGCCAAACCCGGCCGCTTCGGCCAGCCGCTGGCTCGCCACATTGGCCGAGGCAATGGTCAGGTAAAACGTGAAACCGGGCATGCTTTTGATCAACGCTTCAAGTGCCGTGCGCATATAGCCTTTGCCCGAATACTCGGTATTGCCCCAGTAGCCGACCACATACCGGTTACGGCGCCGGGGCTTCAAGCCAATGCAGCCGATGATCGCGTACGCGGCATCGTCGACGATAAACAGCCGCCGCTCACCGGTTTCGCTTTTGAATTCCTCGACTGCCCGTGCGAGGAACGATCGGGCCTCGTCCTCGGTGGTGTAGGGTTTGGCCCAGGGCAGAAATTCGGAGTGGACTGTAAAACTGGCGTTCAGCGCATGCTGCAACGCTTTACACCATTCGGGGTCGGGGGCGCTCAATCTCAATGTGTGAGCGCCAACCGTCAGCGCAAGCTCCATTGCATCATCCTTAACTACAAACTCCGCGACGTCAGACAATAACAGCGCGTGGAAGGACGCTGCTACTCAGATCGCCCCCGTCAGTGCTGCCCCAAAGTCACCCATCACCTCTCGATGGCCGTTCATGTTTCGTTAAGCATTCAACTCGTATGCTTGGGGTTCCCGGTCCCCTGCTCGGTTAGCCAGAAACTCATGTCACGTCCCGCCTCTTCATTGTTCCTGCTCGCCGCCCTGCTGTTTTTCTTCGCCCTAAGCAATCACCAATTACAAGGTTCCACGGAGGCCCGGGTGGCCGGAATTGCCATGGAGATGCACCTGGATAACGACTGGGTGACCCCGCATTTGTTCGGCGAGCCATTTCTTGAAAAACCGCCCTTGAGCTTGTGGCTCGACGCCGGGGCGATTCGCGCATTCGGCGGTACGCCGTGGGCGGTGCGGCTGGCGTCGGCGTTTGCCGGGTTGTTCAGCGTGATGTTGCTGTACGCGATGTTGCGGCGATTCGACCGGCCCAAGGTTATTGCCTGGACGGCGGGGATTTTGCTGGCGACCATGGCCAGTTACTGGAGCAATACGCGCAGCGTCGGCGAAGACGCATTGCTGGCCTTCGGCGTGAGCATGGCGCTACTGGCGTTTTTTCAGGGGACACGGCACTCGACTGTCGGCAATGCCCTGCTGTTTACATCAGGGATCGCCATCGCGACCTTGAGCAAAGGCGTGCTGGGGCTGGCGATGCCGGGGGTGGTGATCTTCGTGTATCTGCTGGCCGGAACCCTGATGGACAAGCGCCTGAAGCCCTCGGACTGGCTGCGCCCCGGCTTATTGACACTGTTGGGATTGGTGCCGCTGATGATCTGGCTCGCGGTGCTGTACCAGCGCGGTGGCACGCATGCCGTGGGGGAAGTGTTGCTGACCAATAGTGTCGGGCGCTTCAGCGGCTCCTTCGTCGAGGCCGGCCATTACGAGCCGTTCTACTACTACCTGGCCAAGCTGCCGGAGGCCTTCGCGCCCTGGAACATTCTGGTGTACCTGGGGCTGTGGCACTTTCGCAAAAGCCTGATGGCCAATCGTTACCTGTTGTTCTTCACGGTGTGGCTGCTGGCGCAGTTCGTCATGCTGACCCTGGCATCGAGCAAACGCACGGTGTACCTGATGTCGATGACGCCGGCGGCGGCGGTGATTGCCGCGGAATATGCGAGTGTGCTGTTCAAGCGAGTTCAAGCCTGCACCGGTGCGTCGACCTTGCCGGGGCTGATTGTCCGGCATCGTCGCGGTATAGGGGTTGGCGTACTGGCCGTGGTGATTGGCAGCTACCTCGCTGCCGCACAATGGGTATTGCCTCACGCTGATCGCAAACTGTCCTTCCTGCCGCTGACCGAGCAGATTCAGGCATTCCAGGCCAGCGGAAAACAGGTCGCGTTGTTTCAAGCCAACGAGCGGGTGGGCGGCGCCAGCGTGTTCTACACCCGACGCGTACTCAAAGGCCTGGATACCGAGGCGCAACTGCATGAGTTTCTGAGCGCCTCACCGGCCAACGTGGCGCTCATGTCTGGCCCAAATGAACCCGCCGTCCCCTTGAAGGTGATCAAGACAATGAAGGTGGGACGTCAGGCGTATTACTTTGTAAACCAGTAAACGGCTCGGCGACGGGTAGCGCAGCCTTTTGCAACACCGGCAACTCCAGTCGCGCCCGCCCATAAAACGCCAATGCCGTCAGCAAACACGCCAGCCACACGAAGATCCCGGACCAGAAGGTGTGGGACATGTAGTGCCAGCCTTGCAGAACCCGCGTGGTGCCGTAGACGAAACCGAGCAACAACGAACCGTACATCACCGCTTTGGCGTACCGCCAGCGGTAGCGCCGAGCCACGAAGTACAGCGCGAGCATGGTGAAGCCGCCGGAGGCATGCCCACCCGGCCAGCAGCGACCGTCACCGGCTTCTTTCAGCAGGTCAAAATTCTGGTACCACTCCTTGTGCTCGATTTTTCCGGCGTACTGAGTGGTTTCAACCGGGCAATACACACTGGTGTGGCTCTTGAGGTAGTGGATAACGCCAGTGCTGATGGAAAACGCGAACACCACGTACAGGAAGTCCCGGCGGTGTTTACTGGCGAACCGAAGCACCGGCGCGACTTTGATTTTTTCCAGGAACGCGATGATCTTCGAATGCTTTTCAGCCTTCAATCGCGGCCAGAGAAACGACAGCAAGGCGCCGATGATCGCGACCTCACCGGTCCAGTTCGGGATGATGCGCGCCCATTTATGGGTGATCAGCTCGAACAGGCGGACATGCTCCAACGGAAACACCTGGGTAGCCGGATCATAAAAAAGATCGCTGAACGCGATGTCGATTTTAGTCATGTCAAACATCAGGAACACCGCGACCGCGCAGGCCAGCGGAATACCAAAGTTCACCCAGTAAAAGCGGTAACGGGAAGAAGTCATCGTACGTCCAGATCCAGAGGGAAGATGAAGAAGCTTATTCGGTGCTCACCGAATGCCAGTCAGAGGCTTCGATGGAACCAAGCATGCGAGGTTCCTGAGGTTTTTCAGCGGAGATAAACAGAGAGGCACCGTAACCTAAAGTAGCCGTCGGCAGCTTGAGATCTTTTTCAAGTTGCGCCATGCACTCACTGTGGGTCACCAGAATCAGGTTGCGCCCGGCCACTTTATGCGCCAGTGCATCGCGCAACATGCTGCCCCGGCAGTTGATCAACCAGTCCTCACCGACACCGACCTTGTTGAACATGTAACTGGAGGTCTGCACCGCACGGATGATCGGACTGTTGTAGATATCGGCCTTGTCCAGGCCCAGATGTTCAAACTGTGCACCGACACCCACTGCCACACTGCGCGAGCGATCCGTAATACCGTCATTGCCAATCAGACAGGCGGCGCTGGAGTGATCGCAACGCTCGACATGGCGCACCAACACGATCATGTCGCCCTTGGCCCAACCGGAAAGCAATGCCCGGGCACCCGCCACATTACCATGGGCCAGGTCCGGCACGGCAGCGGGCCGCAACAGCCATATGGTCAGTGGAATCACCAGCAGCAGCGAGGCCACGATGACCGCGGTGTTTCGATAACGGGCCAAACGGCTCAGATCGATCGAGCGTTTTATCCCGAACAGACTCAGTCTCAATTCCACATCAAACCGCCTCGCCGGCAAGCGTCAGCATCATTCAAAGCGGCAAGAGTAGAGATCCTCGCGTCGGCTGCTGGTGAAACCCATGTGAAAAAAAGCTTAAGACCTGACTAAAACCTTGTTACAGAATCCATCCGACAAAATCCTTTCAGCTCCCGGGATTGCTGCCGATACATACCTGCTACACACCTTGCTGGCTCCCAAAAACAAAAATCTTCCAGCCAACCGACGATCGAAAGCGCAACGTTCCTGGAGGAATTTGATGAATAGCTGGTTCGGCAACATCAGCGTGAACCTGAAACTGGGCCTGGGATTCGGCCTGGTCCTGGCCCTGACCTGCGTCCTTGCCCTGACTGGCTGGACGAGCCTGGGCGGGTTGATTGACCGCAGCAACTGGATGAGCGACATCACCCAGCTCAATGCCGGCCTGACCAAGCTGCGCGTGGTTCGCCTGCAATACATGCTGACCAACGGCGACGAAACCGCCGCACAGAATGTGCAAACCACCCTGGACAGTTTTGTGGCTCAGCAAACTGCGCTGCTGGGCAGCTTCAAAAATCCTGAAAACGTCAAAATGCTTAAAGAGCAGGCCGCGACCATCGCCGCTTATCAGACGTCGCTGAACAAAATGCGCAGCGCCTACCGCACCGGCAACAGTGCTCGCGACGCCATGGGCGCCAATGCCGAAACCGCCAGCAAGCTGATTGACGCAATCAACACCCGCGTACAGCAGATGCCCCTGAGCGACCAGCGCTTCGAACAGTTCCTGGCCATCACCGCCGCCAAGGAAGCGTTCATTCTTGCCCGCTATGAAGTGCGCGGCTACACCGCCAGCACCAATGCCGAGACCGAGCAGAAAGCCGTCTCCCAACTGGATGTGGCCATCGCCAGCCTGAAATCACTGAACGTGCATTTCGCCGAGACCCAGCAAGACGCCCTGCGTCAGTTGGAAACCGCGCTGAGCAACTACCGCAGTGCCTTGCAAGCCTATAAAGCCGCCAACACCGATGCGGTGCAGGCGCGCAAGGAAATGACCGATCAGGGCGCCGCCATCGTGACCCTGAGCGATCAGCTGTATCAATTCCAGCTCGACCGCCGTGACGCCGAAAGCGCCCAGGCCCGCACGTTGCAGCTGATCAGCACCTTGCTGGCGTTGCTGGTGGGGATCATCGCCGCCGTGATCATCACCCGCCAGATCACCGGTCCGTTGCGCGATACCCTGGCCGTGGTCGAGCGCATCGCCGGTGGCGATCTGTCCCAGGACATCAAAGTGACCCGTCGCGACGAGCTCGGCGTGTTGCAGCAAGGCATTGCGCGCATGGGCGTGACCCTGCGCGATTTGATCAGCGGCATCCGCGATGGCGTCACCCAGATCGCCAGCGCCGCCGAAGAACTGTCGGCCGTGACCGAACAAACCAGCGCCGGGGTCAATAGCCAGAAGATCGAGACCGATCAGGTGGCCACCGCCATGCACGAAATGACAGCCACCGTGCAGGAAGTCGCGCGCAACGCCGAAGAAGCCTCCCAGGCCGCAGCCGCCGCTGACGGTGAAGCTCGCGAAGGCGACAAAGTGGTCAACGAAGCCATCGCCCAGATCGAGCGTCTGGCCAGCGAAGTGGTGCGCTCCACTGAAGCCATGAGCCTGCTGCAACAGGAAAGTGACAAGATCGGCAGCGTCATGGACGTGATCAAGGCCGTGGCCGAACAGACCAACCTGCTGGCCCTCAACGCTGCGATTGAAGCCGCCCGTGCCGGTGAAGCCGGTCGTGGTTTCGCGGTGGTTGCCGACGAAGTCCGTGGCCTTGCCCAGCGCACGCAGAAATCCACCGAGGAAATCGAAGGCCTGGTGGCCGGCCTGCAGAACGGCACTCAACAAGTGTCCGCGGTGATGAACAACAGTCGCGTTCTGACCGACAGCAGTGTGGCGCTGACCCGCAAGGCCGGCGTGTCACTGGAAAACATCACTCGCACGGTGTCCAACATCCAGTCGATGAACCAGCAGATCGCGGCCGCCGCCGAGCAACAAAGCGCCGTGGCCGAAGAGATCAGCCGCAGCATCATCAACGTGCGCGACGTGTCCGAACAGACCGCCGCCGCCAGCGACGAAACCGCTGCGTCCAGTGTCGAGCTGGCGCGGTTGGGCAATCAGTTGCAGATGATGGTCAGTCACTTCAGGGTGTAACGCTGCAATCCTGACCCTCCAGTACCTTGCTGGCGGGTCAGGGGTTTACCGGCGGATTCCATTGCCATCACCTCCAAGATCCTACAGCCTTCCGGCTCCTCTTCCTTTGCCCAGTGACGAAGCTTCCAGCCTTCCCTGAACGGAAGTGCTGACAGCGTTCCGCCCCTGCCAAGCCGTAATGTCGATATCTCCACTCATTGGAGTCTGATCGACATGGACGACATTCCTGTAGTCAACACACCTGCCGATAACAAAAAAAGTTCCCTGATCGATACGTTGACCGAGACCTACGCTCCCGACGGCAAATCAAAAGAATTTGCAGAACTTTTTAAGGCTGCGCCGGAAATAACCTCGGTGTTCGACATCACCGGGATGACCGAAGCCGCGTTCAAGGACCGTTTAGCGAACGCGATCAATAACGACGAGACGCTCAAGGCACACGCCGAAAGCATCGACACCGGAGCGCTCTATAGCGACGCCAGATGTTACGCCGCCCAGATCAGCCACCTTTACCGGGAGCAGCGGACGTCGGATGGAACGGCGCAGGATCAGTGGCATCCCCTGGGCATTCGCGCCGTCGAGAAACAAGGTCCCACCTACACCCATCTGTTCAAAGAGAACTGGAACGACGCTTGCCGGAACGATTCGATCGCCGCCATCGATTCACCGGTCGCCTACCTGAGAGCGCTGTACCGATTTGCCTTGCAACTGGAATCGAGCGCCTCGTCATCAGCAGACGAAAAAGCCAACCGGATCACGCTGGCAAAACGCCGTCCGGATCTCGCTGATTTGTCGATTGACCAGCAAAGTACCTTCACCGCGCAACCGATGCTCGGCATCGTCAATGGGATCCTGGACCAGAATATCCAAGAGGCGCTGAAGACCACCGATGACAAAGGCAAATCGACCTATGACGTTTTAGCGCAACGGTATTACCCCTTTGCCCTTCCGTATGAGTTTTTCCATCGTCAGTGCCTGCTGGGTCTGAACGCGGACAAACCGACGCTCGGGGAACTGAATTACCTGGCCAGCGAATACCTTCCTGTCACGCAACACTACGGCTCCCTGTTTGGCATGGTGCAGAACGCCTCCTCCGATCAAGCTCAGAGGCTGATGTCCGGGCTGGGCCCGAAACAGCAAGCGCTGCTGACAGAACTGCCATGGGCCCAAAAGCTCGTGTCAGACCCGACGCTCGCCAAACTCCCCCGCGCAGAACTGAGCACGCAAAAAGACGATTACTGGAAAAAGATCTACGGAACGGCATCCATTTCCGACCTGAAAAAAATACCAACCTTCCTTGAGCGAACCGAACTTGAAGCCGAGCAATTGGAGGCATTGCTGGCGCAAGGCAAACACGCGCCCAACACCTCCGTGCATTACTTGTTGTCGCCCCCTTATACCCAGCCCTATGGCGCCCGTTACGTAAACGGTCCGCTCGCGACCACTGAAACAAGCATGTCGCTGGACAGAGAGAAAAGCCCCGGGGTCATCGCGAATGTGACCGAGGACCAACTCGAACGCCTGCATCGAATGATTCGCCTCCAGCGCTGGCTCAACATCCCTTTCTCCGAACTGGACAGCCTTCTGTGCAGCGCATTTGAATGGAAGCGGCCACGTAATGCCCGGATGCAACTCGACAGCGATACCCTCCGTGCCCTCGGCGTTTATCGTTACCTGAATCGCAAATATTCGCTCACGGCTGAAGAGTTCGCCGCGCTGCTGCATCAGGTATCACCCTGTGCGACCGGCAATAACATCGCCCTGTTCGACAAGGTGTTCAATCAGGCCCGAGTATTCGACACTCCCCTGAAACTCGATGGGCGTGTCTTCCGGGCGGATAATTCCGACCCCGTCTCACACACCATCCTCCAACACTTGAGCATCAGCTTGGGATTGCCGTTGACAGAGGACTCGCTACTGCGGGTCGTCAAAAATACGCAGAAATACCTGGGCTCGCTCAAATGCGATTTGCGCACGCTGTCGTCTATTTATCGCCAGGCACGCATTGCGCGAATGTTCGGTCTCTCGATCAGCGAAAGTTCGACGCTGGCCAACTTGCTGGGTGGGGAGCGCATCTCCCGGAGTATGGCAACCGGCGACGAGCTCCTCGACATCCTGATGCAATTGGACTGGATAACCCACTGGGTCAAAGAGTCCGCCTACGACATACCGATGCTGCAACGTGTTCTTGAATTACAAACCGGCGGCGATTATCCGTTGGGGGATTTGCAGCAATACCTCACCCAATTCATGGCCGACGCGCGAATGAGCGTGGTCACCGCACAAGAGCTGGCAACGTTGGTACTGCCGGAAAAGGTTGATTGGCGGGCGGCGCTGGATAAACCCCTGCTTGATGTCAAAGGCCTGGTACAAGATTTCGCCCCCACGATCAAAGACGATGTACCGAAGAAGCTGGCCGATGAACTGAGCAAGGTTATCGATGACGAAGCATTCGAACTGGACAAGGATTCCGGCAAAAACCGGAAGCTCAAAGATGAGAGCAAGCAGAAATTAAAGAAACTTCTCCTTCAGGCCCATGATCGCCAGCAGCATCTGATCGAAGCGTTTCTACAGGAAACATTCCTGCTGCCCATGAACTGTGCAAAAGACGTCGTGATATGGGCAAACACCTCAGTCCATCAAATTCTCACCGCGGCCCTGGGCTCAAAAAATCCACACGAACTTGCGCGCACGTTGCATCCACTTCTGCGCCATACCGAAGCCGCTGTCCGGTTGCAGTTGAGTAACAAGGCACTGCGCGCACTTCTGAACACTGCCCGCTGGCTGGACACGCCGGACGGACAACTGAGGCTGTCGCTCAAAACCTTGTACCTGTTCGATCGTTTCAACCACTTCATGAGCGCTTATCAGCAGCCGGAAGAAAACCTGCTGAGCTACCTGGAGTTCGCCAATTTCTCCAATCACGAGACAAGCGCAGTCAACGAACGTCTGGCCCAGTTACTGAACTGGACAGCGGCTGAAGTCATCGTGCTCACCTCGCAGCTGCCGTTCAGGAGAGCCCAAACGATAAAGGACATCGATTGGGTCATGCGCTGTCACAGCGCCTGTAAAGCCACCGGGCTTGGCACGACCGCCCTGCTGGGTGCCGCGGCGCTCGACAACAACAGTTCGACCGCTCAATGGAAAACGGTCGGTGAAGCCATCATCGCGGCCAGTCACTAATCCCGATACATGCTCAAGGAATGAACATGTCTGTTGCTATTGAAAAACAACTTAACGAAAGCCTGCGTGATGCGCAGCTCGGGCTCTATCTGTCGGCGATCGCTCCACAAGACGTGACGCTGAAAGCCTTGAAGATCGCAGAGCACCTCAAAACGGCCGATGACCTTTACCACTATTGGCTGCTTGATGTACTGGTCAGCCAGGACGTGCCGACCAGCCCGGTAGCCTGCGCGATTGCCAGTCTTCAGCAGTACATCAACAGTATTCTGGCCAACATGGAACCGGGTTATCACACCGCGCAGATTCCAGCCGACCAAGTCGACACCTGGCGCACCGTCATGCATCACTATCAGGCATGGGCGACCAATCAGCGTCTTTACTATTTTCCGGCTGCCTACCTTGATCCAACGCTGCGCAAGACCCGAACCGCAAGCTTCGAGCAACTGGAAAACGACCTCAACCGCAATCAGCTCACGGCCCAATCCGTGCAAACGGCGGTGCTGGCCTATCTGAACAGACTCGAGGAAGTGGCCAACCTGAAAATCGTCAATGGCTATATCGACGGCAGCGATTTCGCCAACAGCACTTACTACTTCATTGCCAGATCCCGTGCCGCCAACACATGGTATTGGCGCTCGCTGGACATGGCCTGTCGCCCCTTCGTACCCGGCTCCCGGACTGCCAAATATGATGCCCCGGAACCGCAAGCGTGGTCCGACTGGCACCGCATCAATCTGCCTGTTTCCGACAGCACCATCGAACACACCATTCGCCCGGTCATGTTCAACAATCGCTTATATGTGATCTGGGCTGAATGTATCTATCAGGATCAGGTGAGCAATGAAGATAACAAGAACAAAACCTTTCCCTTGTTTCGTCTGAACATGTGTTTCAAAAAATATGACGGGAGCTGGAGTACACCGCAGACATGCGTGCAAGGTTACGGTTCGGACGAAGCCATTAAAGGCCGGAACTTGGCGAAGCTGAAAGAGATCACAAGAACCATCGCGACCTGTGATCAATCGTCCGCCTCACTCTGCGTTGTTTTGCATATCGGTGAATTTGAGCGCGAAGATTTTAATATTCCATATGTCGACTTCTGCATGTCGCTGGTGATCGACAAAGATTCTTTGATCACTTCAAAGGTATTGCCTCGCAAAAACTTGGATGCCATGCAAGACAAGACGCTTATTGCGCTGCTGGAGCGCTGGCCATCCTCCAAACCGCAATTGCTCCAATGCAGTTTCATCACCGCCAAAACGTCAGCGCCAGATATCAAGTCACGTCTGGACCGCACGTTAGGTACGACAGAATTCATCGACTTCAAGGAGTCTGAAATAACACACAGCGAGGTCCCGAAAGCCCCGCCTCGCCAACCCATTCGAATGAACATCACCTTCGCCAGACACCTGATCGAACGCGCCGAAGACAGTATGGACACCTTGCTGAGCTGGTCCTCTCAGCACCTGCAAGAGCCCCCCCTAGAAGACGGAAAACCACCTGAGCAACTGGACTTCTACGGCGCCTACGGTCGCTACTTCGTCGAGTTGTTCCTCTACCTGCCCTGGTTGGTGGCACACCGTTTTAACCAGGAGCGCCAATACGGTGAAGCCGAACGCTGGTTGCATTACCTGTTCAATCCCGCCCGAAAAGCAGCCAGTGGCAGCAACCCTGATTACTGGAACGCGGTGCCAGTGATCACCGGCACATCCTCCAAACCCGGCCAACCCAGCTACGCCCTCCAGGGGCCACAGGATCCGCACCAGATTGCACTGAGTCATCCCGTGCACTTTCGCAAAGCCCTGTACATGCTCTACCTCGATATTCTGCTCAATCGCGGCGACACCGCTTACCGGCAACTGTCTCCCGACAGCCTGACCGACGCGAAGCTCTGGTATCTGCGCGCACAAGATCTGTTGGGGCCGCGACCGGATATCAGGCAAACCGATCTATGGGCAACACTCACGTTGAAAGCATTCAGCGAGGAGCCCAATACAAAACTGCGCGAGTTTGAAAACACCTTGGGGGAACAGGGCATGCACCTCCCGACAACTAGCGCTTCAGAGCAGGTCCCTCCAGTGTGTATCCGCCCTTACGTCCATTCACATTCTGGCCACGCGATTGACGCGCCACATTCACGTTTGCCCTTCAACCCCGTGTTGCTTCCACGCTGGGAAAAGCTCGAAAGCCGCCTGCACAACCTGCGGCATAACCTCGACATTGTGGGGCGCCCCCTGAGGCTTGCGCTTTTCGCGGCCCCAGCCGCTTCAAACAAACAGCTCGGCGCCAATCCTGCACGCGCTGCGGAGCCCGGACTGGCCCAGCGCCTGGGCACCGAGATCCCGCCTTACCGTTTCAGTACCCTGCATGCCCATGCCCAGAGTGCGGTAGACACGGTGATCCAGTTCGGCGAAACGCTCATGTCATTCATCGAACGCAGCGAGCAAGCCAGCTATCAGGAACTTCAGCAACAGCACATCTGGGATATCGCCACCCTTGCGGTAGACCTGCAGACCCAGGCCCTGAAGATCGATCAGAAAAACCGGGAAGCACTATTGGCCAGTAAAGCCATCGTCGAGAACCGCCGTGATTACTACGGTCAGCTGGTCAACGAGGTCGTCAACCAGGAAGAAGTGACGGCCGCCGCTTTCCATCTGGAGGGGCGTATCGCTGAAGCAGGCGCCCATGCCGCTCATGCCGGTGGTCAGGGCCTGAAAGTGGTTCCCAACATTTTTGGCCTGGCGGACGGCGGGGCGCGCCTTGAGGGCGGCGCGCTCGCCATGATGGCCATGGCGCAAGGGGTGGCGACTGCAGCCTACGGCACGGGCGAAGCCCTGGAGCGTGCCGCACAGTATCGGCGCCGCCACCAGGATTGGACCCTCGCCCGCGACCAGGCAAAGCTCGAAATTGCCCAGATTGATGCACAGCTTGCGGTAGAGGTTGAACGAGAGACGGCTTCTCGACTGTTGCTGCAACAGACTCAAACGTCGCTGGCTCAAGCCCGGACCGCCTACACTTTACTGAGCCAGCGCTTCACCAACTCACAGCTTTACCAATGGTTCACCCACCAACTCTCCAGCTTCTACTACCAGGTGTATGACTCGACGTTCTCTTTATGCCAGTTCACCGAACGCAGCTGGCGTTACGAAACGGCCGACAGCACCACTCAAGCGTTCTTTCAGAACCAGAGCTGGAACAGCACCTATCGTGGGCTTGGCCCGGGCGAGCGAATGAAGCTGGGCTTGATGAAGATGAAGAATGCCTGGCTGCTGGGTAACGAGCGCGAGCTTGAAATCCGCAAGACCGTTTCGTTACGCGTGCTCCATGCGAAAGAAGAGGTCAGGGAAAGCGTCACGGATACATCTGCATCTGCGTCTAAGCAATCAATCAATAAACCTTGGGAGGACATTAAATCCACCCTGATCAAAAACGGCTCATGCGAATTCGAGTTGACGGAGACCCTTTTTGAAGACGACTACCCCGGGCATCGTCTGCGCCGAATCAAGAGCATCAGCATTTCCCTGCCGGCCGTCCTCGGCCCTTATGAAGATATCCGGGCCACGCTGACCCAGACCAGCAGCGAAGTTTTCTTGCCCGGCCCTGACAAGAAGAGCATGAAAAATCTGCGGGCCAACCAGCAAATTGCCCTGTCGACAGGTGTCGACGACAGCGGTCTGTTCACCCTCAGCTTTCAGGATGAACGCTACCTGCCTTTTGAATACACCGGTGCGATATCCAAGTGGCAGTTGTCATTTACCAATCATACCGCTCAGAAAAGCATGCTCGAATCCCTGACCGATATCATCGTGCATGTGCAGTACACGGCCAGGGCAACTGGAGGTGCGCAATGAACGAACACGCCGCCCTCCCTGTCACCCCTCCTGCCTTGCCAAAGGGCGGGGGGGCGATCCAAAGCAGCGGTAACGGGCTGGGGGCAATCGGCTCCCACGGGACCGCGTCCTGCGAGATTCCGCTACCTGTTTCACCTGGTCGTGGATACGCCCCGGCCCTGGCCTTGCGCTACAGCAGTGCTCAAGGCAACGGGGTTTTCGGCCTGGGTTGGAAACTGTCACTGCCGCTCATCTCTCGACGCACCCAACTGGGCGTGCCGGCCTACACCCGTGATGACTTGTTCCTCGGCCCCGACGGCGAGGTCTTGATGCCTGAGCGGAACCGGGCAACCGGCGTCATTGAATCCCTCCAAAAGTATTGCAGCGACGGCACACAACAGATGAAACACACGGTCGTGCGCTATCGCCCCCGTATCGAAACCACCTTCAACCTGATCGAGCATTGGTCCAGCACTACGGACGAACCGGGTTTCTGGCTGATACATAACGCCGACGGCAACCAGCATCTGTTTGGAAAGACGCGATCGGCACGCCATGCGGATCCCGACGCGCCCTCGCGGGTGGGCGAGTGGTTGCTTGAAGAGAGCATGAACCCTCATGGCGAGCACATTGTGTATGAGTACAACGCAGACCCGGCCTCGTCGCAGGGCCCTGCCGACGCCCGTGCCCAGCGTTACCTTGGGCGGATACGCTACGGCAATGTCGAAGCTGACGCTCAGCTGTACTTATGCAAAGACGCCGGGCTCAGGGATGTACGTTGGCACTTCGACCTGTGCTTCGACTACGGTGAGCGCAGCACCGCACTGGATGAAAAACCTGCGTATCGGGCAACAAAAACGTCGCCGGTCCGCAGCGATCCCTTTTCGGATTTTTCCTATGGGTTTGAGCTGAGAACCCGACGGCTATGCCGGCAGATCCTGATGTTTCATCACTTCCCCGATGAACCATCAATGGGCCCCGAGCCGGTGCTGGTCCGCCGCACCGTGATCCAGTATCGGACCAGCCCTCATTCCTATAGCTGCCTGAGCGCAGCGCTGGACCAGGCTTACAGCGAAAACACCGATGGACTCCGTCCTCCCCTCGAATTCACCTACACCGACTTCTCTCTTGAACCCGACGCTCAGCGCTTCAGACCATTCGAGGCGCTGTCCGGGCTCAATCATCAACAGCGCTTTCAGTTCGTCGATCTACTGGGGGAAGGACTGCCCGGCGTGCTGCACCGGACCGACAAAAGCTGGCGCTATAGCCAACCGGTGCGTGATGACAAAGGAGGAGATCGGGTCACGTACAAGGTGTTGAGCGAGCTGCCGCAATTGCCGACAGCCGATAGCCGCAAACCCACCCGACAGTTTCTCGGCAACCTCAATGCAAACGGTCGCCCGGACTGGATCCTGGCACAACCGGGGCTCAGTGGTTTCTTCACACTGAAACCCAACGGCACCTGGTCGAACTTCACCTCGCTTGACGCCGTGCCGACGGAGTTCTTCCATCCTCAAGGGCAACTGGCCAATCTGATGGGCGCCGGGCTCAACGACCTGGTGATGCTTGGCCCGCGCAGTGTTCGGCTGTATGCCAACCAGCAAGGCGCGGGCTTCGCCGCTGCAACCGAAGTCGATCGCGGGGCTGATGAGGATGACCTGCCCCTGCCCGGTAACTCATCCAGCGAACTGGTGGCCTTCAGTGATCTTCTGGGCAGCGGACAACAGCATCTGGTCCGTATCCGCCGTAACGAAGTGAAATGCTGGCCCAACCTCGGTCGCGGGCGCTTCGGCAAGGGCCGGGTGATCGCCACGCCGGAGCTTTCATTGGAAGAGTTCGATGCCTCACGTCTCTTGCTCGCAGACCTGGACGGCTCGGGAAGCGCCGACCTCATTTATCTGGAACCCCACTGCGCGCGCATTTTCATGAACCTGTGCGGCAATGGCCTGAGCCCGGCGATCGACGTGCCATGGCCCACAGGTTTGAGCTATGACCGGTTCTGCCAGGTCAACGCCACCGACCTGCAAGGACTGGGCTGTTCCAGCCTGGTTTTAAGCGTACCGGGGGCAACGCCTCGGCATTGGCGATGCGATTTCGTCAGCACCAAACCCTATTTGCTGCAATCGACCAACAACAACATGGGCGCCGGCGGCAGCATCAACTATCGCAGTTCGGCACAAGAGTGGCTGGACGAAAAAAAGCAGATACTCAAAAACCAAAAACCGGCGGTTTCACGCTTGCCGTTTCCGCTGTTTCTGGTCAAGAAGCAGATTCGATTCGACGAAATCACCGGCAATCAGCTGACCCAGACATTCAAGTATCGACGCGGTTTCTACGACGGCGCCGAACGCGAATTCCGGGGCTTCGGCCTGATCGTTCAAACAGACAGTCCTGCACGCCGTGGTGGTGATCAAGAGCGCAATCCGCAGACCGCACCGACACTGACCAAAACCTGGTTCCACACCGGCAACGAAGTCGATCCCGTTATCCATGATCGAGATTACAGCGACGAAAAAGCCGTACTGCTCAAAGGCACCATCCAGAACCTGGGAGAAAGCTGGACACCACGCGGCGACCAGCATGTCCCGGCCAACACCTGGTCTGGAGCCCGCCGGCGCGAAATGGCTCGGGCGCTGAATGGACGTATCTTGCGGGTAGAAGTTTACGGCCAGGATCAGGGCGACAAGTCAAAGCTCCCATACTCGGTGCAACAACATCGCTACAAGGTCAACGAACGCAAGGGCGTGGGCAGGCACAGCCCTTATTCGATCCTGCACCCGGTACTCGTTGAGTCGATTCACTATCAGTACGAGCGCTTCGCGCAGGATCCGCGCTGTACCCACACGATCAATCTGAACTGGGACGCCTACGGTTACCTGATCCACCATCTGGAGATCAGCTATGCCCGGCGCACGACAGCGCTCGATGCCGGCCCGTTCACCGATGCCTGGGAGAAAAAATGGTGGGTCGACGCCCATGACGAGGCCCAGCAGTTCTATTACCTGACCGAACATAAAGCCCAATTCATTCACATCAACACCGCGCAGAACAGGCGGCTCGGCCTGCCTTATCTGCGACGTACGAATACTCTGAAACTGCCGAAAGCACCGCTGGCCGAAGGCCTGGAACCTTCTGCCATCAACCATGAGGCACTGCTGATCCGCAGTGCTACGGCTGCATGGAAAGCCCGACAGGTCCTGACCGGCCTGTCTTTGCATCGGTATAGAAATCCTGATGCCAGTGGCCCCTTGGCCGATGGGCAGGCCAGTGTCGAGGCGTTGCTCGATCACACGGAAACAGCCGAACTCAATGAGGTGGCGTTGAAGGTTTACGACGAACTCAAACCGCTGGCCCCCTCCTTTGATTTGACCCGACGCCTGGAAGACGCTGGCTACAAGAAAATGCCCATCGCCTTACCGGGCGACAGCGAGTGGGATAAGCAGGGCAAACTGTGGTCGGTCCGACGCCACTTCGTCACGTACAAAAAACTGGATGGTTTTTTCAAACCACTGAGTGTTAAGCACAGCCCGCAACACGGGCCAACCACCTTCACCCATGACCGTTACGGCTGCCTGACCACCAGCATCAAACTACCGGACGACTGCACGACCACCGCTTCCAATATTGATTACCGAATACTTCAATCCACTCGGATCACCAACGCCAACAACGTTGTTCAGGAAGCCTCGTACGATGCATTCGGACAGGTTCAAGCCATCAGCCATTTCAAAAGCAGTGACGATGGCACTATCGGGTTCTCCCCGCTCTGCACCTATATCCGGCGCTTTCACGACCGGCCTGACCTCGCTATCGAAAACCCGGACCAGGCATTACAACAAGTCGCCAGCGCTTACTTTTACGACGCGTTCAGCTGGATGGGACGCCTTGCGTTCACAACACCGCAAGAACAGGCCTGGAGCAACGAGGCAATTGCCATGGGCGATCTGCTGCCCGGGGGGCACATCCGCGCCAGCACCCGTGCGCGTCTGGCCCGTAGCGGCATCAAGAAAACACCTTATGAACAAGCACTGCAGACAAAGATTGAAAGCGTGCGGCGCGAGCCGGTCCACTGCGCCACATTGCAGGCAGATCGATACCTCAACGATCGCGAAAACAAAAAAATCCGCATCGGCGTCGAGTGTTGGGATGGCTTTGGCCGGTCGTTGCAAAGCAAACAGAAAGCCGGGCCAGGAACAGCTCTAGCGGTCAACCAGGACGGCACATTGAAGTGGGTAGACGACAAACCGCAGGAACACGAAGTCGACCTTCGCTGGCGTGTCAGCGAGCGCACTGAATACAACAACCAGGGCCTGGTGACGCGTACCTATCGGCCGTACTTCAGTGGCCGGCACCGCTACATCAACGATGAATCCCTGCGCCAATCAGGCCTTTGCGATCAATATTTCCATGACCCAGTGGGGCGACTCATTCGAGTCATCAATGCCAAGGGTGACGAACGCCATCACACCTGGCACCCCTGGTACTCCATCACCGCAGACGAGAACGACACCCAGCCCGACCCGCCAGCTCAAGGAGGTGCGCAATGAGCGTCAATGTTCATCGCCACACCCCAACCCTGAACGTCATCGACGGCCGTGGACTGGCGCTGCGCGAAGTCCGCTATTTGTGCAATGAAGCGATCACGACGCCGGAAGCCCGTATCACGCGTTACCAGCACGACATCAGCGGTCAGACCGTTGAGCACTACTCGCCCGCAGCCCCGGTTGGCTTGACCACCGCAGACTCGAGGCAAGTCAGCAGCCTGTCGGGGGCCACGCTCCTGATCGACAGCATCGACGCCGGCAAGCGCCTGACGTTTTTTGGTGAAGCCGGCCAGGCGCTGGACACGTGGGACTCGCGCGGTAGCCATTGGCAAACCGACTATGACAACCAATTACGCCCAATAGCGATCCACGAAGCGGCCGCGCAACAAGCCCGTCAGGTCATCGAGCGTTTCACCTATGCCGCCAGCGCAACCAACGATGGGAAAACCAACCAGTGTGGACGGATGATTCGCCACGATGATCCGGCGGGCAGCGTGCTTTTTTCCGAATATGACCTGACGGGAAAGCTGCTAAGCCAAACGCGCCATCTGCTCAAGGACCAGCACGCCGCCCACTGGCCGGAAGATCTCGAGGGGCGCAAGGGACTGCTCGAAAGCGGCACCGGCCACACCACCACTTGGCGCTACGCTCCGACCGGCGAAGTGCTCGAGCAAATGGACGCCAGAAGGCATACGCAACGCTTCTGGTTCGATGTCGCCGGTCAATTGGAGAAAGTCACCCTGCAACTGCATGGCACGACTCAACAAAGGCTGATTCTCGATCAGGTCCGCTATAACGCGCAGGGTCAGATGGAATCGCAGGTGCTGGGGGGCAAGATCACCAGCGCGGCGGATTACACACCTGAAAACGGCCGCATGATTCAGCGGAGCATTTCACGCTCAACCGCCCACATTCTGCAGAAACTGCATTACGCCTACGACGCGGTCGGCAACGTGTTGAGCGTCGAAGACCACAGCAAACCCGAGCAGCACAATGCCAATCAGCTTGTAAAACCAGGCAGCGCCTATGTCTATGACAGTCTGTACCAGCTGGTTAAGGCAACGGGACGAGAAGAGCAGGGAGCGAGCATCCACGCGGCGCTTCCCGCCTGGGCCACCAGCCCGAGTGACCGGACCCGGTTGCTCAATTTCACACAGTTCTACACCTACGATGAACGCGCCAACCTGATCCAGCTTCAACATCAGCGTGAGGGCAACAATTACACACGCCAGATGCGCATCGCCCCCGACAGCAATCGTGGACTGTCTTGGAAAACAGATGATCCGCCACCCGACTTTGCGACCGGCTTCGATGCCAACGGTAATCTGCAAGCCCTGCAAACCGGGCAACCCCTGACGTGGAATGCGCGTAACCGATTACAAAGCGTGACCCTGGTGGAGCGTGCAGAGCAGGAAGCCGATACGGAAAGCTACCTCTACGATGGCAACGGCCAGCGTGTTCGCAAACGACAAATCCAAAGGGCCCGCGCACTCACCCACTGCCGCGACGTGGTTTATTTGCCTGGCCTGGAAATCCGCGAAAGCACGACGGAAAAACTCGAGGTCATCACTGTTCAGGCGGGAAACTTCAGTGTTCGATGCCTGCACTGGGGCCTGGGAACACCGTCCGCCATCAACAATGATGCATTGCGCTTCAGTTTCGATGATCACTTGGGGTCCAACACCCTGGAGCTGGATGCCGAAGGCAATCTCATCAGCGAGGAAGGTTATTACCCTTTTGGCGGCACGGCGTGGAGAGCGGCGCGCAACGTGCTGGAGGCGAAATCCAGAACGATCCGTTACTCGGGCAAGGAGCGTGATGCCAGCGGGTTGTATTACTACGGCCAGCGCTATTACGCGCCGTGGCTGCAACGATGGATCAGCCCGGACCCGACGGGCACTGCGGACGGGTTGAACCTGTATTGCATGGTGGGGAACAACCCTGTGAGATTTGCCGACTATCAAGGGATGGGGCGCGATGACTTGGCAAACGTTCCCATAGTGCTCGACTACTACGATCGGTTTTCAGCGAGAACCGTTTCGATGACCGATGCTTCGCGACAGTTTACAGAGGCAAAAGAAACGGCATTGGCAGAACTGAAAGCTAAATTCCCCAACCGCAAGCATGCTCTGTCGAACAAAGAGATCGCCAGCATCGAAGCTGCCAATCCAACGTTCAAGGCCTATTCGAAAAAGAAACTGAATGAATACACCGCACATGCAGCGGTCACTACGGCAACCGGCAGTTTTTCGTCCTGGGAGCATTTCAACTTCCCTGAACATCTGGGGGACGCGCCCTATCCGGGAGTTGTCATCTATCGCAACCCTTTCCCCTCCTCTACCGAGTCATCGGATTTGGGTATCTTCGAAGTCACCCGGCCAGAAGCTTATATGGAGCAGATTGAAAAAGATTACGCCAATCATGACGCAACCCTGCACCCGACATTGGCCAGGGATATTCGCGACCATTTAGGACACTCCGGTCATCTATTCCCCATCAAATCCGGTACTCCCGGACGCCATGCCGAAGTCCGGAGCAGGAACGCGTTGCTCCACAATCCCGTGGGCGCAAGCGCTCTGCCTGAAAACATATTTGTGATGACTCAACGACTCAAGGGGGTACCCGATTCCCGGCAAGCCACCGATTTCCCCACCTGCATGAACTGCAATGCCTTGATCCCAAGGGACATCAACATCCCCACCGGCCGACTGGAACCCATTGACTACGCCGCGCATGTGCAATCGATGCGGTCATCCAGAACCCATTACCTGCGCGCCGCCAACCCATAAGTCGGTGTTGCTTTATATGCAGATCGCATTGGTAAACACCAACCGATTCCCGAACGGATCACTGATGGTCATGTCCTGGCTTCCCCAGGGCATGGCCTGAATCTGTGGGTGCGCGAACGTGTATTGCTTGGCCAACAACTGCTGCTGGAACGCCTCAAGCTCATCGGTCTCGATCCGCAAGGCCGAACCCGGCGTGCTGTCGCCATGGTGCTCGGACAGGTGCAGCACGCATTCGCCACGGGAAACTTGCAGGTACAACGGGAAACCTGGCTCGAAACGATGCTGCCAGTCGACGGTGAAGCCCAGGAAGTCGACGTAGAACTCCAAGGCCTTGGCTTCGTCGAAAATCCGCAGGATCGGGGTGGTTTTGCCGAAGCTCATAGGGTTGCTCCCTGACTGAAAAGACACCCAGTGTAGTTGGGCAGGATGTCAGCGCTTCGGCTTGGCGATGGCTTTCTTTAATTGCAATGTGCCACCAGCGTGACTGACTCCTCGGAATGGTTACTGAAACCCGTCCCGCAGATCCCCTTCCCGCGCCAGAAACCGTCCTTCCCGTTTCCCGTTCGCCTGGCCTTCGCTGTAACTCAACACACCGTTGACCCAAACACCTTCAATCCCCTCCGCCGCCCGTTGCGGGTCAGTGAAGTCCGCCACGTCGCGAATGGTCACCGGATCGAACAACACCAGGTCCGCCCAATGCCCTTCACGGATTTCACCCCGTTCCTTCAAGCCAAAACGCGCCGCCGACAGCCCGGTCATTTTGTGTACGGCGGTGTGCAACGGAAACAGCCCGACGTCGCGACTGAAATGCCCGAGCACCCGTGGAAAGGCGCCCCACAAGCGCGGATGCGGGAATGGATCTTCCGGCAATCCGTCAGACCCTACCATCGACAACGGATGGGCGAGGATTCTTCGTACATCGGCCTCGTCCATGCCGTAGTACACCGCGCCGGCCGGTTGCAGGCGGCGGGCCGCTTCGAGCAAGGGCACGTTCCATTGCGCGGCGATGTCCATCAGGTCGCGGCCACCCAGGTCCGGGTGCGGCGTGGACCAAGTGATGGTGATGCGATGGGCGTCGGTGACTTGCTTGAGGTCCAGGGTCGAAGAACTCGCCGCGTAGGGATAACAATCGCAACCCACCGGATGAGATTTCGCAGCCTCCTCAAGCGAGGCCAGCAGTTGCGGACTACGCCCCCAGTTGCCGGCCCCGGCGCATTTGAGGTGGGAAATGATCACCGGGGATTGCGCATGCCGACCGATCCGGAATGCTTCGTCCATGGCCTCTAATACCGGTTCGAATTCGCTGCGCAAATGGGTGGTGTACACCGCGCCGAACATCGTCAGTTCTTCGCTCAGTTGCATCACTTCGTCGGTGGATGCCGAGAATGCGTTGGCGTAGGCCAGACCGGTGGATAAACCCAAGGCGCCGGCCTCAAGACTTTCACGCAGTTGCGCGCGCATCGCGCTGATTTCATCCGGCGTGGCAGTGCGAAACAGGTCGTCGAGGTGGTTGCTGCGCAACGCGGTGTGCCCCACCAGTGCGGCCACGTTCAGTGCGGTGTTCGCCGCTTCGACGGCTGCGCGATAGTTGCTGAAGCGCGGATAAACGAACGCCGCGGCGGTGCCGAGGAGGTTCATCGGGTCCGGCGGATCGCCGCGCAGGCTGACCGGTGAAGCGCTGATCCCGCAGTTGCCGACAATCACCGTGGTCACGCCCTGGCTGAGCTTGGGCAGCATCTGCGGCTGACGAATCACCACCGTGTCGTCGTGGGTGTGCACGTCGATAAAACCGGGTGCCAGCACGCGGCCGGCGGCGTCGATTTCTTCGCTGGCGGTGGCCTCGTGCAAGTCGCCGATGCGCGCGATTCGGCCATTCAGAATCGCCACATCGGCGGGGTAGCCGGGAGTGTTGCTGCCATCGATGATCAGCGCATTGCGGATCAGCGTGTCGTACGTCATGTCAGTCTCCCAGCGGCAAGTGATCATCGCCGCCGCGGTAGTCGTCCAGGGCCAGTTTGATCCGCCGCAGACGTTCTTGATTGTCTTCAGGCCTGGCCAGCGCCAGCTCGGTGGCGAGCACGTCGATGGCCAGCAGCATGCCGTAGCGCGCCGCCGTGGGTTTGTAGATGAAGGACGTCTCGGCGCTTTGCAACGGCAACAGCACATCGGCCAACTGCGCCAGCGGCGAGTCGGCCCGGGTGATGGCGAGAATTCGTGCGCCGTAGCTGCGCGCCAGCTCCACCGCTTCGAGCAGCTCGGGCGTAATGCCGGTCAACGAGCAGGCGATGACCGCGTGTTCGGCGCCAAGGCTGGCGGCGGTGACACGCATCATCACCGGGTCGTGACACACCGCAATCGGGTAGCCGAGGCGCACCAGCCGTACTTGCAGTTCATCGCTGCACAGGGTCGAGCAGCCGCCCATGCCGAAGGCGTGAATCATCCGTGCCTTGCCCAACAATTTCACCGCATCGGCGAAGCGCGACTCATCGAACGCCGCCAGGTGCTGGCGCAAGGTCGACTCGATATCGCCGACGATTTGCCCGTAGAACGCCGACTGTTCGGGCGTGCCCGCCGGGTCCAGAAAGCGGCTACCGACGCCGCTGGCCTGGGCCAGTTGCAGGCGCAAATCCCGCAGGTCGCGGCAACCGACTGTGCGGGCGAATCGCGACAGCGTGGCAGTGCTGACTTCCGCCCGCTGCGCCAGCTCATCGAGGCTGGCGGATGCGGCAAATCCTACGTCGTCGAGCATCAGCCGAGCGATACGTCCTTCGCCGGCGCTGAAAGATTCCTGACGGGCGCGGATCTGATAGAGGATGTCCATGGCGGATGGCTCCGACTAAAGCAGGTGAGAAAGGCCAACAGTCAGACCGAAGGCGACCACCGAGATCAGCGTCTCGAGCACTGTCCAGGTCTTGAAGGTCTGGGTGACGGTCATGTTGAAGTATTCCTTGATCAACCAGAAGCCGCCGTCGTTGACGTGGGAAAAGATAACCGACCCCGCCCCCGTCGCCAGCACCAACAGCTCCGGGTGGGGATAACCCAGACCAACGGCCACCGGCGCGACAATCCCTGACGCTGTGGTCATGGCCACGGTGGCGGAACCAGTGGCGATGCGCATCAACGCGGCGAACAGCCAACCCATCAACAGCGGCGACAACTGGAATTCATTGGCCAGGCTGACGATCTGATCGGTCACGCCAGCGTCCACCAGAATCCGGTTCAAGCCACCGCCGGCGCCGACCAGCAAGGTGATGCTGGCGGTCGGTGCCAGGCATTCATTGGTGAACTTGAGGATCGATTCGCGGTTGAAGCCCTGGGCCAGGCCGAGGGTCCAGAAACTCAGCAAGGTCGCCAGCAGCAAGGCGATGACCGAGTTGCCGATGAACAGCAGGAACTGATTGAAACCGCTGCCCGGCGTGGAGATCAGGTTGGCCCAGCCGCCGATCAACATCAGCACCACCGGCAGCAGAATGGTGGCCATGGTGACACCAAAGCCCGGCAGGCTATCGCGCGGCTCACGCTCCAGGAACTGGCGTTCCAGGGGGTTATCGGCCGGCAGTTGAATGCGTGGCACGATGAACTTGGCGTACAGGGGACCGGCGATGATTGCGGTGGGGATGCCGATCAGAATCGCATAGAGCAAAGTCTGCCCCACCGACGCCTGATAGACCTGCACCGCCAGCATCGCCGCCGGGTGCGGCGGTACCAGCGCGTGGACCACCGAGAGCCCGGCGACCATCGGCAGACCGACCATCAGAATCGACACGCCCACCCGCCGCGCCACGGTGAACGCGATGGGCACCAGCAAGACAAACCCGACCTCGAAGAACAGCGGCAGCCCTACCAGAAAGGCGATACACACCATCGCCCAGTGGGCATTTTTCTCGCCGAAACGGTCGATCAAGGTGCGCGCCACCTGCTCGGCTCCGCCGGACTCGGCCATCATCTTGCCGAGCATCGTGCCCAGCGCCACCACCAGCGCAATGTGCCCCAACGTCTTGCCAACCCCGGCCTCATACGCCCCCACCACACCCGACGGCGGCATCCCCGCCAACAGCGCCAGGCCGATGGACACCAGGGTGATCACAATGAAGGGATTGATCCGGTAACGGGCGATCAGAACGATCAGCGCAATGATGGCGATGGCGGCGTAAACCAGCAGCCAATAGCCGAAGGAAAGCGTCATGCGGTACTCCTCGAAAGGGTCACGTCGAATGGGTTATGAAACTCATAAATCATTTCGACGGATTACTTTCAAACCAGATGAAAGTAATTTTCGTGGAGGGATAAGGGATGTCGTGCAGAGGTATGGAAGGTCGCGGGTTATGAAAATCGGATAGCGGAACTTTCATCCCTCTGCGTGAGAACAATCAGCGTAGAGGGATGATAGTTCCACTATCGAGGCAGGCTTGACTCTGCTGTATCGAGATCAAGTCATCAGAGATTGCGCGATAGCGCCCTGCGTACGCTATCACTGTTCAGCGCAGGGCTTTCAGTCTCGGCAGGGGATTGCGTCGGCGCAGGACTTTCGGCCTGGAAAGAGATTTCAGCCTGGACCGAGCTTTCGGCTTGAACAGGGCTTGGCGCCTGTTCGCGACTGGCGACTCGATTGTCCAGGGTCTCGATGTAGGCGTTCAAATCGCTGATCAGCAGTTTCTTGCGCTGGGCGCCCCGATACCACGCGTAGAAAAAATAGCCCGCCGCCGCCAGGAAGCCTAGCCCGGCCGTAGCAAGACCGGCGATGCACAATCCAAGCACGATCAGCACTGTCTTCCAGTTAAAGGGCGACAGTTCCAGTTCGGTATTCAGTGCACTCGCGTCACGCAGCACCCAGCGCTTGGACGCTGTGTGGTTCTGCAAAATGGTGTGCAGAGCCGAACCATCCTTTTTCAAGGCACTGATCAAAGAGATTTCCTGACCTGTGCGCAAAGGAATGTCCATACCGCGCAGCTTTACATCGTGCTCGATACCGTCCGGGGTTTTGACCCAGATCTCATGATTGATAATTGAAACAGAACTGATGCGCACAGGCGTCACATCGCCGTCGTTACCGTTCACCTGAACGCCGCCCGTGGATGTCACACGGGTCTCGCTGATTTTTTCGCTGCTCACCACTTCACCGCTCAAGACAGTGAAAGAAACGGTTTTATCGCCATGGGTAAAGTTATGCATTTCGATTCCTTGATAGACCCACGTCGATCGATGCGCAGGAGAAAGATCCGTATGCGGCGGATGCTACTAAGTAGCCATCACGCTGTCCATAATTCGCCACCACTCGTGACACAGAGCACAGGAACACCCCCCATCGATGTCAGTCGTGATGCTCGTTGGCGCGTTTAAGCAGTTTCTTGCAGCGCTCGGACAAATGCAGCACGCGCAGCTGCTTGCCGGCCTTGGTGTAGCGCTCGCGCAATGTCTTCAGCGCGGCGATGGCCGAATAGTCGACGAAGCTCAGGTGGCGACAGTCAACGGTGACCATGGACGGGTCATTGGCGGGATCGAACTGGTTGAGAAAAGGCGTCGTCGAGGCGAAGAACAACGTGCCATGCAGGAGGTAGAGCTTGCTGCCGTCGGCTTCAACGTGACTGTCGGCATACAGCTCGCGAGCCTGTTGCCAGGCAAAGTTGAGCGCCGCAATGATGATCCCGCACAACACGGCGATGGCCAGATCGGTGAACACCGTAATCACCGTGACCGCGATGATCACCAAGACATCGTTCAACGGCACCTTATTCAGCACCCGCAGCGAAGCCCAGGCGAAGGTCTGCTGGGACACCACGAACATCACCCCGACCAGTGCAGCCAGCGGGATACGCTCGATCAGGGGCGAAAGGAACAGTACGAACAGCAGGATCATCCCCCCGGCCACCGCACCAGACAGCCGACCGCGACCGCCGGAGCTGAGGTTGATCACGGTTTGCCCGATCATCGCGCAGCCACCCATGCCGCCGAACACACCAGAAACCATGTTGGCAGCGCCCAAGGCCACGCATTCGCGATCCGGATAGCCACGGCTCTCGGTGATCTCATCGGTGAGGTTCAGGGTCAGCAGGGTTTCCAGCAGGCCGACCACCGCCATCAATATCGCGTAAGGGACGATGATGCGCAGGGTGTCCAGGCTCCAGGGGATGTCTGGCAACGCAAATCCTGGCAAGCCACCGGCAATGTGCGCCATGTCGCCCAGGGTGCGGGTCGGCAGGCCGAGCAGATAAACCGCCAGCCCGACACCCAGAATCGCCACCAGTGCCGGCGGCACGGCCCGCGTCAGGCGCGGCATCAGGTAGACGATGGCCATCGTCAGCACCACCAGCCCGATCATCATGTACAGCGGCGCGCCACTCAACCAGGCCTCACCGTTCTTGAAGTGCTCCAACTGGGCCAGCGCAATGACAATCGCCAGGCCGTTGACGAAGCCGAGCATCACCGGGTGCGGCACCATGCGCACCAACTTGCCGAGCCTCAACAGACCGAACGCCAGCATGATCAACCCACCCAGCAGCACCGTCGCCAGCAAGTACTGGACGCCGTGTTGCACCACCAGCGCAACGATCACCACGGCCATCGATCCGGCAGCACCGGATACCATCCCCGGCCGCCCACCGAAGAGCGCTGTCAGGGTGCAGATGATGAAAGCACCGTAAAGCCCCATCAATGGATTGAGGTGGGCCACCAGCGCGAAAGCGATGCATTCGGGCAGCAGGGCGAAAGAGGTGGTGAGTCCGGCCAGGACATCGGCGCGCAGACGTTTGGGCTTCATGGCTTACCTAAAAATACAGGCGGGAAAAGAGGGACGCGGATGTTACGGAATTGACGGCGGGCCGGCCAGTGAATGGATTGCGCGCCCGCTCCCACATTGGCCCTGTGTCATTCCCATCATCGTCAGTCGACACAAGTCCAGTGTGGGAGCGGGCTTGCTCGCGAAGAACGATGACGCGGTCGCCGAATCAGCCCCTGAAATCGGCAATCGCATAAGCCGCCAACTTGCCCTGGATGAAGTCCAGAAAGCACTGGATCCGCAGGGCCAGTTGCGAGTTGCGGTAGTACACCGCGTTGATGGGTTGGCGATAGCCGCTGTTGAACTCCGCCAGCAGCACCTGCAAGCGGCCGGCGCGGATGTCGTCGATGGTCATGAAGTGCGACAGGCAGGCAATGCCTTGGCCGGCCAGCGCCAGGTGCCTGACCGTCTCGCCACTCGACGCGCTGATCGACGCCTGAATCGGCCAGCGATCACCGTGGACATAACGCAGCGGCCATTGGTTGAGACCTTCGTTATGGGTAAAGCCCAGCAGCGTGTGCTCGCTCAAATCCTCGACAGCGCCAGGCACGCCGTGCTGTTCCAGATACGCCGGGCTGGCAACGATGTGCAGCGGGCTGCAACCCAGGGAGCGGGCGTGCAGGGTCGAGTCGGCCAGCGTGCCGATGCGGATGGCGATGTCGGTGCTTTGTTCGAGCAGGTCGATGATCAAATCGTTGCTATTGAGTTCGAGCTGGATGTCCGGGTAGAGACGGCGGAACTCATCGATGTACGGCACGATGGCGTGCAGCATGAACGGCGAGGCGGCGTTGATGCGCAGACGCCCGGACGGGGTTTGCTGGCGTGAAGACAGACGTTCTTCGAGCTCGTCCATCTGATCGAGAATCAGTTTGGCGTGTTCGAAGAAGTACTTGCCCTCCTCGGTCAGGTCCATGCGCCGGGTGGTGCGGTTGATCAGTGTGGTGTCGAGCTTGGCCTCCAGCCGCGACAGCGTGCGGCTGACCGCAGACGGCGTTTGCCCGACCTGTTCAGCCGCAGCCGAAATCGACCCGCACTCAATCACGCAGACGAAAATCTGTAACTCGTCGGATCTGGCTTTCACGTGTGTCCCTTATCGATAGTCCTGCGCCGCGTCAGATATCGATAGTAGCCGAGCGTCATGCCTTAAGGCCAAACACCTCGGTCAAGTGCTGCTCATAACACGCCACATCGGCTTGGATGTTCGGGCGCTTCATCACATCGACACACAAGAAGGTCGGCAAACCGGTCATGCCGAGGAAGGTGTTGGCCTTGTGGAACGGGAAGTACACCGCGTCCACGCCCTTGGCTTCGAAGAAGTCGGTCGAGTCGTCGAAGGCTTGCTGCGGGGCGTTCCAGGTCACCGACAGCATGTATTTTTTACCGTGCAACAAGCCGCCGCTGCCGTACTTCTGCGACGCATCGGAGCGCGTGCGGCCATCGCTGGCGTAGAGGCTGCCGTGGCCTGCAGTGAAGACTTCATCGACGTACTTCTTGACCGTCCAGGGCGCGCCCATCCACCAGCCGGGCATCTGATAGATGATCACATCGGCCCAGAGGAATTTGGCGACTTCTTCAGCGACGTCGTAGCCCTCGTCGATGAACGTGGTTTTCACATCCACACCACCGCGATCCAACACGCTCAACGCTGCTTCGTGCAACGTCGTGTTGTAGCGACCATCGGAGTGGGCAAATTTTTTGCCGCCATTGAGCAACAGGACTTTTTTCATGAGAAATCTCGCAAGGTTGGAATCGATGGCGGCAGCCTAACGATCAGCCTCGCGCGGAATAAGCGCTCGATCCGCAAAACTCATTTGATCTATACGCACGAATCAACAAGCGATTGTTGCCATAAACTTGCGCCGATTCTGACTGTTTAGGAGATTCTGATGAGCGAACTGCAAGGCTTCATCCTGCACGCCAAGACCCGCCCGGATAAAGCCGAGGCCTTCGAAGCGTTCTTCCGCGCCTATGTCGAACCGAGTCGCGCCGAGCCCGGTTGCATCGAGTACCACATGCTGCGAGACAAACAGGACCCGACGCTGTTTATCTTCTACGAGATCTGGCAATCCCAGGCCCATCTGGACGTGCACTCGAACCTGCCGCACATGAAGCAGTTCCTCGACATGCGCATGGAGTATCTGGAGCGGGATTTCGATATCCGCCCGATCGAGATGCTCAGCACATCCTCCGCTAGCCGCTGATCAGCAAGTGGCCGCCGAGTACGCCGAGGCCAATGAAGAACACGCGCTTGAACAACACGGCGCTGATCCGCTGGCGCAGCCATTGCCCCAGCAACATGCCGAGCACCGCCGGAATCAGCGCCAGCAGCGACGCGCTCAACTCGCCACCGCCGAGGGCTCCGCGCCATGACAGGCCGGCGGCCAACGCGAGGGTCGACACGGTGAACGACAGGCCCAGCGCCTGCACCAGTTCATCCTTGCTCAAGCCGAGCGCTTGCAGATATGGCACCGCCGGAATCACGAAAACGCCGGTGGCCGAAGTAATGATGCCCGTCAGCACACCGCAGAGCGGCCCGAGCCAACGCTCGGTGCGACCGCCGACGCGCAAGGTCGGCAGGAACAACCCGCTCAAGGCGTAGATCAACAACGCCGCCCCCAGCCCCCGCACCACCCAATGCCCACCGGCCATGCCTATCCACACTGTGCCGCCAGTGCCGATGAAAATCGCCAGCAGCATCGGCCACAAGCGGTGCAACAGCCCGCGCAAATGACCACCGAAGGCCAGTTGCCAGACGTTGGTCAGCGTCGCGGGAATGATCAACAGCGCCGCAGCCTGCGACGGCGCCATAGCCAGGCCGAGCAGGCCCATGGCAATGGTCGGCAGGCCGAGGCCGATCACGCCTTTGATCATCCCGGCCAGCAGGAAGGTGGCGACAACCAATAACGACAGGGCCAGGCCCAGATGTTGATAGAACGCGGCGAGTGTCTTCATGGGGCTATCGTGGGCCCCGAAGGTTGCCTTGAAAATCTGCCATATACTGAGGCTGCCTCTTGCTGCACAAGAGGCATAAGTCTACGCCGATGCTGCTGGCGCTTTCGCGGGCAAGCCCGCTCCCACAATGGATCTCGGATGTACCGACTTTTTGTGTCCACACCAGACCCTGTGGGAGCGGGCTTGCCCGCGAAGACCTCCGCCCAGCCAACAAACCTCCCGAGGCTGTAACAATGCACTTCGACCTCACCGACCTGCGCCTCTACCTGAACATCCTCGACACCGGCAACATCACCGCCGGCGCTGCCCGCAGCCATTTGTCGCTGGCGGCGGCAAGTGCGCGAATCCGTGCCATGGAAGCTTCACTGGGTATCGAGTTTCTGGAGCGAGGTCGCCGCGGTATCAGCCCGACTCCGGCCGGCAAGGCCCTGGCGCAGCACGCCAGAGTTCTTCTGCAACAGGCCGAGCGCATGCAGCAGGACCTGATCGAATACGCCAAAGGCGTCAAAGGCCAGGTGCGGTTGTTGTGCAATACCACAGCGATCACCGAATACCTGCCGGAGTTGCTGGCAGACTTTCTGCGCGACCATCCAAACCTCGATATCGACCTGCAAGAGCTGCCCAGCGCGCGCATCACCCACGCCTTGCGCCAAGGCGCGGCAGACCTTGGGATCGTGTCCGACGCCGTGGACACCGATGGTCTTCAGACCCGCCATTTCCGTGACGACCCATTGGTGCTGATCCTGCCGTGGGATCACCCCTTGGCCGATGCCGGTGCGTTAAATTTCAGCGCCACTTTGCACCACGACTATGTCGGCCTGAACGCCAACAGTGCCTTGGCCGTGTACCTGGAAGAACAAGCCCTGCACTGCGGCTTGCGGATGCAGATCCGCATCCGTGCCGATGGTTTCGACGGTGTGATGCGCATGGTCGCCCGGGGGGCCGGGCTGGGAATCGTGCCCCAGGCGGCGGTCGAGCGCTGGCCAGCTGAAACAGCCTTCAAAAGCATCGCACTGGAAGAGCCGTGGGCCCGACGCAAACTGTTGCTGTGCGCCCGGGACTTCGCCGTGCTGCCCGGTTATGCCCAGGCCTTGCTGAACGCCTTGACTCTGCCCTGAGGGGCAGGTTTTTGCCCGCCGGAAAATCTTTGAGCGTTTGCGCGTTTCTGGACAGCTCGATGTCGAATACAGACAACTGAGCGGAGCATGGGCGCTATAGGGTGCGACTTCAGTTCTTCAGTACCACTTTCTATATTCCAAGGCCCGGAGTCCACATGACCGCACCGATTACCGTTCTTCGCGACACTCACCCGTTGCCCGTACTCGACGCCTGCAAATGGGAAAAGCTCGAAGGCGATCCGCACACCGTCAACCTCAACGCGTATACCAGCGAAGATGGCAGCAAGATCATGGGCACCTGGATCTGCACACCGGGCAAGTGGTATGTGGAATACGTGAAGTGGGAGTACTGCCATTTCCAGGAAGGCTACTGCATCATCACCCCTGAAGGCATGGCGCCGATCCACCTGCGCGCCGGTGACATTTTCGTCATCGAGCCTGGGATGAAAGGCACGTGGGAAGTGGTTGAAACCGTGCGCAAGTATTTCGTGTTTGCCTGATACAAAAAACCGAGAGACCACCCGACGTGGTCTCTCGGAAAAATGCATGCATGAATCCTGTGGCGAGGGAGCTTGCTCCCGTTCTGCTGCGAAGCAGTCGTAGAATCAGCAAATACGTTCTATCCGAAACTCCGTCTTTGCTGGTTAGGGTCCGCTTCGCGAACCAACGGGAGCAAGCTCCCTCGCCACAACAGCTTATTGAGGTTTGCGATAGCTGTTGATAATCGCCGAGAAGTCCTTGCCACCTTCCCCACGCAGGCTCATCGCCTGATACAACTGCTGGGCCACCGCGCCGAGCACGACCGGTTGGTGCGCCTGACGCGCCGCCTCAGTGGCCAGCCCCAGATCCTTGAGCATCAGTTCTGCACCGAAACCGCCGGTATAACCGCGCGAGGCGGGCGCCGTTTCGACGATACCCGGCCACGGGTTGTACATCTCCGAACTCCAGCAGCGCCCGGTTGAACTGTTGATGACACCCGCCAGCACGGTTGTATCGATACCCAGGGCGCTGCCCAGCGCCATGGCTTCGCTGACACCGACCATGGAAATCCCCAGCAGCAGGTTGTTGCAGATCTTGGCGATTTGCCCGGTGCCGACTTCGCCGCAATGGACGATGTTGCGCCCCATCTGCGCCAGCACCGGTTGCAGAGTAGCGAACAGTTCAGGCGTGGCGCCGACCATGAAGGTCAGCGTCCCGGCCGCTGCGCCGCCAGTGCCACCGGAAACCGGGGCATCGGCCATGGCCACGTCTTGCTTTGCGGCCGCCGCGGCAACATCTCGCGCCGTCTGCGGATCGATGGTGCTGCAATCCACTGCCGGCACGCCTTTGGCGATTCCCGCCAGCACGCCATCTTCACCCAGCCAGACGCTACGCACATGAGCCGCGGCCGGCAGCATGGTGATCACCAGTTGCGCGTCTTTCGACGCTTCCTTCGGTGAAGTGCTGATGGTACCGCCGAGTTGAGCCAGTTCGGCCAGCACGGTTTGATTGAGGTCAAACAGGTTCAGCGAATGGCCAGCCTTGATCAGGTTGCGCGCCATCGGCGCGCCCATGTTGCCGAGACCGATAAAAGCGATTTTCATGTCCGGCTCCTTAACGCAAGTGGATGGTAGTGTTCACACCGTGGTTGATGCTGTCGTCATCGAACCAACGTGCAGTGACGGTCTTGGTTTGAGTGTAGAACTGCACCACTTGCTTGCCATACGGACCGAGGTCGCCGAGCTTCGAACCACGGGAACCGGTGAAGCTGAAGAACGGCACCGGCACCGGGATCGGGATGTTGATGCCGACCTGGCCAACGTCGATTTCCGACTGGAATTTACGTGCCGCCGCGCCACTCTGGGTGAACAGACCCGTGCCGTTGCCGAACGGGTTGGCGTTGACCAGGGCGATGGCCTCATCGAGGGTGTCGACTTCCAGCACTACCAGCACCGGGCCGAAAATTTCCTGAGTGTAGATCTGCATCTCAGGGGTTACGCCAGAGAACAAGGTCGGGCCGACAAAGTTGCCCTGCTCGTAGCCCGGAACAGTGATGTCGCGACCGTCCAGCTCCAGCTTGGCGCCTTCCTTGATCCCGCTTTCGATCAGCTCGAGAATCCGTGCCTTGGCCCGCTTGGAAATCACCGGACCAACATCAGTGCCTGGCTCGCTGCCGGCATTGACCTTGAGTTTCTGCGCCAGCGCCTTGAGATCCGGCAGCCATTGTTTGGCCGCGCCCACCAGCACCACCACCGAGGTGGCCATGCAGCGTTGCCCGGCCGCACCGAAACCGGCGCCGACCAGTGCATTGAGCGCTTGCTCGCGGTTGGCATCGGGCAGCACAACAGCGTGGTTCTTGGCCCCCATCATCGATTGCACGCGCTTGCCGTGTTTGCCGGCCAGCTCGTAGACATGCGTGCCGACCGCGGTCGAACCGACGAACGAAACAGCCTTGATGTCCTTGTGGGTGCAAAGCGCATCGACCACATCCTTGCCACCATGAACGACGTTGAGCACACCCGGCGGAATGCCGGCTTCAATCGCCAGTTCCACCAACAGCATGGTCGACATCGGATCCTGCTCGGAAGGCTTGAGCACGAAGGTGTTGCCGCAGGCGATGGCCATCGGGAACATCCACAGCGGAATCATCGCCGGAAAGTTGAACGGGGTAATGCCGGCACAAACGCCGATCGGCTGACGCAGGGTGTAGGTATCAACACCGCCAGCGACGTTCTCGGCGAACTCGCCCATTTGCAGGCTGCCAATGGAGCAGGCGTGCTCGACCACTTCCAGGCCACGGAAGATATCGCCCTCAGCGTCGGCGATGGTTTTACCCTGCTCATTGCTGAGCACCACGGCAATACGCTTGGAGTGCTCGCGAATCAGCGCCTGAAGCTTGAGCATGATGCGCATCCGCGCGCCGACTGGCGTCAGCTTCCAGGTCTGAAAGGCGCGATGAGCGGCGCTGATGGCGGCATCGACTTCAGCGGCGGTCGCGAAGGGGACTTTGGCCAACACTTGTTGGGTCGCCGGGTTGACGATGTCGTGCCATTCGGTGGTCTGGGATTCGACCCACTCGCCATCGATCAACAACTTGACCTTTTGCACGGTGGTTTCTAGCGATGCGTTCATGTTGGTCTCCGGGACGTTGTTCTTATTAAGAGAGCTATCTTTGGAGCCAAGGCGAGAAAGTCGCCTTGAGATGAGGCGTGTGTCGCGAATTGGTTGTCGGACTGTTTTTGGAGTATAGATGTGCAAACTTCTAATAAGAACGCACATAAAAGCCGGTCCATCATGCAAAAAAACATCACGTCTTTAGGCTCGTTGAACTGGGATGACCTCAAGTTTTTCCTCGAGGTAGCCCGCACCCGCAAGGCCAGCACCGCAGCCAAGCGCCTGGCGGTGGACTACACCACCGTGTCGCGGCGCATCAGTTCGCTGGAGGCCTCGTTGGGTACGCTGTTGTTCGAGAAATCCCGCACCAGCGGTTTCGTCCTGACCGCTGAAGGCCAGCGGCTGCTGGGTTACGCCGAGTCGATCGAAAGCACCCTGCACATGGCCTGCGAGCAGGTTTCGGGCTCAGGGGTGGCGTTATCCGGGCATGTGCGCATGGGTTGTACAGAAGGGTTCGGCAGCTTTTTCATCACCCCGCAGCTGAGCCATTTCGTCGACGCCTACCCGGCGATCTCGGTGGACATCCTGCCGCTGCCGCACTTCATCAGCCTGTCCAAGCGCGAGGCAGACATTGTCATCGCCCTGGAGCGGCCGGAACACGGCCCTTATGTGTGCTGCAAACTCTGCGACTACCGATTGCAGTTGTACGCGACCCAGGATTACCTGGACAAACACCCACCGATCCGCCGCCCGGCAGACTTGGGCAAGCATCAATTCATCAGTTATGTGGACGACCTGGCGTTCAGCTCGGAGCTGTTGTACCTGGCGAATGTGCTGCCCGGTGCCAGTGCCAATCTGCGCAGCACCAGTGTGATCGCACAGTTCGTGGCGGCGCAGCAGGGACGATCACTGGCAATCCTGCCGTGCTTCCTGGCCGCTCAGGATCCCCGGCTGCTGCCGGTGTTACCACAAGAGATCACCATCACCCGGCAATTCTGGATGTACTGCCGGGAGGACCTGCGCAAGCTCAAGCGGATTACCTTGTTGTGGGACTACATCCGCAGCGTCACTGAGCTTAACCGCCCGTTATTGTTGGGCGAAACGCATGTCCTTCGGTTTGCAGACTGAGAATCTACAAGGAGTAAGGGAGCCTCATCGTAACGAGGTCAGCAGCCCCTTGGCAACGGTTTGTGACAGGGGTTGATACAGCACTTGTGACAGTCGAAAAGGTTCTTACAGTGGCGTACATGGGCGCGTTAAGGACCCCATGCGGGCATCGGTGTGGGCACCTGCGCAAGGGCATACGGGGGAACCTACGCTGTAATGAATCAATGAGGTGATGTCTCGGAAATTTCTATCAAATTCCCGCTAAGGCGGCCTACACGACCACCACCAGAGAGCCAACAGAAGTAAGCAGTGGACAGATCTTTGGTAAGTACGTAATTTCGCCGTTGGCCCTTGCCTGCCTCGGAGTACACACGCACCAACCTCGCTTTAGGCAACAAGTGAACTCCAGCGAATCGATGACAAGGAATTTTACTCACTGGTAGTTTGACTGCATTGACAGCCCGTGACCAAAGAGCTTTGAGCGTAGAGAACCATGAGCATTCCGAAAGTATTCATCTCCTATTCGCACGATTCGCAAGAACATAAGCAGTGGGTCTTAGAATTTGCGACAAGGCTACGTAACTCTGGTGTAGACGCAATACTGGACCAATGGGAGTTACAGCCAGGAGACGACCTTCCGCATTTCATGGAGCAAAACCTTGCGTCTTCCGACCGAGTGCTCATGATCTGCACTGAACGCTATGTAGGGAAAGCCAACTCGGGGTCAGGTGGGGTCGGTTATGAAAAGATGATTGTTACGGCGGATTTGATGAGGACCATTGATTCTAACAAGGTGATACCTTTAATTCGTCAAGCTGGGACTCATGAAACCCCTACGTTCTTGAAGTCAAAGTTATTTATTGACTTTTCGAGCGACGATCAGACCGAATTCTCCTTCGATGAGCTAATTCGGACTCTTCATGGCACACCGCTCTTTGTTAAACCTCCGGTAGGAAATAGTCCCTTCATACCTGTACTAAACAACCCACCTGAGCGGCAAGGTGATGCCATTCTCGAACTCATGAAAAGTTTGGTACGTATCTTTGAAAGGCAAAACGAAGACTATCTGAGTTACAGCGAATTGCGTGCTGACATCAATATATCCAGATTGATGCTTGATGTGCTGATCGAGCAAGCCAAAGAAGACGGCCTTATAACTCAAGGCGCGGGCAAGCTTCTGTACCTTACGACAAAAGGGAAGCAGTACGCCATATTCCATAAACTTTGAATTAGAACAAGTTCGGCGCAATCCGTTATTTTTGCTATTTGGGGTCGAGGCACTATGGATGACAGCAACTGATCGATTATGTTGAAAAAGTCGACCCGGCCAAATGGGCAATACATGGAGCGATGAAAACGTGATTTTTGTGGTTGCTACGTAACATCTGAGACCTTGATCCTTATGCGCGTATTGCGGATTCAATCTCAGAGGCGCTCTTTTCTGAGCAGGAAGCCGCAGCCGACTGTTTCAACAGAATCAGTTGAGTGCGGCCACTCGCTCTTTTGCAGGCATTTGTTCATGAGAAGTTCAATTAGGCGGTCAAGTTAATGCAATTACACTCCTAACCCTATACAACCCCAGAACATATTGAATGTTTGCTTGAACGACCTCACAGACCCCTTTGGGAGTTCCTGTAGGCCAGTCGCCTCAAACGCTGGACCTCTTTTTCGGCAGGGCTCAGAGGACACCGTGGAGCCTTCCTGATGGCCTTCTTGATGGCATGAAGGGCTGCTTGCCGATTGTCCTTCTCACGTTCGATCAGATGGACCACAGTGGCCTGAACGGACACATGCTCAAAGCCTACCCCTTCAAGTTCAAGCCAGCGTTTGACGATCAGGTGACGTAGTTTGACGCTGTAGCCGGTGATGAGCGTAAAGGTCAGTTCCTTGTCGAGGATAACCATCGGCTGAGCTTTGTTCTGACTATTCTGGTAGCTGGTCTCGACAAAGGAGGACGCGTCGGTTTTGACGACTCCTATTAATCCCAACTCTTCGAGCATCTTCCTGGCGTCCTTCAGAACACGGTCATGCCGCTTGCCAGTGATCTCAGCGATCTCCAAGGACGACATACCGGGCAAACCGTTGATGGTCGTTGGGGTCATCACTCCAGCCTTGTTGATCTTCTCGAAGGTGGCTGCGGTAGTGTTGATCATTTCTTTCATTAGTCGTTACTCCTTTTCATTGCTCCCTGAGTTCACTCCCACCGACCAGCACAGAGACCCACGACAAGGGTTCTGGCGAGTAGCACAAGGAACAATCAGAAAGACTCTGCTCGATTAATTGCCCAGCGACGGACGAGAGGGGTCAGTCTGCCCAGACTTAGGCTCGTTGAGTTGAAGCGGATGGGTTCCTTCAAGATGCCCTTTTCGATGGAGGGTGATAATCATCACTCCCCTCCTTCTTACCGGGCATCCTCATGGGTCCTCCAAGTTGGTCTTTTATATATATAGGCGGATACGAGAGCCCATGGTGGATATGGTCTCCAGCCATGTGTTGGTAGCAGTTTCGGAACCTTGACCTCAATCCACGATGCCGCCGATCCAGTCACCAATGTAGGACTGACGACTGGCCAGATCGCCACGCCAGCCGTACCACGGATGAACGGTTACTTTGGTCGGAAGTGTCTTCCCTTGTCGGATCACACGGATTAAGCCAGCTTGGCTCAAGTCTCCAATCTCCCGCTTGGTCCCGATGTCGGCCAGCTTGCCAAACCAGATATTCCGACCAGCCAATCCAAGTAGGATCTGCCGGAACAACCTGACGGCGCCCGCAGTGATTTTTCCTGTCTCCAGTAGGTCCAGCAGCTTGTCAGCCTCGACGGTCAGATTGTCAGCCCAATGGTCGTGAACGGAAAGGATCTCAGCGAGTTCCTCGAAGTTGCGAGCATCAACTGGGTGTCTGCATTGCTTGCCCACGTCGGTGGTGACTCTATGTCTTTTTATGATCTCCTTTCGGCTCACAAGGACTTCACCTGTATGGGTATCAAATGTCAGTTCTTGCTCAGTTGTAATGTCGATGGTGGTTTTGAGACGGTTCGAAATTATGGTCAATGATGAGGACTCCTATTCAGATGAACAAGCAGAGGGCCTGTCCCGTAATAGTGAGGGGATTTAATATCTTTACAGGCATACTCGTGAAAGGCTGCATTTCGCTTGCGCAACCATCAACTGAACTTTATTAGAGGCTCGTGTTACTGGTAACCATAGTGAGGGTTTTTAATTCCACGGTGTACCCGATGGAAATTTCACCGACAGGAGCTAATCTTTACGTAAATCAACGTGGTGTCGAGCCGATTCTAAGCTGCTGCCCGCAACAAATGGTTTTAACCGAACAGGCTTCAATCACGTTTAGATGCTTTCGGCATTATCCGCGTTGACAAAACCATGGAATCGGTGTTGGATTACCTTAGCGAAGAAGAACCGTGACGCCGCCACCCAATCAAGGAAGTCCCCACCCCATGTCCATAAAAATTGTACCGGATGATTTGTTTTCTTATTTGATGGGAAAAATTTCTGGCGTTCGCTTTGAAGTATTTGCGAAACAGCTATTTGCCCTCGTCTTTAAGGAAAGCTTTATTCCTATGGGCGGAATACATGACGGTGGGGCGGATGGGGCACTTTCCAGCTACATACAGGAAATTACCGGCAAACCAAATACCTTCGTACAGTTTACAATTACTGCTGAAGCGGGTGTCAAAGCAAAGGTTAATGAGACGATAAAAGCGTTACAAACCAGTGGACGCACCCCTCTTCAAATAATTTACGTCACCAGCATTGCCTTACCAAAGTCAGACATCATTGTACAAGAAATTATTGAAAAGCATGGCATCATGGTTCAATTCAGAGACTATGAAAAAATCAAGGGCTACGTTAATACTGACGAAAAGTACAACAGTATGTTTTATGAGTTCTTCACTTCTGAAATATCTGCATTGTCACGAGCAGCAAGCAGCAACCTAACCGCCGTAAATGAGTATGCAACGGACCCTACGGTTTATGTATATCTAAATTACGAACTAAAAAGCAAGCATGTAAAGAACCATTTAAACGAACAGGTTTTGGACGCATTGATTTATTGGTCTCTCAGAGATACCGATCCAGATACCAAAATCTTGGTAAATCGCTCGTCAATACACACTTCAATATCAGAATTATTCCCGCAAGCAAAAACCGTATTACTTCCAAATCTCAATAAGCGCCTGACGGTCCTCATGACCAAAGAAGCAGGCGGAGTGGAGCGTCTCAGATACTATAAAGCTACTGACAGTTTTTCATTGCCCTACGAGATGCGAACAATATTGGCCACTGAGGCAAGCGCAGCTCTGGCGCGGCAGACCACATTTCGACACTCGATCACCGCAAGATTGGTCGGGGAAATCGGTGATATAGAGAAGGCAATACAAAAAGTTGCTTGCAACACACTTGTGTTTCAAACCGTGCATCGCTACTTCATCGATCAGGGCCTACTACTCGCGGCTTTTCTGGAAGGAAAACTTGAGACAATACATATCTCTGACCAAGTGGTAGAAGATATTATGGTGAGAGTGCTTTCCGAAATTGACCACGGAAAATCCCTCACCCCAGAAATGTTTGGAGCCTGTCTTAATTCTCTTCGAGGGATATTCTACCATCCTTCAACGGAGGAAAGAGAATACATGGCTTACCTCTCTAAGACTTCCTGCCTATTGGTTACCATGCAGTCTGCACCGAGGCTTCTGGAGTACTTTAACAAGATGGGAGGAAACTTCCGACTGCTCATCGGAACTGATTTGATTGTTAAAGCAATCTCTGAGAGGTACGTAGAGGACGCAAACAAGCAGGTCACCAGAATACTTGAGGTATGCAAACAACTGGGGTCAGAGCTGACTTTAACCGAACCAGTACTGGATGAAGTTTTCACTCACTTACACGCCACTGACTTAGAATTCAGAAATCACTATGCGGAACAAGAAAAGTACCTACAAAAAGATATGACGGTTGATAGTGACCGAATTATGATCCGAGCATACTTTCATTCTCGCAAAGCTGCTAAAGGCCCTAAAACCTGGACTCAATTTATAGAACAAGTCGTCACACACTCAGCACTTCGAAATCGCTCTGAAAGTGCTCGACAGGATCTCAAGGGCTTTCTGCTTCAAAAATTCAGCATGAAATTTCTCTCAACAGAGGAACTCAAGGCATCCGTGAACGATGAGAAAGTAAAGGAGCTTGCGGCCAAGCTCGAAGAAGCAAGACCGTCTAAGCATGAAGACCTTTCATATAACGATGCTTTGATGGCATATGCCACATATGCGCAAAGGAGAAAAAACGAAGAAGCCGGTATCTATGACGGATTTGGCTACAGGACGTGGTGGCTTACAAAGGAAACTCATGTACTGAATTTCTCGAAGGCTCTTGTCGAGTCTCAAGGAGGGGCCCCCTACATCATGCGACCTGAGTTCATACTAAACTTTGTTTCCTTGGCTGCTAACGCTGAAAATGTCAGAAGATTATTTTCTGATCTATTGCCAACTACCGCAGGCTTACAACTTGGCAGACATCTACCCTCAGCGACCATGCATCAGTTAATGGGCGACACTGAAGAGTGGGGTGATCGACCTCCTGAGAGGATCAGCATGATTATTAGTGAGCGAGCCAACAAACTTAAACATGACCAGTATAAAAAGTACTCTGACAACATCGGCTGACAATGCAATAAAGCCTGCTGCTGAGGTACGAGTCCCGTCCTAAGGGCCTTGAAGACAGGAATTCCGGATGCTCGCAGAGGGCGTCCGACTCTATTACTGATACACCTCAGAAGATTTGGTAGTGCTTCATGTGTTAGACGGAGCTGCGGAGTCAAGGGGATCTAAAATCAGGTTCCCCTTGAATTTCTGAGGCCACCCCCCTCTGAGAGATACTCAGATTTCACGTAGGAGCGCGAAAACTGAGCTGATCTTTGCATAAGGACGGTAGCCTTGGTGTCCAGCGCACGAGTCCTGAAAGCGTCAGCTAACTTCCCGAAAGACTCCGGAAAGCATCTCAGCAATGGTCTCAACGGGAACGCCCGAGCCGTAAGTATCAAACGTAATCGTTCCTGATGCATGCCCCATCACAGCCTGAGCATGAGTCGTAGGGACGCCTTTAGCCTGCATCAACGACGCCAACGAGTGACGCAACGAATGGAACACCAAGCCAGGCCCGAAGGACTCCCCAAGGGCCGCTGGGATTGCCTGCTGGTTAGCCCACTCGCCAGCGGTCTTGTAACCGATCTGAGCCAACGATTCGGATCCGTTGAGTCTGCACAACTCGACGTACCGCAAGAACGCTGCGAGGTCGAACCCATAGGCACCATCAGTCAACGGCACCAGTCGCTCACTGCGCTTGTTCTTGATGGACTTACCTTCACCAACCTCGTTGATGTGGATTACGGTGATACCTGATTCAAGGGTCTGAACATCGCTTGTGGTTAGCTGAGAGATTTCGTTAAGGCGCCCGCCAGTGATGACCCCAAGACTGAGCAGCCAGCGCTTCCATGAGGTCTCTGGGAGGTTGCTCGCATACTCCATCACCTTGACCACTTGAGCCTGAGAGAACGCCTTACGGGTCGATTCGAGGCCCTTCGTGAGCTTCAGCTTCTTGTCATAAGTCTTTAGCAGATGACCGTTCTCTACAGACCAAGCGAGTACCGCAGAGAGCTTCACGAGCAGCTTGTTGACCGTTGAGGGCATCCGGCCTTCGGAGAGGCGATCTCGAAGAGCCACAAGGTCAGCCCTTGAGTGATTCCGTAGATCAAGGTCTCCCAACTGAGCAGAGAGTGTCCCGTGGCACACCTTAGTTTCCTTAAGGGTCGATGCCTTCTGGTCCTGAGCGCGGTCCGCCAAGTAGAGCCCCGAGAGAATCTCAAAGGTCATTGGAGCTAATACAGATAGAGACACAGGGAAGCTCTCTCCGGGTTTCGATTGATCGCCCTCAAGGTCCCGGATGATGGTCACCAATGGCACAGAGTCGCCCTGTAGGCGCACCTGAGCAGCAGACATCACCTCCCTCGCTCTCGCTACGTGTTCATGCTGATCGACGCTGAGTGGCATCGTTGCAGCAATCTCAGAAAGGTTTGTCCAAACGTCTTCGTAGAGGTCGCCCCAGTCACGTAACGAGTGAACATCATGGGCAGTCGACAACAGACTCTCAGCGACCCACAACAGATGCTCCCGCAACTCAAGCCAAGTCGCCTGAGGGTGGTCCAAGTGGAAAGCCTTGATGGTCTCGGCAAGTCGTCGTGAAGCGTCCATAGCGGCCTTTCTGTCAGTGGTCTTGAGTGAAACTGAGGTAGCTTGCGTGGTGCTGCCTGTCTCTCTGAGGCGCAGATAGTAGATGCCGTTGCGCCTGTAGTGATAGGGCTTAGCGAGCCTTGTGGATGGCTTGAGGGAGACAGCAGGGTTTGTGACAGCACTTGTAACAGGACAGAGCGTGGAAATGGTCATCATGGCGTTAGGGTCCCGTAATCATTGGGTGGAACCCTTACGTCCTGTAGTTCTGGATGTACTGCCGGGAGGATTTGCGCAAGCTCAAGCGGATCACGTTGTTGTGGGACTACATCCGTGCCGTCACCGAGCAGAACCAAGGGCTGTTGATGGGGGACAGTCGGGAGATGTTGTTCGCCGATTAATCCGCGCTCACCACGATCGACACTCGGCGATTCTCGGTGCGCCCGTCCACGGTGTCGTTAGAGGCGACGGGCTTGCTGCTGCCCAGGCCGCGCAACTGGATGTTTTCTTCTTTTATACCGACAGCGGCCAATACCGTTTCAACGCTTTTCGCGCGACGCAGGGAAAGTTGTTCGTTATAGGATTCCTTGCCCGAGGCATCGGTATGGCCGTCAATCCTCACCCGCTCGATTCCCACCCCCAACAACGCCTTGCCAATGCGTTCGACGATCTGGGTACTGGCGGGGTTGAGGTGTTCGACATCACTGCCGAACAGCACTTTGCCGGACAGGCCGAAGGCCCAGCCCTCATCCGTCATCTCGAAACCTTGCTGCTTGAGCACAGCGATCTGCGCCGGGGTCAGTCCTTTCTGCGGTGTCGTCTGGCAACCGGTCAATGCCAGCAAGGTCATGAATAAGGTAATCGTAAAAAATCGCAGAGAACGCTGAGTGAATGTGAACACAAAAATTAGCTCCTGGTTTGAAGATGGACGACAGAGTGCTCCGACCCTGCCGTGTGGTGAGCGCCTCGGGAAAGGCGTTTGGCCTGATACATCGCGGCATCTGCAGCATCGAGCAGCGCACCCGGCGTAAGCCCATGATCAGGGTACACGGCGATGCCGATGCTGAGTGAAGTCAACACCTGGGTACCGCCCGGCAACGGGATTGGCGCGTCCATACTGGCAATGATCTTGTCGGCAATCCGTTCGGCGTCTTCTATTTTGTGCAGCGGCGTCAACAGCACGGCAAACTCGTCGCCCCCCAGACGCGCAACCAGATCCTCTTCACGCAATTGCGCACGAACCCGGGTCGCCACGGCGATCAGCACCGCATCACCGGCAGCATGACCAAAATTGTCGTTGATCTCCTTGAACCGGTCGCTGTCGAGAAACAGTACGGCCACTCCCTCATCCAATTTGCCGGCATTGCGCAACGCACGCATCAGGCGGCCTTCGAAAAATGCCCGGTTCGGCAACCCGGTAAGGCTGTCATGGCTGGCCTGGTGCGCCAGGGTTTCGTTTTCACTTTGCAGATGGGTCTGCCAGGACTCGAGTTCATCAAGCAAGGCATTGAAGTCGTTGCCCAGGTTGTCGAGTTCGGCGATATCAGCGGGCGGTACGCGCTGGTCGAAGGCACGCTCGCTGCGGGCAGCGTGAGCCACGGCAGCCAGGCTGCGCAACGGGCCGATGATTCCTCGCAACTGCCGACGCGCCAGATGAAGCGCAACCCAGGCACTGACAGCGGTACACAAAACGATCCCCATCAGTCCGCTGAGCAAGAAGCGCATCAGGCTGCCGCCGTGACCGATAAGCAGAATGCTGCCGACTTCCTGACCTTGATGGACGATCGGCATGCTGATGGGCTTTTCCAGAATGGTCCGGGCGATCTGCATTTCAAGATCGGAGAGCAACCCTGTTTCCGGTCGTTGCCAACGTGCAAGCAACTCGCCTTGTTCATCCATCACCTGTGCATCAGCCACTTCTTCGGTGGACGCGATCAAGGCCAGCGCTTCAGTGGCTGCGGCCTTGTCGTTGAACACCACCGCAGCTTCCACGGTGTAGTTGATCGATCGGGCGATCAGATGCAGGTTGTGATCGGCATAAACCCGCAAGGCCAGAACACCCAGCAAGGTCAACGAAACACTGGCCATGGCCACACCCACCAGGGCGACGATCAAATGTCCACGGCCAATAATCGACCCCAGGGTCGGACGTATGCGAGATTTGAATAGACTCATGGTGCCGCCGGCTTGCGGCGCGACAGCTGCAGCACACTGGGATGAATGCGCACACCGCTGCGGGCGACCGAATCGAGGTTGACCTCGAAGGCCACTTGTTCATCGCCGACCCGCAGGCAGAACAGACTGCCTACAGTGCACTGATCGCCGCCTTCGCTGATGCTCAACACCGGACGACCGGTCAACGAGGCAAATAGCCGATCACGCTCATCGCTGGTCAGCTTGCCGATGTACACCGCATCGCACTCACCGGCAATCGCCGGGTTGTCGGCCAAGAGCCGTTGCACGACGACAGGCCGGCCAGTGGCTTGGGTGGTGCCTTTGACCAGGTCGTCGGTGTACTCGGTGGGACCGACCACGCATAGACGCAGTTGTTGGGGCTCAACAGGCCACCGGGCATAACTGAGTATCCCGAGCACCACCTGAGTGACCGATCTGGCACGCTGGTCGGCCTTGCTCACGACAGTTTCCGGCTCGGCACAGGCAACGCCCGTCAACAAACAGAGGAGGCCGGCAAGCAGCACTTGTTTGCAGCCAACGACGCGCTCTGTCGCCCAGACAGCCAACTTCATGCAGGGACTCTCTACGATCGCAACAAAATGATGCCGCAACGATAGCACAGCACTGAAACACCAGCGAGGCGGCGCACCACGGCACTTCGGACAGATTCCAGCGTCTGGCACCGACCCACTCAGTGACTCGGCGCGACACCCTCTTCCAGTTCCAGCATCAACCCGCTCAAGCGCTTGACCTTGCGCTGCACGGCCTCTTCGAACACACCGGCGCGAGGCTCAATCAGGGTGAACCAGTCTTTGGCCCGGGTAATCCCGGTATAGATCAGTTCCTTGGTGAGCACAGGGTTCAGGGCATCCGGCAGAATCAGCGCCGTATGGGCAAACTCCGAACCCTGGGATTTGTGTACGGTCATGGCGTATACGGTTTCGACATCGTTGAGTCGGCTCGGCAGGACAAAACGCACACCGCCCTGCCCATCGTTGCGCGGAAAGGCCACACGCAGCACTTGTCGTCCGGCCTCGAGACCGTCACGCTCCGGCAGCTTGAGGGCAATGCCAATGTCACCGTTCATCAAACCCAGGCCATAGTCATTGCGGGTCATCAACACGGGCCGACCTTCGTACCACTGATGGTCGCTGTCGATCAGCCGAGCCTTGAGCAGCGCATCGGTCACGCGCTGATTCAAGCCTTCCACGCCCCAAGGCCCTTTGCGTACGGCACACAATAGCTGGAAGGCGTCAAAGGCCTGCAACACCACGCGAGCCCAATCGGCCCAGCACGGATGGTCCAGCGGGCGGTCGAGCGGTGGCCGCTGACTGCGCAAAAGACTCAGGTAATGCCGATACCCTTGCGGCCCCCCGCCATGGCCTTCAAGCAGCAAGCGCTCCAGCGCCCGGTCCTGTTCACCCTTGAGGGGCAGGGAAAATATGTCGCCATGGCTTCCAGCCGCCAATAATTTGCGTGCGTCTTCAGGATGCTGCCGGTTGACCCAACGGGCCAACTGACCAATGCCACTGCCCTCGCCGAAACGCCGCGAGTGGCGCAGCATCACGACTTGCTGGGCCAAGGGATGCTCGCCGTGGGTGTCTTCCCGCAAACCGCTGGCACTGAGATTTTCATCGCTGACCGCCTCCAGCCACTGGCGGGTCTGCGGGCTGTACCAACCCGCTTCGGCATCACGACACAGATCGCCCAGGACAGCACCGGCTTCTACCGACGCCAGTTGATCCTTGTCACCAAGCAGCACCAGACGGGCATGGGCCGGCAACGCGTCGAGCAGATTGGCCATCATCTCCAGGTCGATCATCGAGGCTTCATCCACCACCAATACATCCAGCGGCAAGCGATTACCGGCGTGGTGACGGAAATGCCGGGTGCCGGGGCGACTGCCGAGCAAACGGTGCACGGTGGTCACATCCGACGGGATCTTTTCGCGCACTGTTTCAGCCACTTTCAGGGTTTGAACCTGCTGGCTGATGGACTCGGTCAACCGTGCGGCAGCTTTGCCGGTGGGGGCCGCGAGACGAATGCGCAGTGGTTTTCCGGCCTCCACCGCGGGTGCCTGGAGTAATGCGAGCAAGCGCACGACCGTAGTGGTCTTGCCGGTTCCCGGGCCGCCGGTGACGATGCTGAATGCACTTCGGGTAGCCAGGGCACACGCAAGCTTCTGCCAGTCGATCACGTCATCAAGCCTGGCTGGACCGAACAGCCCGGTCAGGCGTTGAGGCAAATCACTAGGCGTTGCTTCGCGCGCCGCCAAGCGCTGACGCAGGGCATGGTCGATGCGCCGTTCGTAAGCCCAATAGCGACGCAGGTACAGGCGCTTGCCCGACAGTACCAACGGCCGGTGTTGCGCGGCCTCACGCCCATCGACGGCCAGAGCCACCAGACGGCTGGACGCCAGGACCTTGCACCAATGGGCACCGTCCAACGCCTCGAGCAACTGCGATGGCAGTAACATTGCGCCACTTTGCAGATCACCTTCCGGCGGCAGCGACAGGGCGAAGTCCGGCTCTTTCAGCGTTTCGAACAGATCCAGGCAGACATGGCCATGGCCCAACTGGTGACTGGTCAACGCGGCGGCCAGCAGTACCAGTGGATCATCGTCGGGTGCGAGTTCGTGGAGAAAGGCGACGAAGGCCTTGTCCAGCGCCCGCAGCCAGCCGCGCTCAACCCAGCGCGTGAGCAACAGCAACAAGTCATCTGCGCGACTCAACGGGGCCAGTTGAGCCAGGCTTTCGGCCGCCAACGGCGTGGGCAGCAGATCGGCAAACGTGCGACTCATAGCAACACTCCCTGTTCCCAGGCGGGCTCGGCCTTGGGCTCTGGCTTGCCCTGGAACAACCGGTCCAGGCGTTCGATCAGCTCCCGAGGCGGACGGGCAAAATACACACCCTGGCTGGCCGCGCGAGTACCGCGAAGGAACAGGTACAACGCCCCTCCGACATGTCGGTCGTAATCGTAATCGGCAAGCCGGGCCTTTAGCTGGCGATGCAGGGCGAGCAGATACAGCACATATTGCAGGTCGTAGCGGTTATCGAGAATCGACTGCTCCATGGCTTGCTCGGTATAGGCGGCATCATCGACGCCCAGCCAGTTGGATTTGTAGTCGGCGACGTAGTATCGGCCGTCATGCTCGAACGTCAGGTCGATGAAGCCTTTGAACATGCCATTGAGCAGCACCGGTTCAGCGGCCACCCGGGCCACGCCGTTGTGGGTGTATTGACGTACCAGATCATCGAGTTTGAGCACATCGACTTTGTGACTGGCGAACCAGAACTCCATTTCGACCCGATACTGAGTCAGTCGCTCGAATACTACCGGCGCCTGCCCACCACCGATGTGCAGCGGGGATTTGAGCAAGTGCTGCAGCCAGCCCCTCAGCGTGGTGATCCAGCCTTCCCAGCCACGGCGGTTGCAGCGACGGGCGATGGCGTCTTCCACGGTTTGTGGTGCAGCGGCAAAACCTTCGTCACCGGCCCATTCGAGCAATCCATGGAGAAAAGTGCCGGGGTTCGGACCACGAGGAAAACGATGGATATCTGCGCCGCCAGCGACCATTTCTCGTGGTGCTTCGGGATCAAGGCGCTCGTCGTCAAAAAGCTTTTGTGCTTGCGGGCTCTCCGGGGCTTCGTCGCTGCCCACGCTCAAAATGTCACCGATACGCAAGGCGCTGTAAGAGGCGATCCACCAGTTTTCGCTGGCCTTGCGCCTGGGTATCAGTGGGGCAAGCAAGGTCGCTTCATTGCGTGGCGGGTGGTAATGCTCGGCGGTCGCGTCAGGCAATTCACTGTAGCTCAGCGCCGCACAGTCTTGCTGCAGGTCTTGCAGCCAACGACGCAACCCAGCCGACTCGGCCAATGGCGCACCACCACCCAGCAGATAACCCAACGCAGAAAGGTGCAAGACCGATCCATTGTTATTGCCGCGCTTGAGGTCAGTCACACCGAGCCAGCAAGCATGTTGTGCCCGGGTCAGGGCGACATAAAGCAAGCGAAGGTCTTCGGCCAAACGTTCATCGTCGGCTTGGGCAATCAACTCGGCCGTCGGCCTCAAGCTCACTTGTGCCTTGCCCGCGGCGTCGTGGTAATGCAGCGGCAGACGACTGCCATCCACCGGTTTTGCCGAGCAGATGAACGGCAGAAACACCAAGGGATACTCAAGCCCTTTGGATTTGTGGATGGTCACGACCTTGACCAGCTGCTCGTCGCTTTCCAGGCGCAGGATCTGTTCTTCGCCAGCCTGACCGGACAACGCCAGATGCTCGGACAAATGACGGATCAGCGCTTGTTCGCCATCGAGTTCAGCGGCAGCCTGCTGCAGCAACTCGGACAGGTGCAACAGATTGGTCAGCACCCGTTCACCATCGCTACGCGCAATCAACGCCTGGGGTAGCTGGAAGTCGTGCAGCAACCGCCGCAGCATTGGCAACACACCCTGCTTACGCCATAACTCGCGATAACCACGGAACTGCATGACCCGTGCTTCCCAGGCCAGTTCGTCCTGATTCAGTCGCTCCAGTTCCGCCAGTGAAAGATTCAGGGTGATACAGGCCAGCGCGGCACGCAGGGGACGCTCGACATCCGGCTCGGCACAGGCCTTGAGCCAGGTCAGCAGGTCATGGGCTTCCTGTGCGGCGAATACCGAGTCCTTGTCTGACAGGTAAACACTGCGCACGCCACGGGCGGAAAGTTCGCCACGCACGGCCTGGGCCTCTTTGCCGTCGCGCACCAGAATCGCGATATCCGCCGGCAGCAGACCTCTGAAATCCTTACCGTCCTGGATGAAACCCGCACGACCTTGCTGGCCGCCGTTGAGCAGCGCGGTGATTTCACTGGCGCAGGCGGCAGCCAATTGTTGTCGATACGCCACGCCGGACAGCGGCTGATCAGAGGACAAATGCCAGATGTTCAGGGCAGGTACAACCTGACCATCAACATGCAGGACTTCTTTGCGCCCCTGGGATTCGACGGGCAGAAACGGTACCGGATTCTCGCCATTCTTCTCACGAAACAGGAATGCTCCGCGCCCCAGCTCACGGGATTCGGCGCGCTCGAACACATGGTTCACCGCGTTGACCATGCCATGACTGGAGCGGAAATTTGTCCCCAGTGTATGCAGGCGGCCAGTGGTGGCTTGCCGCGCGCGCAAATAGGTATAGATATCGGCGCCGCGGAAGGCATAGATCGCCTGCTTCGGGTCGCCGATCAGGAACAGGCCGGATTCGGGATTGTTGTCTTCGATGCGATAAATGCTCTCGAAGATGCGGTACTGCACCGGGTCGGTGTCCTGGAATTCATCGATCAACGCGACCGGGAACTGCTCGCGGATCAGGGTTGCCAGGCGTTCACCGCCATCGGACTGCAAAGCCGCATCAAGGCGCAGCAGCATGTCGTCGAAACCCATTTCCGCGCGGCGACGCTTCTCTTCCTCGAACCGAGCACCGACCCAGTGGGCGGCATGTTGCAGCACGGCGGCATCGGGGGTTGGCAAGCCATCAAGGCTGGCCTTGAGAGCGGGCATCGCATCGAGACCAGGGTGCCGAGGGGCTTCCCCCTTCCATGCTTCAGCCATGCCATCGGGCGTCAGGCGAGTGAAGCCGGTACCAATGTCCAGCTGTTCGAGAGATTCGTCTTCGGCCCAGGCCCGGAGCTTTTCGAACCACGGTTCGAAGTAGCGCGCCTGCATCTTGCGACCATCGACGCTCTTGCTCGCGACGCCCTGGTGACAGATGGCAAGCAACTCATCGGCCCATTGGCGCCAGGGCATCTTGAGCTCGAGCAAAGCGGCCCGTCGTTCCTGCAAGCACTCGGCGATCAATTGGGCAGGTTCTTTACCTTCGACGTTGTCACGTTCGCTGGCGAACAATCCACGCACTCGCGGCAACAACGCCGCCGGGCCACCCCAGTTGCCGCGAACCCAGTTCAGCGCATCGCCTTGCATCGGGTAGCAGAACAGTCGCCAGTAATCGCGCAGGACTTCGCCGAGCAAATCACTGTGATCGGTTTCCAGGGTCTGGGTGAACAGGCTGCCACTGTCGAACGCATGTTCGCGCAACATGCGCTGGCACCAACTGTGAATGGTCGATACCGCCGCTTCGTCCATCCATTGGGCGGCGATGTCCAGGCGGTTTGCACAGCCGGACCACTGTTCGGGGAGGTACTGCTCGCGCAATTCGGCAATGAGGCCATCCGGTGCCGGTGTTTCATCGCGGAAAAACCGCGCAGCTTCAGCCAGCCGTGTGCGAATACGTTCGCGCAGTTCTTTGGTCGCGGCGTCGGTGAAGGTCACCACGAGGATTTGCGGCGGCAGCAACTCGCGGCCAAAGCCACTCGACTCGTCACCGTGTCCAAGGACCAGACGCAAATACAGTGCAGAAATGGTGAAGGTCTTGCCGGTCCCGGCGCTGGCTTCGATCAGTTGGCTGCCACGCAGGGGGAACGCCAGGGCCAGCGGTGTTTTCGTGGTCACGGGCGCGCCTCCTCGCTGCTCAATGAACGCCACGAGGCTTCAAGCAGCGGCCGGTACAAAGCATCGCACCAATCGGGAAAGGTCTCGTCGGCAATCAGGGCATCGTAGTCGGCGAATTGCCGAGCGAGTGCCGGGCTTTCGCGACGCTCGCCATCCGTGGTCTGACCATCGCCTTCATAGGCCTTGCGGGCAGCGGCATCGGCTTTGGCAGGGTCGGTTTGAGCGAGCCAGGCGAAGGCCGTTTTCACTGCGATCGGCAGCGGCTGGCGCATGCCTGCTTGCCAGGCCAACAACAGGTCACCCAGAACCCGGGAGGCTGCCGCCCCCTCCATCGGGCCGAGCAGCAAACTGTCGTCGCTGGCTACCAATGCAGTGGTCATCGTCATGCCACTGGCGCACGCAATCAGATGGTTGACCCATGGCCGTGTCAGGCGATGCCATTTGCGGGTTTTGACCGAACCGATGCTATTGGGGATTGTGGTGACCGACAGCAAACCACCGTCCGCCCGTTGATGCAGGCCACCGAGCCAGCCCTCCAGGCGTAGCCCGTGCAGTTCCAGGTTCACCGGCAACGCGCTGGTGAGCGGGGTCGGCCATAACGCCAGGAGTTGCTGATAGCGCTGCAGCAGATCCGGCAGCGGCTCGATCAACTCTCGCTGAAGGCATTCACCAAAACCGGCCATGGGCAGGAGCCCGCTGTTCTGCAGGCGTTTGGCCTGCTCCTCCAGTGCCTGATCGGTTTGACCCAGTTGCCCCAGCGCGGCTTCGAGCAAGCTGTCGCTGAGGCTGTAGCGTTGCAGCGCGTCGAGCACAAATGGCTCTTCATCCGCCAAAGGCACTTCGGCAGCCTCGAAGAACACTTTGAGCCGCTGACTGAAAAAGTGACGCACCGGGTTGCGCAGAAAGTCCTGCAGCTGACCCAGGCTCAACGGTTCATCCTGAACGTAGGGTTCGAGAACCTCGGTATCGGTCGTCAGATCCCTGGCTTGATGAAGTAACTGCCACTCGCTGGCGTAGCTGAACAAATCATCGCCTTCATGAAAGTAGCGTGCACTGAAGGGTTGCAGAGGATGTTCCTGAGTCATGGACTCAAGTAGATCATCATCGTCATTGTGCAATCGCCAACCGCTGGCGAGATGATCACGTAGCTGTCCTATCAATACCGAAGCCGGGCGCTCACTATTGTCCCGGATACTGCGGCCGACCCAGCTGATATAGAGTTGGTCCCGTGCCGACAACAATGCTTCCAGCAACAGATAGCGGTCATCTTCGCGCCGGGAACGATCACCGGGCCGGTAGTCGCTGCCCATCAGGTCGAAGTCCAGCGGCGGCTGCGCGCGAGGGTAATCACCGTCATTCATGCCCAGCAGGCAAACCAGCTTGAACGGGATCGCTCGCATGGGCATCAAGGTACAGAAGTTGACTGCACCGGCGAGAAAGCGCTGGGACAAGCGACCTTGGTCGAGGCCAGCCAGCCAGGCTTCACGGACTACAGTCAGCGGTAATTCGTCCTGCAACCCTACCGACTCGCAGGTCTCAAGCCAGGTCTCACGCAGCTCTTCGAGTTGGGCCAACAAATAGTCGTCATGCTCATTACTGGCCTGGAAGAATAACTGCACCAGTGCTTGCAAACGGATACCCCAGAGTTTGGGCGGCGCAGGCTGGGTGAGCTCCTGATGAGCAATCTCCAGCGCATCCAGCAGTGCGACCAAAGGACCTATGAGCGCGGCATCCAGCCCACCAATCTCGTCATAGGGTTCGATACCCTCGCAGGCACTGGCGCTGCCCACGGCATAACCCAGCAACATCCGTCGCAGGCCGAAACGCCAACTGTTTTGCTCCAGTTCTTCCGGCAGGCCCAGACCCGCACGCTGCTCGGCATTCATCCCCCAACGGATCCCTGCGCCTTCGATCCAGCGGTGCAGGGTCGGCAGGTCACGTTCCTCTACGCCAAACCGAGCGCGTAATGCCGGAACGTCCAGCAGATCGAGAATTTCGCTGACGGGGAAGCGACTGTCGGGCAGCTTGAGCAGATGCTCGACTGCGATCAGTAGCGGATCCCTCCCGCGCTGGCCTTGATCCGCGAGTGTGAAGGGAATGAAACGAGAGTCATGGCGATCAAGCTGACCAAATACAGCACGGATATGAGGCGCATAACTGTCGATGTCCGGAACCATCACAATCACGTCGCGCGGCCTTAGCTCCGGATCAGCACTGAATCGTGCCAACAACTGATCGTGAAGGATCTCCACTTCCCGCTGGGCACTATGGGCGATGTGAAAACGGATCGATTCGTCGTTATCCAGATCGACAGCTGGCCAACGCTCGCGAGTTTCGTTCAGGGGGCGCAATTCCAGGATGTCGTCCTGCAACTGATTGAGCATGTTCAGTGGCTGGCTATCGCTGAAAAGGTCGATGCGCCCATCGCGAAACGCCGAGCGATAGCTGTTGGGGTCGTCGTAACTGTCGAGCAGATTGATGTAGTCCCGCCCCTGCTTGCCCCACGCCGCCAATAGCGGGTGGGCATGCTGATGGAGCGTTTGCGGATCAAGCACAACCGGCATTCCGCGCTTGCGCGCCTGACGCTTGTACTGATGTCGCAACAAGTCCTTATCGGCGACGATGTCCGCCCAATGGTGACGACATGGGTTGTGTACGCACAGCAAGACCTGACTGAATCGAGCCAACCCGGCAAGTGCTTCCAGGGCTTGAGCCGGGAGTGAAGAAATCCCGAAAACGATCACCCGTGAAGGCAATCCATTGGGTGCTATATCGAGACCATTGATACGCTCGATAAAGCGTTGGTGGACACCCGCGCGGCTTTGCGCCATGCCTTGCTCGCCGACATCCAGCAACAACGCACGCCACAGTTCCGCTTGCCAGCAGTTAGCCGGGGTCAGGGCTTTGGCTTCGCCTCTGCCATTTCGTAATTGGTGACGGCCTTCGGCCCAGTCTTCGAGCCAGTCTGCCCTGTACACCTGATATTGGTCGAACAGATCCGCCAGTCGCTCCGCCAATTGATAGCGTTTACGTAAGTCGGTGTCATTCGTAAGGAAGCGCTGCAGGGGTTCAAAGTGCGGTTGGTTGATCAACTGTGGCAGTAGACGCATCAGGCGCCAGGTCAGCGGGGCTTTATCGAGCAGGGACTTGGCCGGGATTTCGTCACGTCCCAGCACCATGCGATAGAGCTGCCACATGAAGCTGCCTGGCAACTGCACATCGATGGCTGCGGCGATTCCGCAGCCGCCCATGTCATCATCTTCAGGGTCTTCGGCCAGTGCCAGCTTCAGCCATTGGGCGATGCCGTTGCTCTGTACCAAGGCGATTTCATTTTCCAAAGGGGCCAGCGGGTAGCGCCGCATCCAACTGACCACCAGGCTGCGTAGCTCGTCCAGGCGGTTGCCGTGAACCACCATAAAACCAGCACTGAGGGACGTAGCGTCCGGCATAAAGGCTTCCTTGGAAAAATACAAAAGCTAGGGCCGAACCTTAGCACTGTCAGCAGACCGTGACAGCCTGGAACGGTCCGATGATGCCGTACGAACTTTCCTGCGGACAAAACAAAACCCCTACCTGCATACGCAGATAGGGGTTTCGGAATTTAATCTTGACGATGACCTACTCTCACATGGGGAAACCCCACACTACCATCGGCGATGCATCGTTTCACTGCTGAGTTCGGGATGGGATCAGGTGGTTCCAATGCTCTATGGTCGTCAAGAAATTCGGGTACCGAACCGTCTTTCGACGCTTCAGCAAATTGGGTATGCGATAGTTTGTGTGTTTGCTTCTCGAACTTTCGGTTCATTGCGTCTTCACACACCGCAATCTGGCTCTTTAAGCGCAAATTGCTTGGGTGTTATATGGTCAAGCCTCACGGGCAATTAGTATTGGTTAGCTCAACGCCTCACAGCGCTTACACACCCAACCTATCAACGTCGTAGTCTTCGACGGCCCTTCAGGGGACTCAAGGTCCCAGTGAGATCTCATCTTGAGGCTAGTTTCCCGCTTAGATGCTTTCAGCGGTTATCTATTCCGAACATAGCTACCCGGCAATGCCACTGGCGTGACAACCGGAACACCAGAGGTTCGTCCACTCCGGTCCTCTCGTACTAGGAGCAGCCCCTCTCAAATCTCAAACGTCCACGGCAGATAGGGACCGAACTGTCTCACGACGTTCTAAACCCAGCTCGCGTACCACTTTAAATGGCGAACAGCCATACCCTTGGGACCGGCTTCAGCCCCAGGATGTGATGAGCCGACATCGAGGTGCCAAACACCGCCGTCGATATGAACTCTTGGGCGGTATCAGCCTGTTATCCCCGGAGTACCTTTTATCCGTTGAGCGATGGCCCTTCCATACAGAACCACCGGATCACTAAGACCTACTTTCGTACCTGCTCGACGTGTCTGTCTCGCAGTCAAGCGCGCTTTTGCCTTTATACTCTACGACCGATTTCCGACCGGTCTGAGCGCACCTTCGTACTCCTCCGTTACTCTTTAGGAGGAGACCGCCCCAGTCAAACTACCCACCATACACTGTCCTCGATCCGGATAACGGACCTGAGTTAGAACCTCAAAGTTGCCAGGGTGGTATTTCAAGGATGGCTCCACGCGAACTGGCGTCCACGCTTCAAAGCCTCCCACCTATCCTACACAAGCAAATTCAAAGTCCAGTGCAAAGCTATAGTAAAGGTTCACGGGGTCTTTCCGTCTAGCCGCGGATACACTGCATCTTCACAGCGATTTCAATTTCACTGAGTCTCGGGTGGAGACAGCGCCGCCATCGTTACGCCATTCGTGCAGGTCGGAACTTACCCGACAAGGAATTTCGCTACCTTAGGACCGTTATAGTTACGGCCGCCGTTTACCGGGGCTTCGATCAAGAGCTTCGCGTTAGCTAACCCCATCAATTAACCTTCCGGCACCGGGCAGGCGTCACACCCTATACGTCCACTTTCGTGTTTGCAGAGTGCTGTGTTTTTAATAAACAGTCGCAGCGGCCTGGTATCTTCGACCGGCGTGGGCTTACGCAGTAAATGCTTCACCCTCACCGGCGCACCTTCTCCCGAAGTTACGGTGCCATTTTGCCTAGTTCCTTCACCCGAGTTCTCTCAAGCGCCTTGGTATTCTCTACCCAACCACCTGTGTCGGTTTGGGGTACGGTTCCTGGTTACCTGAAGCTTAGAAGCTTTTCTTGGAAGCATGGCATCAACCACTTCGTGTTCTAAAAGAACACTCGTCATCAGCTCTCGGCCTTAGAATCCCGGATTTACCTAAGATTCCAGCCTACCACCTTAAACTTGGACAACCAACGCCAAGCTGGCCTAGCCTTCTCCGTCCCTCCATCGCAATAACCAGAAGTACAGGAATATTAACCTGTTTTCCATCGACTACGCTTTTCAGCCTCGCCTTAGGGACCGACTAACCCTGCGTCGATTAACGTTGCGCAGGAAACCTTGGTCTTTCGGCGTGGGTGTTTTTCACACCCATTGTCGTTACTCATGTCAGCATTCGCACTTCTGATACCTCCAGCAAGCTTCTCAACTCACCTTCACAGGCTTACAGAACGCTCCTCTACCGCATCACCTAAGTGATACCCGTAGCTTCGGTGTATGGTTTGAGCCCCGTTACATCTTCCGCGCAGGCCGACTCGACTAGTGAGCTATTACGCTTTCTTTAAAGGGTGGCTGCTTCTAAGCCAACCTCCTAGCTGTCTAAGCCTTCCCACATCGTTTCCCACTTAACCATAACTTTGGGACCTTAGCTGACGGTCTGGGTTGTTTCCCTTTTCACGACGGACGTTAGCACCCGCCGTGTGTCTCCCATGCTCGGCACTTGTAGGTATTCGGAGTTTGCATCGGTTTGGTAAGTCGGGATGACCCCCTAGCCGAAACAGTGCTCTACCCCCTACAGTGATACATGAGGCGCTACCTAAATAGCTTTCGAGGAGAACCAGCTATCTCCGAGCTTGATTAGCCTTTCACTCCGATCCACAGGTCATCCGCTAACTTTTCAACGGTAGTCGGTTCGGTCCTCCAGTCAGTGTTACCTAACCTTCAACCTGCCCATGGATAGATCGCCCGGTTTCGGGTCTATTCCCAGCGACTAGACGCCCTATTAAGACTCGCTTTCGCTACGCCTCCCCTATTCGGTTAAGCTCGCCACTGAAAATAAGTCGCTGACCCATTATACAAAAGGTACGCAGTCACCCAACAAAGTGGGCTCCCACTGCTTGTACGCATACGGTTTCAGGATCTATTTCACTCCCCTCTCCGGGGTTCTTTTCGCCTTTCCCTCACGGTACTAGTTCACTATCGGTCAGTCAGTAGTATTTAGCCTTGGAGGATGGTCCCCCCATATTCAGACAAAGTTTCTCGTGCTCCGTCCTACTCGATTTCATGATAAGAGATTTTCGCGTACAGGGCTATCACCCACTATGGCCGCACTTTCCAGAGCGTTCCGCTAATCTCAAATCAACTTAAGGGCTAGTCCCCGTTCGCTCGCCACTACTAAGGGAATCTCGGTTGATTTCTTTTCCTCAGGGTACTTAGATGTTTCAGTTCCCCTGGTTCGCCTCTTAAGCCTATGTATTCAGCTTAAGATAACCATCTTATGATGGCTGGGTTCCCCCATTCAGACATCTCCGGATCAAAGTCTGTTTGCCGACTCCCCGAAGCTTTTCGCAGGCTACCACGTCTTTCATCGCCTCTGACTGCCAAGGCATCCACCGTATGCGCTTCTTCACTTGACCATATAACCCCAAGCAATCTGGTTATACTGTGAAGACGACATTCGCCGAAAATTCGCGATTAAACTCACAAATTTTACCTTAGCCTGATCCGTTACCAGTGAAAGTAACGTTCAGTCTATCTTTCTATCACATACCCAAATTTTTAAAGAACGATCTAATCAAAAGACTAGAAATCAATATTCACAACGGAATATTCATTTCTAAACTCTCAAACGTTTCGAAGCAGTTAATGGTGGAGCCAAACGGGATCGAACCGTTGACCTCCTGCGTGCAAGGCAGGCGCTCTCCCAGCTGAGCTATGGCCCCATACAAAATTGGTGGGTCTGGGCAGATTCGAACTGCCGACCTCACCCTTATCAGGGGTGCGCTCTAACCAACTGAGCTACAGACCCAATTTCGAGCGCGTAACTGTTAGCATTGAGCTATCAGCTTGGAGCTTAAAGCTGCTTCTATCGTCTTCTTCAATGAATCAAGCAATTCGTGTGGGAACTTATGGAGCAGCTGATGTCGTCGATTAAGGAGGTGATCCAGCCGCAGTTCCCCTACGGCTACCTTGTTACGACTTCACCCCAGTCATGAATCACACCGTGGTAACCGTCCCCCGAAGGTTAGACTAGCTACTTCTGGTGCAACCCACTCCCATGGTGTGACGGGCGGTGTGTACAAGGCCCGGGAACGTATTCACCGCGACATTCTGATTCGCGATTACTAGCGATTCCGACTTCACGCAGTCGAGTTGCAGACTGCGATCCGGACTACGATCGGTTTTGTGGGATTAGCTCCACCTCGCGGCTTGGCAACCCTCTGTACCGACCATTGTAGCACGTGTGTAGCCCAGGCCGTAAGGGCCATGATGACTTGACGTCATCCCCACCTTCCTCCGGTTTGTCACCGGCAGTCTCCTTAGAGTGCCCACCATTACGTGCTGGTAACTAAGGACAAGGGTTGCGCTCGTTACGGGACTTAACCCAACATCTCACGACACGAGCTGACGACAGCCATGCAGCACCTGTCTCAATGTTCCCGAAGGCACCAATCCATCTCTGGAAAGTTCATTGGATGTCAAGGCCTGGTAAGGTTCTTCGCGTTGCTTCGAATTAAACCACATGCTCCACCGCTTGTGCGGGCCCCCGTCAATTCATTTGAGTTTTAACCTTGCGGCCGTACTCCCCAGGCGGTCAACTTAATGCGTTAGCTGCGCCACTAAGAGCTCAAGGCTCCCAACGGCTAGTTGACATCGTTTACGGCGTGGACTACCAGGGTATCTAATCCTGTTTGCTCCCCACGCTTTCGCACCTCAGTGTCAGTATCAGTCCAGGTGGTCGCCTTCGCCACTGGTGTTCCTTCCTATATCTACGCATTTCACCGCTACACAGGAAATTCCACCACCCTCTACCATACTCTAGCTCGACAGTTTTGAATGCAGTTCCCAGGTTGAGCCCGGGGATTTCACATCCAACTTAACGAACCACCTACGCGCGCTTTACGCCCAGTAATTCCGATTAACGCTTGCACCCTCTGTATTACCGCGGCTGCTGGCACAGAGTTAGCCGGTGCTTATTCTGTCGGTAACGTCAAAACAATTACGTATTAGGTAACTGCCCTTCCTCCCAACTTAAAGTGCTTTACAATCCGAAGACCTTCTTCACACACGCGGCATGGCTGGATCAGGCTTTCGCCCATTGTCCAATATTCCCCACTGCTGCCTCCCGTAGGAGTCTGGACCGTGTCTCAGTTCCAGTGTGACTGATCATCCTCTCAGACCAGTTACGGATCGTCGCCTTGGTGAGCCATTACCTCACCAACTAGCTAATCCGACCTAGGCTCATCTGATAGCGCAAGGCCCGAAGGTCCCCTGCTTTCTCCCGTAGGACGTATGCGGTATTAGCGTCCGTTTCCGAGCGTTATCCCCCACTACCAGGCAGATTCCTAGGCATTACTCACCCGTCCGCCGCTCGCCACCAGGTACAAGTACCCGTGCTGCCGCTCGACTTGCATGTGTTAGGCCTGCCGCCAGCGTTCAATCTGAGCCATGATCAAACTCTTCAGTTCAAACATCTTTGGGTTTTTAAGAAACCCTAAACTTGGCTCAGCAATCGTTGGTTACATCTTTGATTTCTCGCGGAGTAACTTGTGATGCTGATAATCTTGTTGACTATCAGCCTGACTCCACAAGCACCCACACGAATTGCTTGATTCAGTTGTTAAAGAGCGGTTGGTTAAGAGCTTTCGTCTCAACCGAGGCGCGCATTCTACAGCAGCCTCTGTTACTGTCAAGCGGTTATTTTTCGAAGTTTTCAAAGTTTCCTTTGCAACTTCAACCACTTGCGCTTCCGATCTCTCGTTAGCGGGAGGCGAATTCTACAGCGTTAGTCGCTGCTGTCAACACCTCTTTTACTCCGCTTTCGACCGAGAAGATCGAACCGTCAATAAGGCGACAACACACTGCCTTACCAACTCCTTCCGGCCTCGATGAACTGAAGCGCAACCGCTGCCGAAAACTGCGTAACTCATTGTTTACCAAGGAGTTTTCCGTTTCGACTGCGCCGGAAGTGGGGCGAATTATAGACGTCCAGAATCTGCCGTCAACCACTAATTTCACATTTCTGTCATATCGGTCAAAACAGCCCGAAAACACAAAGGCCGACCTCTAGAGGCCGGCCTTCTGCCCTTCTACTTACAAGCTAGGGAAGGCGAATTGCGAAGCTTCATGGCTCGCCCGTTGCGGCCAGCGCTGGGTGATTGCCTTGCGACGGGTATAAAACCGCACGCCATCCGGACCATACGCATGCAGATCGCCGAACAGCGAACGCTTCCAGCCACCAAAGCTGTGATACGCCACCGGCACCGGCAATGGCACATTGACGCCGACCATACCCACTTCGATCTCATCGCAGAACAACCGCGCCGCTTCCCCATCACGGGTAAAGATGCAGGTGCCATTGCCATACTCGTGATCATTGATCAATTGCATCGCCTCTTCCAGGCTGTTGACCCGGACGACGCACAGCACCGGCCCGAAGATCTCTTCTTTATAGATGCGCATTTCTGGCGTGACGTTATCGAACAGGCAGCCACCCAGGAAGAAGCCGTCCTCATGACCGGCCACACTCAGACCACGACCGTCTACCACCAGCGTCGCACCAGCCGCTACGCCGTCTTCAACATAACCGCTGACCTTGTCCCGCGCCTGACCGGTGACCAGAGGTCCCATGTCCAGGCCACAAGTTGTACCGGCGCCAATTTTCAATGCCTTGATCTGCGGCGTCAGTTTGGCTACCAACGCATCCGCTACCTGATCGCCCACACACACGGCCACCGAAATCGCCATGCAGCGCTCACCGCAGGAACCATAAGCTGCGCCCATCAATGCGCTGACCGCATTATCCAGGTCCGCATCCGGCATCAGTACCGCATGGTTCTTCGCCCCGCCCAGCGCCTGGACGCGTTTGCCGCGCTTGGTGCCTTCGGCGTAGATGTATTCGGCAATCGGCGTCGAACCGACGAAGCTCAACGCTTTGACTTCCGGCGCTTCAATCAGCGCGTCCACTGCGGCCTTGTCGCCATGCACCACACTCAGTACGCCTTTCGGCAGGCCAGCTTCCAGTAACAATTGAGCGATCAGCAGCGTCGAGCTTGGATCGCGCTCGGACGGCTTGAGGATAAAGCAGTTGCCACAGACGATCGCCAACGGATACATCCACAGCGGCACCATGGCCGGGAAGTTGAACGGGGTAATGCCGGCAACTACACCCAATGGCTGGAAATCCGACCAGGCATCGATGTTCGGCCCGACATTACGGCTGTACTCACCCTTGAGGATTTCTGGTGCCGCGCACGCGAACTCGACGTTCTCGATCCCGCGCTTCAATTCACCGGCTGCATCTTCCAGGGTCTTGCCGTGTTCTTCGCTGATCAGTTGTGCGATGCGGGATTCGTTCTGTTCCAGCAGTTGCTTGAAACGGAACATCACCTGAGCGCGCTTGGCCGCTGGTGTATTGCGCCAGGCCGGGAACGCAGCCTTGGCCGAGTCGATGGCTTTCTGAATGGTTTCGCGGCTGGCCAACGGCAGCTTGTGGATAACCTGGCCGGTGGACGGGTTGAACACATCGGCCGTGCGACCGTCTTCGGTCACCAGTTCGCCATTGATCAAATGCGGGATGAGGCTCATGCGGGGCTCCTGAAATTGTCCACAGGCGTCCTTTGAAAGGACGCCTTTATATAGAAGGGGGAATCAGTCGATCTTGTTCAGCACTTCGCCGACTGCATCGAACAGACGATCGAGGTCTTGCGGCTTGCTGTTGAAGGTTGGGCCGAACTGCAGGGTGTCGCCGCCGAAGCGCACGTAGAACCCGGCTTTCCACAGCGCCATGCCAGCTTCGAACGGACGCACGATCGCATCGCCGTCGCGAGGTGCAATCTGGATCGCACCGGCCAACCCGTAGTTGCGAATATCGATGACGTTCTTGCTGCCCTTCACACCGTGCAGCGCGTTTTCGAAATGCGGCGCGACTTCGGCCACGCTCTGCACCAGGTTTTCCTTTTGCAGCAGGTCGAGTGCCGCCAGGCCCGCGGCGCAAGCCACCGGATGCGCGGAATAGGTGTAGCCGTGCGGGAATTCCACGGCGTACTCAGGTGTCGCCTGGTTCATGAAGGTCTGGTAGATCTCGGAGCTGGCAATCACCGCGCCCATCGGGATCGCGCCGTTGGTGACTTGCTTGGCAATACACATCAGGTCCGGAGTGACACCAAAGCTGTCGGCACCGAACATCGAACCGGTACGACCGAAACCGGTGATCACTTCGTCGAACACCAGCAGGATGTTGTGCTGATCGCAGATCTCGCGCAGACGTTTGAGGTAACCCTGCGGCGGAACCAGCACGCCAGCGGAGCCGGCCAATGGCTCGACGAATACCGCTGCGATGTTCGAGGCATCGTGCAGTTCGATCAACTTGAGCAATTCATCCGCCAGCGCGATACCACCCTGCTCCGGCATGCCACGAGTGAAAGCATTGCTCGCCAACAAGGTGTGCGGCAGATGATCGACATCCATCATTGCCTGACCGAACAGTTTGCGGTTGCCGTTAACGCCGCCGAGGCTGGTGCCGGCGATGTTCACGCCGTGATAGCCACGAGCGCGGCCGATCATCTTGGTCTTGGTCGCCTGGCCTTTCAGGCGCCAGTAGGCACGCACCATTTTCACCGCGGTATCTGCACACTCGGAACCCGAATCGGTGAAGAACACGTGATTCAGATTGCCCGGGGTCAGGTCGGTGATTTTCTCGGCCAACTGGAACGACAGCGGGTGACCGTACTGGAAGCCCGGCGAGTAATCGAGAGTGCCCAATTGCTTGGCCACCGCCTCCTGGATTTCCTTGCGGGTGTGCCCGGCGCCGCAGGTCCACAGACCCGAGAGCGAATCGTAGACCTTGCGACCCTTGTCGTCTGTCAGCCAACTGCCCTCGGCCGCCACGATCAGGCGCGGGTCACGCTGGAAATTGCGGTTCGCGGTGTAGGGCATCCAGTGAGCGTCAAGCTTGAGCTGGCTGGCCAGGGAAGTCGGGGCATTTTCAGGCACGTTCATGGGCAAAACCTCGCAGAGCAAATAAGCGGCGTGGAGATCAAAAGCGTTCTTGCAGCTAAATTGCCACGGGGATAAAGTCGGTGAAATCCAACTTTTCTAACCTTCAGTCAGGCCCGGACTAAACTATGAGTACCCGTCGCCCCGATCCGCTGGCGCAAGTCAGTGACTTTGATATCCGCCTGCTGCGGATTTTTCGCAGCGTGGTGGAGTGTGGCGGCTTCTCCGCGGCGGAAACCGTGCTGGGGATCGGTCGCTCGGCCATCAGCCAGCAGATGAGCGATCTGGAGCAGCGCCTGGGTCTGCGCCTGTGCCAGCGAGGTCGCGCCGGGTTTTCCCTGACCGAAGAAGGTCGCGAGGTCTACCAATCTGCGTTGCAGCTATTAAGTGCGCTGGAAAGTTTCCGCACCGAGGTCAACGGCCTGCACCAACACTTGCGCGGCGAGTTGACCATCGGCCTGACCGACAACCTGGTCACCCTGCCCCACATGCGCATCACCCACGCTTTGGCGCAACTGAAGGAACGTGGCCCCGACGTACAGATCCAGATCCGCATGATCGCGCCCAACGAAGTCGAGCAAGGCGTGCTCGACGGTCGTTTGCATGTTGGCGTGGTGCCACAAGCCAGCGCGCTGTCGGGGCTGGAATATCAACCGCTCTACAGCGAACGTTCGTTGCTGTACTGCGCGGTCGGCCATCCGTTGTTCTATGTCGACGACAAACAACTGGACGATGAGCGCCTCAACAGCCAGGACGCCATCGCCCCGACCTTCCGTTTGCCCGCCGAGATCCAGGCTCATTATCAGGCGCTCAACTGCACCGCCAGTGCGTCGGATCGTGAGGGCATGGCCTTCCTGATCCTGACCGGGCGCTACATCGGTTACCTGCCGGATCATTACGCCAGCCTCTGGGTCCAGCAAGGCCGTTTGCGTGCACTGAAACCCAAGGCGCGTTTTTATGACCTGAGCCTGGCATCGGTCACCCGCAAGGGCCGTCGTCCGCATCTGGTTCTGGAGAGCTTTTTGGAAAGCCTGGCGGCGACGCGCTGAAAACTTGTGCTCCCACAGGGATTGCGATGGTCAGGTTTTATCGCAACAGGACTTGTCTGAGGCGTGCGGGTGCGCTATCAACGCATCTGGTTGCACCCATCTACCTGTTCGGAAGTGCCTATGACCTTTGAAGTCCCAGCCCACGGCGGCAAACCCGCCGGCCGCATTCGTCAGAAAAACGAAGAGACCATCATCAAAGCCGCCGAAGACGAGTTCGCCCGTCACGGGTTCAAAGGCACCAGCATGAACACCATCGCGCAGAATGCCGGGTTGCCCAAAGCGAATCTGCATTACTACTTCACCAACAAACTCGGTCTGTACGTAGCGGTGCTGAGTAACATCCTCGAGTTGTGGGACAGCACCTTCAATACCCTGACCGTCGACGATGATCCGGCCGAAGCATTGACGCGATACATTCGCGCGAAGATGGAGTTTTCGCGCCGCCAGCCACAGGCTTCGCGGGTCTTCGCCATGGAGGTCATCAGCGGCGGCGAATGTCTGACCGAGCATTTCAATCAGGACTACCGCAACTGGTTTCAGGGGCGGGCGGCGGTGTTTCAGGCGTGGATCGACGCCGGCAAAATGGACCCGATCGACCCGGTACACCTGATCTTCCTGCTGTGGGGCAGCACCCAGCATTACGCCGACTTTGCCACGCAGATCTGCCGTGTCACCGGGCGCAGCAAGTTGACCAAGCAAGACATGGAAGACGCCGGCAGCAACCTGATTCGCATCATTCTCAAAGGCTGCGGCCTGACGCCAGCCATATAAGACACCTATGCCTTTTACCCTCAGCGGTCTTTGCGAATACCGCGAAGAGATTCGCAAAAGCCGCTTCATCGCCCTCGCCGCGCCAATCACCAGCGCAGCCGAAGCCCAGTCGTTCATCGAGCAACACAGTGATTTGAACGCCTCGCACAATTGCTGGGCCTGGAAGCTCGGCGATCAATACCGCAGCAGTGACGATGGCGAGCCCGGTGGCACCGCTGGCCGGCCGATCCTTGCGGCGATTGAAGCGCAGGATTGCGATCAGGTCGCGGTCGTGGTGATCCGCTGGTATGGCGGCATCCAGCTGGGCACCGGCGGCCTCGCCCGGGCGTATGGCGGCAGTGCCAACAAGTGCCTGCAAGGGGCGCCGAAAGTCGAGCTGATCAGTCGAGTGCCGGTCAGTTGTGCCTGTGCATTTGGCGAGTTGGCGTTGGTAAAGCTTCGGGTGACGGAGCTGGGTGGTTTAGTGGTGGAGGAAACCTTCACGGCCAACGGTGTTGAACTGCTGTTGGCGATGGGCGAGGGGCAAATAGATACCTTGCAAACGCAATTGGCGGATTTGAGTCGCGGGCGCATTTTGTTGCAGCGATAAGCGATAAAAGAAAGATCAAAGATCGCAACCTTCGGTAGCTCTACGCGCCTGCGGACGCTGCGATCTTTTGGGGCACCCCGATTTTCCTTGCTCTCGACACTTGCCCACATCTGCTGTGCACCCGGCTGTGGATAACCTGAGCACATTCTGCTGTAACCCTTCTGTCATGCGGCTTTGCGGACTTTGCTCATTTTTCGTCCAACTCACCTTCAACAGCATTTATTCCACGTAAAAACAAACAGTTAGAGCGGTTTATCGCCATTAGAAGAAAGCCCCTCGGTGCTTATACCTGTGTGGTCGGCTTGCGCACAGATACTGTGGAACAACCTGTGGATAACCCGTTCATGGCTGGCGCAGCCCTATGCCTGACAATGCCTGCAGCCTATTGCTCGTTTTTTGACCAATTTATCCCGCGCAAAATCGGAGCCTGATCCAAGGGCTTGCCCTCAAGTGGTGCCTGATTCGGAATCGACATTGGGTGAGGCACCGTCGGCAATGCCCATGCCAACAAGGTTTTGTCGTTTTCCTGACTCAATGGCCAGGAAATTGCTTTATCCACAGGCATAACTTCTTGCGACCCGAGCCCGTCATGTCCAACCCCGCGCCGATCCCTGATCAAACACCCCGCCTGCAATTGCGCAGAATCAGTAAACGTTACCCCGGTTGCCTGGCCAACGATGCCATTGATTTGAGCATTGCGCCCGGTGAAATCCATGCCCTGCTCGGCGAAAACGGGGCGGGTAAAAGTACCCTGATGAAGATCATCTACGGCGTCACTCACGCCGACTCAGGGGAGATGATCTGGCAGGGCCAGCGCGTGAACATGCGCAATCCGGCCCAGGCTCGCAGCCTCGGGATCGGCATGGTGTTCCAGCATTTCTCGCTGTTCGAAACCCTGAGCGTGGCGCAGAACATCGCCCTGGCGATGGGCGCGGCGGCCGGTACGCCGAAGCAGCTTGAACCGGAAATTCGCGAGGTGTCCCAACGCTATGGCATGGCGCTGGAGCCGGAGCGCCTGGTCCACAGTCTGTCCATCGGCGAGCGTCAGCGGGTGGAAATCATTCGCTGCCTGATGCAGGACATCCGCCTGCTGATTCTCGATGAGCCGACGTCGGTGCTGACCCCGCCAGAGGCCGACGAATTGTTCGTCACTTTGCGCCGGCTGGCCGCCGAGGGCTGCAGCATCCTGTTCATCAGCCACAAGCTCGGCGAAGTGCGTGCGTTGTGCCACAGCGCCACGGTGTTGCGCGGCGGACGAGTGGCCGGGCATTGCGTGCCGGCCGAGTGTTCGGACCAGCAACTGGCGCAGTTGATGGTCGGTGAAGCCGCCGAGCTGATTACCGACTATCCGAAGGTCAGGGGTACTGATGCGTTTCTGAACGTGACTGGATTGTCCTGGTACAACCCGGACCCGTTCGGCTGCTCACTCAAGGACATTAATCTCGAGGTGCGCAGCGGCGAAATCGTCGGTGTCGCCGGGGTGGCCGGCAATGGCCAGGATGAGTTGCTGGCCTTGCTCAGTGGTGAAGAACGGCTGCCGGGAAATGACGGGGCGAAAATCAGTTTCGGCGGCCAGCCGGTGGCGCACCTGCGGCCGGATGCACGACGCAAACTCGGCCTGGCCTTCGTCCCCGCCGAGCGTCTGGGCCATGGCGCGGTGCCGGAACTGAGCCTGGCGGATAACGCCCTGCTCACCGCATTTCAACAAGGGCTGGTCAGCAATGGGCTGATCCAGCGCAACAAAGTCGAGGCACTGGCCGAAGACATCATCCGCCGCTTCGGGGTCAAGACACCCGACGCCCAGGCGCCGGCCCGCAGCCTGTCCGGCGGCAACTTGCAGAAATTCATCCTCGGCCGGGAAATCCTTCAGCAACCCAGATTGTTGGTGGCCGCACACCCGACCTGGGGCGTGGACGTCGGCGCCGCCGCAACCATTCACCGAGCACTGATTGCCTTGCGCGACGCTGGCGCGGCGATCCTGGTGATCTCCGAAGACCTCGACGAACTGTTCCAGATCAGCGATCGCCTCGGCGCCCTGTGTGGCGGTCGACTGTCGACACTGCAGCCCACCGTCGACACCCGCCTGATCGATGTCGGTGGCTGGATGGCCGGCCAGTTCGACACCCCTCAATCACCTGCACCCGTAACGCTTTAACGGAGTTTCACATGCTGCTTTCTCTCGAACCCCGTGGCCAGCAATCGCGCCTGATGTTGTGGTGCTCGCCGTTGCTGGCGGCGGTGTTGACCCTGGGCTGTGGCTCATTGCTGTTTATCGCGCTGGGCCACGATCCGTTGCTGACCTTGCACACCTTGCTGATTGCACCGATCAGCGACCTGTACGGGGTCTCTGAATTGTTGGTCAAAGCATTGCCGATTCTGCTCTGTGCATTGGGCCTGGCAGTGGCGTATCAGGCACGGATCTGGAACATCGGCGCCGAAGGTCAGTTGCTGCTCGGCGCCTTGGCCGGCAGTGCATTGGCGGTGAACATCATCGACCTGCAAAGCCGTTGGGCGCTGGTGTTGATCCTGCTCACCGGCACCCTGGCCGGCGCCGCGTGGGCCGGGCTGACGGCATGGCTGCGCACACGCTTCAACGCCAATGAAATCCTCACCAGCATCATGCTCAATTACATCGCTTTGAACCTGCTGCTGTTCTGCGTTCACGGGCCGCTGAAGGACCCGGCCGGGTTCAACTTTCCGGAGTCGGCGATGTTTGGCGATGCCAGTCGCTTGCCGCTGCTGATGGAGGACGGTCGGGTCCATGCGGGCGTGTATTTCACCTTGCTCGCGCTGGTGGCGGTGTGGGTGCTGTTGCAGAGAAGCTTTATCGGTTTCCAGATCAAAGTGCTCGGGCTGGACAAGCGCGCGGCGGGCTTCGTCGGCTTTCGCGAGAAGCGGCTGATCTGGCTGGCGCTGTTGATCAGCGGTGGCTTGGCGGGGCTGGCCGGGGTTTGCGAAGTCACCGGGCCCATCGGCCAACTGGTGCCGCAGGTTTCGCCGGGTTATGGCTATGCGGCGATCACCGTGGCGTTTCTCGGGCGGCTGAATCCCATCGGCATTCTGTTTTCCAGCCTGTTGATGGCGCTGCTGTACATCGGTGGCGAAAGCGCGCAGATGAGCATGAACCTGCCACAAGCCATCACTCAATTGTTCCAGGGGATGATGCTGTTTTTCCTGCTGGCCAGTGACGTGCTGATTCTCTACCGACCACGTTTGAAGCTGCGCTGGGTACGGCGCACCTCGACCACCGCCGTACAAGCAGGAGCCTTGTGATGGATATCGATCTGCTGAGCAATATTTTCTATGCCATGGTCCGCTGCGGCACCCCGCTGTTGTTGGTGGCGTTGGGCGAGTTGATCTGCGAGAAGAGCGGCGTCCTCAACCTCGGCCAGGAAGGCATGATGCTGTTTGGGGCGGTGATCGGTTTCATCGTCGCTCTGAACAGCGGCAACCTCTGGCTTGGCGTGTTGCTGGCGATGCTCGCCGGGATGTTGCTGTCGTCGCTGTTTGCCCTGGTGGCACTGGTATTCAATGCCAACCAGGTGGCCACCGGGTTGGCGTTGACGATCTTCGGCGTGGGCCTGTCGACCTTCGTTGGCGCTGCGTGGGTCGGCAAACCGCTGGCGGGTTTCGAGCCGGTGGCGATTCCTTATCTGAGTGACATCCCACTGATCGGGCGGATGCTGTTTGCCCAGGACCTGCTGGTGTATCTGTCGTTTGCCCTGTTTGCCCTGGTGGTCTGGGTGATTGTGAAAAGTCGCGTCGGGTTGATTATTCAGGCGGTCGGCGAAAGCCCGGACGCCGCCAGTGCGATGGGCTTGCCGGTGTTGCGCGTACGCACCCTGGCGGTGCTGTTTGGCGGGGCGATGGCGGGGTTGGCCGGGGCTTATCTGTCCCTGGCCTACACGCCGATGTGGGCGGAAAACATGAGCGCCGGTCGCGGCTGGATCGCCTTGGCGCTGGTGGTGTTTGCCAGTTGGCGGGTGTGGCGATTGCTGCTCGGGGCGTATCTGTTCGGCCTCGCCAGCATCCTGCATTTGGTGGCGCAGGGGTTGGGGCTGGCGATCCCATCGAGTCTGTTGGCGATGTTGCCGTATGTTGCGACCATTGTGGTGTTGGTGTTGTTGTCCCGGGATGCCGTGCGCACACGGCTGTATGCGCCGGTGTCGCTGGGGCAGCCGTGGCGGGCTGGGCATTAAGTGGTGACTGGGCGGGCCTCTTCGCGAGCAAGCCCGCTCCCACAATGGTTCTGTGTTAACCGACAATCCTGGATACAACCCGGTCTACTGTGGGAGCGGGCTTGCCCGCGAAGGCGTCCGAACAGGCAACACCTGAGCCACGCCCCACATCAGTTCAAAGAACAGGAAAATCGCCAATAGCGAACTTGCCCCATGGGCCAGGGCATAAGCCTGCCAAGCCGAAAACAGAAACCTCCCCACCGCGTCATACCGCCCGAACACCGGCTGCGGATCACGAATCCGCAACACCGCCCAGACGCACACAATCGAACCCAACAGATTGGCCATCAGCATGTGCATCGGTTCGAACAGCGGTAGCTCGCCGGGCAGATTGAAGGTCTGACTCAGGTTTAACAGCACGCCATGCAACGCCGCAAAACTCCACGGCGTGGAAAATGCCGCCGTGACGATCAGGTCGTACCACGCGCTGCCACGCACCAGTTGACGATATTGCGTTGAAGTCCACATTGGCATTGCTCCATACATTCAGGGAGCAACAAGGCTAAAGCCTGGAGTATGCTCCAGGGTCAAGCCCTCTCGAGACATCAAGGAAGCCATTCATGTCCACGGCAAAAACCGCACTCATCATCGGCGCCTCTCGGGGCCTGGGTCTCGGCCTGGTGAAAACCCTGCTGGCCGACGGCTGGCAAGTCACCGCCACCGTGCGCAACCCGCAGGGTGCCGAAGCCTTGCAGGCGTTGGGCAAGGTACGGATCGAAAAACTCGACATGGACGATCAGCAAGCGGTCATCGCCCTCAGTCAACAGCTCAAGGGCGAGGTCTTCGACCTGTTGTTCGTGAATGCCGGGGTCAAAGGGCCGGAGGTCCAGACGCCGGGTGGCGCGACCCTGGCCGAGGTCGGTCAATTGTTCTTCACCAATGCCGTGGCGCCGATCAACCTGGCCCAGCGTTTCGTCGGGCAGATTCGTGAAGGCAGCGGCGTGCTGGCGTTCATGAGTTCGGTGCTGGGCAGCGTGACCATGCCCGACGCGCCGGAGCTGGCGTTGTACAAGGCCAGCAAAGCGGCGCTGAACTCGATGACCAACAGCTTCGTCACGCAGCTGGGCGAGCAAAAACTTACCGTGCTGTCGCTGCATCCGGGTTGGGTGAAGACCGACATGGGTGGCGAAGGTGCCGACATTGATGTGGAAACCAGCACCCGCGGGTTGATCGATCAGGTGAATGCGTATGCCGGCAAGGGCGGGCATCACTTTGTGAATTACCGGGGTGAGACCATTCCCTGGTAACACCATAAATCGAGTGTGGGAGCGGGCTTGCTCGCGAAGGCGGTGGGTCAGGCAACATCCATGTGAATATGAAATCCCATTCGCGAGCAAGCCCGCTCCCACAGGGGGCTTGCATTGTCCTGTCGAGCGAGGCTTGCCCGCGAAACTTTTTTGATCGAAACTGCGCACCTCGCCCCCGCGGCGACCCTGGATCAGCAGACAGGGCAACACTGAGCTGGCAACCCTGAACCCACTTTCAGAGGAGCCGGCCATTATGCCTGCGACCCGTACCTGGTTAAAAAATCCCCTCGCCATTTTCACGGCCAACGCGCTCGATGCCCGTGGCGGTCTGGTGCTGCAAGACGGTTTGATCGTCGAAGTGCTCGGCGTCGGCCAGCAACCGTCCGCCCCCTGTGGACAAATCTTCGATGCCCGCGAACATGTGATCTTGCCGGGGCTGATCAACACCCATCACCACTTCTATCAAACCCTGACCCGCGCCTGGGCGCCGGTGGTCAATCAGCCGTTGTTCCCGTGGTTGAAAACCCTCTATCCGGTCTGGGCGAGGCTCACGCCGGAAAAACTCGCCCTCGCCAGCAAAGTCGCGTTGGCCGAGTTGCTGTTGTCCGGCTGCACCACCGCGGCCGATCACCATTACCTGTTTCCTGAGGGCCTGGAAAACGCGATCGATGTACAGGTCGAGAGTGTCCGCGAACTGGGCATGCGCGCCATGCTCACTCGCGGTTCGATGAGCCTCGGTGAAAAAGACGGAGGGCTGCCGCCGCAGCAGACTGTCCAGGAAGGCGAAGTGATTCTCGCCGACAGCCAACGCTTGATTGCCGAGTACCACGAACGTGGTGACGGCGCGCAAATCCAGATCGCTTTGGCGCCCTGCTCGCCATTTTCAGTAACCCCGCAAATCATGTCCGCCAGCGCCGAATTGGCAAACACCCTCGACGTGCGCCTGCACACTCACCTGGCCGAAACCCTCGACGAAGAAGACTTCTGCCTGCAACGCTTCGGCCTGCGTACCGTGGATTATCTGGACAGCGTCGGCTGGCTCGGCCCCCGTACCTGGCTGGCCCACGGCATTCATTTCAACCCCGACGAAATCGCCCGCCTCGGCGCCGCCGGCACCGGTATTTGCCATTGCCCGAGTTCGAACATGCGCCTGGCTTCCGGCATTTGTCCAACGCTGGACCTGACCGCCGCGGGCGCGCTGTTGGGGCTTGGCGTGGACGGCTCGGCGTCCAACGACGCCTCGAATATGATGCTCGAAACCCGACAGGCGCTGTACATCCAGCGCCTGCGTTATGGCGCGCAGAAGATCACCCCGGAATTGGTGTTGGGTTGGGCGACCAAGGGTTCGGCGCAGTTGCTCGGGCGCAGCGATATCGGCGAACTGGCGGCGGGCAAGCAGGCCGATCTGGCGCTATTCAAACTGGATGAACTGCGCTTCTCCGGCAGCCACGATCCGGTGTCAGCGCTGCTGCTATGCGGCGCGGACCGGGCAGACCGGGTGATGATCGGCGGCAAGTGGCGGGTGATCGATGGGCAAGTTGAGGGGCTGGATCTGAAAGGGTTGATCGCCGATCACAATCAAGCGGCTCGGCAGTTGATCGCCGGCACCTGACACACTCCCCCGCCCCCACAGCTTTGTGTGAGCTGTCCGCACCAGCGGATGGCATGAGTTGGAGCCTCTGCACCGGGTTGGCTCCGGTGATGAATTGAACATCAAAAGATCGCAGTCTTCGGCAGCGCCTACAGAGGCGTGAGGTATCGAAGGCTGCGATCTTTTTATTTTGTTGTCCTGTTGGTCAGCAATTTGCATTACCCCTGGCACACCTCACAACAAAATGGAGTTCCCATTCATGCACAAACGTCCGTTGAAGCAGCTGCTTTGCGCTGTCGCCGCAGCCATCGGTCTGAGCGCCAGCCTGACCGCCAGCGCCGCCGCCCCGCTGAAAGTCGGCTTCGTCTATATCGGCCCGATCGGTGACCACGGCTGGACGTATCAGCATGAACAGGGACGCAAGGCACTGGCAGAGAAATTCGGCGACCAGATCACCACCAACTATGTGGAGAACGTCGCCGAAGGCGCCGATGCCGAGCGGGTGATCCGCAACATGGCCAAGGACCAGTACGACCTGATCTTCACCACGTCTTTCGGCTACATGAACCCGACCCTGAAAGTTGCCAAGCAATTTCCCAAGGTGACCTTCGAACACGCCACCGGCTACAAGCAGGACAAGAACCTCGGCACGTACCTGGCGCGCACTTACGAGGGCCGCTACGTCGGTGGTTTCCTCGCAGCGAAGATGACCAAGACCAAGAAAATCGGCTATGTCGCTTCGTTCCCGATTCCAGAAGTCATCCGCGACATCAACGCCATCCAACTGGCCCTGAACAAATACAACCCGGGCACCGAGATCAAAGTGGTGTGGGTCAACTCCTGGTTCGATCCGGGCAAGGAAGCCGACGCCGCCAACGCGCTGATCGACCAGGGCGTGGACGTGGTGTTCCAGCACACCGACAGCCCGGCACCGATCCAGGCCGCCGAACGTCGTGGTGTGTATGCCGTCGGTTATGCGTCGGACATGGCGCACTTCGGGCCGAAAGCGGTGTTGACGTCTATCGTCAACGACTGGGGGCCGCACTACATTCAGGCGACCCAAAGCGTGCTCGACCATACGTGGAAATCCCAGGATTACTGGGGTGGTTTGCAGGAGGGGACGGTTGAACTGCCCATCAGCGACCTGGTGCCGACCGCAGTGAAAACCGAAGCCGAGCAGATCATTGCCGACATCAAGAGCGGTGCGCTGCATCCGTTCACCGGGCCGATCAAGGACCAGGCCGGCGTGGAGAAAATCCCGGCGGGCGCGACGGCGACCAATGCGCAACTGGCGTCGATGAACTACTACGTCGAAGGCATGAAGGCCGAGATGCCGAAGTAATTCCTGCCAGGAACACAAAACCCTGTGGGAGCGGGCTTGCTCGCGAAAGCGGTGTGTCATGCAACATTGATATCGACTGGCACACCGTCTTCGCGAGCAAGCCCGCTCCCACAGGGCCTTCCAGTGTTTTCCGACCTGCGTACTCTTCAGGAAATCCCATGAACAGCCTTCCCATCATCGACATCGCCCCGCTCTACAGCGATGACCCAACCGCCTGGCAATCGGTCGCCATGCATATCGACCGTGCCTGCCGCGAATGGGGCTTTTTCTATATCAAGGGCCACCCGATCGCCCCGTCGCGCATTGAAGCCGTGCTTGATCATGCCCAACGCTTCTTCGCCCTGCCCGCCGCCGAAAAACTCACCATCGACATCACCCAGACCCGCCACCACCGTGGCTATGGCGCTATCGCCACCGAGCAACTCGACCCGAGCAAACCCAGCGACCTGAAAGAGACCTTCGACATGGGCCTGCACCTGCCCGTCGATCACCCCGAGGTGCTGGCGGAAAAACCCTTGCGCGGGCCCAACCGTCACCCGTCGATGCCCGGTTGGGAAGCGCTGATGGAGCAACACTATGTCGACATGCAAGCGCTCGCCCAAACCCTGCTGCGGGCCATGACCCTGGCCTTGGGCATCGAGCGTGACTTCTTCGATCGCCGCTTCAAAGAACCGGTCAGCGTGCTGCGGATGATTCATTACCCGCCACGCCACACGGCCAGCTCCCGCGAGCAGCAAGGCGCCGGCGCCCATACCGATTACGGCTGCATCACCCTGCTCTACCAGGATGCCGCCGGTGGTTTGCAAGTGCGCAACGTAAAAGGCGAATGGATCGATGCGCCGCCGATCGAAGGCACGTTCGTGGTCAACCTCGGCGACATGATGGCGCGCTGGAGCAACGACCGTTATCTGTCGACGCCGCATCGGGTGATCAGCCCGCTGGGTGTGGATCGGTACTCGATGCCGTTCTTTGCCGAACCGCATCCCGACACCGCCATTGAATGCCTGCCTGGCTGTCAGGACGAACAGCATCCGGCGAAGTATCCGCCCACCACCTGCGCCGAATTCCTGCTCTCGCGCTTCGCCGATACCTACGCCTATCGACGGCAACAGGAAGCCGTGTAATGAACCGGCTGGTCAGGTTTTGCTCATGGTTTCTACGGGCATCTGTAGAATGCCTTCATTGCACCTGATGAGACTCCAAAAATGTACGACTGGCTGAACGCTCTGCCCAAGGCAGAATTGCACTTGCACCTGGAAGGTTCGCTGGAGCCTGAGCTGCTGTTCGCCCTGGCCGAACGCAACAAGATCGCCCTGCCATGGAACGACGTCGACACCCTGCGCAAGGCTTACGCCTTCAACAACCTGCAAGAGTTTCTCGACCTGTACTACCAGGGTGCCGATGTACTGCGCACCTCCCAGGATTTCTACGACCTGACCTGGGCTTACCTGTTGCGCTGTAAAGAACAGAACGTGATTCACACCGAACCGTTCTTCGACCCGCAAACCCACACCGACCGTGGCATCCCGTTTGAAGTGGTGCTCAACGGCATCGCCGCCGCATTGAAGGATGGCGAACAGCAACTGGGCATCACCAGCGGCTTGATCCTCAGCTTCCTGCGCCACTTGAGCGAAGACGAAGCGCAGAAAACCCTCGACCAGGCACTGCCATTCCGCGAAGCGTTCGTCGCCGTGGGCCTGGACAGCTCGGAAATGGGCCATCCGCCGAGCAAGTTCCAGCGCGTGTTCGACCGTGCCCGCCACGAAGGCTTCCTGACCGTGGCCCACGCCGGTGAAGAAGGCCCGCCCGAGTACATCTGGGAAGCCCTCGACCTGCTGAAAATCCAGCGCATCGACCATGGCGTGCGCGCCATCGAAGACGAGCGCTTGATGCAGCGGATCATCGACGAGCAGATCCCGCTGACCGTGTGCCCGTTGTCGAACACCAAACTCTGCGTGTTCGATCACATGTCCCAGCACAACATCCTCGACATGCTTGAGCGCGGAGTGAAGGTCACGGTGAACTCCGATGACCCGGCGTACTTCGGTGGCTATGTCACCGAGAACTTCCACGCGCTGTATACCGATCTGGGCATGACCCAGGACCAGGCCAAGCGCCTGGCGCAGAACAGCCTGGATGCGCGGTTGGTAAAACCATAAGGTTCACCGCAGAACCCAATGTGGGAGCAGGCTTGCTCGCGAAGACGGGGTGTCAGTCAACGATGATGTCGACTGGCATACCGCTTTCGCGAGCAAGCCCGCTCCCACCTTTAATCGGTGATTAACTGACGATCACCGGCTCGCTCAATTCTTCCAGTGTCTTGCCCCGGGTTTCCATCCCGAACATCCACACCACCCCCGCCGCAATCGCAAAGCACATCGCCCCCAGCGCAAACACCCCGCCCTGCCCGGTCATCGGGAATACCAGCCCGGTCACCATTGGCCCAAGCAGCGACCCCACACGGCCGATGGCCGAAGCGAACCCCGAGCCTGTGGCCCGTGCCGACGTCGGATACAACTCAGGGGTGTAGGTGTAGAGCACCGCCCACATGCCGAACAAGAAGAACTGCATCAGCAGCCCCGATGTGATCAACAGGCTGACGTTGCCGCCGAACACCGCGCTCTGGCCATAAAGAAACGCCATCACCCCGCCGCCGAGCATGGTCACAACGCACACCGGCTTGCGCCCCCAACGCTCCACCAGCCAGGCGGCCATGAGGAAACCGGGAATCCCGCCGAGGGAAATCAGCACCGTGTAATACACCGACTGAGTCACGGCGAAGCCCGACTGTTGCAGCAGCGCACTGAGCCAGGACGTCAGGCCATAGAAACCCAGCAGGGCGAAGAACCACACGCTCCAGATCATCATCGTGCGCTGGCGATACTGCGCCGACCAGATTTCCCGCAGCGCGGAGAAGAAGTTACCCGGTTGACTCACCACCCGTGGCAGACGAATCGGCTCAGGCAGATCCGAACGGCCCAATGACGCCCGAACCCGTTCTTCGATACGGCGTAAAACCGTGTCTGCCGCATCATGATGTCCAGCCTGCTCCAGCCAGCGCGGCGACTCGGGAATGAAAAAACGAATCGCCAGGACGAACACCGCTGGCACTGCCAACACCAGAAAAATGTCGCGCCAGCCAATCACCGGCAACAGGAAATACGACAGCACCCCGGCCGCGACGAAACCCAGCGGCCAAAAACCGTCCATCAATGCGATGTAACGCCCGCGGCGCTTGGCCGGAATCAGCTCGGACAGCATCGACTGGGCAATCGGAAACTCCATGCCCATGCCGATCCCCAACAGGATTCGGAACAGCGTGAGCGTTTCGACATTCTGCGCCGTGGAGCACAGATAGCTGGCGATGCCCCACAACACGATGCTCCACTGGAACACCGGTTTGCGCCCGAAGCGATCGGCCAGCATGCCGGACAGTGATGCGCCCACGACCATGCCGAAGAAACTCGAGCTGGCCAGCAACCCGGCCTGGGCCGTGCTCAGGCCGAACTCGGCTTTAATCGAGCCGAGCAGAAAGGTCATCATCGCCAAATCCATGGAGTCGAAGAAAAACGCCAGGGCAATGATGATGAAAATGATGCGGTGGTAACCGCTGACGGGCAGCCGTTCCAGTCGTTCTGCTGCGCTGAAGCCACGTGTTTCCATGCCACATTCCCCCAATCCGAAAGTCCCCGGATCGAGTGTGCGCGATAGTGTTGAGGGGTTATTGCTGAATACGACCTGTCCAAAGCTCTGAACGACGCCTGAATCCCAGGATCCCGGACGTCGCCCTCCAATGGCTTTAAAGCGCCATTTCCAGTTCGGTTTCCTTGGCGAAACGATGGATTTCACGCTGCCCGGTGGCCGTGATCTGCAAGGCTCGCGAATCGTTGGGCAGGCTCAACCAGCCGGACTGCATGAACAGCTGCAACAAAGCCGCGCCCAATGAGCCGCCCATGTGCGGGCGTCTTTCGCTCCAGTCCGGGCAAGCGCAAGCGACTCTGCCGTTACGATGCGCCAGCGCCTGGATAAACACACCATGTGTTGCCAGTTGCGTGGACCCCTTATGGGTGATCATGACTCGCTGATCGAACTGCTCGATCCAGCCTGCATCCAGCAGACGCTGATAAAGATCGGCGGCCAGGGTGCCGCCCAGATGGTCGTCGCAAAGCCTGGCCCGCAGCAGTGACGAAGGCGCCGCCTGAGGTTTGGCGATCGGGCTCGTGCGTTTGAACACCTCTGGAATATCGCTGGGCGCACTGGCCAGGGTCGCGCTGGCCAGGGCTTCTATCGCGGCACCGACTTCGGGCGCGGCAAGCCGGAAAAACCGTTTGCGTCCTCGGGTTTCGACTTTCAACAGACCTCCGGTGGACAAGCGCCCCAAATGCGCACTGGCCGAAGATGGCGACAGACCAGCCAGCAACGCCAGCTCTTCGGTGTGCCGTGCCGAGCCGTCCATCAAGGCCCACATCATTGCGCTGCGCTTCGGGTCAGCCAGCAATGTGGCGATCTGGCTGATGCAAGGTGCATGTTCCATGTATTCACTCCCTGTTGAATCGTTTCGTCTACTGCTCAGAGACATCTTGACCAGTAATGTGTCGTCGGCCAAGACGCGAAAACCGCCAGAAGCCGGGCAAAGCCACCCACTCACCCAGGCTGTTGCTTCGCTGGTGCAGCGAGATCCGGTGATGACCGTGGGGTCTGACCGAATCGAACGTGAACTCACCATTGCGAGGTCGACGGTGCGTACATGAGGCGGGCGCTAGTATAAGCGGGTTGACCGCCGGTTCCTGCCCTCGGGAATCCATTGGTGGTGATAGTTCCTGACAGAAATTTCGCTATTTGCCTGCGACTAATGATCGACACCCGATATCGTCGGAAATTGACTGCTTATCCGAGCGCATCGGCTGGCAAGCATTTCCCGCAAAAGGTTCACCGGCTTACTCAATTGTGCGCGATGGGCGCACAGCAAATTCAGCGGTGCGCGCTCACAGAGCAGCTCCGGCATCAGCACTTTCAAGCGACCGGCGAGCACATCGGCGGCGACATCGAGCCAGGACTTGTACGCAATCCCCGCTCCCGCCACGGCCCACAGCCGCACCACATCGGCATCGTCACTGAAGCGATCACCGCTGACGGTCAGGCTCACTTCGCGCTTACCGTCATGAAAACTCCAGTGATCGTGGACCCGGCTGCCAAGCATGAACAGCAGGCAATTGTGCTGCGCCAGTTGCTCCAGATGCCGTGGTTCGCCATGCCGGGCCAGATAGCTCGGCGCCGCACAGAGCACGCGACGGTTCTGCGCGGCAATGGGCAGCGCCACCAGGCTCGAGTCTTCCGGCTCGCCGTAACGCAGGGCGATGTCCACCGGTTGACGGAACAGATCGGCAATGCGGTCGCCCAGCAGCAACCGTACCGTTAGCTTCGGGTGCTCACGCTGAAACTCATCGAGCCATGGCAACAACAGGTTGCGACCGAAATCCGAAGGCGCCGACAGCTGTAAAACCCCGCTGACCTGATCCTGCCCGCTGGCCAGCAAGCGGCGGCCCTCATCGAGATTGCTCAAGGCCGCCCGGGCGTATTCCAGAAAGCCCTCGCCTTCAGCCGTCAGGCGCAGGCTGCGGGTGGAGCGGGTGAGCAAGCGCGCGCCGAGTTGCTGTTCGATGCGCTTCAACGCGGCACTGGCCACTGCCGCCGACATATCCATCACCCGTGCCGCCGCCGACAAGCTGCCCAGGTCCGCTGCCCGAACGAACACCTGCAAGTCATCGAAACGCAACATCTTCAGCACCGATTATCAATAAAACATTGAAAGAGACTGCTCTTTTAGCCGGTTTTATCTTGCAGAGAAATAACCAATCATCTGTGCCATCGACATCATCCCTCTCTCAGGTCCCTATATATGAAAGCCATTGCCTACTACACCTCCCTGCCGATCAGCGATGAAAAGGCCCTGCAAGACATCGATCTGCCAGAACCGGTCGCCGGCCCCCGCGACCTGTTGGTGGAGGTCAAAGCCATTTCGGTCAACCCGGTGGACACCAAAGTCCGCCAGAACGTCCAGCCTGAAGGTGGCGCGGCCAAAGTGCTGGGCTGGGACGTGGCCGGTGTGGTCAAGGCTGTCGGCAGCGAAGTGACGCTGTTCAAGGTCGGCGACAAGGTGTTCTACGCCGGCTCCATCGCCCGTGCCGGCGGCAACAGCGAGCGGCATGTGGTGGATGAGCGCATCGTTGGCCATATGCCGAAAACCCTCGGTTTCGCCGAAGCCGCCGCGCTGCCGCTGACTGCCATTACCGCGTGGGAACTGTTGTTTGAACGCCTGCAAGTGCGCGAAGGCAAAACCGATGAGGGTCAGAGCCTGCTGATTGTCGGTGCCGCCGGGGGCGTTGGTTCGATCCTCACGCAATTGGCCAGCCAGCTCACCGGGCTGACAGTCATCGGCACCGCTTCTCGTGCCCAAACCCAGAGTTGGGTGCGGGACCTGGGCGCTGATCTGGTGATCGATCACAGCCAGCCGCTGAGTGAAGAACTCAAGCGTGCCGGGGTCGAGCAGGTGACCCACGTCGCCAGCCTGACCCAGACCGACCAACACCTGGATCAATTGGTAGAGGCGTTGGCGCCCCAAGGCAAACTCGCACTGATCGATGATCCGAAGGCGCTGGACGTGACCAAGCTCAAGCGCAAGAGCCTGTCGCTGCACTGGGAATTCATGTACACCCGCTCGCTGTTCGAAACCGCGGACATGATCGAGCAGCACAAACTGCTCAACCGCGTCGCCGGGCTGATCGATGCGGGCACGCTGAAAACCACGGTCGGCGAGCACTTCGGAATCATCAACGCAACCAACCTGCGTCGCGCCCATGAACTGCTGGAGAGCGGCAAGTCCAAGGGCAAGATTGTGCTTGAAGGGTTCTGAGTAGCAGCTCCTACGCGCCTGTTGGAGCGGGCTTGCTCGCGAAAGCGCAGTATCCGTCAACATTGATGTTGAATGTGGCGGCTCCTTCGCGAGCAAGCCCGCTCCCACATTGGGGCCGGCGATCTTTTGCCGTCAGTCAGAGAGTTGACCTCTGTCACAATTGCGATCGTATTCAGGTCTACAATCGAAAACTCTGCGAATAGTCTTTTACGTGATGTCTTATACGAGACGTCTTTTACGAGAGGAGCTGCGCAATGAAGATCCTGATAAAAGAACTGGCAACATCCCGCTGGCAGGTCCGCCTGGATCAACACGCTGTAACGTTTCGCAGTGAAGCCGAAGCCTTGGCCTTCACCAAAACGCTTGAAGCGCGCTTGCACGCGCCCCATCAGATTCCCGACCGTCAGCAGCGCGCTGTTGGCTGAGTCCGTCCTCAGGCCTGGGCTTGCGTCAGCGCCCGGGCATTCTGCAAACGCCGGGTGAGCATCGCTACGCTCACCACCACAATTGCACACAGGCTGATGACCATAGCCATCGGCATGGCACTGCCATCGTGCAAAACACCTACCAATGCTGCGGCTCCGGCGGCGACGCTGAATTGCAGGCAACCGAGCATCGCCGAGGCACTGCCCGCCCGCGCGCCCTGCCCGCTCATCGCACAGGCCGAGGCATTGGGCACGATACAACCCAGGCTGGCGATGCAGACAAAAAGTGGAATCAGCAACGGCCACAAGTGCGCAGTGTGCAGCGAGCTGACCGCCAACAGGGCCAGGCCGCCCACCAGATAAAGCCAGACAGTGCGCGCCAGCAAGAAGGCCGGACCGCGTCTCGCCAACAACCGGGCATTGACCTGGGCCACCAGAATGAAACCCGCCGCGTTAATCCCGAACAGCCAGCCGAAATGCTCCGCCGGTACGCCATAGAGTTTGATGAAGACGAAGGGCGAGCCTGCGATGTAGGCAAACATCCCGGCGATGGCGACACCACCGGTCAGGGCATGGCCGAGGAATATCGGGTCCGCCAACAACCGACCGTACTGGCGCAGCGCGCCCGACAATGGCTGGCGCGGCACATGGGCCGGCAGACTTTCCGGAAGCCCGAAGGCCACCGCCAACCCTGCCAGTGCACTGAAGCCGGTCAGTACCAGAAAGATCGATTGCCAGCCCGTTGTGTTGACCAAAAAACCGCCAAGCATTGGCGCAAGAATCGGCGCCAGGCCCATCACCAGCATCAGCTGCGAAAAGACCTTCGCCGACCCCACCGCATCGCATTTATCGCTGACCACTGCCCGGGCGATCACCATGCCCGCGCAACCACCCAGCGCCTGCACGAAGCGTGCGCCGATCAACCACTCCAGATTCGGTGCGTAAGCACAGGCCAAGGACGCAGCAGTGAACAAGCTGACGCCGGTCAGCAAGGGAATCCGTCGCCCAAAGCGATCCGCCACCGGCCCATAAGCCAGTTGGCCGATGGACAACCCGAGAAAATAAGCCGCCAGGGTCAGCTGAACGTGTTTTTCGTCGGTGCCGAACGCGAGCGCCATCGACGGGAATGCCGGCAGGTAGAAATCGATCGCCAGCGGACCGAAAGCGCTCAAGGCGCCGAGAATCAGGATTGTGCGGAAGTTCATCAGGCGTCCAGGTTGGGCAGACAGGTTAGCCATGGATCGGCAGGCTGACAGTCTAGCCGGGCGTGGACGCCTTGAACATTCCGTTAGGTCGCTAACTATTAAAAATAACTCAGGCCTGTTTTACCCCATAACCCTCTTCAGTGATGGCGGCGATCACCTGCTCGGCTGTCAGCGCACTTTCTACGTCGACTTTTTTTGCCGCCAGATCGATACGCACGCTGGCTGCCGGATCCTTGGCTTGCAGCGCCTGAGTGATGGCCTTGACGCAATGACCACAGGACATACCTTCAACGTTGAACACTTGCATGGGACATCTCCTTTAGTGAAGCCCTTACATGAGGGTTGCGAGCAGTCTCGAGCTTGCCACCATGGCAAGGTCAAGTTCTGAAACAAGCTGCCGGGCTGGCAATCGGCGTCGCGCTCGGCCAAGCTGCGTCCATCTATGACTCGACATCAGGAGATTCAGCCATGCGCTGGTCAGCTCTCAGCCTGTTTGGCTTCCTCAGCCTCTTTGCCGCGACACCCTCGGTTCAAGCCGCCGGGGAGGACTACGGTGTGCTGATCATTTCCCGTGAGCGCCTGGAAGTGTCGACTTCCTGCGAGATCGGCGTGTACATCCAGGATCAGTTGGCCGGGCGGCTGTTCCAGGAACAGAGCACCTCGTTCAACCTGCCGCCGGGCAATGTGTCCCTGCGCCTGAAACTGCTGCCGGGCCAGGCACCGGGCTGCAACCCGGGCATGCTCGCGCCGGGGTCGCAGGACATCAAACTCAAGGCAGGGGATGTGTTGAAGTTCCGGATTGCGATGACGCAGGAAGGGATGTACCTCAAGCCCGCCGCCCTCGAATATTGACGCAAACCCATGTGGGAGCAGGCTTGCTCGCGAAGGGGCCATAACATTCAACATCATCGTTGACTGTTACACCGCTTTCGCGGGCAAGCCCGCTCCCACATTGGGTCTGCGACAACTTGTAGACTGGCGCTTGACCTTGCCCGCATGGCAAGGTTGATCCTGTAGGCAATTTCTACAGGGAGCGTGACCCATGTCCGAATCCACCACTTTCGATCTGCCGATTGCCGGCATGACCTGCGCCAGTTGTGCCGGGCGTGTCGAGCGTGCCTTGAGCAAAGTCATCGGCGCCACGGCCGTCAGCGTCAACCTGGCCACCGAACAGGCCCGGGTACAAGCGCCCAGTGACAGCCTGCCGGCTTTGATGGACGCGGTGCAGCAGGCCGGTTACAGCGTGCCGCAGCAGACTCTGGAATTGAGCATCGAGGGCATGACCTGTGCGTCCTGCGTCGGCCGCGTCGAACGGGCACTGACCAAGGTGCCGGGGGTGAAGAGTGTCAGCGTCAACCTGGCCAACGAACGGGCGCACCTTGAGCTGCTCGGCCAGGTCGATCCGCAAACCTTGATCGGCGCCGTGACCAGGGCCGGTTATTCCGCCCGCGTCTGGGAAGTCGAACACCCGCAAACCGACAATCAGCAACAACGCCTGCAGCGTGAGCGCTGGGCCTTGCTGGCGGCCATCGCCCTCGCCTTGCCGCTGGTGCTGCCAATGGTGCTGCAACCTTTCGGCGTGCACTGGATGCTCCCGGCGTGGGTGCAATTCGCATTGGCCACGCCGGTGCAGTTCATCTTCGGTGCACGCTTCTATGTCGCAGCCTGGAAAGCCGTGCGCGCCGGCGCCGGCAACATGGATTTGCTGGTGGCCCTGGGCACCAGTGCCGGTTACGGCTTGAGCGTTTACGAGTGGGCCACCGCCGTCAGCCGCCTGCCGCACTTGTATTTCGAAGCCTCGGCGGTGGTGATCGCTCTGGTGTTGCTGGGCAAATACCTGGAAAGCCGTGCCAAGCGCCAGACCGCCAGCGCCATCCGCGCCCTCGAAGCCTTGCGTCCGGAGCGAGCCATTCAAGTGATCGACGGCCGCGAGCAGGACGTTGCCATCAGTGCCTTGCGCCTCAACGATCTGGTCATGGTCAAACCCGGCGAGCGCTTCCCGGTGGATGGCGAAGTGGTGGAAGGCCAGAGCCACGCCGATGAAGCGTTGATCAGCGGCGAAAGCCTGCCGGTGCCAAAACAACCGGGCGACAAGGTCACCGGCGGGGCGATCAATGGCGAAGGTCGGCTGCTGGTGCGGACCTTGGCGCTCGGCGCAGAAACCGTGCTGGCGCGGATCATTCGCCTGGTCGAAGACGCGCAGGCAGCAAAAGCGCCGATCCAGAAACTGGTGGATAAAGTCAGCCAGGTGTTCGTGCCCGCGGTGCTGCTGATCGCGCTGGCGACCCTGATCGGCTGGTGGCTCTATGGCGCGCCGCTGGAAACCGCATTGATCAACGCCGTCGCGGTGTTGGTGATCGCCTGTCCTTGTGCACTCGGGCTGGCCACACCGACAGCAATCATGGCGGGCACCGGGGTGGCGGCGCACTACGGAATTCTGATCAAGGATGCCGAAGCCCTGGAGCGCGCCCATGAAGTCAGCGCCGTGGTGTTCGACAAGACCGGCACCCTGACCTCGGGCACTCCGCGCATCGCGCATTTGACTGCCATCGAGGGTGACGAAGCCGCTTTACTGCAAATGGCCGGCGCGTTGCAACGCGGCAGTGAGCACCCGCTGGCCAAGGCTGTGTTGGATGCCTGTACCGAGCGCGGCTTGACCGTGGCTGATGTCAGTGACAGCCAATCGCTGACCGGGCGCGGCATTGCCGGCAGCCTCGGCGGTCGGCGGCTGGCCTTGGGCAATCGGCGTCTGCTGGAAGAAAGCGGCCTGAGCGCCGGGCCATTGGCCGACTCCGCAAACGCCTGGGAAACCGAAGGCCGGACCCTGTCCTGGCTGATCGAACAAAACCCCCAACCTCGGGTGCTGGGCCTGTTCGCTTTCGGCGACACGCTCAAGCCCGGCGCCCTGCAAGCAGTGCAACGCTTAAGCGCCCGCAACATCAGCAGCCACCTGCTGACCGGCGATAACCGCGGCAGCGCCAGGGTGGTTGCCGAGGCGCTGGGCATCCGCGATGTGCACGCCGAAGTCCTGCCGGCGGACAAAGCCGCCACTGTTGCCGCCCTGAAAAAAACCGGTGTGGTGGCGATGGTCGGCGACGGCATCAACGACGCCCCGGCCCTGGCTGCTGCTGACATCGGCATTGCCATGGGCGGCGGCACCGACGTCGCCATGCACGCTGCCGGCATCACCCTGATGCGCGGCGATCCACGCCTGGTACCGGCGGCACTGGAGATCAGCCGCAAGACCTACGCGAAGATTCGGCAGAACCTGTTCTGGGCCTTCATCTATAACCTGATCGGCCTGCCACTGGCGGCGTTCGGCTTCCTCAACCCGGTGCTGGCCGGCGCCGCCATGGCGCTGTCGAGCGTCAGCGTGGTGAGCAATGCGTTACTGTTGAAAACCTGGAAACCCAAAGACCCGGAGGACAACCGATGAACATTGGCCAAGCGGCCCGCCAGAGCGGTCTGAGCGCGAAGATGATCCGTTATTACGAATCCATCGGCCTGCTCAAGGCGGCCCATCGCACCGACAGTGGCTACCGGGTCTATGGCGGCGACGACCTGCACACCCTGGCGTTCATCAAGCGTTCTCGGGATTTGGGTTTTTCACTGGAAGAGGTCGGCAAACTGCTGACCCTCTGGCAGGACCGCCAGCGCGCCAGTGCCGACGTGAAGGCTCTGGCTCGTCAGCACATCGACGAGCTGAACCAGAAGATTCGTGAACTCGGCCAACTGCGTGACACCCTGCAAGACCTGGTGGAACACTGCCACGGCGACCACCGCCCGGACTGTCCGATCCTCAAGGAGCTGGCGTCGGGCTGCTGCGCCGAATCCGCCCATTCCTGAGTGCGCGCCCTTCACCGGGGAATGGTATGAGCACGGTTTCACTGACACCAACAATCTACTCTGGGAGCGGGCTTGCTCGCGAAGGCGGTGTGTCAATCAGCGATGATGTCGACTGACGTACCGCTTTCGCGAGCAAGCCCGCTCCCACATTGGATCTTCTCCAAGTTTTGGTATTCGATGATCCGCTGAACGAAAAACCCGGCCAAAGCCGGGTTTTGGGTCAACCGATCACTGCATCCACGGCGGAGGCGGTTCTTCGGTTTTGCCCGGTGGCGCATCGTCCGCCGCCCGAACCGCCTGGCGACGTTCTTCGTCGAGACGGGCCGCCTCGATCTCGCGCATGATCCCGCCCACGTCCGCCAGCTCTTCCGGCTCGTCGAACTCGCCAGTCAAGACACTGGCCGGGTGCAAGGTACCGGCTTCGTACAACGCCCACATTTCCTTGGCGTACTTGGTGCGTTTCAACTCCGGTGCAAAGCGACCGAAGTACGACGCCATGTTGCCCACGTCCCGCTCCAGCATGCTGAACGCGTGGTTGTTGCCCGCCGCATCCACGGCTTGCGGCAGGTCGATGATGACCGGGCCGGTCGGCGTCAGCAGCACATTGAACTCGGACAGATCACCGTGCACCAGGCCGGTACACAGCATCAGCACGATTTGCGAAATCAGAAACGCGTGATATTCGCGCGCCTGGTCCGGCTCCAGCACCACATCGTTCAGACGCGGCGCGGCATCGCCGTACTCGTCGGCCACCAGCTCCATCAGCAGCACGCCTTCGAGGAAGTCATATGGCTTGGGTACCCGCACACCGGCGCTGGCCAGACGGAACAGCGCCGCCACTTCAGCGTTCTGCCAGGCGTCTTCGGTTTCCTTGCGGCCAAACTTGGAGCCCTTGGCCATCGCGCGAGCCTGCCGGCTGTTGCGCACCTTGCGGCCTTCCTGATACTCGGCCGCCTGACGAAAACTGCGTTTGTTCGCCTCCTTGTAGACCTTGGCACAACGCAGCTCGTTGCCGCAGCGCACCACATAAACAGCTGCTTCTTTACCACTCATGAGTGGGCGCAGCACCTCGTCGACCAGACCGTCCTCGATCAGGGGTTCAATGCGTTTTGGAGTCTTCATCAGCTTTTATTGTGGGTCCTTTATTACCAAACACGCGAAAGTCATTCGTTATACGGCAATCCTCTCATTCGCGGGAGGGGTTGCCGACCTATGAACCTTGCGGATGCACACAATGTGCCGGATTAATCAGGCAAAACTCATCGACCGCCCGGGATCATAGCTGAGCGAGCAGCACTTGTTGACGAACGAGTGCCAAGCTATTTGCGACAGAATCTAACCTCGATCCCTGACTTTCGCAGGATTTTTCTCAACAGGCCTCAATTTCCCCCCGCCTCGGCCGAAGTCATTAGAGAGAAAAGGAATTGTCTGACAATCGCCTCGACAACAATCACCAAGGCGCGCTCAAGGACCGGCGCATATCAAACGTTTTCGGCTGCCAATAATCCGCGAGTCATCAGTACTGCGTGGGCCTACAAGAAAAACTGGAGCGCGGATGAACATCAAACAGAAGTTGACCTGGGCGTTTGCAATCATCGCCTGCTTGCCCGTGGTGCTGGTCGCCACCCTGGTGGTGCTGAACTTGCGCAGCGATGCCAAGGACAATTTTGTCGATGGCAGTGGCCGCGAGATTCGCCAGGTCAGCAATGCCATGCAACTGTTCTTTGACGGCATCAGCCAGAACGTTGACTACCTGGCCACCCAGCCGCTGATCAAGAACTCCGACGACAGCCTCAAGACCTACATGAGCGCCAACGCCCAGAGCATTCCCCAAGGCGAGATGGACAAGAAGGTCTTCGCCCTCCTCCAGGACCTTGGCAACAGCCACCCGGCCTACGCCTATGCGATTCTCGGGACGGCGGCGGGCGGTTACGTGTCCTGGCCGGACGATGCGAAGCTGAGCAATTACGACCCGCGCCAGCGCCCGTGGTACAAGGCGGCCCAGGCCAAGCCAGGCAAACCGCTTCGCACCGAGGCCTATTACTGGGCCCAGGATGACGCGACCTACGTCAGCACCGTGCGCACCATCGATAACAAACTGGGCAGCAATGGCGGCGTGGTCAGCATCGACGTGACGCTCAAGCAGCTCACTGAAATCGTCAAACAGATCAAACTCGGCGAAACCGGCTACCTGATGCTGGTGGAAAACACCGGCACCATACTGGTCGATCCCAAGCAGCCGGAACACAACTTCAAAGCCCTGAGCAGCCTCGGCGACGGCTACGCGCAACTCGGCAAGGCCGGCAAAGGGCTGGTTGAGATTGAGCTCAATGGCGAGCGCTACATGGCCAACGTCTGGCCGTCGGAGCAACTGGGCTGGACCTTTATCGGCCTGATCAAGCAGACCGACGTGATGAGCTCGGCCACTCAACTGACCTGGCTGATCGCGATCATCGCAGCAGTACTGGCGGTGTTCTTCGCCATCGTCGGCGCCAGTTTCGCCAGCCTGATCGTACGGCCGATCCGCAGCGTGGCCAGCGGTCTGGAAGGCATCGCCCAGGGCGAAGGCGACCTGACCAAGAACCTGCACATCCGTGGCAGCGATGAAACCGCGCAACTGGCCAACTGGTTCAACCAGTTTCTGGCGGCGATTCGCAACCTGATTCAAAGCATCGGCGGCGCCGCGACCAAAATCCTCGCCACCTCCAAGAGTTCGACCCAGGTGTCCAGCGACATGGCCGAAGCCGCCGGGCGTCAGCGGGAAGCGGTGGACATGGTGTCCACGGCGTTCCACGAAATGGTCGCCACCGCCAACGAAGTCGCGCGCTCTTGCAGCCAGGCCGCCGAGTCGGCCGACAGCGGTCAGCGCCAGGCCCGTGAAGGCCAACAGCAGATCGATGCCGCAGTGAGCAGTGTCGATCGCTTGAGCCAGGAAATCGAACAGTCGGCGCAATCGATGCAACAGCTTGAGCGCGACAGCAACGACATTCAGTCGATCCTCGGGACCATTCGCTCCATCGCCGAGCAGACCAACCTGCTGGCCCTGAACGCCGCCATCGAAGCGGCCCGGGCCGGTGAACAGGGTCGTGGCTTTGCGGTGGTGGCGGATGAAGTTCGCGCCCTGGCCAAACGAACTGCCGATTCCACGGCGGAAATCGACGGTCTGCTGGGCAATCTGGCCAAGCGCACCAGCCAGGTGACGCAGCAGATGCATGCGAGCCTGGAGGTGTCTCAGCAATCGGTGACCCGCATCGGTGAAGCGCGCAGCAGCTTCGGGCAGATCCGTGAGTCGGTGGATGTGATTCGCGACATGAACACGCAAATCGCCACGGCGGCTGAAGAACAGCATCAGGTGGCGGAAGACATTAATCGCCACATCAGCCAGATTCATGGCGATGCGCAGTTGGTGGCGGAACTGGCGAACTCGGCGCGGCTGGATTCTCAGAGCCTGGCAGGGTTGTCGAATGAGCTGGATGGGTTGGTTCGGCGGTTCAGAACCTGATATCCAGGAACACCGCAGATCCAGTGTGGGAGCGGGCTTGCTCGCGAAAGCGGACTGTCAGCCAACAGAGATGTTGAATCTGATGGCCCCTTCGCGAGCAAGCCCGCTCCCACATGGGTTCGGTGCTGTTACTGTTTGAACAACTCCCCGGGGGTAAACCCGAACAACCCCTTGAACGCCGCAATAAACGCCGACGTCGAGTCATACCCGCAACACAGCGCGGCATTGGTCACGCTGTCCCCCTCCTCCAGCAACCTCAACGAAGACAGCAGTCGCATGCGCTGCCGCCAGCCTCTAAAACTCAACCCGGTTTCACGCTGAAACAAGCGCATCAGGGTTTTCTCCGACATGCCCAAACGCTCGGCCCATTCCTGTAAGGTCACCGCGCGCTCGGGGTTTTCGATCAGCTCGTTGCACAACCCCAGCAAACGCTCATGCCGGGGCAGCGGCAAGGAAAACCCCACCTCCGGCAAGCTCGCCAACTGATCCAGCAGCACACTCACCAATCGCGCCTCCTGGCTGTCACCCTGTGGATATTCCACCGGCAACTGGCAAAAGCGCTTGATCAGCTCCCGCGCCAAAGGCGTGACTTCCAGCACCCGACAACGCCCGTCCGCCCATTGGCAGTCCTCGCGACGCACATACAGGCTGCGCATTTCGGCACGCATCGAGGTCACGACCTGGTGCTCGAGATCCGCCGGAATCCAGATGCCCCACTGCGGCGGCGCAAAGAAACTGCCCTCGGCGGTGTGCACGCCGAGAACACCGCTGATGGCGTAGGAAAACTGCACCCAATCGTGACGATGAGGTGGCGTCCACGAACCGGCGTTCAGGCTTTCCGCCCGCGCATACAACGGACGCGGCAACACCGTCAGTGCCGGGATGGTCCGCTCGAGGGAAAGTTGTCCGTTAGTCGGCATTGATTGGCCTTATGTCGCAAGACGGCTGATAGGGCCGACGTTAGGCTAAGTCATCAATTCTTACAAATGGATTCGGTGCCGGTCATGCATGCCTTCAAACACCTTAAACGCGTGGTCACCGACTGGTTCTTGTGCGGCATGCTGATCGCCACGCTGCTGGCGTATTTCTTCCCGACCTTCGGCGCCACCGGCGGCGGGATGCATGCCGAGTGGGTAATCAACATCGGCGTGTTCCTGGTGTTCTTCCTGCACGGGGTCAACCTCTCCAGCGAACAGATCCGCCACGGGCTGAAAAACTGGAAGCTGCATGTGATGGTTCAAACCTTCACCTTCGCGGTGTTTCCGTTGATCTGGCTGCTGAGCGACAAACTGTTGGGGTCGCACATTCCGTCGCTGCTGATGCTCGGTTTCCTCTACCTCTGCGCCCTGCCCTCGACCATCTCTTCGTCCGTGGCCCTGACCGGCAGCGCGGGCGGCAACGTGCCGGCGGCGATTCTCAATGCGAGCCTGTCCAGCGTCCTGGGGATTTTCCTGACACCGTTGCTGGTGAGTTTCGTGGTCGGCAGCGGCGCCGGCGGTATCGACCTGGGCTCGACCCTGCTCGACCTGTGCGCCATGTTGTTGTTGCCGCTGGTGCTTGGGCAATTGCTGCGGCCGTGGCTGGGCAAGTTTTTCGCTCGGCACAAGCGCTACACCAACATCGCCGACAAACTGGTGATCCTGCTGCTGGTGTACTCGGCGTTCTGCAACTCGATGGTCTCGGGGATGTGGCAGCAACAGGGCAACAGCGTGATTCTCAGCGCATTGATCGGCAGTGCGATTCTGCTGGCGATCATTCTGTGGATGACCACCCGCACCGCTCGCACGCTGAAGTTCAGCCCCGCCGATGAGATCGCCGCGGTGTTCTGCGCCAGCAAGAAATCCCTGGCGGCCGGGGCGCCGATGGCGGCGTTGATCTTCGGCGCCAGCCCCGGCCTTGGCTTGATCCTGCTGCCGATCATGATCTACCACCCGCTGCAGCTGATCGTGTGCTCGGTGATGGCCGAGGGTTACGCCAACCGCAACCGGGAACTGGCCGCGCAGCAAAACGCCGCAGTGCTTAGCCCTCAATAATCAGCGCTCGATAATCGCCGTCACGCCCTGACCGCCGGCGGCGCAGATCGAGATCAACCCGCGGCCCTTGCCCGCCGCGTCCAGCAGCTTCGCCAGGTTGGCGACGATGCGCGCACCGGTAGCGGCAAACGGATGCCCGACGGCCAGCGAGCTGCCCTTGACGTTGAGGCGGCTGCGGTCGATGGAACCCAGCGGCGCGTCGAGGCCCAGGCGGGTTTTGCAATACTCCGGATCTTCCCAGGCCTTCAATGTGCACAGCACCTGCGCGGCAAACGCTTCGTGGATTTCGTAGTAATCGAAGTCCTGCAAGGTCAGACCGTTGCGCGCCAGTAAACGCGGCACCGCATACACCGGCGCCATCAGCAGCCCTTCGGCACCCTTGACGAAATCCACCGCCGCCGCCTCGCCGTCACGCCAATAGGCAAGCACCGGCAAGCCACGCTCCTTCGCCCATTCCTCACTGCCCAGCAGCACCACCGAGGCACCATCGGTGAGCGGCGTGGAATTGCCCGCGGTCAGGGTGCCCTTGGCACTTTTCTCGAAGGCCGGTTTGAGTGAGGCGAGTTTTTCCAGGGTCAGCTCCGGGCGCAGGTTATTGTCCCGGGTCAGACCAAGGAACGGCGTCATCAGGTCGTTTTGCCAACCTTCGGCGTAGGACGCCGCCAGTTTCTGATGGCTTTCGAGGGTCAACCGATCCTGCTCGTCACGCGGGATGCCCCAGGTCTGGGCCATCAATTCACAGTGTTGGCCCATCGACAGGTGGGTGCGCGGCTCGCCGATGCTTGGAAAATCGGGCATCAGGTGTCGGGGACGCAGTTTCAGGAAGGTTTTCAGTTTGTCAGCGGTGCTTTTGGCACGGTTGGCTTGCAAGAGAATCTTGCGCAAGTCTTCGTTGACGCCGATCGGCACGTCCGAGGCCGTGTCGACGCCGCCGGCAATGCCACATTCGATTTGCCCCAGGGCGATTTTGTTCGCCACCAGCAATGTTGCCTCCAGCCCCGTGCCGCAGGCTTGCTGGATGTCGTAGGCCGGCGTCATCGGCGACAACCGCGAGCCCAAGACGCATTCACGGGTCAGGCCGTAATCGCGTAAATACTTGAGCAACGCCCCCGCCGCTACTTCGCCCATGCGCAAACCGTGCAGGTTATAGCGCTCGATCAAGCCTTCCAGCGCTGCGGTGAACATCGCCTGGTTACTGGCAGTGGCGTACGGCCCGTTGGACCGGGCAAAGGGAATACGGTTACCACCGATAATCGCGACGCGACGCAGCTGAGTCATGAAAAACTCCTTTAATCAAATGTGAACACCAAACCTGTGGGAGCGGGCTTGCTCGCGAAGGGGCCAGCCCATCCAACATCTTTGTTGACTGACACACCGCTTTCGCGAGCAAGCCCGCTCCCACAGGGGCTGCATTTCCTGAAAGACCTGCTAAACCCAAGCTCAAACCAGCCTGCAATGTTCAAGCGTAGGCCTTATCTCGTGGATCGAAGGACTAATTGCCATTCATGGTCCACACTTTTAACCCTGGCTTCTGGAGCGTGATCCATGTCTGACCGCTATATCGACTTCGCCAATTCGTCCATCGGCCATCGTGTGGTCGGTGCCCTGGGTCTGCCGTCGCCGGTACGACTGGAACGCTGGCAAGCAGGCCGGCTGCGGCCTATCGAGGGGGCGCTGTTGATTGGCGGTGGCCCGCTGACGGAAAAAGTCAGCACCCTCGCCAACCGCCTGACCGACACGATTTACAGCTACGGCACCGATCCGACCCTGGCCACCGCGTGGATTCCGGGCCACGGCCAGAAACTCAAAGCCGTGGTGTTCGACGCCAGTGACCTGGTGCAGGTCGATCAGCTGAAACAACTGCGCGAGTTCTTCCAGCCGCTGATGAAAAACCTCGATCACCATGCGCATCTGGTGATTCTTGGCCGGGCGCCGGAGACCTTGCGCGACCCGTTCGCCGCCAGCACCCAGCGTGCCCTGGAAGGCTTCAGCCGTTCGCTGGCCAAGGAACTGCGCAGCGGCGGCACCTTGCAGCTGATCTACGTCGGCGAAGGGGCCGAAGATCAACTGGAAGGCCCGTTGCGCTTTTTCCTTTCGCCCAAAAGCGCCTTCATTTCCGGACAAGTCATACGCTTGAAGGCGTGCGAGACACAGGTGATGGACTGGACGCGCCCCTTGTCAGGGCGCAAGGCGCTGGTGACAGGCGCGGCCCGCGGCATTGGTGCCTCGATCGCCGAAACCCTGGCCCGGGACGGCGCCGAGGTAATCCTGCTTGACGTGGCACCGGCCAAAACCGATCTCGACGCCCTGGCCGCGCGCCTCGGCGGGCGCAGCATCACCCTGGACATCTGTGCCGAAGACGCCGCCACGCAACTGATCGAACACTTGCCCGACGGCGTCGACATCGTGGTGCACAACGCGGGCATCACCCGCGACAAAACCCTGGCCAACATGACGCCGGAGTTCTGGGACGCGGTGCTGGCGGTCAACCTCAACGCGCCGCAAGTGCTGACCAAGGCGCTGCTCGACAGCGGCACCTTGCGCGACCACGGTCGAGTGATCCTGCTGGCGTCCATCAGCGGCATCGCCGGCAATCGCGGGCAAACCAACTATGCCGCGAGCAAGGCCGGGCTGATCGGCCTGGCCCAGGCCTGGGCACCGCTGCTGGCCGAGCGTGGCATCAGCATCAACGCGGTGGCCCCCGGGTTTATCGAAACCCAAATGACCGCGCACCTACCCTTCGGCGTGCGTGAAGCCGGGCGACGCTTGAGTTCGTTGGGCCAGGGCGGGCTACCGCAAGACGTCGCCGAAGCCGTGGCCTGGATGGCACAACCGGGCACCGGAGCGTTTACCGGGCAAGCGCTGCGCGTGTGCGGGCAAAGCGTGTTGGGAGCCTGACCATGACCACCGACTGGCACACACTCAATAGCGAACCGAGCTTGCAGACGCTGTATGTGAAGGCGGCGACGCGACGCAAAATCACCGGCACCACACTGCCCGACCTGGGTTATCACTGCTGGGTCAACGTCGATCCGAACCGCCTGGCGGCTTATCGCAAGGTGTGTGGTTTTGCCGACAACGGGCTGCTGCCACCGACGTATCCACACATCCTGGCGTTTGCCTTGCAGATGCAACTGCTCACCGCCAAAGAATTCCCCTTCCCGCTACTGGGGTTGATTCACCTGAGCAATCGCATCCGCATCTTGCGCCCCATGGGTGGCGTGAGCCGCGTGCGGGTCAGCGTGAAGGTGCAGAACCTGCAACCCCATGCCAAGGGCGCAACGTTCGAGTTGGTGACAATGCTCGACGACCAGTTGGGGCCGCTGTGGGAAGCGGAAAGCCAGATGCTCTGTCGCGGTGTCAAACTGGCAGGCGAGCCTGTCGAGCAAGCGTTTGCATCGACCTTGTCGCTGACCGAAGTGGCCCACTGGAAAGCGCCGGCGGACATTGGCCGCCGATACGCCAAAGTGTCCGGAGACTACAACCCGATTCACCTGAGCGCGATCAGCGCCAGACTCTTCGGTTTCCCCAGCGCCATCGCCCATGGCCTATGGAACAAGGCGCGCACCCTGGCAGCCCTGAGCGATCATTTGCCGACGGCCAACGTCGAGATAGCGGTGCAATTCAAAAAACCGGTGCGCTTGCCCAGCGAGGTCACGCTGATGTCCAGCGCGGCAGGGTCCAGTGGGGATTTCCAGTTGATGGGTGCCGGGGAGATTGAGCACATGGTGGGACAGTGGCGGCCGGTTGCCTGATTGTTCGACATTGCGATTGCCAGCGCCCGCGAGATCGTATTCGCGAGCAAGCCCGCTCCCACATTTGAACTCAGGCGTTCACATATTTTGTGTTCGCAGGCGTTCCAGTGTGGGAGCGGGCTTGCTCGCGAAGAACGATAACGCGGTCATTCAGCCGGAACACCGAACGCCAAGATCAGGAACTCACCAAATCCCGAGGCTGCGGAAACAAATTATTCAACGTCTCCAACAACCGCACGTGATAGATCGGCTTGCGAAACAGATCCAGCACCTGCAACCGCAACATGTCACTCACATCCTCCATATCCGCATGCCCCGACGTCACAATCACCGGCAAATGCTGACGAGCCGTATGCTCACGCAGACGCTTGATCAACGACATGCCACTCTCCTCCGGCATCCGCAAATCAGTAATCACCAGCGCAATATCAGGATGATGGGTCAAATGAAGCAGGGCGAGTTTGACCGACGTTGCCGTAAAACAAGTAAACCCCTCGCCCTCCAGCAACTCCGCCAGTTCCAGTAACGCATCCTCCTCGTCATCGACCAGAAGAAGCTGTTGGCGTTGGAGCGCTGGAGCGTTCATGGGGTGACACCTGCAATGGACTAAGCCTTGACGTTAGAAGCCCTTGGCGGGATTAGCAAATGACTGCCCATTGCCAGCCTTCAAATCAAAGCGCGTTCTGAAGCGTGGTGAACATTGTGGTGACCGCTGTGGAGATGGGTGTCACAAACGCCGCAAGCGCGAGTGCCACCATGCCTGCAATGATCGCGTACTCGATACCCGAAGCGCCTTCGGTGTCCTTGGCCAGGTCTTTGTAAAAAGCGATGTGGGATTTGATCTTCTGAACCATTTTAGTGAAGGACATGATGTGTCTCCTGAATGACAGCGGATGTTGCATGGACGCAACATGATTCCCCTATGCCAGCATCAGCATTGTCGGCAAACCCATGGCCAACAACTGTAAGAACGCATTAATACTTAAGTAGTAACCGGCCCATTAACGTCACTAAACAGCGTTTTTGGTGTTATCCCGTTACTTTTGTCAGATATTTCTCGCGCCATAATGGCATTTTGCTTTACCTGCGCTACCGTCAAATAGCGAAATAGTTCCATGTTCATCACTGCCTGATTGCGAAGTCATCTCGTGAGTACTCTCGAGTGCCGTTACGCAGCAGGAAAGGGAGAGCCGTCATGAACAGCCGCGTCACCCTGGGCCTGGCCGGGCTGTTTCTGGTGGGCGCCATCATTGCCGGTTACTGGGGGCTGACGCTGAGTCGCCAACCCGCCCCCGAGCCCCTCGCGCAACCCGGCCCATCATCGGCCTCGATACTGGCCTCGGTGGACGACCCGACCCGCCAACCGGTGGTAGTGCTGTTGCGTGATATCGCCCCGTTCGAACAGATCACCGCCGCCGACGTGACCCTGGAAAAACTGCGCACCGCCCCGGTTGGCAGCCTGAGCCGTCTCGATCAAGCCATCGGTCGTACGCCCTGGCGCGCGCTCACCGCTGGCAGTTGGCTCAATGATCAAAGCTTCGAAACCGGCGGTGCGCTGGCACGGATGATCCGCGCCGATGAACGCGCCCTTGCAGTGGCGGCGGATGACGTGATCAATGTCGGCGGCCAACTGAGCCCCGGCGACTATGTCGATGTGCTGCTGTTTCTGCGCATGGACACCAACAACCTCCAGCAGTCGGCCCAGGTCGTGGTCCCGGCGTTACGGGTACTCGGGGTCGGCGAGCAGTTGGGGCTGACGAATGATGGCAAGCCTGCCAACCCGGCACTCAGCCATGAAGAGAAACTCAAGCAGGAACAACTGCGCACCAGCGCCCGCACCGTGTTGCTCGCCGTTCCTGAATCCCTCTTGAGCCGTCTGATGCTCGCGGCGCAGGTCGGGGTTTTGCGCCTGGCCGTGCGCAGCGCCGAGGAACAACGCCTGAGCCAATACTGGGCCGGCCGTCGTGACTCATCGGCGAACCTGGCCAACGCCAACCGCGAGCTGGTGCAGTTCAGTCAACTGGCCCTGGCCGGCACCCCACAATCCCCGGCCCCCAGAGGCGCAGCACCGCGCAAGCCGAGCGTGGAAGTCATCCGCGGCAATGCAGTCACCCAACAAACGCCCTGAATCGAGCGAGGACGCCTCTCCATGCGCAGACGTTTCATGCAGTACTTGCTCGCAAACGGCGACGTCGATCAACACGGCGGATTATCGCAATGAGCCAGAGCCAGACCCTGAGTCAGACTTTCCTCGCGATCACCCGCAACAGCACCGACTTCGAGTGGCTGCAGGGGGCGCTTGCCCCTTTGGGCCGAGTGATCAGCGCCGGTGGCGGCAACCTCGACGAACTCCTGACGCTGGTGGACGTGACCTTCGCCAACCTGGTGTTCATCGGCCTGGACCGGGAGCATGTGGTGGCCCAGAGCGCATTGATCGAGGGTGCCCTGGAAGCCAAACCGATGCTGGCGATCGTTGCCCTGGGCGACGGCATGGACAACCAACTGGTGCTCAACGCCATGCGTGCCGGTGCGCGGGATTTCGTCTCTTACGGCTCACGCTCCAGCGAAGTCGCCGGCCTGGTGCGACGCCTGAGTAAACGCCTGCCGACCGTGGCGCCGAACCCACAACAGGCTCAACAAGGTAGCCTGACCGTACTTTACGGCGCACAGAACAATGCCGACGGCGCGTTGCTCGCCAACCACCTGGCGCATGTGGTGCAAAAGAGCGGCCAGCAAACGCTGCTGCTGGATCTGGGACTGCCCCGTGGTGACAGCCTGGCGCTGCTGGGGCTGGAGAGTTCGTTTCATTTCGGCGATGCCTTGCGCCACCTCCGGCGCCTGGACGCGACGCTGATCGACAGCGCCTTCACCACTTGCGACGCCGGGCTGCGAATCCTCGCCTACGCCAGCCACGATGAACCGCTGGAGCAGACCAGCGCCGCCGAGCTGTACATGCTGCTCGGCGCCTTGCGCCAACATTTCCAGCACATCGTGGTGAACCTCACCGGCCAGCCGGACAGCGAAGCGTTGCGTACCTTCGTCAGCCATTGCGACAAGTTGCTGTGGTACACCGATCAGAACGTGCTCGACTGCCGCCGCAATCTGGAGATGCTCGGCCGCTGGCGCGAAAAAGGCTTGAAGCTCGATCACGCCAGATTGCTGGTGGACCGCTACCTGCGCAGCGTCGCACCGGACTCCAACACCTTGGGCAAAAGCTTCGGCATGGAGGTTATTGGCGTGCTCGCCTACAGCCCGGAAGTGCGGCTCAACGCGAAGAATCAGGGCATGAGCCTGTTCGAACTGGCCCCACGCGAGGGCCTGACCCAAAGCCTGCGTGCCCTCGGCGAATGGCTGGCCAAACGCTCCGAAGCCCCGGATAAACCCAGGCCCGGCTGGTTCGACCGATTGAGGGGCGTGCGATGAGCGGGGAAAAACTCTTCGGCGCGCCCCCCCATGGGTCGACCGGCAATACCGACCACGAAGGCCTGAAACTGGTGCTGCACCGCTACATCATCGACGCCATCGAAGAGTCCGGGCAAAACCTGCTGGAAGGTTCGCGGCCCATGCTGTCGCAGTTCGTCACCGACAAAGTCGCCGAATACATCGCCCGTCTGCACCTGGCGATCTCCCGGTACGAGATGGAGCGGCTGGCGGAAGAAATCGTCGACGAACTCACCGGTTTCGGTCCGCTGGAGGTGCTGCTGCGCGACTCGGCGGTGACCGAAATTCTGGTCAACGGCCCACACCGGGTATTCGTCGAGCGTGAGGGTGTGTTGCACCTCAGTGACCTGCGGTTCATCGACGACCACCACGTCGAACGGGTCATGCAACGGATTCTCGCGCCCCTGGGCCGACGGCTCGACGAGTCTTCGCCGATGGTCGATGCGCGCCTGCCCGATGGCAGCCGGGTCAACGCGATCATCCCGCCGATTGCCCTCGACGGCCCGTGCCTGTCGATTCGAAAATTTCGCAAGGACATGCTCAAAAGCTCCGACCTGATGGCGATGCAAACCATTGACCAGGCGATCTTCGAGTTCATTCAGGAGGCCGTGGGCAAGCGTTGCAACATCCTGGTCAGCGGCGGCACCGGCACCGGCAAGACCACGCTGCTGAACATTCTCAGCCAGTTGATCGCCCCTCACGAACGGCTGGTTACCATCGAAGACGTCGCCGAACTGCAACTCGGCCATCCTCACGTGGTGCGCCTGGAAACCCGGCCACCGAATGCCGAAGGCCACGGCGAAGTGAAGGCCAGCGACCTGATTCGCAACGCGCTGCGGATGCGCCCGGACCGGATCATCCTCGGCGAGATTCGCGGCGTCGAAGTGGTCGACGTGCTCACCGCCATGAACACCGGGCACGATGGCTCCATGAGCACCGTGCACGCCAACAATGCCCAGGATGCGCTGCTGCGCCTGGAGACGCTGGTGGGGCTGACCGGGCGGCTCATCGCCGAACGCACCCTGCGGCAAATGATCTGTGCGGCGCTGGACGTAGTGATCCAACTGACGCGCCTGCCCGACGGCCGTCGCTGCGTCAGCGAAGTGGTGGAGGTCGTCGGTATTCGTGACGACGTCTACGTGACCAACACCCTGTTCCGCTTAGACCGACACACCGGACGCGGTTTTCTGCGCGAGGCGGCCAACCCCGCCGGCGACAAACTGCGTCGCGAGTCGGCGCTCTCTCCCTTGGCGTATTGAGGGTCACGGCATGCTTAAACCGGCGCTGCTCATCCTGCTTTGCCTGACGCTGCTGGGTGTGTCGATCCGTTTGTTCTACAACGGTCTGCGCCAGGCCGGCATCGATCGAACCCTCGGCCGCCTGACCCAGGGGCAACCGCAACTGACCGTGGCGAAATCATCCTGGTCGGGCCTGGAGCGGGCCTTTCTACGTGCCGGCCTCGGTCGTCCCACCGAGCGCCTGGGGTCGTGGCTGCTGCTCTGGGCCTTAGGCGTTTTACTGGGGTTTGCCCTCGCGGGCTGGATCGGTTTGTTGACGTTGTTGCTGGTGCCGCCCCTGGTGCTGCGGCTGTACATCAGTTGGCGCTATCAGCGCCGGCTCAAGCGCATGATCGAACAACTGCCGACGCTGCTCGATCACACGGTGCGCAGCCTGAAGTCCGGACGCACCCTGGCCGATGCGGTGCTGGGCGCCATCGACGCCGCCCAGGCCCCACTGAAAAACGCCATGGGCCGGGTTCAGCGCAACGTGCTCTTGGGCGTCAGCCTGCCGGACGCCGTCTCGGACCTCGCCGAGCTGTATGAGAAAGATGAACTTCGCCTGTTCGCCCTGGGCCTGAAGGTCAATCACCGCTACGGCGGCAATGCCAGTGAACTGTTCGAGAACCTGATCAAAATGATCCGCGAACGAGACCAGGCGGCGCGCCAACTGCGCGCCATGACCGGCGAAACCCGCGTCACGGCCGTGGTGCTGGGGCTGATGCCGGTGGGGCTTGCCGGTTACTTTTTGGTGTCCAATCCGAAGTACCTGCTGGCTATGTGGCACAGCGGCTCGGGACAAATGATGCTGGCGTCTGCATTCGGCTTGCAGGTCGTCGGCTGCCTGGCGCTGTGGCGCATGTTGCGTAGCGTATGAACATCGCCCTGCTGATCTGCGCGCTGTTATTTCTGGCGGCCACGCTGTTGCTGCTCAGTGGTCTGCTGGACCAGCACCGGCGTGCGCGCCAGGTAGCCCATCGGCTGGACGGCAAACCGCTGAACGACCATCGCGTCAGTCACTGGCTACAACTGCTGGGCGACAGCCGCATCGGTCAGCGTTCGATCCAACTGGACAACGAAACCCAGACCCTGCTCAACCGCCTCGGCTGGCGCAGCGCCCGACAACGCTCACTGTTCGCAGCCTGCCAGATCGGCACACCGGTACTTGCCTTGGCCCTGAGCCTGTTGATCCAGGGCGTGTTCTTCCCGCAGGTGGGCAACCACTGGATCACCCCAACCTTCGCCATCGCCCTCGGCTACCTGCTGCCCAAACGCTTGCTGGCCGCGGCCGCGCAGCAACGGCAAAAACAATTGGCGATCGAGATTTCGACCTTCATTCCACTGCTGCGCATTTTGTTCGAATCCGGCATGGCGGTGGAACAATCCCTGCGTGTGTTGAGCGTCGAAGGCAAGCAACTGTTGCCCGAGCTGACCCATGAACTGCGCCTGATACTGGCCCGGGTCGATTCCGGCCTGGAACTGGGCGACGAACTGAACAAGGCCACCCAATTGCTCGCAGTGGACGAATTCACCGACACCTGCGTGATCCTTCAGCAACTGATCCACCAGGGCGGCGGCGCGATGAAATCACTGCTGGCGCTCAAGCTGCTGCTCGATGACCGACGCCTGACACGCCTGCAGGAATACATCTCCAAGATGTCCGCCAAAATGTCCGTGGTGATGATGCTGTTCCTCTTCCCGGCATTGCTGATCGTGCTGGCCGGACCGAGCTTCACCGCGCTGGCCCGGGCGTTTGGTTCTTGAAAGACCATCCGGGGCAAGTGAGGACAGCGGTGATCCTGTGGGAGCGGGCTTGCTCGCGAAAGCGGTGTGTCAGGCAACATTGATGTTGAATGTCACGACGCCTTCGCGAGCAAGCCCGCTCCCACAATGGATCAGCTGTTTGGCGCAGGTTTCGGTACGTCGACGTTATCCAGCACCCGATTCACCGCCAGCTCGGCCAGCATGATCACCTGCTGAATCGCCAGGAGCGTATGCCGCTGCGGGGCGTCGACATACGCGGCAATGTCGCTGGTCATGACGCTGGCCGAGGCCAGTGATTCGCAGACATGGGCCAGCAGGCTTTCGTTGTCCATGTCCGGCGCTACCATGAACATCCTGCTGGGTTTGCGGCTCTTGGGTTCTTTGGGCGGTGGCTTGAGGTAGTGGTCGAGCGCGCGTTCGGCGGCTTCGTTGAGTTTTTTGGAATCGGGGGATTCGTAGGGGGAAACGTCGTCGGTTCCAGGGGGATTCGGTGTGGCTTTGAACATAGTGAAGTTCCAAGTAAGTAATGGAGCTGCCACTGATCGCCGCGATGCGATGGAGGGTGGCAGCTGTACGCAGGTTCGCGGACCGAGCTACTTGGAAACCCGGCATACCCAAAGGTATCCCGCGCACAGCCACCATGAGACCAAACGACACGCTCCGAAGGAACGCCGGTTGAGGACGGTGATTATGCACCAAGTAAGCTATTTCAGGCCGCGACGCCCGATCGCTGAATTGTCAGCGACGGACAAAGGCTAGAGACGCAGCGTCCGACGGGCAACCTGAAAAACATGTGGGAAGGTTCTGATGTTTTTACCGACCAATAAACATCGTTGCCTGTGAGGCCGCTTTCGCGGGCAAGCCCGCTCCCACAGTGGAGCGGTGTATATCGGCAAGAGGTTGGTCGGCTGTCAGGCCGCCAAGATCAAAGATCCAGAAACTCAGTGCGCAGAAACCCGCCGCCTCCCGGAGTTCCCGGGCGACAACGCCAACGCCACCTGCGTGCGATTATGCATATGCGTCAATCGCAACACCTGCGACACATAAAGCTTCACCGTGTTCTCGGTAATCCCCAACTCACAGGCAATCTGATAATTGGTCTGCCCCTTGCCCACCAACTGCGCCACCTCCAACTGCCGCGGCGACAGCTGATGGAACACCGCGGGCATCTCCACCCGCTCCGCCTCACTGAGCGCATCACCCACCGAACCTGACACAGGTACCGGGGACGCTCCCCGACGAACCTTGTCCAGATCCTGATAAAGCTCATCGATCGATTCACAAAGGTATTGCAGCTTCTGACTCAAATGCCCCAACTGCAGATTTTTCTGCCGCTCTTGCAAGGCCACTTCCTGACGCTGCAAACCTTCGAGCAACTCAGCCAGATCAATCGGCTTCTGATAGTAATCGGCGAACCCGGTACGCAAGGCCTTGATCACATCCTGCTTGTTCGCATGCCCGGTGAGCATGATCGCCTCGAACGCCCGGTGCTTGCCGGACAACCGCTGCAGCGCCTGGACGAGCTGAATGCCATCCATGTCAGGCATCTGCAAATCACATAGCACCAGGCCGATATTCTCGTCTTCGCTGAAACGCTCGATCGCCTGATTTCCGGACCGACAAGGAACACAGCGATAACCATTGCGTTCAATGAACTCGCAAAGTTCTTCGACAATCAACGGCTCATCATCAACCACAAGAACTTTTACTGCCGAGGTAAGCTTGTTCACGTGTCACTCCATGCCAAGTCTGGCTTGACCGTTCCTGTACCGACACCCAAAGCTGTACAACAACTGTTTTGAAAGTAGACGCACTTTCCAGCGATGTACATAGAACGGTTGGCGCCTGCGACTAACGCATCCAGGCCAGTGTGAGCAGCACACCCACCAGCACAAATGGCGCAAAGGGCTGTTTTTTTGACGTTCCCGGGCCCAGGTAACGAAGGCGCTCTCTAAGCCCCTGCCCCATATGCAGCCAGAGTCTTGGCGCCAGCAGCAACCAGAAGACACTGACCAACCCGGCACCGATGAAGCCGCCGAGCAGGTGCATACCGTCCGTCGCAAGGCCCAGGGTTGCCATGAGTTTCACGTCCCCTGCCCCCAGACGCCTCAACGCATAACCGGGCAACGTGAAGGCCAATGCCAGCAGAAAAGCCCAGCCGCCCTGGACCGCCTCGGCCCCCAGCCAGGTAGTACCTGTCCACAACAGATAGATAAGCGCCAGCACACCTGCGCCAACGGTCAGGCCATTGGCGATGTGGCGCTCTCGGGCATCCTGTGCTGCGCAAAGCGTCAGCCAGATGAGTAGGACAAGGCTCTGCATCCGGTAAAAAACGTCCGTTTTGGCTGAATGATTCTATGCTGACACTACGCAGTAATTGTCAGGGTAGACGCACTCATGAAAACAGGCCTCCCCCGCAAGCAAAAAGGTGCCGTGGCGATTGAGTTTGCCTTGGTGTTCATGATTTTTTTCGCCGTATTTTATGGGTTGGTCAGTTACAGCCTGCCGCTGTTGCTGATGCAATCGTTCAATAAGTCCACGGCCGAGGCGGTGCGTCGCAGTGTGGCGCTGGACCCGAGCACCGCCAATTACGACACGGCGGTCAGAAACATCGCGACCACCGAACTGACCCGGCAACTGGCCTGGATTCCCGCCGCGCTGAACTTCAACGTGGCCACCGACGCCAGCGCCACCTACATCGGCGGCGTACTGACGGTCAGCATCAACTACCCCACCAGTAAACTGAATCAAGTGCTGCCGTTCCTGGTGCTGCCGGGAATCGGCTCGGTGCCCAATCTGCCGCCGACCCTCACGGCCCAATCGAGCCTGCAGTTTTGAGCTCCGGGGACAAACTCTTCGGGCGTCTGCTCAATCGTCACCCGCCACAGACCCCGAACACGCCAGAGCCTGCGAGCGTGCAACGTGTCGGCTTGCAGCTGCATCTGAATGATGAAGGTCGAGTGATTCAGCTGAGCGGTCCGTTGCGGCATCTGCTGGCGCAACAGATACCCGACGCGCAGTCACCGCACCTGCTCGATTACCTCATGCCCCATAGCGCCCTGTCGGTCGAAGGCACGCCGGCCGAGTGGCAGGGACAAAACCTGGACCTGGATTTTTTCAGCCTCGCCGGACAACCGCTGCACCTGCGCGGTTGGGTGCAGCCGTTGGGCGAAGAATGGTTGTTGCAGTTGATCGACATCGGCGACCTGTTGCTCGAACGTCGACAAGCGCGCAGCCGTGAACAGTGCCAGTTGCTCGCGGCGCAGGTCAGCGAACAGTTGCGCCTGTGCAGCCTGACGCGCCTGCCCGAGGTACTGGCCGAACAACTGCAAGGTCTGGCCCTGCGCTTTCAGATCCCGTGCATGGCCATGGCCTTGCTCGACGAACAGGCCGAGGGTTGGCTGATTCACCAGCATTACACGGCCTTCGACGCGCCCCGGCTGTGGGAAATCAATCAACGCCTGGGGACCGGCCTCGACAGTTTGAATGGCTCCGTTCCCCAACAACTGACACCCAGCGAGCATCCACGCCTGCAAAGCATCTTCGGCAATGCCGAAGGCTTCGCGGTGCCCTATCGCAATGCCCAGGGCGTGGTCGCGTGGTTGCTCTGTGGTTTCTACCCGGTGCAAGAACGTGCCCCCGACTTGAGCGAGCGCGACTGGTTGCAACTCACCGCCGCCCTGGCCGGGCCGCTGCTGGAGCGCTTGCGTGAACATCAACACCATCTGCAACTGGAGCGGCTGGAGTCTCTGCAAGCCTTGCTCGGCACTGGCTGGTGGGAAATCTTCAGTGACCAGGCCCAGGTGCAACTGGCGCCGTCGCTTGCCAATACGCTGAACCTGACGAGCGCCCGCTTGCCGCTGCATGACTGGCTCGAACAGATCCACCCCGCCGACCGTGAAGAGCTGACGATTCGCCTGCAAACCTTGCAGGACGAAGGCGCACCATTGCTGTTGTGCGTACGGCTGCATCGCCCCGACACGGCGCAAACACCGATCTGGTATCGACTGCAAGGCCAGGCCCTGGGCATCGGCAAAAACCGCCGGCTGGTGGGCTTCATGCTCGACATCAGCGACATCAAGAACCAGCAGCAGAACGCCGCTGCCGCCCATGCCCGGCTGGACAACCTGATCGCCAGTTCACCGGCGGTGATCTACGTGCAGCGCTATGTCGAAGGGGCGCTGCAACCGACGTTTTTCAGCGACAGTCTGTTGCCATTGCTCGGCTGGTCGCTCGCCGACTGCGCCGCCGGTGCGCTGGTGGAACGGATCCACCCTGAAGACCGCGACGGCTATTTCGAGCGTACCCGGCAACTGCTGCGCGAGGGTTCGGTGAGCGCCCGATATCGACTGCGCGACAGTCGCGGCGATTACCACTGGCTGCTCGACGAAGCCAAACTGCTGCGCGATGACCTCGGGTTGCCGGTGGAAGCCGTGGGCCTGTGGCTGGATGTCACCGAGGCGACCCTGGCCAGCGAGAAAGTCAAACAAAGTGAAGAGCGCTATCGGATCCTGGTGGAAGACTCTCCGGCAATGATCTGCCGCTATCGCCCCGACCTGACGCTGACCTTTGGCAATCGACCGCTGGCCACCTACCTGGAATGCCAGCCCGAGCAGTTGCCGGGGGTGAACCTGGGCAACTGGATGTCGCCGGAACAGCGCGAAGCGTTCCTCCAGCGGCTCAGTCGGCTGAGCCCGGAGTTCCCGGTCAGCACTGCGGAAATCAACCTGCAACTGCCGGGACGGGAACACGCCTGGTGGGTCTGGTCGGATCGCGGGGTGTTCGACGACCAAGACCGTTTGCTGGAAATTCAGGCCGTGGGCCGCGACAACACCGAGGTCAGGCGCGCCCAGCAGCAGCTTACCCAGAGCGCCAAAATGGCCACCCTCGGCGAAATGGCCACCGGGCTGGCCCATGAAATCAATCAACCGCTGAACGTGATGCGCATGGCCATCGTCAATGTGCTCAAGCGCCTGAGCAATGGCGATGCGCAAATCGATTACCTGACCGACAAGCTCAACCGCATCGACGCGCAAGTCCAGCGCGCCGCGAAGGTGGTGGACCACATGCGGGTATTCGGCCGGCGTTCGGAGATCGAGCAACAGCCGTTCAACCCGGCTCAAGCCATCGAGGGCACACTGGCGCTGCTGTCCGAAGGCCTGCGCGGCAAAGGCATCGAGCTGCGAGTCAGTGAGACTGGTTTTGAAGTGCAGGTGCGCGGTTATGTCGATCAACTGGAGCAGGTGCTGATCAACCTGATGGTCAATGCGCGGGATGCGTTGTTGAGCAAACGCGAGGCCGACCCGGCGTTCAAACCGTGGATTTCGTTGTACGCCGAACGCGATGAACACGCGGTGCGGCTGTGGGTCGAGGACAACGGCGGCGGCATTGACCCGCGGTTGCTGGAGCGGATTTTCGAACCGTTCTTCACCACCAAACCGGTGGGCGTCGGCACCGGGCTCGGGTTGTCGGTGAGCTACGGCATCGTCGAGAACATGGGCGGACGGTTGAGCGTAAGAAACGCGGCCGAGGGCGCGCGCTTCTGCATCGAGCTGCCGATTGTCCCGGGCGATCAGATCACCAGCGACGCGCGCCCTGAGTGACAACTGAGGTTGGCGCCAACGTCGACCTTGTTCAAGTCGACCCCAAGGCTTATCAGCACGGTGTTGATCAGACTGTCGAGCAACGGGTTGAGCACGCCGTTGATCGCGCTGACCAACAAGCCGGTCACGCTGCTCAGGATCGTCCCCAGGCCACCGACGAGACTGCCCGACGGGCCATACATATCGATGTGGAGGTTAACCGGGGTATTGAGCAGGTTGCTGACGATGCTGCTGGTGGAAAACGAGTAGTAGAACGGTGGCTGGTTGATGTCCGGCAAGCTGTTGGCCGGTGGTGCGGAGTAGACGTGGGGCATGTTGGCGTTCGACGCCACGCTGGTGTCGGCAACAACATCGATGCCACCGCCGACACCGGGCACACGCGGATCGCAGGTGATGGGTACGAACAAAAATCTGCGACAGGTTTTGATGCCGATATCGATCACCTTCAGCGGCTGCACCGTGACCGCCGGCGGTGTGGTGTTGCTGCCGAACATGCTGGCGGCATCGATCCGACCGATTTTCAGGTTCACCAGCGATGTACTGGTGTTGGTGGTCAGGGTTTTGCTGGTGTTGCTGACGCAGCTGTAGGCCGTGACGTAACTGTTGGCACTGGCGACGTCCAGCGCCACGTCGAGCCGAATCGGCCCTGGCAACACGATGATGTCGGGGGTCTGGCAGGGCACGCCGATGGCACAGGTCAGTGAGTTGAGCACTGCCACCAGATCGAGATCGAGCAAGGCGTTGAGGGTGTTGGTCAGCGGCCCTGCCAGGTCCGCCGCCGCGTTGACCAGCGCCACGATGGCATCGAGCGCCGGCAAGTCGATCGACAGCAATGTACGCACCTGTGCGGTTTTCACGTAGATCCGATTGGGCCCCAGCGGATCCAGCGCCGCATTTTTCGGATTGCCCACCGCAGAAAGTTGCGGTGGCTCCAGCACCTGCACCCGTGCGGTGATTTGTGCCAGCCCCGCCAGATTGATCGGTACCGTTGCCACCAGACCGTTTTGCTTGTTGGCCAGTTGCACGATGCCTTCGATCAGGTTGAATACGCTGACGTTGGTCGCTACCGCTGACATGTTGCTGCCGTTCTCGACGTGCAGCAGATTGCCCAGCGTCACCGTCGTGGTGCCCGCGGCCACCTTGAGTGCTTGCAGACCGACAATGGTCGCCGTCGCGCCGAGGGTGCCGCCGGGGTCCAGTACATGGATGGCGGTCTGGATCAATTGGCTGACGGCCACCGAGGTCCCCAGCACCTGGTTATACCCGGCGGCATTGAGGCCCAGGTCGAGCTTCAGCCGATCGAGGTAACCCAGCAGGCTGATGTTGGTGTTCACCAACCCATCCCACCCTGCCACGGACAGGTTCAGATTGCCGCCCAGCAAACCGCCGAACAACGCATTGAGGGTGGCCGACTTGCTGCTATCGATGCTCAGCGCCGTGGTGCGGATAGTCAACGAGGCCAGCGGCGGCGGCAATGCCGCGACGGCGGTCGCCGTCAGGTTGAGAGTCGCCCCGGCCGGAGCACCGCCGAACAGGGCACCAACGCCACCGGCCACACTCTGCGGGATCGAACGGCTGACGCTCACCCGAATGGCTTCGCTGCTGCTCGAGTCGGCCACAAAAACCCGAAGATTGTCGGCGTCCAGGCTCAAGGTGCCACAGGCTACCGCCAGGTTGCGCGTGGGGTCAGGAAGGGTGAAGCCGTTGCGGTTTACGCTGGCGGTGGCATAGGCGGTAGCGCTGGCACCCACGGCGCAATCACCATTGCGCGTGGCCGCTTCCAGCGCGGCCATGTCCGCTATCCGCTGCAAGCTGCGCTTTTCCAGATACAGGCGACCACTGTCGACCACGATCAGCAGGAACACCAGGGCCATGCCGAGGGTCAGCACCGCCATCAGACCGATCGCTCCCCGTTGCCGAACCGGGCTACGAAACTGCAAGCAGGGAGACATGGCGCACTCCTTTGCCGGTGCACTTGCGAGGGCTACCTTCGTTGATGAACAGCAGTGTAGACAAGGGTTTGCCGGATTGCTGGCAACTCGCCATCCTGACCAGCAAATAACCAATGTGGGAGCGGGCTTGCTCGCGAAAGCGACTGCTCAGTCGATATAGATGTCGCCTGAACGACCGCCTTCGCGAGCCAGCCCGCTCCCACAGGGGTCTGTGGTGTCAGGTAGCTCAGTGTTCAGCGCGGTGGATAGTTGGCCAATATGCGCCCGACCGTCTCGCGTATCGTATTGCTGCGGTCCTCTGGCTTCGGTGTGCGGCTGAGGGTTTGCTCGTCGCTGCCACGCCACACCAGTTTGCCGTCCTTGCCATCGAGCAGGTCGATCTGGATGGTCGCCACCTTGTAGCTGATGTTGCGGGTTTCGTTGTACATCGGCCCGCCCCAGTAGCCGTACCATGGGCCACCATAACCACCGCCATAGGAGGTGGTCACTTGTTGCTGGCGATCTTCGACAATCAGGTAGGTCTGCACCTTCAGGTCTGCGTTGGCGCCGGCGGCGGCCGGACGCAAGCCACGCTGATCCAGTTGATCGGCAACGGCCTGGCGGATGCGTTGCTCGGTCAGGTCACTCTTGATCCGTGGGTCGTCGGGGCGGTATTGCACAGCGGGCTCTTTCCAGCTCCAGCTGCGATAGGCGGCAAAGTCGCGGCTGGCATCGAAGTCATGATTGACCTGGTTGGCGGCGCAGGCAGTGAGCAGCGCGGCCATGGCCAGTAAAGCGAGACGGCGGAACATGATTTTTCTCCGATAGAAGACATGCGCCTGCGGGGGGCTTCCTGATCAGGAAGCTAACTGGGAGGATACGCCGACAGGGCCTTTTCGACAGCTGCGCGCAACGCATCGGCACGTTCGCTCTCGTTGCCTTGACTGCCGGTTTCGGCACTGGCGCTCCACACGGGTTGACCGGTGCTCGCGTCGAACAGATCGACCCGCACCACCACAACCTGTACCTGATAAGTACGGACGACCGGCACGCTGTTGTACATGCCATAACCCGTGCCGTAGCGGTTGTAACCACCGCCGTAATACCCGCCGCCATAGCCGCCACCGTAACCAGAGCCGTCCTGCACCTGACGCAAGCGGGTTTCCAGCCGCAGGTCGGCGCTGACCAACAGGTCCGCCGGGCGGTTGTCGTGCAGCGGACGCAGGCCGCGTTGGTCGAGGGCATTGCTGACGACTTCGGCCACCTGCGCCGAGTCGGCCCAAGCCGTGCCCGCTGGCAGGCGCCCGTTGAGCCAGGCCCAGCTGCGGTAGCGACTGTAGTCCCGTGGCGGCGCCGGATAGGCGCTGCGGTCGAAGGTGTTGGCGGCCTGAGGCGGTGCCGGTGGCAGCGGATTGGACGTCGCGACATACGGGTTGCTGCCCTGACAGGCCGCCAACCCGAGACAGATCACCAGTAACCCCGAACGATTTTTCATTGCGCGCTCCGGTCAGATCGGCCGACAGATCCAGTGCAAGTAGCGCCCAAGCCCGGCGAAGCTTGGGTGACGGCGGTGGGCCAGTTCCATTTCCAGCAAGTCGAGCAGTTCGGCGCGGGCCTGGAACTCCACCGGCATGTAGTCGTGAAAAACCCGCACTCCACTCTGGGTTTCGACCTGCCACAGCCCCTCAAGTTGCGCCGCCAGTTCCCGTGGATCAAGCGGCTGCTGTGGGGTCAGGCTCTGCTTCTCGCCGGCCATGTCGTTCTTGCGCATCTTGCGGAAGTGGCCCTTGAGCAGGTTACGGTAGATCAGCGCATCGCGGTTGTAGAACGCCAGGGACAACCAGCCGTCCGGCTTCGTCAATTGATGCAGCACCGGCAAAATCGCATGGGGTTCGGCCAGCCATTCCAGCACCGCGTGGCACAGCACCAGGTCGTAGGGTTCGGTGAGTTGACCGAGCAACTCCTGCCACGGTGCCTGAATGAACGTCGCCGTCTGCCCGGCTTCGGCGAAACGCTGGCGGGCGCCTTCAAGCATCGGTTCGGCGGGTTCGGCCAGGGTCACCTGATGACCGCGCTGGGCCAGCCACAACGACATGTGGCCCAGGCCGGCGCCGATGTCCAGTACGCGCAACGGACGGTCCGGCAGGGTTTCGGCCAGGTCGGCCTGCAGCACCGCGAGGCGGATCGCCCCTTTGGCGCCACCGTAGATTTTTTCGGCAAAGCGGGTTGCCAACTGGTCGAAATGACGATCGCTCATCAGCTGAACCGCCGTTCGCTGTCCGCAAGCTTGCTGCGCACCACTTCATTCATGTCCAGCCCCAACTCGCTGCACAGCAGCAGTAGATACAGCACAATGTCGCCGATTTCCTGCCCGGCATGGGCCAGTTTGTCCGCCGGCAACTGGCGCGACTGGTCTTCGGTCAGCCACTGGAAGATTTCCACCAGCTCGGACATTTCCACGCTTGCGGCCATGGCCAGGTTTTTCGGGCTGTGAAATTGCCGCCAGTCATTGCGGTCGCGAATGGCGTGCAGGCGTTCGGTCAGTTCAACAAGGTTCATCGGGCTCTCCTGAAGGCGTATAGCTTCAGGGGGATGGCGGGTGAAGGCAAGTGGCAGCGTTGTGCCTGCGTACTTGCGCCATACTCAAAAAAATCGCAGCCTTCGGCAGCTTCCACGGGAACCCGGGAGCACGATCGATAGCCCAAGGCTCGGATCTGGCAACCACGCCACCACTCCATCAGGACGAACACATGCAGGTAGAAAGCTTTTTCGAATGGCTCGGCCAGGCAATCGGTTCAGTCATTCGCTTTATCGTCGATGCCCTCAGTGGCCTGTTCAATCTGTTGAGCAACGCCAGCAGAAATTTTGTCGATGGGCTGGCCCAGGCATTGGGCATGGACACTTCGATTATCAGCATCATCACGTTGATCCTCGGGCTGATGCTGCTGTGGGCGGCGATCCGCGCGTTCATGAACGCGTCGATCATCATGGGGATTATCTGGTTACTGCTGGGGTTGTGGTTGTTGAGCTGGATTATTCACTAAGGCTGCCCCCAATCAATGTGGGAGCGGGCTTGCCCGCGAAGACGGCCGTCCAGTCGAAACTGATGTCGCCTGACACTCCGCCTTTGCGAGCAAGCCCGCTCCCACATTAGGTTTGCGATGCCTTATAGATTGCGCTCCCCTGCCGCTACAATGCAGGCGCCCTCAAGGAGCCTGCATGTCCAACCTGATTGCCGACTGGCGCGACCGTCCGACCCATCGTCGCGTCTGGGCGCTCGCCGCCCCGATGATTCTCTCGAACATTTCCGTACCGCTGGTGGCGCTGGTCGACAGTACCGTCATCGGCCACCTGCCCCACGCTCATCAGCTGGGTGCCGTTGCGGTGGGCGCCAGTCTGTATACCTTTCTCGCCTGGGCCATGGGCTTTCTGCGCATGGGCTCCACCGGGTTCGCCGCCCAGGCTTCCGGGCGCGGGGATGGCGCTGCGTTGCGGCAGATTTTGCTGCAAGGTCTGTTGTTGGCCATGGGCCTGGCCATTCTGTTGGGGGCGTTGGGCGTGCCGTTGAGCGGGGTTGCGTTGCACTTCATGCAACCGTCGGCGGAGCTGGATCAACTGACCCGCGAGTTCTTCCACACACGGCTGTTCGGCCTGCCGGCGGCGCTGGCCAGTTATGCGTTGGTGGGCTGGTTCCTCGGCACCCAGAACGCCCGGGCTCCGCTGGCCATTCTGCTGAGTACCAACCTGGTCAACATCGCGCTGAACCTGTGGTTCGTGCTCGGCCTGGAGTGGGGCGTGGTCGGCGCGGCCCGGGCCTCGGTGATCGCCGAGTGGACCGGCGCACTGATCGGCCTGTTCATGACCCGCAAAGCCCTGCGCGCCTATCCCGGGCATATCGCCTGGGCGGCGCTGAGGTTGTGGCAGAGCTGGCGCCCGTTACTGGCGGTCAACCGCGACATATTCATTCGCAGCCTGGCGTTGCAGTCGGTGTTCTTCCTGATCACCGTACAGGGTGCGCGCCTGGGCGATGCCACGGTCGCCGCCAATGCGTTGCTGCTCAACGGCCTGCTGCTGACCGCCCATGCGCTGGACGGTCTGGCCCATGCCGTGGAAGCCCTGTGCGGACACGCCATCGGTGCTCGCGACCGACAGGCCCTGCGCCGCTCACTGGTGGTGGCATGCGGTTGGTCGTTGCTGGCAAGCCTGGGGTTTGCCTTGCTGTTTCTGTTCGCCGGGCACCTGTTCATCCAGATGCAAACCAATATCCAGAGCGTGCGCGACACCGCCTTCATCTACCTGCCGTACCTCGCCGCGCTGCCGCTGATTGCCGTCTGGAGTTACCTGCTCGACGGCCTGTTCATCGGCGCCACCCGCGCCCGGGAAATGCGCAACGGCATGCTGTTGACGATGGTCCTGCTGCTGCCCTTCGCCTGGATGCTGCAAGGCTTGGGCAACCATGGGCTGTGGATAACCTTCCTGTTGTTCATGTTGCTGCGCAGCCTGACCCTTGGCACGTTTGCCTGGTACTTGCACAAGAATGACGGCTGGTTCAAAGGATGACGAGGCAGGTCTTCAGCCCATTCAGGGTCGATCGTTCTGCCACAGGTTGCGCAGGCTATCGAGACGCTCCTGCTGGGTGACTCCCGGCAATGGCTGCCGGGGCACGGCGTCAGGATGCTGCAAGCGCAGCCATAACCAGCCATCGAGCACCGGGCGTTCGCTGAAACCCAGCGCCAGCCCTTCCTGCAGGTGAGCCCACAAGCTGTTGTAGTCGGTGCCGATGGATCGGCTCCAGCGCCAGGCATGCTGCTCCAGCAGGCAGGTCTGCAAGGTGTCTCGCTGACGCGGGCTGAGGTTTTCTTCGATGGCCAGCGGCCTGACGGCAAGCCGCGGATTGAACAACTGCTGCCAGCCCAGACAGCCAATGGCCCGGTCGGCCCACGTGCCGCCAAACCAGCGCAGCTGGTCGATCGGGCCGAGCCAGCGACTGAGCTCCTGGGCATCGCAGGCATCAAAAAAATAACTCGCCGTTTGAGGGTTATAGAAATTCAACAAAGCCCGGTGATGCAGACTGAAGGTGACGGTGAGCATGCGCCGCAAATGCTCCAGCAACTGCGATGAAGAGGCTTCGCTGACCAACAACAAGCCGCTCCAGAGGTGGGGTTCCATTGGGTACAGCTCAGCCAGTGCGGGGCATTCGCGAAGGTCGACCAACGCCGGTCCGCGCTCACGCAACGGATGAAACTCAGTGCCTTCGAACAGCCAGAACCATCGGGCATGAGCAAATTGTCGTCGCAGCAAAGCGCCGCTCTGCGGCTCCCCCGGCACATCGAGCAACAGCCATTGCGGGGCCGGGTCGCACGCCTGAACGGCGCTCATGCCGCACCGCTCTGGCCAAGCCGCATCGCTGCCCGGCAAGTGCAAAGCGATTGCGCGCAATGACTGAAACTCCCCCCGCCGGGCAGCAGGCACAGAAGCACCAACGGTTCGCCGGATTGCAGCAAGCCCGATAAACCATCATTCGCGCGGTTGGTTTCAGTCGTCGAGGCCGATAGCAGGTCGGATATGACCGTCTTGGTGCTGGATGGCGACCTGGGAAGAAATCCGCTGATCAGGGGTTGATCAGGATCGCCTTCGATAAAGCTCACCAGCACTTGCGCCCCTTCACTCAAGGGCACGACACCCGCACTTTCCAGCTCGCAAGACAACGGCAACCAACAATGGCTGGGGGTTGCGCCTTCGCCCTGATAAAGCCAGTCAAACTGCACGGCAACCGGTCTGGAGGGATCGGGGTGAGACTCACCGACGTCGACTACCCATCCCCGCTGCAGGCTGGGCATCCTCGGTTTCATAACCGAATGAGCCGACACCAAAGGCACTTCCTGCGCAACCACGCGCAACTGGTTGCGATACAAAAAGTCTGGCTGCTGTCCTCCCTGATGCTCGACATGGGTCACTAGCCAGGGACGATTCCAGTCCGCACACGAATGACCGGACAACGGCATCAGTTGACCGCTGCGCAGCGTTGGCAGGTTCGTCTGCGCCTCGGCGACCTGCCCGCAGCCATGAAGCTTGAACTGATGCACACCCGGTCGTTCGATCTCATCCTCAAGGCGCCTTACTTCGCCACGGCGAAACTGCCCCAGGCCGTCGCCCAAGACCAGACAGTGCCCCCGCGCGCGGTGCTCGAAGTAGTAATGAAGCCGTTCCTGGGCGCATAGACGCTGGAGAAATTGCAGGTCCGATTCCCGATACTGCGTGCAGAAATCACGGGGAGGGTAATCACCGCTCAGGTCGAAGCGACAACACTCCTTGCCGGCAATGCCATGCTCCTTGAGCACCTGAGCGAGAATCTCCGGCACCGTGCGATCGCTGAAAATTCGCTGGTTGAAGCGCTGGGCCAGACAAGCCAGCCTGGGGCCCAGACGCACACGACAAAGCCCGGGCTCGTCGCCATGGCCAAGTTGAACCAGGCCAAGCAATTGCCCGTGAATGCCCTCGCCCTCGGGCCCGAAGTGCAAAAAGGCCGAGCGGTACAGCAGGCTTGCAAGGTCCAGCGTCGGATCATCGTTCAGCAGATCCACATCGAACGCGAAAGGCTCGCTGATGGCTTCACTACCGGTAAAGGCCAAGACCTCAAAGGAGTCGGGCAGACCCGCTATATCCAGACGAAATGACGGCTCGTTGACTGAATCGAACATCGGCGATTCTCTACAGGAGGGGCGGCCGGGGATTCTCGCTGAGAGACATGGCCGAGTAGAGTGCCGAAGTACAACTTAGGAAATGACCTACGTGAAAAGAAGACCGCATCGCTTGGATAGCCCGGTCTGCGGGTCATTTCGCTTGAAAAGAGAGAAACACCGCACCAGGTCATCTGAAATTTCCGCAACGTGTGGAGAATTTTCAGACAACCCGATGGGCGCGGTGCCTTACCTCAAGAAGACAGGTAAGACGAACGGGTCAGGCCCAGACGCAAGGCATCGAGGAACTGGGTGCGCTCGGCGGCGCTGATGCGGGCACTGGCGCACTTGTCGCGGTAGTGGGTCATCAGCTCTTCCGGCGACAAGTGCACATAACGCAGCATGTCTTCGATGGTGTCGTGGGTCTCGATACCGGCGTGGTACACACTGCCGTCGGCGTTCTGATAGATGTTCACCGAGTCGGTGTCGCCGAACAGGTTGTGCATGTCGCCAAGAATTTCCTGGTAGGCACCCACCAGGAAGATCCCCAGCAGATAGTCTTCGCCTTCGTTCAAACCGTGTACCGGCAGGCTGGTCTCGATGCTCTGCTCGTCGACGTACTGCTTGATCTTGCCGTCGGAGTCGCAGGTCAGGTCTTGCAGCACGGCACGGCGCAGCGGCTCTTCGTCGAGACGGTGCAGCGGCAGGATCGGCAGGACCTGGCCGATGGCCCAGGTGTCCGGCAGGCTCTGGAATACCGAGAAGTTGCAGATGTACTTGTCGGCCAGCTTGTCGTTGAGTTCGTCGAGCACCTGACGGTGGGAACGCTGACGGGCCTTCAACGAGTTGTGCAGGCGGCGGCAAACGGCGAAGTAGCATTGCTCGGCCAGGGCTTTTTGCGCCAGGGTCAGCTTGCCATCGGCGTATTGGGTGGCCACGTCGCTCATGTAGTGCGTGGCGCGCCAGTAGGTCTCGGTGACCATTTCGATGTCGGTCGGGCCGAGCAGGTCAACCAGCCACTGCACGGTTTCCGGCAGCTCTTCCTTGTTGTCGATCTTCGGCACGTCGTCGTTGTGTTTCTCGACGTCGGTCACCTGCACCACCAGCATCGCGTGGTGGGCGGTCAGGGAGCGGCCGCTTTCAGAGAAGATGTTCGGGTGCGGCAGACTCTGCGCGTCGCAGAACTCCTTGAGCATCCCGACCACGACACCGGCGTAATCGTCCATGTCGTAGTTGATCGAACTGGCGTTACGCGAGTGCGTACCGTCGTAGTCCACGCCCAGACCGCCGCCAACGTCGATGTGATCCACCGGCAGGCCAAGGTTGCGCAGTTCGCCGTAGTAACGAATCGCTTCCTTGAAGCCGTGCTGGTAGTCCGCCAGGTTGGCGATCTGCGAACCCATGTGGAAGTGCAGCAGGCGAATGCCCTGGTCCAGGCCAGCGGCACGGAAACGCTCGACCACCGACAGCAGTTGCGCCGCCGACAGGCCGAACTTGGATTTTTCGCCACCGGTGTCTGCCCACTTGCTCGACGCCAGGGACGACAGACGCACACGCAGGCCGACCTGAGGCTTGACCTTGAGCGACGCCGCTTCTTCGATCACCAGACCGACTTCGGATTCTTTCTCGATCACGATGAACACGTTGTGGCCCAGCTTCTGGCCCATCAGCGCCAGACGGATGAACTCGCGGTCCTTGTAACCGTTGCAGACAATGGTGCCGCCCTTCGGCGCCAACGCCAGTACCGCCAGCAGCTCAGGCTTGGAGCCGGCCTCCAGACCGATCGATACGTTCTGGGTGGCGATGATGTTTTCGATCACCGCTTCCTGCTGGTTGACCTTGATCGGGTACAGCGCGGTGTACTTGCTCTGGTATTCCAGGCGCTCGATGTTGGCGTCGAACGCACCGGTCAGCTGACGCACGCGGTCTTGCAGGATGTCTGGGAAACGCACCAGCAGCGGCAAGGACAAACCGCTTTTGCGCAATTGGTCGACTTGCTCGAACAGGTCGATAGGCGAACTGGTCGGGCCGTTCGGACGAACTTCGACGCGACCGGCGTCATTGATCGCGAAATACCCGGCCCCCCAATGGCGAATCCCGTAAACACTGCGGCTGTCCGCAACTGTCCATTGGCTGCCATCGTCTTTGCGTGTGCGTCGTACGGACATCGAAGTCCCCTATAAAGAAGTCATAGAGCGTCGCCTTGAGTTCAGGCCGGCGCAGTCTAAAGAATGAAAATGACGGTTCGTCAACGAGGGGGTAGACCTCGCTGACCGCAGTGAGTTTAGAAACCGGTCATGAACAGGCTCTGTGAAAACCATGGAGACGACGCCAGACCACGATGAAATCAGGACTGGATCAAGCCGCGGGTGGTTTTCACAGAGGCTGCTAGCCGCCGGACTTCTTCGCTTTGAAACCGTGTTTGATCAGCTCGGCCAAGAGTAGCTCGACATGATCGCCCTGGATTTCGATGATTCCGTCTTTCAACGCCCCACCGGTCCCGCAACGTTTCTTCAACGTGGTGGCCAGTTCCTTGAGTGCGTCTTCGGCCAACGGCACGCCGGTGATGGTCGTCACCGTCTTGCCGCCACGGCCCTTGCTTTCGCGACGCACGCGAGCAATGCCGTCGCCGGCCGGGATAACGGTTTGTTTACAGATGCAGGCATCCACCGGTTGACGACAATCCGGGCAATGACGACCTGCGTCGGTGGAAAATACCAGCCCACCAAGGGCGGCGAAGGATGCGGCTTTTTTGGCCACCGGCAATCCTCTTGGGAGGACAAAGACTGGCCGCAACCTTGGGCAAGGTTATCGACCGCGAAGCCCCACTCAGGCAGGGGCAGCGCTACTGAGCCGGGCACTGCCGGTTCAGCTTGAAAAGGTCGCGCAGTGTAACGGCAAAAAGCCGACTTGCTAAGAGCCAATCGGCGCCAATTTACAGCTCTTTTGCGACGTCATCCCCTTGGGCGCGAAGATAGCGCTTCAACGCCGCCAGAGAGTCCGGGCAGTACGGCTTCTGCTGGATTTCCCACAGAACCTGATCGATCGGGATGAAGCGCGCTTCGAGCACTTCTTCCGGCTGCAGGATCAACGGGCCATCCCACACCGCCGAAAACGCCGAACACCAGAGCCGGTTGCCGGTGTCTTCAAAGTAAAAGTGATCATGGGCGGTCAGTTCCACACCGCTCACCCCCAGCTCTTCTTCCAGCTCACGGGCCGCCGATTCGGCGTAGGTCTCGGTGGCCTGCACCATGCCACCGGCCGCCACGTCCCAGTAACCGGGGTATATCGCTTTGCTCAGGGTGCGCCGATGTACGCACAGCTCGCCGGCAGAATTGAACAGCATGATGTAGGTGCCGCGCCCGATCAGCCCACGCTCACGCAGGTCGGAGCGCACCAGAGCGCCGAGCAGGTTGTCCTGCTCGTCGACCCAGGCGATCTGTTCGGCATCGGAAGCCGCGCGGTGGGCGGCCTCTTTAGCGCTATCTACCATGACTCAGCCCTGATTGAGCAGTTGACGCAAGTCGATCACTGCGGCGTTGGCCCGGGAGATGTAATTGGCCATGACCAGCGAGTGGTTGGCCAGCACACCGAAGCCGCTGCCGTTGAGGATCATCGGGCTCCAGACCGGCTCTTGCGAGGCCTCCAGCTCACGGATGATCTGGCGCACGCTGACCGTGGCGTTTTTCTTCGCCAGCACATCGGCGAAGTCGACTTCGATGGCGCGCAGCAGATGGGACAACGCCCAGGCCTGACCACGGGCTTCGTAGAACACGTTATCGATCTGCATCCACGGGGTTTCAACGACTTCTTCGTCAACCTGCGGCACCTGACCGAGCACCGGGGCTTCGGTTTTCAGCGCGGTGTTGAGCTTGACCCGGCCAACGCTGGCCGACAGCCGCTGCGACAGCGAACCCAGACGAGTCCCTACATCACCCAGCCAGTTGTTCAGGTTGTCGGCGCGGGCGTAGAACAGCGCGCTCTTCTGGTCAGGACCCGACAGGCGTGCCTGATAGCGGCTCAGGGAGTTGATGCCTTCCTGATACTCGGACTCACTGGACGGCAGCACCCAGCTCTTGTTGTCGAAGTTGAAGCGCGGCTCGGCCTTGGCCAGGTCGGCGTCTTCGGCGGACTGCGACTGGGAGCGGGCGAAGTCTTTACGCAGCGCACGGCTCAGGTCGCGGACCTGGACCAGCACGCCATATTCCCAGCTCGGCATGTTGTCCATCCACAGACCCGGCGGGAAACGGTCGTTGGAAATATAGCCACCCGGTTTGGTCAGCAAGGTACCGGCGACGGTCTTGAGGGTTTCCACCGTGGTGTACCCGACGACCATCTGCTTGCCTTCTTTCTCGGCTGCCACCTGGGCATTTTGCTGAACCGGAAAGAGCGCGGGCTCCTGGCTCCAGTACCAGCCCAGCGCGATAGCCACCAACAGGTAAAGGCCAATCAGAGTAGCCAGCGCCCGACTGAACAACAGACCACCAAAATAACTGCGGGTGGCCGATTTCGGTTCAGCGGCACGCTCAGGCGCGCTGCCCGTGCGGTTCTTCCAGTCCAGCATGGCGATATCCTTTCAATCACTTGAGTTCATCGGTTCGACCACAACCCTACGCCATCGTGCCTCATTTGCCGCGCATTAAATCCTGCGGCGCACAGCGAGCCTTACAATGACTGCGATCGAAGCCGTCACTATAAATGAAGCACAGCGTTGAGCCTATGCGACCAGTCGGTCGGGAACTGAATGATGTCGCTTTGCAGATTATTGACTTACGACACTCATGCCATCGAAAAGAGGTGCTAGCATAGAGCCACCAGTCGACCTCAGCATGCACCCTAACTAGTAGTCAGGATATGACCGAGCCAGAAGACCCCAGCCGTGAGCGCCTCAAGCACCACTTTGCCCAGCGGGTAATTCATCAGGCACGTCAGATTCTTGAGATATGGCAACGTCTGCAGCGCAATGAATGGTCCATCACCGACCTGTCGGAGCTGAGCGAGGCCAATCTGCGCCTGCTGCGCTTCGCCGAACGTTTCGAACAACCGGAACACTCCCTGCTGGCACGCCATATCGGCCAGTCGCTGGAAGCCGTCGACGCCAATCGCGGGCGCCTGAGCAGCGGCTTGATCACCGACCTCAATCGCCTGATGCAGCGCTTGTCCCGCACCGGCCTGCGCCATGGCGACCAGCTCGAACACACCTTCCTGCCGCCGCTGCGCAAACCGATCTACGTGATGTTGCAGGATCACGACCGGGCCGAACGGCTGGCCAAGCAACTTGAATTCTTCGGGCTCAGCGCCCAAGCCCTCGACAGCGTCGCCGCGTTCCGCGCCTCGATGGTCGAGCGTTTGCCGGCGGCGATCGTGATGGATGTCGACTTCAGCGGCGCCGGCATCGGCCTGAAACTGGCGGCCGAAGCCCAGCAAGGCCTGGAGCAGCCCTTGCCGCTGTTGTTTTTCAGCCTGCACGAAACCGACACCCCGACCCGCCTCGCCGCCGTGCGCGCCGGTGGCCAGGAGTTTCTCACCGGCACCCTCGAAGCCTCGAGCCTGCTGGAAAAGATCGAAGTCCTGACCTGCGTCGCCCAGTACGAACCCTATAAAGTGCTGATCATCGACGACTCCCGCGCCCAGGCCCTGCACACCGAGCGTCTGCTCAACAGCGCCGGGATCGTCACGCGGACCTTGATCGAACCGATCCAGGCCATGGCCGAGCTGGCGGATTTCCAGCCAGACCTGATCATCCTCGACATGTACATGCCGGCCTGCACCGGTACGGAACTGGCCAAGGTCATCCGCCATAACGACCGCTATGTCAGTGTGCCGATCATTTATCTGTCAGCCGAGGACGACCTGGACAAACAGCTCGACGCCATGAGCGAGGGCGGCGACGATTTCCTGACCAAGCCGATCAAGCCGCGCCACCTGATCACCACCGTGCGCAACCGCGCGGCGCGGGCGCGCAATCTCAAGGCGCGGATGGTGCGCGACAGCCTGACTGGCTTGTACAACCACACCCATATCCTGCAATTGCTCGAAGACTGTTCATTCCGCGCCCGTCGCGAAAACAAGCCGCTGAGCTTTGCGATGCTCGACATCGACCACTTCAAACGGGTCAACGACAGCCACGGCCACCCCATGGGCGACCGGGTGATCAAGAGTCTGGCACTGTTCCTCAAGCAGCGATTGCGCAAGACCGACTTCATCGGCCGTTACGGCGGTGAAGAGTTCGCCATCGTCATGCCAGACACCGATCTCGAATCGGCCTACAAGGTGCTCGATGAAATCCGTCAGCGCTTTGCCGAAATTCACTACCCCGCGCAGCCTCAAGACCTCTGGTGCACCTTCAGTGCCGGCGTCGTCGAACTACGTGAGGATTCCGACAGCCTGATGATGGCCACTCAGGCGGACGAGGCGCTGTACCGCGCCAAGGACGCCGGACGTAACCGCGTGCAAGCCGCGCGGGAATCAAAGCAAAGTGCCACTTTTTCATCGGAATCGACCGATTCGGTCATAACGCTGTAACAGAAACGCAATAACTTCAGGCACTTACCATTCTGCCGTTGGTAGTCCGCAATGCGCCTGAAGCTGTTGACCAATCTCAATACCCTCCTTCTGGTCGCCGTGTGCGTGGCCCTCGGCGCTACCCTCTGGTGGTCGCAAAAAGCCCTGGAACGCCCCTATCTGTTGATGGAGCGTTACCTGGGTCTGTCTCAGCAGTTTCAAAATGAAGTGGCGCGCAACGTCGAGGATTACCTGGCCAGCGGCGACGCCCTGCGCCTGAGCGGTGCGGGCCAGGCCATCGACAGCCTGCAAAAGGAGCTCGGCGAATTACCTCCGAGCCTGGCCGATACCTTGCGCCCCAGCCTGTCAAACCTGGAGGAGTTCAGCAAGACGGACCTGCTGGCTGCCGGCAAACTCGCCGGCGATCCACAAGCCCTGCTGTTGCAAGCCGAACGCGAGCTCGGCGCCAGTCTCGATCAGCTCAGCCAGTACGCCAATGGCAACGCGGCGTACCTGACGCCTTTGCTCGCAGCTTCCCAGCATCTGGGCAAGTTGTCTTTGGCCCGGGACAAACTGGTCAGCAGCGGGCGCAGCGAACTGGCCGCCGATGTCGAGCGCGAAGTCACCAGCATCCGCGTTCAGGCTGAACAATTGAACACCTTGCCGCTGCTGGGGGTGACTGCCAGCAGTGAATCGAACACCGATGACTTCTCCGCCATGATGGGCCTGGAGAACACCGAGAAAGCCGTCGCCGAAGACGCCGGCGTCAGCCTCAAGCGTGAACTCAACAGCCTGCTCACCCGCTACCCGGCTGAACTGGCACGCACCCGCGAACAGATCCAGAAACGCGCCGACCTCAGCGCCGCGACTCACTTGAAAATCACAGCCGTGCAGCAGGCCATCGCCGGGCTGGAACCGGTGGTGCGCGCCCAGCACGGGCAAATCCAGGGCGAAGTGCGGCTGATGCAAGGGGTGATGATCGGACTTATCCTCTTGATCGCCTTGCTCATCGACACCTTGCAGCGCCGCCTGGCCCGAACCCTGACCAATCTGGCGCCAGCCCTTTCGACCTGGGCCGAGGGCGACTTCAGTCGCGACATTCAACTGGGCGCGACCAACCGCGAACTGCATGACATTCAAGCCTCGCTCAATCGCTTGCGCGCCTATCTGGTCGATCTGGTGGGGACGATTCGGCTCAACGCCGAGCAAGTCGCCGGCAGCAGCCGGACGCTGGCCGATTTGAGCAATGATCTGCACAGCGGCGCCGAGCATCAGGCCGGTGACACAGCCCTGATCCGTGATTCTCTCGGGGAACTCGAGGCGACGATTCAACAAGTCGCCGGTGATGCCAGCCAGGCCGCGGACGCCAGTCGTCATGCGGGACTTGCGGTGGAGCACGGTCAGAAAGTGATCGGCCTGAGCCTCACCGGCCTGCATGCGCTGGTGGGAGAAGTGCAAGGCAATGCGCAAATGATCGAACATCTGGCCGAAGAGTCGGCGACCATTGGCGGCGTGCTGACGGTGATCCGCTCGATTGCCGACCAGACCAATCTGCTGGCCCTGAACGCGGCCATCGAAGCGGCCCGCGCCGGAGAAATGGGCCGGGGGTTTGCGGTGGTGGCCGAAGAGGTTCGCTCACTGGCACAACGCACCGCTGGCGCAACGGCCGAGATTCAGACGCTGATCGCCGGCCTGCAAACCGCCGCGCGGCAATCGGTTGAAGGCATGCGTGCCCAGGTCGAGCATGCCGAAGCCACGGCCAACCAGGCCCAGGCCGCCGACGGTGCGCTGGATAAAATCGTCGGAGCGATCCAGACCATTTCCGACACCGCCGTGCGCATCGCCGATGTCACTGCCCAGCAGAGCGGCGCTGTCAGCGAAATCCGCGATCACAGTGAGCGGATTCATCAATTGGGTGGGGATAACTTGCTGAGGATTGGTGAAGGGCGCAGCCAAGGCGAACATTTACTGACATTGGGTGGGCAGTTGCATACAGCGGTGCAGGCATTTCGGGTTTAAGGGCTCGGGCCTGAACGCTACCAACGAGCAAGATTATCGACACCTGAGTTTTTGTATGAAAACTCCTGTTTATCTATACGGTGCTTTTAGTCATCGTTTTGATGCTAGAGTTTAGCGCTTCAATCAATCGAGCGTGCACAGGAGTGCCCCGTGATAGTTCCAACGTCGCCCCCTGGCGTATCAACGTCCGATACAGGAACTACTCAAAAAACTGCATACACAATCGTCGCCTCCTCCCTGCTAGCTGTATGCTTGGCTTACATCGGCTGGACATGGCTCATGTCTTCCGGCAACCCAGTGCTGACCGATGTAGTACTTAAACTACCCCTTGGCGAAAACGGCTTCATCTACGGCGTCAAAGATGATCGAGGCGGAGCAACAGTACCGTTCAGCTATCGATACTATGTCTATCGCGAACTGACATCCAACGAGCAAATAGCGTCTGAACTCAAGACCGCTGGTCCGTTCTTAGTCACCCGAGATCCAGCCATAAAGGTCGATATCCAAGGTTCAACTATCAATGTATCGACCAACCAGGAAGTCTATGAGTATCACAGCAGCACGCTGTTTCGACATACCAACAGTAACCACTACACCCCTGTAACAATCAACTTGTGTAAACACTCCAGCGATCAACCAACAAAGTAAGCCCGAAGCCTGACTGAAACACCTCCCTGCAGGAGCTGCCGAAGGCTGCGATCATTTGATGTTGATCCTGGCGGCGGATCGAGCGTTGAAGATCAAAGCAAAATATCGCAGCCTTCGGCAGCGCCTACGGGAGATCGGCGTAGTCGCATACATTGCACACTCAGCTATCATGCCCGCACCTCCAATACGCGAGATTGTCATGCGCCGTTTGCTCTGCCTGCTGTTTTTAGTGCTCGCCCTCCCGGCCTCCGCCGCCGGGTTGCTGGACAGTCGCCCCAGTTCCACCCTGGGTTCGATCAACAACAGCGCCGATTTCCTGCCGGTGCGCGAAGCCTTTCAGTTGAGCCTGGTAGAAAGCACGCCGCAATCGATCAAGCTGCGTTTCGTCGCCACCGAGGGTTACTACCTCTACCGCCATCGTTTCCAGTTCCGTGCCGAGCCGGCTGACGTCGGCCTCGGCGCGGCGCAACTGCCCAAGGGCGAACAGAAGCACGATGAATACTTCGGCGATGTCGAGGTTTACCACGGGATTCTCGATGTAGAGCTGCCGCGCACCGATTCCCGCGCCTTTACGCTCGCCGTGACCTATCAGGGCTGCGCCGACAAAGGCCTGTGCTACCCGCCCGAGACTGAGCGCCTGAGTATTGATGGCAGCGGCACCACGACCACGACGACAACCTGGAGCTGGCGCGAACTGGCGCTGTTTTTCCTCGCAGGCCTCGGCCTGACTTTCACCCCGTGCGTGTTGCCAATGCTGCCGATCCTTTCCGGCGTGGTCTTGCGGGGCCAGGTCGGCGGCATACGTGGCTTCAACCTGTCGCTGGCTTATGTGCTGCCGATGGCCATCTGTTTCGCTCTGCTGGGTGCCTTGATGGGCATGTTCGGCGCACAGCTCAATCTACAGGCACGCTTGCAGTCAGCCTGGGTGCTGGCGCCGTTCGCGCTGTTTTTCGCGGTGTTTGCCTTGGCAATGTTCGGGGTGTTCGAACTGAAACTGCCCTACGCCATCAGCAGCCGCCTGGACCGCATCGCCGGGCGTACCGAAGGCGGCTCATTGTGGGGCGCGGCGGTGCTGGGCGTGGTGTCCAGCCTGCTGGTTTCGCCCTGCGTTTCGGCGCCCCTGGCCGGCGCGCTGCTGTATATCAGCGCCAGTGGCGATGCTCTGGGCGGCGGTTTGAAGCTGTTCATGCTCGGCCTGGGCATGGGCGCGCCGCTGTTGCTGGTGGCAACCGGCGGCGCGGCCTGGCTGCCGAAAAGCGGGCCATGGCTGATCTACGTGAAAAACGCGATTGGTGTATTGCTGCTGGGGCTGGCGATCGGTTTGCTCAGCCGGGTATTGCCGGGTCAGATCACCTTGCTATTGATCGGCTTGCTCGCCGGTGGCGTCGGTTTGTTCATGGGCGCGCTGGAATTCGTCTATAAACCGCCGAGAAAACGCCTGGGGCAATTGCTGGGGATGTTCCTGCTGTTTTATGCGCTGGCCTGTTGGTATGGCGCGTTCAGCGGTCAGACCGATCCGTTCAACCCCATTGGCCAGGCCCGCATCGTCGCCCGCAACGAGCAGCAACCGCAAATCACCAGCACCTGGCAAACCATCACTACTCCAGCCGAACTGGACCGCGTTCTCGCCGAAGCCAAAGCCTCCGGCACGCCGCTGCTGCTCGACTGGTACGCCGACTGGTGCATCAGCTGCAAAGTCATCGAACACGAAGTGCTCAACGATGCCAACGTCGTCGAACGCCTCAAAGGTTATCGACTGATCCGCTTCGACATCACCGCCAGCAACACCGAACAACGCGCCCTGCTCGACCGCTACAAGCTGTTCGGCCCTCCAGCGTTGATGTTTTTCAGCAAGGACGGTGTCGAACGCACCGATGTGCGAGTGATCGGTGAGATAAACGCCGCGGACTTCGCCGAACGTGTTGTGAAAGCAAATGACCGGATTTAATCACCCGGTCACATATTTCGCGCAAACATCGGCCATCGTGCTGGCTATTGCATAGAACTGGACAGTCACAAAGGCTTTGCGGCATAGTCGCCGGGTTCTGACAATTGCACACAGTTAACAAAGGAGCAGCAGATGGCGACCCTATTGGTTTTGCACGGCCCCAACCTGAACCTGCTCGGCACCCGGGAACCGGGCGTCTACGGTGCAACCACCCTGGCGCAAATCAACCAGGATCTGGAACAGCGCGCGCGCAATGCCGGCCACCATTTGCTTTACCTGCAAAGCAACGCCGAGTACGAATTGATCGACCGCATCCACGCTGCCCGCGGCGAAGGTGTGGATTTCATTCTGATCAATCCAGCAGCTTTTACGCATACAAGTGTCGCATTACGTGACGCGCTGCTGGCGGTGAGCATCCCATTCATCGAAGTGCATTTGTCTAACGTGCACAAACGCGAACCTTTCCGCCATCACTCTTACTTCTCCGATGTAGCGGTGGGAGTGATCTGCGGCCTTGGCGCCAGCGGTTATCGACTGGCCCTGGAGGCCGCACTAGAGCAGCTTGAAAGACAGGCAACGGCTTGAACAACAAGCGTTAAACGCCCCTGACCGACCCTTGGGAGTTGATGATTCATGGATATCCGTAAAGTTAAGAAACTGATCGAATTGCTGGAAGAGTCCGGCATCGACGAGCTCGAGATCAAGGAAGGCGAAGAGTCCGTACGCATCAGCCGTCACAGCAAGACGCCGGCTCAGCAGTACTATGCACCGGCGCCAATGCATGCACCGGCGCCTGCGCCAGTTGCTGCTGCTCCGGCTGCCGCCGCTGCTCCTGCGGCTCCAGCTGCGCCTACGCTGAACGGCAATGTTGCCCGTTCGCCGATGGTCGGCACTTTCTATCGCAAATCCTCGCCGTCCTCGCCGTCCTTCGTTGAAGTCGGCCAGACCGTGAAGAAAGGCGACACCCTGTGCATCGTCGAAGCCATGAAGATGATGAACCACATCGAGGCTGAAGCCAGCGGTGTGATCGAATCCATCCTCGTCGAAGACGGCCAGCCGGTTGAGTACGACCAACCGCTGTTCACCATCGTTTGAATCGCGGAGAGCCTTTGATGACTGCGAAGTTGGAAAAAGTTCTGATCGCCAACCGCGGTGAGATCGCCCTGCGGATTCTGCGTGCCTGCAAGGAAATGGGCATCAAGACCGTCGCCGTTTACTCCAAGGCCGACAAAGAGCTGATGCACCTGGGCCTGGCAGACGAATCCGTCTGCATCGGTCCGGCCTCCGCTGCGCACTCCTACCTGCACATTCCGGCCATCATCGCCGCCGCTGAAGTGACCGGCGCAACCGCCATTCACCCAGGCTACGGTTTCCTTGCGGAAAACGCCGACTTTGCCGAACAGGTCGAGAACTCCGGCTTCGCGTTCATTGGCCCGAAAGCCGAAACCATCCGCCTGATGGGCGACAAGGTATCGGCCAAGCACGCCATGATCGCCGCTGGCGTTCCAACCGTTCCGGGTTCCGACGGCCCATTGCCTGAAGACGAAGAAACCGCCCTGCGCATCGGTCGCGAAGTCGGTTATCCGGTGATCATCAAAGCTGCTGGCGGCGGCGGTGGTCGCGGCATGCGCGTGGTGCACAAAGAAGAAGACCTGATCTCCTCGGCGAAACTGACCCGCTCCGAAGCGGGCGCAGCGTTCGGCAACCCGATGGTCTACCTGGAAAAATTCCTGACCAACCCACGTCACGTGGAAGTTCAGGTACTTTCCGACGGTCAGGGCCACGCCATCCATCTGGGCGACCGCGATTGCTCGCTGCAACGTCGTCACCAGAAGGTTCTCGAAGAAGCGCCGGCCCCGGGCATCGACGAGAACGCACGCGAGGAAGTCCTCGCCCGCTGCGTCAAGGCGTGCATCGACATCGGCTATCGTGGTGCCGGCACTTTCGAGTTCCTGTACGAGAACGGCCGCTTCTACTTCATCGAGATGAACACTCGTGTCCAGGTAGAGCACCCGGTATCGGAAATGGTCACCGGCATCGACATCGTCAAGGAGATGCTCAGCATCGCCGCCGGCAACAAGCTGTCGTTCACCCAGGATGACGTGATCATCCGCGGTCACGCGCTGGAATGCCGGATCAACGCCGAAGACCCGAAAACGTTCATGCCGAGCCCAGGCACGGTCAAGCATTTCCACGCACCAGGCGGCAACGGCGTTCGCGTCGATTCGCACCTGTACAGTGGCTATGCCGTTCCGCCGAACTACGACTCGTTGATCGGCAAGCTGATCACCTACGGCGCAACCCGCGACGAAGCCATGGCGCGCATGCGCAATGCGCTGGACGAAATCGTTGTCGACGGGATCAAGACCAACATCCCGCTGCACCGTGATCTGACCCGCGACGAAGGCTTCTGCAAAGGGGGCGTGAACATTCACTACCTCGAGCACAAGCTGGCTGGCGAGAAGCACTAAGCTTCAGCCGGAACATGACAAAGCCGCTTTCGAGCGGCTTTGTTGTTTCTGGGGATTTCATCCAAATTGAAGCAACACCCATTACCTGTGAGAGCGGGCTTGCTCGCCAAAGCGGTCTGTCAGTTACATCAATGCTGGATGTGCCGACGCCTTCGCGAGCAAGCCCGCTCCCACAAAAGCTCCGCGCTCGCGTAAACTTGCGCGCTTCTCGCAGCCCGCTAGGCTGCAATCTATATTTTTCAAAGGTGCCCGCCATGCCTTGGCTGCAAGTCCGTCTCGCCATCAGCCCAGAACAAGCCGAAACCTACGAAGACGCTTTCCTTGAAGTGGGCGCCGTATCGGTGACCTTCATGGACGCCGAAGATCAGCCGATCTTCGAGCCGGAACTCAACACCACCCCGCTGTGGTCGCACACACACCTGCTGGCCCTGTTCGAAGGCGGCACCGAGGCGGCCAGCGTGCTGGCCCACCTTGAGCTGCTGACCGGCAGCCCGTTGCCCGAGCATCACAGCGAAGTGATCGAAGACCAGGACTGGGAACGCAGTTGGATGGACGGTTTCCAGCCGATGCGCTTCGGTCAGCGCCTGTGGATCGTCCCGAGCTGGCACGCCGCGCCCGAGCCGGACGCAGTGAACCTGCTGCTGGACCCGGGCCTGGCGTTCGGCACCGGCACTCATCCGACCACCGCGCTGTGCCTGGAATGGCTCGACAGTCAGGACCTGAAAGGTTGCAACGTGCTCGACTTCGGTTGCGGCTCGGGGATTCTGGCGATTGCCGCCCTGCTGCTCGGCGCGAAAGAAGCGGTCGGGACCGACATCGACGTGCAGGCGCTGGAAGCCTCCCGCGACAACGCCGGGCGCAACAACATTGCCGAAGAGCTGTTCCCACTGTACCTGCCGGAAGATCTGCCACAGGTGCAGGCCGATGTGCTGGTGGCCAATATTCTTGCCGGTCCGCTGGTGTCCCTGGCGCCGCAACTGTCCGGCCTGGTCAAGCCCGGTGGTCGCCTGGCGCTGTCGGGCATCCTTGCCGAACAGGGTGAAGAAGTCGCCGCCGCCTATGCCCAGGACTTCGATCTGGACCCGATCGCCAATCGCGATGGCTGGGTGCGCATCACTGGCCGTCGGCGCTAGAATGAGCGCCTGCATAAACCGGATTGCCGCATGACCGATAGCTTCGTCACCCAGTGCCCGCATTGCCAAACCAGCTTCCGTGTCAGCCATGCTCAGTTGAGCGTGGCCCGCGGAGTGGTTCGTTGCGGCTCGTGCTTGCAGGTATTCAACGCCGCCAGGCAGTTGCTTGAGCAGCGGGCGGGCAAGGAGACGGTCAAACCGGTTGCACCGGCGCCCGTCGAACCGCCCGTGCAGCGAGCCATCAGCCAAAAGCAATGGACCGCCGCCGAAATGGATCTGGACAGCCTCGACCTGGACGAAGAACTCGCCCGGCTCGAGCAGCGGGAAATCCAGCCGACGACAGAATTCGGTCGTCCCCGGGAAGACAGCCTCAGCGCTCGCCGCGACAGCGCCGAGCACGACGACACTCCCTGGTCCGACAGCCTCTTCAGTGAATCGGCCGCCGATCGCGCGCCAGTCGTCGACGTGCAGATACCAGAACCAACGGCCGAACCGACGATCGAGCCGGGCAAACACTCGCGCACCGAGCCTTCGCTGTCCCTGGAGCCCGTGGCGCTGGGCGATGAGCCCGAAATACAGCAACTGCGCCTGCACGACCCACTCGACGCCCCGATCCCCTTCGCAAGCCTGTCGGCGAAAACCGATGACGATGAGCTCGACGACGACTTGCCCTCGGTCGAAACCCTGCGCAAGCGACGCGAGCCGGCCATGCGCGCTGAAGTTTTGCAGGATCTGACCGACGACCCGCTGCAACTGGATTGGCAGAGACGCCGCTCACCCTGGGGTCGGCGTTTTTTCTGGTTGCTGTTGATCCTGCTCGCTGCCGCCGGCCTCGCCGGCCAATACGTCGCCTACCATTTCGACGAACTGGCGCGCCAGGATCAATACCGCCCGTGGTTTCAGCAACTGTGTCCACGAATCGGCTGCACAGTGCCATCCAAGGTCGACATCGCCAAAGTCAAAAGCAGCAATCTGGTGGTCCGCAGCCACCCTGACTTCAACGGGGCGCTGGTGGTCGACGCCATCATCTACAATCGTGCGCCCTTCTCCCAGCCGTTCCCGCTGCTGGAGCTGCGCTTTGCCGACCTTAACGGCCACCTGATCGCCAGCCGCCGCTTCAAGCCCGGCGAGTACCTCAACGGCGATCTCGAAGGCCTGGTGGAAATGCCGCCGCAAACGCCGATCCACATCGCACTGGACATTCTCGACCCAGGCCCCAAAGCGGTGAACTACAGCCTGAGCTTCCACTCGCCCGAGTGAAACGGCACATCGTTACAGGCTTGACGGCAGATTTCTGACTCTGACCGTTCAAACCAAACCGTTGGCGATAACAGAATAACTGTTCAGATTTTGTTCAATTCAGCCTTTATCCAGTCATCGAGAGCGGGTATCATGCCAACCCTTTTTCGAACTCTCATGATCCGGCCCCACAACAGGGAAGTCCTATGTCGGCGGTACGCATCGGTCCATACACGTTGCACAACGGTTTGATCCTCGCCCCCATGGCGGGTGTCACCGACCAACCCTTTCGTCAGCTGTGCAAACGTCTGGGCGCAGGACTTGTAGTCTCGGAAATGGTCACCAGCGACATGAGCTTGTGGAACACCCGCAAATCGCGGATGCGCATGATTCACGACGGTGATCCCGAGCCCCGCTCGGTACAGATCGCTGGCGGTGATGCGCAGATGCTGGCGGATGCGGCCCGGGCCAACGTTGAACTGGGCGCACAGATTATTGACATCAACATGGGCTGTCCGGCGAAGAAGGTCTGCAACAAGGCTGCCGGCTCCGCACTGTTGAAGGATGAAGCATTGGTGACCGAGATCCTGCAGGCCGTGGTGGCCGCAGTCGATGTGCCGGTCACCCTGAAGATCCGCACCGGCTGGGACCGGGCGAACAAGAACGGTCTGACGGTGGCGAAGATCGCCGAGCAGGCAGGCATTACGGCGCTGGCGGTGCATGGCCGCACCCGTGCCGACCTGTACACCGGTGAAGCCGAGTACGACACCATTGCCGCGATCAAACAGGCGGTGTCGATTCCGGTCTTCGCCAACGGCGACATCGATTCGCCCGAGAAAGCCCGGTACGTACTCGATGCGACCGGTGCCGATGGCCTGTTGGTGGGTCGGGCTGCCCAGGGGCAGCCATGGATTTTTCGTGAGATCGACCATTATCTGCGTACCGGCGAAAAACTCCCGGCACCGGAACTGATCGAGGTGGAACGTATTCTGCTTGAGCATCTGGCCGCGCTGCATGCCTTCTATGGCGACCTCATGGGCGTGCGCATAGCTCGCAAGCATGTGGGCTGGTATCTCGCAACCTTGCCGGGCGCCAGGGAGTTTCGCGCCCACTTCAATCGTTTGGAAGATACGGAAGCACAATGCGCCTACGTTCGGGGCTTCTTCACCGAACGTTACAAGAGCCTGACAGGGGACGGAGAAGGGGTGGCCGCATGACGATGATGACCGAGACTTTAGTGAGTGGAACAACACCCGTGAGCGACAACGTGAATTTGAAACAGCACCTCAATACACCGAGCGAAGAAGGTCAGACCCTTCGCGGGAGTGTCGAGAAGGCGCTGCACAATTATTTCGCCCACCTTGAGGGCGCTGCCGTCACGGATGTGTACAACCTGGTGCTCTCCGAAGTCGAGGCTCCCCTGCTCGAATGCGTGATGAACTATGTCAAGGGCAACCAGACCAAGGCCAGTGAGCTGCTCGGACTGAACCGCGGCACCCTGCGCAAGAAACTCAAGCAGTACGATTTGCTGTAAGCATTCAATCAAACCAGAAAGGCGCCCGCGTAAAACCGGTCGCCTTTTTTGCTGACTCCTTTGCTTTTGATGGAAATTGAGATGACCGACCAGACTACCCGCCTGCCGATCCGCCGCGCCTTGATCAGCGTTTCCGACAAGACCGGGATCCTTGAATTCGCCAAAGAGCTCGAAGCCCTGGGCGTCGAGATCCTCTCCACCGGCGGGACGTTCAAGCTGCTGCGTGACAACGGCGTTGCCGCAGTGGAAGTCGCGGATTACACCGGCTTTGCCGAGATGATGGACGGTCGGGTGAAAACCCTGCACCCGAAAATCCACGGCGGGATCCTCGGTCGTCGCGGTATCGACGACGCCATCATGAACGAGCACGGCATCAAGCCGATCGATCTGGTAGCGGTCAACCTGTATCCGTTCGAAGCCACCATCAACAAGCCGGGCTGCGACCTGCCGACCGCCATCGAGAACATCGACATCGGCGGCCCGACCATGGTCCGTTCGGCAGCCAAGAACCACAAAGACGTGGCCATCGTGGTGAATGCCAGCGATTACGCCAGCGTCCTGGAAAACCTCAAGGCCGGCGGCCTGACCTACGCTCAGCGCTTCGACCTGATGCTCAAGGCCTTCGAACATACCGCTGCCTACGACGGCATGATCGCCAATTACATGGGCACCGTGAACCAGGCGGCTGAAACCCTCTCGACCTCCGGCCGCAGCGAATTCCCGCGCACCTTCAACAGCCAGTTCATCAAGGCTCAGGAAATGCGCTACGGCGAGAACCCGCACCAGAGCGCGGCGTTCTACGTTGAAGCCAAACCTGCCGAAGTCGGCATCGCCACCGCGACCCAACTGCAAGGCAAGGAGCTGTCGTACAACAACGTGGCCGACACCGACGCCGCGCTGGAATGCGTGAAGAGCTTCGTCAAGCCGGCCTGCGTGATCGTCAAGCACGCCAACCCGTGCGGCGTGGCCGTGAGCCCGGACGCCGAAGGCGGCATCCGTCAGGCCTACGAACTGGCCTATGCCACCGACACCGAGTCGGCGTTCGGCGGCATTATCGCCTTCAACCGCGAGCTGGATGCTGAAACCGCCAAGGCTATCGTCGAGCGTCAGTTCGTCGAAGTGATCATCGCCCCAAGCGTCAGCGAAGAAGCCCGCGCCATCGTGGCGGCAAAAGCCAACGTACGCCTGCTGGCCTGCGGCGAGTGGTCGGCTGATCGCGTTCCGGCCTGGGACTACAAACGTGTCAACGGCGGTTTGCTGGTGCAGAGCCGCGACATTGGCATGATCAGCAGCGAAGACCTGAAAGTGGTGACCAAGCGCGCCCCGACCGAACAGGAAATCAACGACCTGATCTTCGCCTGGAAAGTCGCCAAGTACGTCAAGTCCAACGCCATCGTCTACGCCAAGAACCGTCAGACCATCGGTGTCGGTGCCGGTCAGATGAGCCGCGTGAACTCTGCGCGCATCGCCGCGATCAAGGCTGAACACGCAGGCTTGCAGGTTCAGGGCGCGGTCATGGCCTCGGACGCGTTCTTCCCGTTCCGTGATGGCATCGACAACGCGGCCAAGGTCGGTATCACTGCGGTGATCCAGCCAGGTGGCTCGATGCGTGACAGCGAAGTGATTGCAGCCGCCGACGAAGCGGGCATCGCGATGGTGTTCACCGGCATGCGCCACTTCCGTCACTGATACGACGATCAACTGTGGGAGCGGGCTTGCTCGCGAAGACGGCGGCACATCCAGCATTGATGTGACTGACAGACCGCTTTCGCGAGCAAGCCCGCTCCCACATAAGAGCACCCCAGCGGTGCTATCAAGAATTAGCGTCATCCGAGGTTTTTGAAATGAATGTTTTGATCATTGGCAGCGGTGGCCGTGAACACGCCCTGGCCTGGAAAGTGGCTCAGGATCCGCGCGTGCAGAAAGTGTTCGTTGCCCCGGGCAACGCCGGCACCGCCATTGAAGCCAAGTGCGAGAACGTCGCCATCGAAGTGCTCGCCCTCGAGCAGCTTGCAGATTTCGCGGAGAAAAACGTTTCCCTCACCATCGTCGGCCCGGAAGTACCGCTGGTCGCCGGTGTCGTCGATCTGTTCCGCTCCCGTGGCCTGGATTGCTTCGGCCCGACCGCTGGCGCTGCTCAGCTGGAAGGTTCGAAAGCCTTCACCAAAGACTTCCTGGCGCGCCACAAGATCCCGACCGCCGACTACCAGAACTTCACAGAGATCGAGCCGGCCCTGGCTTATCTGCGTGAAAAAGGCGCGCCGATCGTGATCAAGGCCGATGGCCTGGCCGCCGGTAAAGGCGTAATCGTAGCCATGACCCTGGCCGAAGCCGAAGACGCCGTGCGCGACATGCTCGCCGGCAATGCATTTGGCGACGCCGGTTCGCGCGTGGTGATTGAAGAGTTCCTGGACGGCGAAGAAGCCAGCTTCATTGTCATGGTCGATGGCAAGAACGTGCTGCCGATGGCCACCAGCCAGGACCACAAACGCGTCGGTGACGGCGACACCGGCCCGAACACCGGTGGCATGGGCGCTTACTCCCCGGCTCCGGTCGTCACGGCCGAAGTCCATCAGCGGGTCATGGACCTGGTGATCTGGCCGACCGTTCGCGGCATGGCCGAGGAAGGCAACGTCTACACCGGTTTCCTCTATGCCGGCTTGATGATCGACAAGGCTGGTAACCCAAAAGTTATCGAGTTCAACTGCCGTTTCGGCGATCCTGAGACCCAACCGGTGATGCTGCGCTTGCAGTCGAGCCTGGTGTTGCTGGTCGAAGCTGCTTTGGCGCAAGCGCTGGACAAAGTCGAAGCGCAATGGGATCCACGTCCGAGCGTCGGCATCGTATTGGCCGCCGGTGGTTACCCGGGTGACTACGCCAAAGGCGTCGCCATCAACGGTCTGGATGCAGCAGCGGCACTGGAAGGCAAAGTCTTCCACGCCGGCACTGCACTCAAGGACGGTCAGGTGGTGACGGCCGGTGGTCGGGTGCTGTGCGCAACCGCCATGGGTACCAGCGTCGACGCAGCCCAGCAGCAGGCTTACAAACTGGCGGCTAAAATCGACTGGGAAGGCTGCTTCTATCGCAAGGACATTGGCTACCGCGCCATTGCCCGCGAGCGTGGCGAAAATCAGGAATAAGCCATCCTTTCGGCCAGGCAAGGGCTTGCGGCCCTTGCCGGACTATTCCGGCGCCGCGCATAGTTATATTCTGGCATCAACCTACGAAGGGATTTCGCCGTGCGCTGGCTCAGGATTGCCATAGGCTTCACCGTCACTCTGCTGACCTTGCTCTGCATGCTCCCGGCCCAGGCCGCGCAAGGCAGTGGCTGGGCGGTATTGCTCGACGAACAGGGCGATCTGCAGCTGAGCGATATCCGCTCCAGCCGCTACACCAATCAATTCAGCCCCACCGAACTCGAACGCCTCACCGCGGCCGGGCCCGAGGGCGCGTTATGGCTGCGTTTCAGGCTCGCACCCGGCAAACACGAACAATTGCTGCGGGTGTTCGCACCGGACCTGTCGCACCTCAATCTGTATGTGCTCGACGGCGACCAGCTGATCGATCAATTGAATACCGGTACCGGGCAGCCCCAGGCTGAACGCCCCCTGCCCAGCAGCGACTTCATGTTGCCGCTGCCACAAAGCGACAAAACCCTCGATGTCTATCTGCGGCTGGTCTCCGAACACCAGTTGCGGCCTTACGTCACCCTGCAATCAGCGATCATGTCCGCGGCCACTCAGAGCCAGACACTGATCTATGGCCTGCTCTTTGGATGCATCGGGATGCTGATCCTGCATAACCTGACGCGTTACGCCTACACCCGTTCGCGCAGCAGCCTCTGGCTGGCGGCATGCGAAGGGTTGCTGCTGCTCAGTCTGGTATTGCTGCTGAACCTGGCCCGGCCATGGTTGCCGAACTGGTCCGCCGTGCAGACGCCCGGCGCCTATCTGGCCTTGCTGCTGACCGCACCTTGCGGCCTGATGTTCGCCTACCGCTTCTTCGCCCCGCTCGGCCCACACCCGCTGAACAAGCTGTTGCTGGGGGACATCCTGATCATCGTGGCCTGCGGCCTGCTGTTGTTGTTCGTCAACACACTGCCGCTGAACCTGATCACGTACGCACTGGTTGCCCTGGCGGGCCTGAGCATGTTGTTCGTCAGCGCCCATCACTGGCAAAAAGGCTATCGCCCGGCGCGCCTGTTCGTGGCGGCCATGGTGGTGTTCAACCTCGGCACATTGATTATCCTGCCGGCACTGCAGGGGTTGACCCTTGTCGCCCCTCAAGGCCTGATCATCACCCTGCTGGTGTTTATCTGTATCAGTGGCCTGCTGATGAGTATTGCCCTGGGCGAGCGACAGCGCAGCATCACCGAAGACCGTTTCAGCGTCAGTCGCGATCTGGCTGCCAGCAATGCCGAAATAAACGCCAAGGCCGAATTCCTGGCGAAAATCAGCCACGAAATCCGCACCCCGATGAATGGCGTGCTGGGCATGACCGAACTGCTGTTGGGCACACCGCTGTCGGTCAAGCAGCGCGACTATGTGCAAACCATCCATAGCGCCGGCAACGAACTGCTGACCCTGATCAACGAAATTCTCGACATCTCCAAGCTCGAGTCCGGGCAGATCGAACTGGACGACGTGCAGTTCGACCTCAATGCCCTGATCGAAGACTGCCTGAGCATCTTCCGCGCCAAGGCCGAGCAGCAGAACATCGAGCTGATCAGTTTTATCCAGCCGCAGGTACCGCGCGTCATCAGTGGTGATCCGACGCGCCTGCGCCAAACCCTGCTGAGCCTGCTGGAAAACGCCCTGAAGAAAACCGAAGAAGGCGAGATTCTGATCGTCGTCGCGCTGGATGAGCGCAGCGCCAAACCGCGGTTGCGTATCGCCGTGCAAGACAGCGGCCCACCGATGGAGGCTGAAGAACGCGACGCACTGATGCACGCTGAATTGCACAGCAAGCACTTCCTTTCGGCCACCAGCCTGGGGGGCAATCTGGGGCTGGTGATTGCCCGGCAGCTGATCCGTTTGATGCAGGGCGAGTTCGGCATCAAGAGCGGCGCCAACCAGGGCAGCACACTGTGGCTGACCCTGCCACTGGACCCGGACCGCCTCGAACATCCGACCTCGGACCTGGACAGCCCGTTGCAAGGCGCACGCGTTCTGGTCGTGGACGACAACGACACCTGTCGCAAGGTGCTGGTGCAGCAGTGCAGCGCCTGGGGCCTGAACGTCAGCGCCGTGCCGTCCGGCAAGGAGGCCCTGGCGCTGCTGCGCACCAAGGCCCACTTGCGCGATTATTTCGACGTGGTCCTGCTGGACCAGAACATGCCCGGCATGACCGGCATGCAACTGGCCGCCAAGATCAAGGAAGACCCGAGCCTGAACCACGACATCCTGCTGATCATGCTCACCGGCATCAGCAACGCGCCGAGCAAGATCATCGCGCGCAACTCCGGGGTCAAGCGCATCCTCGCCAAGCCAGTGGCCGGCTACACCCTCAAGACCACCCTGGCGGACGAGCTGAACCAGCGCAACAAAGGCCCGGCCACTTCGCAGCATCTGCCCACCGGCCCAACCCTTCCGGTCAAGGTCCCCAGCGACTTCCGTATTCTGGTGGCCGAAGACAACAGCATCTCGACCAAGGTCATTCGCGGCATGCTGGGCAAGCTCAACCTGCAACCGGACACCGCCAGCAACGGCGAAGAAGCCCTGGTGGCGATGAAGGCCCAGCGTTACGACCTGGTGTTGATGGACTGCGAAATGCCAGTTCTCGACGGCTTCTCCGCCACCCAGCAATTGCGTGCCTGGGAGGTCGGCAACCAGCGGATTCGCACCCCCGTGGTGGCGCTGACCGCACACATCCTCGCCGAGCACAAAGAGCGCGCGCGCCAGGCCGGCATGGACGGGCACATGGCCAAACCTGTCGAACTGTCGCAGCTGCGCGACCTGATCGAGCATTGGGTTGCCCAGCGCGATCATCAGAATCGTACGGCTTCGACGTTCTGAGCAATCTCCCGTCGCGCGCCGACAACTTTCTAAACCGGCTGATAGACTCCGCTCCAACAATCTCCTGCCACGAGTCGACATCATGCTCCACGTGTTATTCAGCGTTTACCTGAAGATGCTGGTGCTCTACAGCCCGTTCTTCGTGTTGTCCTGTTTCATCAGTCTGTCCCGCGGTTATTCGCGCAAGGAACAACGTCGCCTGGCCTGGAAAGTGGCAATTGCCACACTGGTTTCCAGCGTCTTGCTGTACCTGTTCGGGAGAGTGATATTTGACGTGTTCGGCATTACCGTGGATGCATTTCGTATCGGCGCCGGCAGCGTGCTATTCATCTCGGCGCTGGGCATGGCCCAGGGCAAGTCGGTGGTGCAGACCGATAACGTGCAGCAGGACGTGACCATCGTCCCGCTGACCATCCCCCTGACCGTCGGCCCGGGCACCATCGGTGCGCTGTTGGTGATGGGTGTCAGCCAACCGCACTGGGACGACAAACTCACCGCGATCCTCAGCATTGCCCTGGCTAGTTTCACGGTGGGGGTGGTGCTTTACTTGTCGAACCGCATCGAGCGAATTCTCGGCGACCAGGGCCTGCAGATCGTCAGTCGCTTGATGGGACTTTTTGTCTGTGCACTGGCGGCACAGATCATCTTTACCGGCGTGAAAGGCTATCTGGTGCCCTGAGAGGCGCACAGCTCCGTCATCCCGTGAACGTGGGCCGCGAACGGAATCGTTCGCGGCCTTTTTTCATGAAACCTGCCCCAGTCGCCGCTTAACCTGCGACTGCCGGCTCCGCCAACAGCTCCTGCAGCGTTGCACTGCCGGCTTTTCCTTTCCTGTCGCGCAACCGCGCCACGAACATCGATACCGGATGTGATTGCAGCTTTTCAAACGCAAGGAACACATCACCGCGCAATGCCGGGTCGGCGGAACACACATCGCGGAAGATCAGACTGTGTTCACTGTCCGGGTCAACGATGACCAGATGCTCCTGAACAATCTCGAACTGCAATCTTTGCGGCTCATCGAAGGCCCAGATCAATTTGCCTGGAATGGCCGGCACTTCACCCAGCGCGTGCCGGCAGTCGACGATGACTGAGTCGAGCCTCAGCCAGACAGCCTTCGTCAGGTGACAAGTCACGGCGCCCTGCCCCAATCGCAGAATCAACGTATTGACGTCATCGGGAATCAGCGGCAGGAGATCACCCAAGGTCTTTTCTCCTTCGACAACCAGCACTTCGGCGTTGCGCTGGACATAATCGAACGGCCCGATGCTTCGCCTGTCCGGATACACACGCACCCGTCCTTCCCGGGCCTCATGCAGCAACACATTGACCTGGCCTTGAGTGCCCAACAGCGCATAGTCCGCGGGTAGATCCTTACCGGTAATCCGGATCAGCCGAGCGCTTTGGACGGCATACCACTGCAAGCTGTCGGGTTCGGACTCCACAGATACAAATTCGCCATGCTCCTCCGTTTCCAATAACGCCTGGAGATCTTCGATCAAGTGGTCGCCATGGGCGCTCGCCCAGTCGTGGCTGACGCCGGTGATGATCTCCACCTCTTGATGGCGCAGCTCCAGCAATACGCCGTCAACGGTTGTCCCACGCAAGCCGGCACCCTCGATGGTCACGTCGGCAAAACGCCAATCCGCCCACCTTTGTTGATGAGCCGGCAACCTGTCGTTCAGCAACAGTCGCGAGCCCGTGCCGAATGCCTGATCAAGTTGCTGCGGATCGATGAACATCTGACTCCAGATTTCACCGCTGGACAGATCGAACAGCCAGACCGCCTGATTGTCCGGGGTAACGCCAAGCAGGCGAATTTCCTTGTCGAGCCCCGGATCGCACAGCACCAAGCGGTTATTCACATACCAGGCACACACGTTGCCGTTATCGGCGAAATTGCGCAGACCGACAATGGCAATATTGTTGCCCGGGTAACGCTCGGCAATCGGCTCCAGCGCCTGCCACCACTGGGCACGACCCTTGAGCCACTGCTCGCTCAGGCCGCCCAGCTGCACCTCGCCTTGCGCGCTCAGGTTGAAAAACAGCCCGTCCTCATCGAGTGCCACATAGCCGCTCTCCACGGCCACGACCTGCTTGAGCCCGGCGGGCTGCACCCATTGGTGGGCCCATTGTCCCTTGCCCTCTGTCATGGTCCGTTGCAGTCGGCAAAGGGTCTGGGCGAGCCGGTCGTAAATGAAGAATATGTCGCTGTCGTCGGCCATCGGCAACAGCAGCAGATCGTTCAGGTGCTTGATCGAATCAGCCCAGCCACGCGTGTGTTGAGGCCGGGGCAGGGGATGAATGAGCAACTGATCGCGACTGCGAACCCACGCCATATCTCGCCGATCCGGGTCAAACTTCCAGCAGATCGAAACGTAAGGCGCCGGCTGCCAGTCGACCGTCGTGAAGCCGTCCCGCTCAGGAACTGGATTGAGGGACACATACTTGCCAAACACCGATGACCAGTCGGCCAGCGTTTCACTGGCAAACACCAACGCCTGCAGCTCCCGCGCCATATCGTGAGTCACGGCACTCAACAGCAGTCGCCCTTCATGAATCAGGTAACGGTACTGCCTGGCGGCCTGATTGCCCGCGACGTACTCCTGCACGACATGAATCACACCATGAGCATCCGCTTCGAGGCTGCGAATGGAGCCTTTGCCCTCCTCTAGCAGTAAGCGATAACGATTCTTGAGCAAGCCTGTGGCGGCATCGACCTGCCAGATCTGGTAGCCCTCCGGTTGGTAGAAATAGGCAAAACCCTCAACCACCATCGACAGCTGTGCCTCATCGGCTTCAAGGACGGTTTCGTTGCGGATATACAGGAAACGATCTTCAGCGCAGTCATACCAGGCATTGGTGTAACGGGGCTTGTCCGGCGCCTCGAACGGAATCAGATAACGATGGATCTGCGTGTACGGCAATACCAGTCGATGCTCCTGCGCGAGGCCTTTGTAGTGCGCCAGCAATGCCTGTTCATCGAGTCCTTCAGGCGCTGTCTGCTGGAGAATGTCCAATCGGCGTTTGCCAGGATCAACGCTGAACAACTGCTGATCCGCCACCCGGATCAGCACCTCATGACGACCTTTGCCGGAAATTTTCACATGGACAGTACCTATGTACAGTTCGCCGTAAGGCTCGACGCGAATATCACTTTCACTCGCCCAACTAGCCTGCAACACCCAGCGGCATTGCTTCAGGCTTGGAGAGACAAGACTGATACTTGCACCGGGATTGAGCATCAATGAACAGCTCCCCCCCGCGCCTGTCAGCTCATACGACAGCTTGTCGTGCCAGGCATCCGGCAAAACGGGGACCACCAGTGAACGATCCACCCCATCCAGTTGCACCTCGATGACTGTTTCGCGATACACCGGATTCAGGCGATGGAGGATGTAATGCGACGGAAAGGAATAGAACGTAAACAGAAATAGCCACCGACCATCCGCTTGCTTTTTTTCAAGGCGCCGGGCCGTGTCAAAACCGGGGTCGTGAAATGCGAAGGCAAAAGGCAGCGCCTTGTACTCATAGCCGTAAAAGGTTTGCGGTGTGCATGGCAGCACAATGGTTTGCCCTGTGGGCGGTGCAAATTCTTTTTGACCGGGCAGGTTCAATTCCTGGCGGATATTGATCGCCCGCGTGTAATCAACATCGAAACCCGGCACTCCAAAGTGGTCGTGCAGTGGAAACAGCTTCGGGCTGTCGAGCAGCAACTTGCCAGCACCCAGATCTATGCGCTGGACGATCAGCGAAGGCCGCACGACCCAGGCGCCAACGGTGTGATCGAACCGGTAACCGTGCGAGCGATAACCCCGATCCATGTCGTCGAAGAACTTGCCGACCTCCTCGGCGTCTCGCAAGATGCTGGCAAACCCTTGGGCGAGTGCAGCAACACCAATGGCCAGGCCACCAAGAATCACCCCGGCGCCACCGAGCACCGCAGCGGCGGTCGATGCGCCGGCCAATCCTGCACCGATACCGCCTGCCGTGAGCGCCAGGCTGGCGGTATCGAATGTCAATTGAGTACCGAACTGGGCCTTCTCGACTTCGTTTTGCGCCGTCGACAACTGATAAATATCAAAGCCGACATTGGCCAGCCCCAATACGGCGCCGACACCTTCACCGGCTGCGTGCCCCAAAGCTTCGCCGACGACCGGAGCGCAAGTACGGGCGATGATTTTCTCTTCTCTCAGCGCGGTGCGAACCAACTGCACCAGGCCAACCACATCCACGACGGTGCCATGCGCCAACTGGGCATAGTTGACGTAAGCGTGCAGGCGCACGGCGGTAGTCAGTGTCCGGCCCTCCCCTTCCCGTCCACGCAACGCGTTCATCAACGCCTGAATGGCGAACCCTGCGTTGAGGGTGTGAACACTGCCGACTTCGGTCGGATCCACGACGCCGCCCGTCTCGACCGGTTTACGCGCCAGGGTCGAAAACTGTTCCGACAGCCAATTCTTGATCCGCAACAGACGGTGATCGCCGCTGATCACCTGAACCTCGTGTTCCGGGTCTGACGGATTGATCAGACTCAGCCGATATTTGCCCTCGGGGGTAATTTCCAGTGTTTCGAACAACGGCACCAGCGGCGTTACCGACGCATGCAAGTCCTGCAAACCGACGCTGGCGTGTGCGATCTGCTGTCCCCACCAGTGGCTATCGAGCTCCAGCAAACTGCTGCCCAGGTGCCAATTGTCGACCAGCGATTGCCCACGGGCACTGTTCAGGCGCTGACGAACCGGACGCAGCGGTGCTCCCGGCAACGGTTCGGACTTCAGTAGCTGCTCCACGGCAAATCCGGCAGACAGCCTCAAGACAGACACTTTTTCCCCATGCAGGTCAATCAGGTCAAACTCCGGCCGGGCTTGCGAGCCATAGGCTGCGTAATGCCGCGCCATGCCTTGCTTCAGAAAAAAGTATTCCAGTGCCCGCTTGAACATGGCCGGTTGCTCGAATTCGAACAACGCAAAGTTGGGGTCGTAAAAATGATAAGTGGTGTGATCGCCCTCTACGGTCTTGGCCACCAGCATCGAATGATTGTCGGAGTTAAGCATCAGCGTGCGGCTGCCTTCATGTTGCTCGAGAGCGGCAGTGACCTGATCCAGATCCGCGCGGTCAAGCGGTGCCCCTACATCGTTCAATTGCACATCCCGCAGCTCTTCGAGCGATTGAAGGAAGGTTGCCGAATCAGCTTGGTCGGGATCGATGGCGGACAGATAGAAACGCTCACGCAACTGTCGAGAGGCCACGTCGTCCTGCAGCAGTGCCGCGCTCATCACCAGGGCCAACGGGTAGCACCGGCCGCCAACCGCCTCGCCACCGCTGCGCAGCAGCAGATCCTGGGGAACCAGTTTGATGCTGCTGGCTTCGATCTCGTCGAGTATCTGCCCCACCTTCTCGACGATCTGCATGCGATGTTCAAGGGTGGCCACTTGCTGGATTTGCGCCACATGGCGACCCCACTGGCCCGTCGTCTGCGCCTGTGTCAATGCAGCCTTTTTCAGTTCAAGCGCGCTGCCGGCCGTCCTCGGCGCCGGTTCTGAATCGCTGATCAGACCGACCATGAACCCCGGGGCCTCGCGCTTGTACAGTTGCCGCTCAATGACGGCGTAACGGCCTGAAGCGCCTTGCCCGACCATGCTGTTGGCCAGATTGTCCAGCTCACCGGTGAACTCTACAAAGCGTTGGTTATGCAGTGAGTCCATCCCCAACAACACCCCCAGCGCCAGCCTCTGCAAGGGGGTCGTCTCGACGAAGTGACGGGAGCCATTGGCGATGTCGCTCAGCACCTCGTCGACACCCAGGTTGCGGTTTTGCCCTTGGCTCAGGAAAGCAGGGGCTTGCGATTCGAGGGGCTGATTACGGATTGCCTGGCGATCATCAAAACTCAGCGGCAGTGGAACCTCGAAGCGGATAGCGCCAGTGTGCCCCCGACTCATCGCCGCCATGAACGGCTCGCCCAGCCCTTCGACCAGACGCTCCAGCACGTGGGTCAGCAGCACCGGCCGCTCTTCGATCACCGGCCAGCCCTGCTCGAACTCAATCGTCGGGCCTTTGAGTAATTGCCCGATATCGCCGCTGTAACGGGTCTTGTATTGGCCTTCCTGCCAGCGTTTCTGCTCATTACCGACCCATTTATCAGGGTCGGTTTCATTGTCCTTCCAGGAATGGTCCAGTTCTTCTTCGGTGGCGCGGTTGACCGACGCGTAGCGCGCGATGGCGGCCTCCTTGCGCACGGTCTCAGCCACCGAGGGGGTAAAGTGGGCTCTTGCGTAATCGGCCATGCCATCACGCACGGCTCCAGGGCCGGTCAGATAAATAGTCCCTTCGCTCTGAAGCCGAATGCCGTCGCGAAAGTAGGTCGCAATGGCATCGATCAGAAACCCTGCAAATATTTCCTCTTCCATCGACAGCTCAATCAGCGGCCCATACGTTCCTTCCACCACTTCCTGCACCAGCGGCGCCATGGCATCAACATCGCTCAAAGCAATGCCTCGTCGGGCGGCCAACCGGTTCGAAGCCTCAATCACCTCATAGTTGAACCGGAAACGCTCGAGCACGGTTTGCAGAATCGTCGAGCGGGGATGCGCCATCAGAAATGCATTCGTTATCGAACTGCCTTCCGACGCCGCTCGCAGCATAAAGGGTCGGGCCAACCGATCCGCCGGTGGCTGAAATACCTCACTCAGGCCCGGCCGGCTTTTTACAAAAGCCTCCAGTGCCGGCAAATGCTCAGGGGGAATTGTCTCGATGTAACTGGAGGATGCCCGACGCCCAGGCATCCATTCGGGATTGTCATTGAGCAATAACTGCAAAATCCCCAAATGCGCATCGGAACCCAAACCGTGGAGATCGACTCCGCCCAGCGTTCTCGATAACGGCGGCAGGTTATCCACATCGGCATAGATGCCACCTTCGCCAAACAGAACTTCAACACGCACCACATCGGACGCCGCCGCCAGATTGCCGCGCAATCGCATTTCCTGTTCGTAGATGCCCTGTAATTGCAACGGCACCTCGGCCGCATCAAGATCGCGCAATTGGAAACCGTTCATGTCCTGCACACTGCGGTGATTGCTTTCCTTCAACGCTTGCAGCTGCGCCGCATCCTGGCCGTAGGCCCGGGTCAGCAGGTCCATCCGTGCCTCGTCGGCTGATTCACCGTTTGCCACTGCCGCATTGATGTGTGCGTACATCTGTTGCTTCAGAACAATGGCGCGTTCCTCATACAGGGTCGCCAGCTCATCTTCGGAGATACTTTTGTCTGCGACCTGCATCAGGGCATGCGCCTTGGCGGCTTCTACAATCAGTTTGTTGGTTTGATAAGCCAGCAGCGCATCGCTGTCATACCAGAGATTGAGGGTGTAGCCATGCTCGGCCAACACCTGTTTCCACAGGTTGAGGTAATCGCGCTGTATGGCGCCGAGACCGCCACCGAGCCAGACAAAATGCAACACCTTGGGAACTTCCGTCGCCACTGTGTTCATCTGCTCGACACTGAACCGAAGACGCGACTCATACCGTTCGACTTCGTCATGTATCTGCGATAGTGGCATCGCGGTGTCGTCAGCATTGCCCGGCGTCTGCGAATCAAGATTGCGCTTGACCCGATTGTTGCCCAGCAACAGTGTCAGCGTGTGTTTGAATAACCCTAACGGTTCGAGCAGTCTTGGCGACTCCAGCAGCCCCACACAGGCAAAGTAATAACGCAATAGTTCCTCGTAGTGTGGACTGTCTTTATGCGACGACAATCCGCGCTCAAGATCCGCCAGTTTGAAAAGACTGACAAAATCAACATAACCATCCTTGTTCCGGCGCTCAATATCGTCCATACGTACCCCGTTACTGTTTCGATAATTATCAACAAATAGACCAACCAATAAGCACAGACACTCAAACAGCAGAGCATCTAAAACCTTGATTTGAAAGTTGAAAACTACGCTTTGAAACAGGCAAGCTCAAACAGGAAAAAATTCAATTGATTTCAATAAAACAGAAACAAAATATTCAACCACATGCACTACCGACACCAAAAGTTACTTAACACCTCGCCAATAAACATGAAACTACTGCCCACTCAAACAAACCTGCCACGCACACAACAATGCAAAATATTTAATATTTCCGAATAAATAAAACAAGACATTAGTGACCGAAAAAAGACGACAGGCAACCGCGCCAAATCCCATGACAGCCGCTGAAAAGGACGACACGTTCAAACGTGGAAAAAACCATCCCGAGCACTGGGATTCCAGCGCGGTGAAGTGACGGAAAAGACCGCGGCCCCGAAGGGCCGCTGGCTATCAGGATGCCGGCTTTTCACCGTACCAGCGTGGCGTATACACCCAATCACCACCCTCGGCACGAGGGAACGCGCAGGTGGTGGACGAGCCGACGAGCACCATGGTGCGCATGTCCACTTGATCCGGGGTCAACGCCCCCAGGGTGGTCGTGCGCAAGGTCTGTCCCGGTCGGCCGATATCCCGTCCCAGCACCACCGGCGTTTCAGGTTTGCGATGCTGCGCGACGATCTCCAGCGCACGCCCCAACTGCCATGGCCGTGAACGTGAGATCGGGTTATAGAACGCCAGGGCCAGGTCCGCTTCGGCGGCCAGGTCCAGACGCTTTTCGATGATCGACCACGGCTTGAGGTTGTCCGACAGGGACATCACGCAGAAGTCATGCCCCAGCGGCGCACCGGCCTGGGCAGCGGTGGCGAGCGACGCGGAGACGCCCGGCAGGATCTCCAGCTCGACAGTGTGCCAGGCCGGGTCACTCGACTCGTGCAAGGCTTCGAGCACCGCCGCCGCCATCGCGAACACGCCCGGGTCGCCTGAGGACACCACGATCACCGAACGGCCCCGGGCCGCCAGTTCGAAGGCGTGGCGGGCACGCTGCATTTCTTCACGGTTGTCGGTGCAATGCAGCACCTGATCCGCGCGGAAGGGACCGGCCATGCGCACGTAGGTTTCGTAGCCGAGCACATCGGTGGCCCGGGCCAATTCGGCCTTGACGGCGGGCACCATCAGTTCGGCGGCGCCCGGTCCGAGGCCGATCACGGCCAGACGCCCGCGTGGGCGGCCGATTTGCGTGAGGTCCAGCGGCTGTTCGGTCACGGCCACAGCCGCATTGTTTGTCGTTGCGATGATCGTCGCCTCGGGCACCGCGCTACGGGCCAATGCGCCGATGTCGCTCGCCGGCGCGACAAAACGCAGCGGCACTCCCAGCGCAATGGCCGCTTCATGCAACGCCGGGCTGGCCATTTCAGTGTCAGCCGCCACCAGACAGGCCAGCGCCTGCACCGCGATGTTCGCTTGCTGTAACGCCGCGCGAACAGCGCTCGGCAAATCCGCCGCGGCAGCACCAATCGCCACCGCAACACTGCGCGGATAAATCACCAGCTCATTGGCACTCGCCTCACGGGCGTCGCTGCCGACATGGATCGAACGCTGCGCCAGCGGATCTTCCACCAACTGCGCCTGCTGCAGCCACGGCGCCGCGCCTTCGATGCGCACGCTGTGCCCGGCGAGCAAATCAGAGACAAAACGCTTGCCCAGTTCCAGATCGCCAAGGGCGTAACCGCTTGGCGGATTGAGCAGGCAGGTGCCAAAGCGCAGTTCACCGCTGGTGGTGATCGCCGCGGCGACCTGCAAACCGGCAGCGATCTTGCGCGCCATGACGTTCACGCCACCGAGGCCACCGAGCAAGGGCACCACCGCGCTGCCGTCTTCGGCCACGGCCAGCACCGGCGGCTCGGCGCCCTTTTCCAGCAACAGCGCCGCCAGGGTGCGAATGACGATCCCCGCCGCGCACAGGGCAATGATCGGCGTGTCCTGCTGATACAGCTCGCGCAGGGTCGCGCCGAATTCGGGATAAGTGCGGTCGGCGCCCTCGACCCTTCCGGCCAGGCCGTGGATCAACGCGGCCGGATACACCTGTTGAATGCGGCGGGCAGTGGCCAGACTGCCCTGGCCGAGAATGACGATTGCGGGCGTGGAATGAGTCATCAGCCTTGCCACCGCTCGCCGGGAACGATGATCAGCGAGAAATACGGCGAGGACATCGGCTCGACCTGATCCAGCGGCACGATTTTCTGGTTGGCCATGGTCGCGCGCTCGACGTACAGCGCACGCTCTGCCAGACCGAGTTCTTCGAGCACCTGACGGACCTTGGGAAAGTTGCGCCCCAGTTTCATGATCACTGCCGCATCGGCATCGGCCAGGCGACGCTTGAGGTCTTCGTGGGGCAGCACGCCGGACAACACCGACAGGCTCTGATTGCGATACACCAGCGGTGCACCGAGTACCGAGGCACCGCCGAGCATCGAGCAGACACCCGGCACGACTTCGGCTTCGTAACGCTCGGCCAGTCGATCGTGCAGGTACATGTAGGAGCCGTAGAAGAACGGATCGCCTTCGCAGATCACCGCCACATCACGGCCGGCGTCCAGATGCGCGGCGAGTTGTTCAGCGGCCGTATCGTAGAAATCGCTGATCACTTGTTCATACGACAACGGCGCCGGCAGCGCTTCGGTGGTCACCGGATAAACCAGCGGCAGCAGGGTTTGTGGATCTTGCAGATGCGCTTCGATGATGCCGAACGCATTACCCTTCTTGCCCTTGGCGACGAAGTACGCCACCACCGGCGATTCGCGCAGCAGGCGCAAAGCTTTGACGGTAATCAGTTCCGGATCACCGGGGCCGACGCCCAGGCCAATCAAACGTCCAGGTTGCTGCATCATTCGATCTCCGTGGCGAGGGCATTGACGGCGGCGGCGGCCATGGCGCTACCGCCCAGCCGGCCTTGCATGATGACGAAAGGCACGCCACGGCTGTCCGCCGCGAGCATCGCCTTGGATTCGGCGGCGCCGACGAAGCCCACCGGGAAGCCGAGAATCAGTGCCGGCTTCGGCGCGCCGGCATCGAGCATTTCCAACAGATAAAACAGTGCGGTCGGTGCGTTGCCGATCACCACCACGCTGCCTTCCAGATGCGGGCGCCACAGCTCCAACGCGGCGGCGGAACGGGTATTGCCCAACTCGCGGGCAAGCTCCGGCACGCTGTCGTCGCGCAGGGTGCAGATCACCGGGTTGTTGGCCGGCAAACGCGCGCGGGTCACGCCCTCGCTGACCATCCGCGCGTCGCACAGAATCGGCGCGCCAGCGGCCAGCGCATCGCGCCCGGCCTTGCCGGCGCCTTCGGAAAACTGCAGACCATCGATGGCCTCGACCATGCCGCAGGCGTGGATCACCCGCACGGCGAGTTTCTCCAGATCGGCCGGAATACGCGCAAGGTTGGCCTCGGCGCGAATGATCGCGAAGGAGTTGCGATAGATCTCCTGACCGTCGCGGATGTAATCAAGCATCAAGGGAACTCCGTGAGCGGGCGTCGAGCAAGGCTGCGACCGCTTCAATAGTAAGGTTGTGTGCGTGCAGGGCGCCGAAACCCGGCTGCCCTGCATCGCGAAAATAGAGGTCGTAGTGACCAGGGGCGACAGCCAGCAGCGTGACCGGTGCTACATGGGCCGCGGCGCAGGAACGCTGGCAGCCGGACAAATGCACTGCTTGATCGTGACGTTGCAACAGCGCGGCCAATTGCATGGCGTCGCTCTTGGTATCGGCCAGGCCCTTGCCGCAGCCAGCGGAACCGGTGCAGGCGATCAACCGTGACAAAGGCTGATCAGCGCCACATAGCAGGCCCAGTTGCTCCAGACGCCTAATCACTTCAGGCGCCCGCTCTTTGCGAACGTTGGGCAGCAACAGACTTTGCCATGGAGTGAAACGCAGACTCGCGTCGCCGAATTCCCACGCCAGTTGCGCCACGCCCCTGAGCATGACGGGATCGAGCCGCCCCAAAGGCGGGACGGCGCCGACATAGACGTATTCGGTTCCAGCCTGTGGATGATCGCCGATGTGCAGGGCACCTGGGGTCAACAAGCGCTGCCAATCGGTAATCGACTTCAAGGGCACACGCTCGGCCAGGCGAGCGAGAAACTCTGCGAGTGGATACTCGGCCAACAAATGACGCATCCGTGTTTGATCTGGACGCGCCAGGTCGAGAAACAACTCCAGCACCGCTACCACCAGTGCGTGCCCCTGCTCGCGTGACACCGCGCCTGCGGGCCTGTCCGTAGGGCAACCCGCCAGACCGAACGCCAGCAACAGCTCGCCATTTCGCTCAGCAGCAGACAACCACAGATCATGCGGGTGTTCGAGCATCGCCAACGCCTCGCCGCCATCGAGTTGCACGGCAAACTTGGCGCTGAGTTCGTGGAAACGTTCGTGACTCTGCAGCGTGGTGAGAATCTGCTCCGCCAGCGCATGCGTGTCGAAGAGCATGTGCCGATCAATCCCGGCGGTCGGGCTGAGCATCAGATTGCGCACATCGTCGCCCGCCGCGGTACGCGGCCCCAACCCTGCGGCGAGCAGGCTGTCGATCAATGCCGCCTGTTCACGGCCGATCCCGCGAATCTGCAGGTTGGCCCGGTTGGTCGCCTCGATCACGCCCCCGGCAAAGCGTTCGGCCGCGCTGGCCACCGCTTCAGCCTGGGCCGCGCTGATCGAGCCGCCGTTCAATTTGATCCGGCAGATACCGCCATCCAGCGCCGGGACAATACGCAGCAACCCCGGGCAAGCCGAGGGGCGTAAGGCGGAAGACATCGGGCGTTCGTTCAAAGGGGCGACCGGCTGTGTGGGAAAAGCGCTTCGCGGGCGAAGGCGCGGTATTATGCCTGCTTTGTCCGACGGCATGAAAAGCCTGCCCGTCGGAACATCCCGTTTGAGGCATTTTTTGAGGACTGCAGATGTCGCCCTGGCTGACAGTAGTAGGTATCGGTGAAGACGGCTTCAAGGGGCTGGGCAAGAACGCCCGTCGCGCCCTGCTGGGCGCTTCGCGGATATTCGGCGGCCAACGGCAACTGGATTTGTTGCCTGTGTGCATTCGCGGCGAGCGCCAGCTCTGGCCCAGTCCATTTTCCCTTGAACCCCTATTGGCGCTGCGGGGCGAGCCGGTTTGCGTGCTGGCCAGCGGCGACCCGATGTTCTTCGGCGTCGGTGCCAGCCTGGCGCGGCAACTGCCCGGCGCAGAAATGCTGATACTGCCCGCCCCATCTTCCGTGTCACTGGCGGCCGCTCGCCTGGGCTGGCCGTTGCAGGATGTGGTGACCCTGTCGGTGGTCGCCCGTCCCGTCGCCGCGCTCAATGCTCATTTGTTCAGTGGTGTGCGTTTGCTGGTGCTGAGCAACGACGGCCAGAGTCCAGCGGCCATTGCGGCGCTGCTGCGTGAGCGCGGTTTCGGGCCGAGTCGCCTGACCGTGCTGGAACATCTGGGCGGCGAAGCCGAACGGCGCATCGAGGGCGCTGCCAACGACTGGAGCGACCCGGCGATCGCCGATCTGAACCTGATCGCCATCGAATGCATCGCTGAAACAAACACACCGCGCCTGTCGCGTCTGGCCGGCCTGCCGGACTCGGCCTTCCAGCACGACGGCCAACTGACTAAACGCGACGTGCGCGCCATCACCCTCGCCCGCCTCGCCCCGATCCCCGGCGAACTGCTGTGGGACGTCGGCGCCGGCAGCGGTTCGATCGGCATCGAATGGATGCGCGCTCACCCGAGTTGCCGGGCGCTGGCCATCGAAGCGGATGAGGGACGGCAGTCGTTGATCGAACACAACCGCGATGCCCTGGGCGTTCCCGGCCTGCAACTGATTCGCGGCAGTGCGCCGCGAGCCCTGAACGGGCTCGAACGCCCGGACGCGATTTTCATCGGCGGTGGCGTCACTCGTGAGGGCGTGCTCGATACCTGCTGGGCGCAACTCAAACCCGGCGGCCGGTTGATCGCCAACGCCGTCACCCTGCAAAGCGAAGTGACCCTGATGGCCTGGCGTGAACGGCATGGCGGTGAGCTGACCCGCATTCACGTCGCCCAGGCGCAACCGTTGGGCGAGTTCGATACCTGGCGTCATGCGCTGCCCATTACCTTGTTGGACGTGACGAAACCCCTCGATGCGTGACGAAACCGCCGAACAACCCGCCCCGCTGCGCAGCGGCTTGACCACCGGCAGCTGCGCCACCGCCACCAGCCTCGCGGCCGCCCGCCTGCTGCTCGGCGGCGTGGCAGCGGACGCCGTCGAGATCATTCTGCCCAAAGGCAAACGGGTGCAAATGCGCCTGGAATTCTGTCGGCTGACGGACGACGGCGCCGAAGCCGGAACGATCAAGGACGCCGGCGACGACCCCGACGTGACCCACGGCGCCCTGCTGTTTTCCCAGGTGCGCCTGCACAGCGAACCGGGTATCCGCTTCAGCGCCGGCCGTGGCGTCGGCACCGTCACCCGGCCCGGGCTGGTGCTGAACGTCGGCGAACCGGCGATCAACCCGGTGCCGCGCAAGATGATCACTGATCACCTGACGTTGCTGGCCGAGGAACTGAATTACCAGGGCGGCTTCGAGGTCACGGTGAACGTCGAGGACGGCGAAGCCCTGGCGCTGAAAACCATGAACCCGCGGCTGGGCATTCTCGGCGGCTTGTCGATCCTCGGCACCAGCGGCATCGTCCGGCCATTCTCCTGCGCCGCCTACATCGCCTCGATTCACCAGGGCATCGACGTCGCCAAAACCAACGGTTACCTGCACATCGCCGCGTGCACTGGCAACGCCAGCGAAGACACCATGCGCCGGGTCTACGACTTGCCGGAAATCGCCCTGATCGAAATGGGCGACTTCGTCGGCGCGGTGCTCAAGCACTTGCGTAAAGTACCTGTGGAAAAACTCAGCCTGTGCGGCGGCTTCGGCAAGATCAGCAAACTGGCGGCCGGGCACATGGATTTGCACAGTCGGCATTCAAGCATCGACCTGCCGCAACTGGCCGAATGGGCCGCGGCGGTCGGTGCCGATGCGGCGTTGCAACAGGCGATCCGCGACGCCAATACCAGTCAGCAAGCCTTGGCCATGGCCAGCGCCGCCGGGATCGCCCTCGGCGACGCGGTGTGCCAGCACGCCCTCGACTTTGCCCGCAGCGTGGTGCCGGCGCAGGTTCAGGTCGAAGTGTTCGCCATCGATCGCCAGGGCGGGATTGTCGGCCATGCGGGAGTTTTTCAATGAAGCGCGTGTTGTTGCTCGGCGGTGTCACTGAGGCATTGGCCATCGCCCGAACCCTGGGGCCGGAGCACATCTACAGCCTGGCTGGCGTCGGTCGTGTGCCGACGGATCTGAACTGTCAGGTCCGCGTTGGCGGCTATGGCGGCGCCGAAGGTCTGGCGCAGTTCATCCGCGATGAAGGTATTGACCTGCTGCTGGATGCGACCCACCCCTACGCGGCCCGCATCAGCCACAACGCCGCCACCGCCGCGAAGTTGAGCGGCATTGCCTGCTGGGCCTTGCGCCGTCCGGCCTGGCAGCCACAAGCCGCAGATGACTGGCGCGAAGTCAGCGACTGGGCCGAGCTGATCCACACGCTGAAAACCTTTCGCCGACCGCTGTTCACCCTCGGTCGCGAGCCATTGCAACACCTGCACGAAATCCCGCCGGAGCAATTCTGGACGTTGCGTGCACTGGACGTTTATCCGGGCAACGAGCGCTGCGAAGTGATCGGCGCCCGTGGGCCGTTTCTGATCGAGGATGAACGCGCGTTGTTCGAACGTCGGCAGATCGATGTGTTGATCAGCAAAAACAGCGGCAGCACTGCCACCGAGCCGAAACTCGAAGTGGCGCGGGAGCGTGGAGTGCCGGTGCTGGTGTTGAAGCGGCCGGTGTTGCCGGGGGTTGATAGGGAATTTGGGTCTGTGACTGAGGTTTTAGCGGCCCTCACACAAAACCTGTAGCAGCTGCCGAAGGCTGCGTTCGGCTGCGCAGCAGTCGTAAAATCAAACACCACGGTCTGCCAGGTTGACTGTGGCGCATGGGATCACGACTGCTACGCAGCCGAACGCAGCCTTCGGCAGCTGCTACAGAGAATGTGCAACGCCCTACATATCCGTCGGACCTCACGCACAACATTATCCAAATCGGCTGACTTGTGGGCTCATAACCCCATCCCTATATTTCAGAGCTCCACGAATGTAGCGAGAAGTGCCGAATGCCCGAGAAATTCACACGCTTCGATATCACTGAGTTTCTCCTGGCACCTGCCGACTTGCGGAACTACATCAAGGCCTGCGAAGAGGAAGACCTGGGTGATGGGAGCTTCAATCGTGTAGCGCTCAGAGATGTCAAACACACAATCCGGGCAAGAATCCAAATCGACCCTCAATTCGCTCAGGCATTAAGAATCGAAGTCGCTACACTCTTTCAAAACGGCGAGGCTGAGCTTGCACGTCGGCTGCTCGACATGTTGACTGACGCACTGCGACACCAAACCGCACGCGGCCTTTTTACTTATCGCCCCTGATCAGGCTAAATAGCCGCGCCTGATTGCTCACTCAACCGGATCTGCCCTCATGTCCCGACAACGGCTTGCATTTGCCTGGATCGCCTGCTTTGCAGTGCTGTTCAACATGCTCGCCATGCCGATGTCCGGAGCGATGGCCCAAACGGCGAAATCGCCGGCCGAACAGTTGCTGTGGGGCAGTTTCTGCTCTTCCAGCGGCACGAAGCTGGTGGCGATTTCCCTGGGCGACATCGAGCAGAAAGCCCCGCAGAGCGACGATCATTCCAACATGCAGCATTGCTGGTGTTGCTCGGGCTCCGCGCCGTTGGTGGCGTTGCTGGGGCATGCGCCGCAATTGTATTACGCGCGATTCGAGGCCAATCGAAGCGTGCCGCCTGCCACGCTCGACACACCGACACCGCGCCAGCAATGGCCCAGCCTCAACCCCCGCGCGTCCCCTCTGGTGTGATTCCTTCTCGCAATTGACCTGCGTTTTGAATCATTCTGGAGAACTGCCATGTTGAACAAACTCATCGTCCTGGCTGTGTTGCTGCTGCCTGCCTGTTTTGCCAATGCCCACGAATACAAGATTGGCGAACTTGAGATCGCCCATCCGTGGTCGCAGGAGTTGCCGCCCAACGCGCCCACCGTCGCCGCGTACTTCGTGATTCACAACAGCGGCAAAACCGCTGATCGGCTGCTCAGCGTCGGATCGCCAATATCCGGCAAGGCCGAGTTGCACGAACATGTGATGCAAAACGATCTGATGAAAATGCAGCAAGTGCCCGACGTCGAAATCCCGGCTGGCGGCGAAGTCACCTTCGCCCCGATGGCGTACCACGTGATGCTGCTGGAGCTCAGAGACCGCAGCCTGTTGAGCGACGGCAAGCACTTTCCACTGACCCTGCACTTCGAGAAGTCCGGTGATGTAACGGTCGAGGTCTCGGTGCAGAAAAAGGCGCCGGACAGCATGCAAGCGCACATGCACGCCCAGTAATCGCCCCCGTTGAAAACGCCTATGCGCCCGCATAGCGCCAGGCCATCCGTTCGCCGCCGTCAGCCAATGAGCCTGACCCGCGGCAGCTGGATCAGCCTGTTCGCCATGCTGATGATCTTTATCGGCCCGCTGATTTCTCAGTCGATGCCGATGGATTCGCGCGCGGCGGCTTCGAGCATGGCGATGGGCATGTCCATGAACATGTCGATGGACATGGGCTCGGACATGTCGGCGATGGAGCACGCCGACCACGACGCACAACCGGCTGCCGAACACTGCCGGCCGACAGCCGAGCATCACGCGCTGTGGGAAAAATGCGGCTATTGCAGCCTGCTGTTCAATTGCCCGGCGCTCACCGGTGGCGCTTCATTCACCGCGTTCGACACCCCGCCCGCCCCCACCTTCACCACACCCGCCACCCGCCTGGGCCACGCCCGGCAAACCTTCTTCCCTGGCGCCCGCACCCGCGCCCCGCCCATCGTCACGTAAACACCCACCTCCGATCTCACACGGTTTAGAAGACAGCCCCAGGCTGCCGGCCGTGTCGTTTACGACTGTTCGATGGAAATTGTCATGTCAAGGTTTTCTGCTGACACACGTTTGGGCGCTGCCCAGGCTTTTTTTGCCCTGAACCCATCACGCGTTCATTTCATGCGCGCCACCGCCGTCCTTTGCGGCTTGTTGCTGACACCGCTGGTGCTGGCCGATGAACACGCCGGCCACACCGAAGAACTGAGCCCGACGGTGATCACCGCCATCGCGCCGAGCTCGCCGCTGACCGTCGTCACCAACCCCAAGGACCCGCGCCAACCGGTGCCGGCCAGCGACGGTGGTGATTATCTGAAGACCATCCCCGGCTTCGCCCTGGTGCGCAACGGCGGCACCAACGGCGACCCGGTGCTGCGCGGCATGTTCGGTTCGCGCCTGAATATCCTCACCAACGGCAGCATGATGCTCGGCGCCTGCCCCGGCCGGATGGACGCGCCGACCTCGTACATCTCACCGGAAACCTACGACAAACTCACCGTGATCAAAGGCCCGCAAACCGTGCTCTGGGGCCCCGGCGCATCGGCCGGCACCATCCTGTTCGACCGGGAGCCGGAAAGCTTCGGCGAACTCGGCACAAGGGTGAATGCCAGCGTATTGGCCGGCTCCAACGGCCGCTTCGACAAAGTGCTGGACGCCGCCGCTGGCGGGCCGCTGGGTTACGTGCGAGTGATCGGCAACACCGCGCATTCCGATGACTACAAGGACGGCAACAACGACACCGTGCCCTCGCGCTACGACAAATGGAACGGTGATATAGCGCTGGGCTGGACGCCGAACGCCGACACCCTGCTGGAATTGACTGCCGGCAAGGGCGACGGCGAAGCCCGTTACGCTGGGCGCAGCATGGACGGTTCGCAGTTCTTGCGCGAAAGCCTGGGGCTGCGCTTCGAACAGTCGAACATCGGTGAGGTGCTGGATAAGGTCGAGGCGCAGGTCTACTACAACTACGCCGACCACGTGATGGACAACTACACCCTGCGCACGCCGTCCGGCACCGGGATGATGGCCGGCCCCATGGCCTCCAACGTCGACCGCCGAACCCTCGGCGCGCGGATCAAAGCCACCTGGCGCTGGGCCGATGTGCAATTGATCAGTGGCCTGGATGCGCAGACCAACGAGCACCGCCAACGCAGCGCCATGGGTATCGACACCTACAAGGATGTGCCCCGCAACAAGGACGCCGACTTCCACAACTACGGCGTGTTCAGCGAACTGACCTGGTACGCCGCCGACCGTGATCGACTGATCACCGGCGCACGACTGGACCGTGCTTCGGCCAAGGATTATCGACAGACCATCGGCTCCGGGATGATGGCCCGCGCCAACCCGACCGCCGACGACACCCGCGCCGACACCCTGCCCAGCGGTTTCGTGCGTTACGAGCATGACCTGGCCGACAGCCCGACCACGCTGTATGCGGGCCTCGGTCATGCCCAGCGGTTCCCGGATTACTGGGAGCTGTTTTCGCCCAACTCAGGCCCTGCCGGTTCGGTGAATGCGTTCGACTCGATCAAACCAGAGAAAACCACCCAACTCGACTTCGGCCTGCAATACAAGACCGCCGACCTCGAAGCCTGGGCCTCGGGATATGTCGGGCAGGTGCGTGACTACATCCTGTTCAACTACACGCCGGGGATGATGGGCATGACCTCCCAAGCCGAGAACATCGACGCGCGAATCATGGGCGGCGAACTCGGCGCGGCCTACAAGCTGACGGCCAACTGGAAAGCCGACGCGACCCTGGCCTACGCCTGGGGCAAGAACAGCAGCGACGGCAGCGCCCTGCCGCAGATGCCACCGCTGGATGCGCGCTTCGGCCTGACCTACAGCGAAGACAACTGGAGCGCCGGCGCCTTGTGGCGGGTGGTCGCGGCGCAAAACCGCATCGACCGGAACAAGGGCAACGTGGTCGGCAAAGACTTCGACAAAAGTTCGGGGTTCGGCGTGTTCTCGCTCAACGGCGCGTACCGGATCAACAAGAACTGGAAGGTCAGCAGCGGCGTCGACAACTTGTTCGGCAAGGCCTACGCCGAACACCTGAACCTGGCCGGCAACGCCGGTTTCGGCTTCCCGGCCAACGATCCGCAAGCCATCAACGAACCGGGGCGCACGCTCTGGACCAAGGTCGACATGAGCTTCTAAGAGCATCGCGAGCAGGCTCGCTCCCACATGGACAGTGTTGAACCTGTGGGAGCGGGCTTGCTCGCGAAGACGGCGGCACAGCCAACATTGATGGCGCCTGACACACCGCTTTCGCGAGCAAGCCCGCTCCCACAGGGGTTGTGGTGTTCAACCCTTGCCCACCATCGATTGCCATACAACTAAAACAGATCCAAGCCTAGCGGAGCACACGAATGCAACAGCCCAAACCGAATTTCTACAACCTGGCCTGGCGTTGGCATTTCTACGCCGGCCTGTTCGTCGCACCCTTCATGGTGATGCTGGCCCTGACCGGCATCGTCTACCTGTTCAAACCGCAACTCGATCCGTTGATGTACGGCAGCCTGCTGAACGTCCCGGCCGGTCATCACACAGTCGCCGCCGACGACCTGCTCAAGCGGGTAAAAGAGGCGTATCCACAAGGCCAGATCAAACAATACCTGCCGCCAGTGAACGCCGAACGCAGCGCGCAATTTGTGGTGATCAATGAGGGTCATGAACTGAACGTGTTCATCGATCCGTACCACGGCGACATCCTCGGCGAGCAAGACGCGAAGAACAATCTGCAAGCGCTCGCGCGCGCGATTCATGGCGAGTTGATGATCGGCACCGTTGGTGATCGGCTGGTGGAACTGGCCGCCGGCTGGGGCGTGGTGCTGGTGGTCTCCGGCGTCTTTCTGTGGTGGCCGCGTGGCCAGCGCGCCGGGATTCTCTGGCCGCGCTTGAACAGTCGTGGTCGCGTGCTCTGGCGTGACCTGCACGCGGTGACCGGGTTCTGGGGCGCGGCATTGCTGCTGGTGATGCTACTCAGCGGCATGACCTGGACCGGCTTCTGGGGCAAACAATACGCCGACCTCTGGAACCGCTTCCCGGTCGCCATGTGGAATGACGTGCCCAAGTCCGACGTCGAGGCCCGCAGCCTCAACAGCGCCACGCGCCAGACCGTGCCATGGGCCATGGAAAACACGCCGATGCCGATGTCCGGCGACCATGCCGAACACATGGCTCACGCCAGTACCCAGGCCGGCCCGGCGGCACCGACCATCAGCCTGCAAGACGTACAAAACATCGCCGTGCAGCGCAAGGTCGAGCCCGGCTACAGCATCACCTTCCCCACCACCGCCACCGGCGTGTTCACCATCGCAGTGTTCGCCGATGACCCGCGCAACGATGCCACCCTGCACGTCGACCAGTACACCGGCAACGTCCTCGCCGACGTGCGCTGGCAGCATTACAGCAACGTCGCCCGCGCCACGGAAGTCGGCGTGATGCTGCACGAAGGCAAAATGTTCGGCCCGTTCAATCAGATCATCGTGCTGCTGATCTGCCTGATGATTTTGCTCAGCGCCGTCAGCGGCGTGGTGATCTGGTGGAAGCGCCGGCCACAGGGCAAGTTCGGTGTGCCGCCGTTGCGTCACGACCTGCCGAAATGGAAAACCGCAATGGTCATCATGTTCGCCCTGGCGGTGATGTTTCCGTTGGTGGGGGCTTCGCTGGTGGTCGTATGGGTATTGGATTGGGGGCTGCTGTCGCGCTTGGGCCGGCAAACTGAATCCACTTCACCTTCATTATGAAAACAGGCGAGATACGTGTACGCGCAAAGCCAATACAATGCGGGCCGGACTGTGATCGTTCTTCGTCACCGCTAATTATCAGTTTTGAAGCATAGGACCCCTTCGCGAGCAAGCCCGCTCCCACATTGGAATGCGATCAAATGTGGGAGCGGGCTTGCTCGCGAAGGCGTCATCAGCAACACCGAATATTTCAGAGAACACGCATGACCTCGCTGAACCTCACCAACCTCGCCTGGACACCCCTGGGCCACGGCCACTGCCATCACCAGTTCCAGCTGCGTGACGCCTCCTTGCACGTGGCCGCCGGTGAGTTCGTCGGGTTGATCGGCCCCAACGGCAGCGGCAAGACCAGCCTGCTGCGTTGTGCCTATCGTTTCAGCAAACCGGAGAGTGGCGAGGTCAAGCTCGACCATCACAACGTCTGGAAGCAATCCTCCCGCTGGTGCGCGCAACGCATCGCGGTGGTGTTGCAGGAATTCCCCGACGCCTTCGGCCTGACCGTCGATGAAGTGGTCGCCATGGGCCGCACACCGCACAAAGGTCTGTTCGATGGCGATACTCTCGAAGACCGGAAGCTCGCAACCCAAGCCCTCGAATCGGTCGGCCTCAAGGGCTTCGAAGACCACGCCTTCGCCACCCTGTCCGGCGGTGAAAAACAGCGCGTGATCCTCGCCCGCGCCCTGGCCCAGCAACCGCAATTGCTGATCCTCGACGAGCCGACCAACCACCTCGACCCGCGCTATCAACTGGAACTGCTGCAACTGGTCAAACGCCTGCAGATCGGCACATTGGCGAGCATCCACGACCTCAATCTGGCGGCGGCCTTCTGCGATCGGCTGTACGTGATCCATCACGGTCGCATCGTCGCCAGTGGCACCCCCAAAGAAGTCCTGACCACACACCTTTTGCACAACGTGTTCGGCGTCGACGCCCTGATCGATGACCATCCCTTGCACGGCTACCCTCGAATCACCTGGATAACCCAACCATGACATTGCGTTCCCTGCTTTGCGTCGCGTTGTTGCTGGGCAGTGCCCATGCCTTCGCCGAGGCCACGAAATACCCACTGACCGTCCAGAGTTGCAACCGCGCAGTGACCTTCAAGCAAGCGCCGAAACACGCGGTCAGCCACGACATCAACATGACTCAGATGATGCTCGCCCTCGGTCTCAAACCCAGGATGGCCGGCTACAGCGGCGTGACCGGATGGAAATCGGTGACGCCTCAGATGCAGACCATCCTCGATGGCTTGCCGGAACTGGCGGCCAAGTACCCGTCGGTGGAAACCCTGCTCAACGCCAACGTCGATTTCTTCTTCGCCGGTTGGGACTACGGCATGCGCGTCGGTGGTGACCTCACGCCGCAAACCCTGCAACCGCTGGGGATCAACGTCTACGAGCTCACCGAGTCCTGCGCGTTCGTGATGAAGCGTCCACCGGCCAGCCTGGAAGACACCTACAACGACCTGCGCAACCTCGGCAAAATCTTCGACGTGCAAGACCGCGCCAACGCCGTGATCGCCCGGATGCAGGCGCAAGTCGCCGAGGTGCGCCAGGATCTGCCAGCGGACAAGCCTCGGGTATTTCTGTACGACAGCGGTGAAGACCGGGCCATGACCTCCGGGCGCCTGGGCATGCCGCAGGCGCTGATTGACGCGGCCGGCGGGCGCAACATTCTCGACGACGTCGAGGCGAGCTGGACCCGGGTCAACTGGGAGAACGTGGTCGAGCGCAATCCGCAGGTGATCGTGATCGTCGATTACGGCGAAGTCACCGCCGAGCAGAAGGAGCAGTTTTTGCTGAACAACCAGGCCCTGCAATCGGTGGATGCGATCAAGAACCAGCGCTTCATCGTCATTCCTTACGTACAGGCCACACCGGGGATCGACAACGTGCTGGCGGTCGAAACCCTGGCCAAGGGTTTCCACGGCGAATGATCGACCGTCGCTATGCCTTGTTGCTGATCGGCCTCGGCGTGCTGTTGCTGATGTCGTGTGTGGTATCGCTGGGCTTCGGCCCGGCGCGGGTACCGGTGGAGGTGGTGTGGCAAATTCTGCTGCACAAGGCCTTCAGTGTTGGCGAGCAGAGCTGGACGGCCGGACAGGAACACATCGTCTGGCTGATCCGCGTGCCGCGCATGTTGCTCGGCGCGCTGGTGGGTGCCGGCCTGGCGTTGATTGGCGCGGTGCTGCAAGCGGTGACGCGCAATCCGCTGGCCGATCCGCACCTGCTCGGCGTGACCTCCGGCGCGACCCTCGGCGCGGTGATTGTGGTGTTGCATGTCGGTGAAATCGTCGGCCTGTTGACCTTGCCCATCGCGGCGTTCATCGGCGCGCTGCTGAGCATGTTGATCGTGCTGATGATCGCCAACTGTCATGGGCGACTGGACAGTGATCGGCTGCTGCTGTGCGGCGTGGCGGTGTCATTCGTAATGATGGCGATCGCCAACCTGCTGCTGTTTCTGGGCGACCATCGCGCCAGTTCGGCGGTGATGTTCTGGATGCTCGGCGGCCTCGGGCTGGCGCGCTGGGAATTGCTCGCCGTACCCGCCGCGAGTGTGTTGCTCGGGTTGGTGTTGTTGCTGGGCATGGCCCGGCCGTTGAATGCGTTGATGGCCGGCGAGCAGACCGCCGTGACCCTGGGCCTCAATGCCCGCACCGTACGGCTGCGGGTGTTTTTGATTGCCTCGCTGATGACCGGGGTGCTGGTGTCGATCAGCGGCTCGATTGGTTTTGTCGGGCTGATGGTGCCGCACATTGCCCGGCGATTGGTGGGTGCCGAGCATCGGCGGTTGCTGCCGGTGTGCGTGTTGTTGGGCAGCCTGTTCCTCGTCTGGGTCGACGTGGCCGCACGCACCCTGATCGCCCCGGAAGACCTGCCCATCGGCGTCGCCACCGCCGCGATTGGCGGGCTGTTCTTCATCGGCCTGATGCGCCGCCGCTGACTCACCCCATTCAAAACTGTGGGAGCGGGCTTGCTCGCGAAAGCGGTCTGTCAGACACATCGGTGTCGGATGTGCCGCCGTCTTCGCGAGCAAGCCCGCTCCCACAGGGATTGCAATTCTGCGTCTGTTTTTGTGTGTTTATGTGAATGCCAAAACACCAGACCTTTCCCACACATCTTTCAGGTTGTCCGTCGGAAGCGGGCTCTCTAGTCTTTGGCTGTCGCTGAAAACTCAGTGATCGGGTGTGAGAAGCCCGGCAACTTATGGTCATCCAGTGTCTGTACACGCATAATCGCCGCCAGCTTATTAGCTGCCTGCAAATGTGTTATGGCGGCTGTGTGCGGGCGGACTTCGGTCCGGCCGGGTGTCCATAACCGGTCTTCTCACCTCGCACATAGCTGCCACCTCTTCCCGTGTGAGAAGCGGCAAGTGGAGGCTCCAACGCTGGAGAAATTTTTCAATGGACAAATTAATTCCTGACCCACCCTTCAACACCACCACCCCCAACGCCGAAGCCTCGCGCAACGAAGAATTACTCAAGGATCGCGAAGCCATCAAACGCGCCCTCGACTACTACCTCGATCCCCCGGCGCCCTACACCGAAAAACCCCGCCGCCCCAGCACCATGTTCATCGTCGCACCGAATATGGATACCGAAAGCCTGCTGGCCCACGCCTGTGAATCGTTGGCCACGGCGAGTGTCCTGACCAGCGACTTCGCCAACGACCTGACCGCCCCACAGCGCTACACGGCGCTGGCGATTCAACAGAGCATCATGCTGGCGGAACTGGCGGTTAACCGGGCGCTGGATAACGTCGACCCGGCGTAGTCCCCTGTGGGAGCGGGCTTGCCCGCGAAGACGGCGGTACATCCAACATCACCGCAGCTGACACACCGCTTTCGCGAGCAAGCCCGCTCCCACATAGGTTCATCGTCGTTCACAGATTTCGCGTACGACACACATTTACTGTGGGAGCGGGCTTGCTCGCGAAGGCGGCGGCACACTCAACATCCCTGTGACTGACACACCGTCTTCGCGGGCAAGCCCGCTCCCACATTTTGATCTGTGGTGGTCCGCACTGTCTGCGCCCCAATGTGGCGCATCTTCTCGCACCAACGCGCCAGCCCCGTCCCTTCATGGTGCGTCACGCAAACCCCGCAACCACTCTAATACGACATTTCCTTGCCCGTCCCCGACCGGGCACAGCCCTTGCAAAACAGCCTTCAGTCGTCCGCATCTGCCAACCATAAAAAACTTTAACGTTCATGGAGATCGCACAATGAAGCGTCGCAGTTTGATCAAGGCTTTCACACTCACGGCAAGCATTGCCGCGATGGGCATGACCTGGACTGTCCAGGCCGCCGAGACCATCAAGGTCGGTATTCTGCATTCGTTGTCCGGGACCATGGCGATCTCCGAAACCTCACTCAAAGACATGGCGTTGATGACCATCGACGAAATCAACGCCAAGGGCGGTGTGAACGGCAAGATGCTGGAACCGGTGGTCGTGGACCCGGCATCGAACTGGCCGCTGTTCGCCGAAAAGGGCCGGCAGTTGCTGACCCAGGACAAAGTGGCGGTGGTGTTCGGTTGCTGGACCTCGGTGTCGCGTAAATCGGTGCTGCCGGTGTTCGAAGAGCTCAACGGCCTGCTGTTCTACCCGGTGCAATATGAAGGCGAAGAGATGTCGCCGAACGTGTTCTACACCGGCGCGGCGCCCAACCAACAGGCGATTCCGGCAGTGGAATACCTGATGAGCGAAGAAGGCGGCAGCGCCAAGCGCTACTTCCTGCTCGGCACCGACTACGTTTACCCGCGCACCACCAACAAGATCCTGCGCTCGTTCCTGCACTCCAAAGGTGTGGCGGACAAGGACATCGAAGAGGTCTACACCCCGTTCGGCCACAGCGACTATCAAACCATCGTGGCCAGCATCAAAAAATTCTCTGCCGGTGGCAAGACGGCGGTCATCTCCACCGTCAACGGCGACTCCAACGTGCCGTTCTATAAAGAACTGGCCAACCAGGGCCTGAAAGCCACCGACGTACCGGTCGTGGCGTTCTCCGTGGGCGAAGAAGAATTGCGCGGCATCGACACCAAACCGCTGGTGGGCAACCTCGCGGCGTGGAACTACTTTGAGTCGGTGGAAAACCCAGTGAACAAGAAGTTCGTCGATGACTGGAAAGCCTACGCCAAGAAACACAACCTGCCGGGCGCCGACAAAGCGGTGACCAACGACCCGATGGAAGCCACTTACGTCGGCATCCACATGTGGGCGCAAGCCGCCGAGAAAGCCAAATCCACCGACGTCGACAAAGTCCGCGAAGCCCTGGCCGGCCAGACTTTTGCCGCACCGTCCGGCTACACCTTGACCATGGATAAGACCAACCATCACCTGCACAAGCCAGTGATGATCGGCGAGATTCAGGCCGACGGTCAGTTCAACGTGGTGTGGCAGACCGAAGGGCCGATCCGCGCCCAACCGTGGAGCCCGTTTATCTCAGGCAACGACAAGAAGCCGGACTATGCGGTGAAGAGCAACTGAGCCCATTGGATGTCGGCCTCGGGCACCCAACCCCAGGCTGACACAAATCCCTGTGGGAGCGGGCTTGCTCGCGAAAGCGGTATGACAGGCAACATTGATGGCGACTGACACACCGCCTTCGCGAGCAAGCCCGCTCCCACATTTAGTCCGCGCAAGGCCAAGCATATGCCCACCGCCCTTTACCGCTTGATCCTCGCCATCGCGCTGCTGTTACCGATGGCCACCCACGCCGGCGACGCCGAAGACTTCGTCGCGGCCAATCCCGTGCAGCAAGCCAAGCTTCTGGAAACCTGGGCCGCGCAGCCCGATCCGGCCCGTATCGAACTGATCAACGCCCTGCAACAAGGCGAGCTGACCATCGATGGCCAACCGAAAACCCTGCGCCTGAACAATCGCCTGCGGGGTCTGATCGACACCGCTCTGGCCAGCCACCAATTGCTCGCCGCCGACGCCAAAATCCGTCTGGCCGCCGCGCAGCAATTGCAGAAAAGCGCCAAACCGGCGCAGCTGAAATTCCTCGACCAACAGTTGACCAGCGAACAAGACGAAACCGTTCACGCCGCCCTGAGCCTGGCCTTGGCCAATCTGCAACTGGTCGACAGTGACCCGACCGTGCGCCTCGCCGCCGTGCGTTTGCTCGGTGAAACCGGCGACCCACTGGCCCGCACCCGCCTAGAAGGCTTGCTCGAACCCGGCGTCGAAGCCGACGCCAGTGTGCACACCGCCGCCGAAACCAGCCTGGCCCAGGTCAAACGCAAACTGCTGATCGGTGAGATGCTCGGCCAGGCCTTCAGTGGCATGTCCCTGGGTTCGATTCTGCTGCTCGCGGCATTGGGCTTGGCGATCACCTTCGGCCTGCTCGGGGTGATCAACATGGCCCACGGCGAGATGCTGATGCTCGGCGCTTACTCGACGTACGTGGTGCAGCTGATGTTCCAGCGCTTCGCCCCACAAGCCATCGAGTTCTATCCGCTGATTGCGCTGCCGGTGGCGTTTTTCGTTACCGCCGCCATCGGCATGGCGCTGGAGCGCACGGTGATTCGCCACCTCTACGGCCGCCCGCTGGAAACCCTGCTCGCCACGTGGGGCATCAGCCTGATGCTGATCCAGTTGGTGCGACTGGTGTTCGGCGCGCAGAACGTCGAAGTGGCCAACCCGGCGTGGTTGTCGGGCGGAATTCAGGTGCTGCCCAACCTGGTGCTGCCATACAACCGCATCGTGATCATCGCGTTTGCCTTGTTTGTGGTGGTGCTGACCTGGCTGCTGTTGAACAAGACGCGCCTTGGCTTGAACGTGCGCGCCGTCACCCAAAACCGCAACATGGCCGCCTGCTGCGGCGTACCCACCGGGCGCGTCGACATGCTCGCCTTCGGTTTAGGCTCGGGCATCGCCGGGCTCGGTGGCGTGGCGCTCAGCCAGATCGGCAACGTCGGCCCGGACCTCGGCCAGAGCTACATCATCGATTCGTTCCTGGTGGTGGTGCTCGGCGGTGTCGGTCAATTGGCCGGCAGCGTGCTGGCCGCGTTCGGCCTGGGCATCGCCAACAAGATTCTCGAACCGCAGATCGGTGCGGTGCTGGGCAAGATCCTGATCCTCGCGCTGATCATTCTGTTCATCCAGAAACGTCCGCAAGGCCTCTTCGCACTGAAAGGACGGGTGATCGACTGATGAATCAGCCCCTGATGCTCACGGCTACACAAAAGGCCGGCCCCAAAGTCACCATCGCTGTTGGCGCGGTGATTCTCGTTTTGCTGCTGGCGTTGCCGCTGCTGTCGCTGTTATCGCCCGTCAGCGTTTTTCACGTCTCGGCCTACACATTGACGCTGGTGGGCAAAATCCTTTGCTACGCCATCGTCGCCCTGGCCCTCGATCTGGTTTGGGGCTACGCCGGTTTGCTATCGCTGGGCCATGGTCTGTTCTTCGCCCTCGGCGGTTATGCGATGGGCATGTACCTGATGCGCCAAGCCTCGGGTGACGGCTTGCCGGCGTTCATGACGTTCCTGTCGTGGACCGAATTGCCGTGGTACTGGACCGGCACCAGCAGCTTCCTCTGGGCCATGTGCCTGGTGGTATTGGCGCCGGGTTTGCTGGCATTGGTATTCGGTTTCTTCGCCTTCCGCTCGCGGATCAAAGGCGTGTATTTCTCGATCATGACCCAGGCCCTGACCTTCGCCGGGATGCTGCTGTTTTTCCGCAACGAAACCGGGTTTGGTGGCAATAACGGCTTCACCAACTTCCGCAGCATTCTCGGGTTTGGCATCACGGAACCGGGGACTCGCGCAGTGTTGTTTTTCGCCACGGTACTGCTGCTGGTGGCGAGCCTGTTCATCGGCTGGCGGCTGGCGCAAAGCAAATTCGGCCGGGTGCTGACCGCGTTGCGCGATGCCGAGAACCGCCTGATGTTTTGCGGCTACGACCCGCGCGGCTTCAAGCTGTTTGTCTGGGTGTTGAGTGCGGTGTTGTGTGGCCTGGCGGGGGCGTTGTATGTGCCGCAAGTCGGGATCATCAACCCGAGCGAAATGTCGCCGACCAACTCGATCGAAGCGGCGGTCTGGGTTGCCTTGGGGGGGCGCGGCACGCTGATCGGCCCGCTGCTGGGTGCCGGCGTGGTCAACGGGATGAAGAGCTGGTTCACCGTGGCGTTTCCGGAATACTGGCTGTTCTTCCTCGGCGCGCTGTTCATCGTCGTGACGTTGTATCTGCCTAAGGGTGTGATCGGTCTGCTGAAGAAAAGGGGCGAACAATGAGGATCACTGCAACGGCTGAATTCATGCTCGAACCGGCCTTTTTTCCACCGCAGCCCAACAAGGACGCCGGCAGCAGCCGCGACGCCATCGGCCTCGGCCAACGTGTCGGCCCCGGCCTGAATACACGTCACGGCACCATCCTGACCCTGGAAGACATCAGCGTCAGCTTCGATGGTTTCAAGGCCCTCAACAATCTGAACCTGTACATCGGTGTCGGCGAATTGCGCTGCATCATCGGCCCCAACGGCGCGGGCAAGACCACGCTGATGGACGTGATCACCGGCAAGACTCGCCCCAGCCACGGCAAGGCCTGGTTCGGCGAAACCCTGGACCTGACGCAGATGAGCGAAGTGCAGATCGCCCAGGCCGGTATCGGTCGCAAGTTCCAGAAACCAACCGTGTTCGAAGCCCTGAGCGTGTTCGAAAACCTGGAGCTGGCGCAGAAAACCGACAAGTCGGTGTGGGCCAGCTTGCGGGCTCGCCTGAGCGGCGAACAAAGGGATCGCATCAGCGAAGTGCTGGAGACCATTCGCCTGACTGCCTCGGTCAATCGCCCGGCGGGTTTGTTGTCCCACGGTCAGAAGCAGTTTCTGGAAATCGGCATGTTGCTGATGCAAGACCCGCAACTGTTGCTGCTCGACGAGCCGGTGGCGGGCATGACCGACGCCGAAACCGAATTCACCGCCGAACTGTTCAAGCGCCTGGCCGGCAAGCATTCGCTGATGGTGGTGGAACACGACATGGGCTTCGTCGGCTCGATCGCCGACCACGTCACCGTGTTGCACCAGGGCAGCGTGCTGGCCGAAGGGTCGCTTGCACAGGTGCAGGACAATGAGCGGGTGATCGAGGTGTACCTCGGTCGGTAAATTGCAAACACATTCCAATGTGGGAGCGGGCTTGCTCGCGAAGGCGATGTGTCAGGCCACTCAAATGTTGAATGTAAATCCGTCTTCGCGAGCAAGCCCGCTCCCACAGGGGATTGAGGGGAATTTTGAACATGCTGCAAGTCGACAAGCTGCACCAGTACTACGGCGGTAGCCACATCCTGCGGGGCCTGACGTTTGAGGTGAAAGTCGGCGAAGTCACCTGCCTGCTCGGGCGCAACGGCGTGGGCAAGACCACCTTGCTCAAATGCCTGATGGGTTTGCTGCCGGCCAAAGAAGGCGCGGTGAACTGGGAAGGCCAACCGATCACCACGCTCAAGCCGCACCAACGGGTGCATGCCGGTATCGCTTATGTGCCTCAGGGTCGGGAAATCTTTGGTCGACTGACTGTGGAAGAAAACCTGCTGATGGGCCTGTCGCGATTTCCCGGCTCCGAAGCCAAAGAGGTCCCGGCGTTCATCTACGAGCTGTTCCCGGTGCTGCTGCAAATGAAGCAACGCCGTGGCGGTGACTTGTCCGGCGGTCAGCAACAGCAGCTGGCAATCGGAAGAGCGCTGGCCAGCCGACCACGGCTGCTGATTCTCGACGAACCCACCGAAGGCATCCAGCCGTCGGTGATCAAGGAAATCGGCGCGGTGATCAAGAAACTTGCAGCCCGTGGCGACATGGCGATTTTGCTGGTGGAGCAGTTCTACGATTTCGCCGCCGAGCTGGCCGATCAGTACCTGGTGATGTCCCGGGGCGAGATTGTGCAGCAGGGTCGTGGCGAAAATATGGAAGCCGAAGGTGTGCGCGGACTGGTTACGATCTAACCTGCAGACTCCTGACGATAATTAAAAATCATGAATTTACCTGCCCCCATCACGCTGTTCACCCCGAGCTGGCATGCCGAGCTGGAACTGGGCTATGCCCGCTTCGGCGATGGCACACGCCCGGTGCAGCGCCGTCACAAAGGTCCGCTGCGGGTGCAGAAGCACCTGTATGCCGAAGGCCCCGAGGTGTGTCAGCACATCATCGTCCACCCGCCGGGCGGGATTGCCGGCGGTGATCGGCTGGACATCTCGGCCAGCGTCGGCACCCACGCCTGGGCACAAATCACCAGCCCCGGCGCCGCCAAGTGGTATCGCGCGGCCGGGCCGGCTTATCAGAAACTCGACTTGCGCGTGGCTGCCGGTGCTACGTTGGAGTGGTTGCCGCAAGAGACGATTATCTTCAGCGCGGCCCAGGCTGAACTCAGCACGAGCATCGACCTTGAGGGCGATGCCCGGCTGTTCTACTGGGACGTGGTCGCGCTGGGTCGCCCGGCCAGTGGCGAGCGCTTCGACCTCGGGCACTTTCAGGCGCACCTGGATATCCGCCGCGACGGCCAGATGCTGTGGCACGAACGCCAGCGCATTGCCGGGGCTGACGGTTTGCTCGATTCGCCGATCGGGCTGGATGGCCAACCGGTGTTTGCGACGTTGCTGGTGACCGGGGAGATTGATAGCCAACTGCTGGAGAAGTGCCGCTCGCTGCCCAATGAAGTGCGCGGGGATCTGACGCAATTGCCGGGGCTGTTGGTCGCCCGGTGCCTGGCCAGCGAGGCGCTGTTGGCGCGTGGTTGGCTGATTGATTTGTGGCGATTATTGCGCCCGACACTATTGGGTCGCGAAGCCATGCCACCACGAATCTGGAACACCTGAAATGCGATTCAATGTGGGAGCGGGCTTGCTCGCGAAGGTGGTGTGACAGACAACACCGATGGCGACTGACACTCCGCCTTCGCGAGCATGCCCGCTCCCACAGGGGATCTGTGCAAGCAGATCCAACTCTTTTTAATCTGCCCTGATGGATTTCTACGATGGACCTGACCCCACGCGAAAAAGACAAGCTGTTGATTTTCACCGCCGGCCTCGTGGCCGAGCGGCGTTTGGCTCGCGGCGTGAAACTCAATTACCCGGAGGCCATGGCCTACATTTCCGCGGCGCTGCTCGAAGGCGCGCGTGACGGCCAGACCGTGGCCGAGCTGATGCATTACGGCACCACCCTGCTCAGCCGCGAACAAGTGATGGAAGGCATCCCGGAAATGATTCCGGAGATCCAGGTCGAGGCGACGTTTCCCGACGGCACCAAACTGGTCACCGTTCACCAACCGATCGCCTGAGGCCGCGCCATGACTTACCACATCCGCGATGCGCTGCACGCCGATCTGCCGGCGATCCGCGACATCTACAACGACGCCGTGCTCAATACCACGGCGATCTGGAATGAACAGGCCGTGGACCTGGGCAACCGCCAGGCCTGGTTCAGCGCTCGGCAGGCCCTGGGTTATCCGGTGCTGGTGATTGTCGACGGCGACGACAACGTACTCGGCTACGCTTCATTCGGTGACTGGCGGCCCTTCGACGGGTTTCGCCACACGGTCGAGCACTCGGTGTACGTGCGCAACGACCAACGTGGCAATGGCCTCGGCCCGCAACTGATGGACGCGCTGATCGAGCGCGCCAAAGGCTGCAACAAACACGTGATGGTCGCCGCCATCGAAAGCGGTAACGGTGCCTCGATCCGGCTGCACGAGCGGGCCGGTTTTGTCGTCACCGGCCAAATGCCGCAGGTGGGTACCAAGTTCGGCCGCTGGCTGGACCTGACCTTCATGCAACTGATCCTCGACCCCGGCGTAATGCCACCCGGTCCCCACAAGGAGTGATGCCCCATGAACGCCGCCCAACTGCGACGCGTCAATGTTGAAAGCTTTGCGCACTATCGTCAGGGATTGATTGATCTGCTGCTCGACGCCGTCGGCTATGGCGCCAGCGTCGGGTTCATGGCGGATCTGGATGCCACCCAGGCCCGAGCCCATTTCGATGAAGTCCAGGACAACCTGAACAAAGGCAACGTGCTGCTGTGGGTGGTGGTCAAGGACGAACAGGTGCAGGCCAGTGTGCAACTGAACCTGTGCCAGAAAGCCAATGGGCTGAATCGCGCCGAAGTGCAGAAACTGCTGGTGCGTGAACATGCCCGTCGTCGCGGCCTGGGCCAGCAGTTGATGCATGCCCTGGAGCTCGCCGCCCGCCAGCATAAGCGCGGCATGCTCTACCTCGACACCGAGGCCGGCTCCCCCGCCGAAGACTTCTACAAGGCCCTGGGTTACACCCGCGCTGGCGAAATCCCTGACTACGCCTGCGACCCGAACGGGCGCTACAAACCGACCGCCCTCTACTACAAGATTCTCCAAGGAGCCCAGTGATGATTCCCGGTGAGTACCAGATCCAGCCCGGCGACATCGAGCTTAACGTGGGCCGACGCACTGTCAGCCTGAAGGTGGCCAACAGCGGTGACCGGCCGATCCAGGTCGGCTCGCATTATCACTTTTTCGAAACCAACGACGCCCTGACCTTCGACCGCGCCGCCAGCCGCGGCATGCGCCTGAACATCCCCGCCGGCACCGCCGTGCGCTTCGAGCCGGGGCAGAGCCGCGAGGTCGAGCTGGTGGACCTGGCCGGGCATCGCCGGGTGTTCGGGTTTGCCGGCAGGATCATGGGCGACCTTTAAGTAATGTGTTGCCTGCACTGGCCCCTTCGCGAGCAAGCCCGCTCCCACAGGGGAATGCGATCAAATGTGGGAGCGGGCTTGCTCGCGAATCTGTGAGCGAAGCGAACAGCCTCAAAATCAATTGAATCTCAAGGCGAACGAATGAAGATTTCCCGTCAGGCCTATGCCGACATGTTCGGCCCCACCGTCGGTGACAAGGTCCGTCTGGCCGACACCGAGCTGTGGATCGAAGTGGAACAGGACTTCACCACCTACGGCGAAGAAGTGAAATTCGGCGGCGGCAAAGTCATCCGCGACGGCCAGGGCCAAAGCCAACTGCTGGCCGCCGAGGTTGTCGATACCCTGATCACCAACGCGCTGATCATCGACCACTGGGGCATCGTCAAGGCCGACGTCGGCCTCAAGGACGGGCGCATCGCGGCCATCGGCAAGGCCGGCAACCCGGACATCCAGCCTAATGTCACCATCGCGGTGGGCGCCAGCACCGAAGTGATCGCCGGTGAGGGCATGATCCTCACCGCCGGCGGCATCGACACCCACATCCACTTCATCTGCCCGCAGCAGATCGAAGAAGCGCTGATGAGCGGCGTCACCACCATGATCGGCGGCGGCACGGGGCCTGCCACCGGCACCAACGCCACCACCTGCACGTCAGGGCCGTGGCACCTGGCGCGCATGCTCCAGGCCGCCGATGCGTTCCCGATGAACATCGGCCTCACCGGCAAGGGCAACGCCAGCCTGCCGGAGCCGTTGATCGAGCAGGTCAAGGCCGGTGCCATCGGTCTGAAGCTGCACGAAGACTGGGGCACCACCCCGGCGAGCATCGACAATTGCCTGACCGTGGCCGACCAGTACGACGTGCAGGTGGCGATTCACACCGACACCCTCAACGAGTCCGGTTTCGTCGAAACCACCCTCGCCGCCTTCAAGGGCCGCACCATCCACACCTACCACACCGAAGGTGCCGGTGGCGGTCATGCCCCGGACATCATCAAGGCCTGCGGTTTCGCCAACGTGCTGCCGAGTTCGACCAACCCGACCCGGCCGTTCACCCGCAACACCATCGATGAACACCTCGACATGCTGATGGTCTGCCACCACCTGGACCCGAGCATTGCCGAAGACGTGGCCTTCGCCGAAAGCCGCATCCGCCGCGAGACGATTGCCGCCGAAGACATCCTGCATGACCTTGGCGCGTTCTCGATGATCAGCTCCGACAGCCAGGCCATGGGCCGCGTCGGTGAAGTCATTACCCGCACCTGGCAGACCGCCGACAAGATGAAAAAGCAACGCGGCCCGCTGCCACAAGATGGTGAAGGCAACGACAACTTCCGCGCCAAACGCTACATCGCCAAGTACACGATCAACCCGGCGATCACCCACGGCATCAGCCATGAAGTGGGTTCGATCGAAGTGGGCAAGTGGGCGGATCTGGTGCTCTGGCGTCCAGCGTTTTTCGGGGTAAAGCCAACGCTGATCCTCAAGGGCGGCGCCATTGCGGCCAGCCTGATGGGCGACGCCAACGCGTCTATTCCAACGCCGCAACCAGTGCACTACCGCCCGATGTTCGCCAGTTACGGCGGTTCGTTGCATGCCACCAGCCTGACCTTTATCAGCCAGGCGGCGCAGGAGGCCGGTTTGCCTGAAGCCCTGGGGCTGAAGAAGAAAATCGCGGTGGTCAAAGGCTGTCGCGAGGTGCAGAAAACCGACCTGATTCACAACGACTACCTGCCGGACATCGACGTCGATCCGCAGACCTATCAGGTCAAGGCCGACGGTGTGCTGCTGTGGTGCGAGCCGGCGGATGTGTTGCCGATGGCTCAGCGTTACTTCCTGTTTTGAGATTCGCTCAGGTATAAAAAACCGGCACGAAGGGCGTCAGTCTTCGTGCCGGTAGGGTTGTTTGTCAGGTCAATCAGTGACTCGGTTCGACCGTGAAGGGAATCTCTACCCTTTGCAGCTTCGCCCGATCCATCGCCTGCTGGGTCAGGGTCTTCATCAGCGCTTTCATCTCGGTGTTGATCGCCTCCAGCTCGGCGGCATAAGCCTCGTCAGTCATGACCTCTCCCGGAGCAATCGCGCTTTCCGGTTTACCCAACTCTGCGGCGAGGACCCGCAGTTCTTCTTTGAGAGCTGCCTTGGCCTCGACCGATAGATTCGGTTCGGTCGCGCGCTTATCAAGCGCCATGTAAAACTCCGTCGTCGCATCGATTCGACGCCTGAAGACTTTGAAGGCGCTTCGATTCAAGCGCTGGATGAAAGTCTCCCAGAACGGCTGTTCGATGATCGAATCACGCAATAAGTCGCCGGCTTCCAGAGCCAGTACCCGCTGATAGGCACTTTCGATCATCTCGGGGGTGACACCGGTGTGCGTGCGAAATTGCAAGTCACGGGATTGCCAGGGCAGATCCAGTCGTTCGGCCAGGTCCGTCATGTAGGCCAGGTGCACCTCGACTTCATCGATGCTCCCCGAGACTCGGCCGTCAGCATCGACAACCCTGAATTGCTCACCGTTCTGCAGTCGCTCGGCGACCTCCTTGTGGGCAATCCGGCTCAACTCATCCAGTCGGGATTTGCCTCTGGCCAACTGCACCAGTTCCGCCTCCACCAGAGCCGGATTGCCCAGCTCATAGGCCTCGTGGATCAGCACCTCCACCCCCATCGCGTTGAACAGCTGTGCCCCGGCATCGACACAAAGGGTGACCTCATCCCTGCCCATGACAAAAAGATTGCGCCGCAGCTCGCTGTCCCTGGACATCGCTTCCAGCATTCTCCAGACCTTGCTCGTCATGTCCTTCCTGAACGCGAGGTCATGCTTGAAATGGCTGGACTGGGTCAGTTGCCTGATCTTGTTGAAAAAAGGCACTGAGCCGAACTCATCCTCAACGCTGTTCCAAACATCCTGTTTGGCCACCCACTCAGGTCGCGTCAAGCCTTCCTCCCACTCGAGGCTGTCACGTACACCGCGAGGCGGATATGGACGATCGGGGTCCAGACCGACGGACCGGATATAGCCTCTGAGCGTTTCCAGGTTGTCGGCCGACAACCACGGCGGGTCGCGATTCAATACCGTGCGCGCCAACAGCTCCGCGGAGGCTGAGCCGGGCGTCACCTGCGGGATAACGGTCAGTTCGTTGCGCTGCAGGTTCAGGTAAAAGTGCCGGAACCTGGGTTGAGCGAACAGCCCGTCCGGCCAGGTATTAATCCCGGTGTCACCCAGCATCAGGGTATGCAGCATGCGCATCCCACCGATATCGGGCACTCTCCCCAACGGGTTTCCTTGCAGATCCAGACTTTTCAGCCGGGAGAGCCATCTCAAGTAGGTAGCTCCCTGGGCATCCAGCACTATCCGGTTATCGCCGAGGTTCAGTTCGGTCAGCCCACGCATTCGCCCCACCGCACGAGGAAATTGCGTGAGCTGGTTACCGGTGAGATTCAGCGAACGGAGTTTCGGGAAATGAACCAGAAAAGTGACGTGGGCATCGTTCATTCCAGTGCCCAGCAAGTTCAGACTGGTGACGTGCTGAAAATCGGCTTCCAGCAGAGGCATGCTTCCCAAGTGTCGCCCCAGGGGAACGTTACTGAAATCAAGCGCTGTCCCGTACCGATTTCCCAAAGGGTCCACATCCCTGGGCCCGGTGTGCTGCCAGCACTGGCGAATGGTTGTGTAGATCGAGTTTCGGGTCTGCCATTCGGCAATGCCGGCAGGGCTGTACCTGAACGCTTCGGTGGGTAAATTGAGCCAGTGCCGGAAATTGGCATTGAGGCGATCGAACTCCGCCTCCAGTGCGCTTGCCCGCTGCTCCGGGGTAACGTCGTCGCCCCCGCCGTCCAGGTAAGCCTGGGCCTCGGTTTCCGTCCACCCGGGGCGCACACTCCTGACCCGCTCCTGCGGCGTCACTCGGCCGGTCAGTTGTCGAATGCCCTGAGAGGCAAACATGCCACCGCGCAACTTCATCGTTTCGGGATCGTAGGCGGGCTTGCGCAGAGGATTGTCCGCCAGCATCGGGCGCAGCTTGTCACGCGCCAACGGGGCATTTTGAACAGTGCGTTTGAGGGTCGCGCCTTGATAGATCTCGTAACCCAGCGCTTTGCGTTCGGCGTCGGGCAGGGCATGCAAGACGGATGAAAAAAGATCGTCGGCACCCCGCAGATGGTTATCCTCGGCATCCCGCGCTTCATAGCCCTCGTCCGTACTGACCAGCACTTTGCGCGTACGTGCGTTCTCCGGGCCGATGCTGTCGCGCAGGAGCCCGGTGAACGAATGTTCGCGAACTTCAATGCGCACGTCGCCCGGCCAGTTCGGCAAGGTCCCCAGGGTGTGCAGCGCCAGCCTTTGCGTATCAGGAGCGTGCATCGAGTCAAGGAACAGCCCTTCATAGGCGCGCGCCAAACGTACCTCCAGCAAGGCCGCCCGCACCTGTTGCCGCAGGTGCAAGGCAATGCGCTTTTGTTCGGCCAGTACTCGCAAATCCGCCGGGTCAGCGGCGGCCAGCAGTTCCTCGGCCACGCCGTCGGGCAATTGCGCAAAAGCATCCTGCAGCACCCGCACATTGGCATTGTCTGATGACGACAGACCGCTCTGTGGCAGCTTCCCCGTGTCCGCCCACGTCTTGAACCGTTCAATTGTGTCGACCAGCAACGCCGGCGGTGCTTCGTTTTCGACATGCAGCCGACGCAACACATCTGCTTCGACGCCACTGGCGATCCGGATCTGCTCAAGCGTTGCATCGTCGAACGTTTCTACCCTCGCCCCCAACCGTCGCATGAGTTCGGTCGAGGTCCATTCGACAGGGCGGTCGAGCTCGGTATGCCAGGTGCCGGCGCCATTGTGTTCAAGCTTCGGTTGGTAGGCCATCGCTCGATCCGGATGGAGAATCCGCGGTTGCCCCGTGAGTGGATCGTCTTGCACTGCAAAGTATTTACCGCCGATCGACAGAAATTCCTGATCGTTGTGCAGATACAGGCCTCGCTCGTTTGGCTTCGTATCCGGACTCAGACTGACTTGATGTTCATACGGACTCAGGTCCGGATTCCAGAGACGGGTCTTGCCGTCAGCGAGCACCACCGGCTTCAGCTGTTCGACAAAAGATGAAGGCCGGACCGCCGCCGCTGCGCCCGTGGGTAAAACATGCCCTGCCGCCATGATTGCCAACTGGGCAGCATTGATCAGGACACCGCACAGAAGCGCCGCCGCTTCTTCCTTGTCTCCCTTGCTCCAGTCCTCAATGCCCTCCATGGTTTCGAGCAGCATTTGCCCGACCATCACGCCCAACATGGCCTCTCCCAGGCCCGGCACCAGCATTGCGCCGAAGTTGAACACATTCCAGCCGATGTTCGCGTAACTCCTCAGCCGCGCCCAGCGGGCATTGGCATCTTCGTCGCCTGTGGGCACGGCGATATGTCGCGCATCGGCGATGGCCTTGTCGCGCCGCCATCGACTGAGCTGAGGCCAGAGCGCGCCTTCGATCACATGGGTGATCGGCTCTGCGTCGGGATTTTCCACTGCGGTTTCCCGCCACCATGGCCCCATGTCCAACGGTTCCCGCTGCTGCCAGGTGAAGGTGCTGAAGCGCTCCCTGACGCGAGCGAAAAACCTGCCCTGGTCTTTTTGCGGTACGAACCGACTGAAGAACTGCTGATAGTCCGACGAGCGCAACTGGCTCGTCAGCTCCTTCATGAAGTCGGTAAAGGACGGATATTCCTTCAAGGGATGTTCAGGGTCGTCCGGTACGTAGGCGATCAAGGCGCCATCGAGCCGGCTCTGCGTGAAAATATCGTTCCTGCCCAGCATCTCGTCGACCACACCGCTTGGCCCGTTGGCAAAAAAGGCCTTGAGCAGTTTGAATTGATCAAACTCCTGCCCGGGTAAAATGGCCAGTTTGCGCGACCACTCCATCATTGTTCGTTGGTCTGCCGGAACCAGGCTGTTGTAGATTCGCTTTACTCGTGTCGGATCAGCCACTGCACTGAACAACACGATACCCGACAGCTTCACGCCCAAAAGAGTCAGCCGATGAGACTGTAACGGGCGATTGCCCATCGTGACGTTTGTCTGGTTGTCTCGCAGTTGCTGCAACTTGCCATATGCATAAGAAGTGATATCACTCTTCAAATAGGCAATCAGCGCTGACTCATTGAACGCGGCCTTTTCGGTCCCGATGAAGTGCTGCTCAAGCGAGGCCTTGGCATCAACCGCCGAAGGGGCCAGCAACCCTTTGATGTGCCGCTGATATTGCCCACCGAGATCCAGATCCCTGCAAAGGCTCGCAAAACTTTCGATGGTCAACGAATGGCGCGTCAGGGCTCCTTCGGCGTCGGCAGTGAAAATGCCGGAGCCATCACGAAAGGCGCCAGCACGGGTTTCAGAGTCTTCGAAGTTATGGAGGGCGGCCTCCAGCAGAGTTGACTGCCTGAGCCGACTGGCATTGGTGTCGACGCCAAAACCCAGGAGCGCCGGAATATACAGCCGTACCGATGTCGCATGAACATCCAGATCCAGGTTCAGCTTTTCTTTCAGGGCCTGAACAAGCAAGGGTTCGGCGAACTTATTGATGTCCTTTTGTAAATCGCCCAGTGTGTCATCCAGACTGTCTTGCAACCGCCAGCGCTCACTGATGAGTTCGTTGAGATATTGACGGTTGATAGCACTTGCCTTGATGTACCACTCGGGAACGTCGGGTTTGATATCGGTAGTTGATACAAACCTTGATACAGACGGCTTCTTTATGAATGCGGGAACTTTAGTTGCAAGATAATTCAAATAAACATTGGCGCCTGCCGGCATCTCTTGAGAGATATCGGAAACGCCCCCTTCTGACAATTCATTCATTGCGCATGTATCCCTATGCGTTTGAGAAGAATGCCAAGCTTATTCAATACCTGCAAAAACAAAAGATTAAATAACTGTTGGAAAACAGCGACAAAACAAACAACACCTTCCAACTTAAGAATCTAAAAAACATATAAATACCACCTGCAAGACATGCAAGCATGATCCGGCGTGTCAGCGGTAGTTTTTACCGATCTACAAAGAGGCTAAGATGCCCAGACTCTCCAGGCAGGTAACGGCCATGCGCTTATCCGAATTCATCAGGCAACACGTGGACCGTATCGTCGATGAATGGGAACAGTTCGCCAGAACGATCACCCCGGCGGCCGAGTACATGGATCGAGCAGCCTTGCGCGATCACGCCAAGGCGATTCTGCTGGCGGCAGCGCGGGACATGACCACCGCGCAAACCGCCAGCGAACAGCTCGCCAAGGCCAAGGGCGAAGGCCCGGAGAAAACCCCAAGCCTGGATGAAGCGGGTGCCAGCCATGGCGAACTGCGGCATACCGTGGGCTTCGACCTGGTGCAGATGACCAGCGAGTTCCGCCATTTGCGGGCCTGTGTGATTCGGTTGTGGGTCGACAGCCTGGAGTCACCGGACCTGACCTATTTCCAGGACATGATCCGTTTCAACGAAGCCATCGATGAGGCCCTCGCCGAATCCACCGCCGCCTATGCCGAACAGGTCAACCATTCACGGGATCTGTTTCTGGCGATACTCGGGCATGACTTGCGAGCGCCATTGCAGGCAGTGAGCATGTCCGCCGAGTTACTGCTGCGTAAAGCCCCCCTTGAAGGCGATGCTTTGGCCTGTGCCAACAACATCAAGGATGGCGCGCGGCACATGGCGGTGCTGGTCAGCGATTTGCTGGAACTGGTGCGCAGTCGCCTGGGCAAGCGCCTGCCGATCGAACCGGCGCCCATGGACCTGGCCGAGACGGCTCGCGAAGCGATTGCCCAGGCTTGCGCTGCTCATCCGCAATGCGATCCGGTACTGAGCGTCGAAGGCGATACCCGGGGTGTCTGGGATGGCCGAAGGCTCGCTCAAATGCTGCAGAACCTGATCGGCAATGCCTTGCAGCACGGTTCGAACCACAGCGTGATCAAACTGACTCTCATGGGCGAAGCGGACAGCGTTCGGCTCACCGTGCACAACGACGGCACGCCGATTCCGCCCGAGGTCATCGGCACAATCTTCGATCCACTGGTACGCAGTGCCGACGAAGAACTCGGCGGGCCGAGCACCAGCCTTGGCCTGGGGCTGTTCATCGTCAAGGAAGTGGTTGATGCCCATGAAGGGACGATCGAGGTCAGTTCCAGTGAGGCCGAGGGCACACTGTTTACCGTGGTGTTGCCCAGGAAGGTGTGACGCCTTGGGACCGCTGTGGCGAGGGGGCTTGCCCCCCTCGCCACAGGTTTAGTGTTTACAGCTATTCGATCACCAGCCGCCCCAACCGCTGCTTGAGCATGCGGTTCTCGGCCCGCAGTTGCTGGACCTCGTCAAGCAGGTCCAGCGCCAGGGCGACGCCTTCCCATTCCAGTTCCAGGTCGCGCCGCAGCTTGGCGGCGCGCTTGGCCAGTACCAGTTCATAGTCGGTGAAACGCCAATTCTTGGGCTCTGTCCCCTGTGGTTCGAGGATGCCGTGTTCGACGATCTCGATCACATGCACGTCCGACAACTCGGTCGCCTCACAGAATTCTGCCAGGTCCAATAGAACGATCACGGGGTCGCTCATGATTGGGCTCCTCCTTATCTCGGAATCAAAAATTCTCTCGCGGATCGAAAGCGGCTTTTTTCGCCAACTCCTCCCACAACGCCTTGACGTCATGGTCGAGTTTTTTCGGCATCACCGCCTTGAGCTGCACGAACAGGTAACCACGGTGCCCGGCCTTGTGCATCAGGCCGTGGCCCTTGGCGCGCATGCGCTGGCCATTCTGGCTGCCGGCCGGCACCTTGAGGTTGATCTTGCCGGTCAGGGTCGGCACCGCGACTTCGGTCCCCAGCGCCAGCTCCCACGGTGCCAGCGGCAAGGTGATGATCAGGTTCTCGCCTTCGACATCGAATTTGGGGTGCGGCGAAAAACGAATGGTCAGGTACAGGTCGCCATTGGCCCCGCCACCGATGCCCGGAGCGCCCTGGCCCTTGAGGCGGATGCGCTCGCCGTCGGTCACGCCGGCGGGAATTTTCACGTTCAGGCTTTTACTGGTGTTGCTGACATGCTGGCCGGCAGCGTTGTACTGCGGCACCTGGAAGCTGACCTTCTTCGATTCGGTCGAGAGGGTTTCTTCCAGAAAAACCGGTAATTCCATTTCCACGTCTTGCCCTCGACGACCGGCGCTATGGCCCGACCGTCCACCACCACCGAAACCCGAACCACGGTTGCCGAAGATCGAACTGAAGAAGTCCGAAAAATCGCCCGTGTCCTGACCACCACCACCGAAACCACCACGACTCTGCCAACCCGGCGGGCCCTGGAACGGCTGGCCGTGGTGACCGTATTTGCGCAAGTCGTCGTATTCGGCGCGCTTGTCGGCGCTCTTCAGCGCTTCATAGGCTTCCGACGCGTCCTTGAACTTGGCCTCGGCGTCCTTTTCCTTGCTGACATCGGGATGGTATTTGCGCGCCAGCTTCCGATAGGCGGCCTTGATCGCCTTATCGTCCGCGGTCGGCTCCACGCCGAGAATCTTGTAATAGTCTTTGAAGTCCATCGAGGGAATCACCATCCATTATCGAAATCGCGCCGCTCGGTACAGCATGCTCTGGTTTACAGCGTTTGAATTGATCAATCTCAACTTTGTGACCGGGCAGCGCATCAGTAGTTTATCGGCAACCGGGCGCAGTTCTTGCTGTCGCCCAAGGATTGCCAAACCTATGCAGGGAAGTTTGGGGGCGATGGCCCATCTTTCAAGCGCAGATCAATGCGATTTAACAGATAGTCGGCCTTCGAATCTGCGCCGCACTGACATACACTGCGCGGCCGTTTTTTAACCGGAACTTGAAAGACATGAAAAACGCATCTCCAGCCCGTGCCTGCGGTATCGACTTCGGCACGTCCAACTCCACCGTCGGCTGGCTGCGCCCCGGCATGGAAACGCTGATCGCGCTGGAGGACGACAAGATTACCCTGCCCTCGGTGGTCTTCTTCAATATGGAAGAACGCCGCCCGGTGTACGGCCGGCTGGCGCTGCACGAGTACCTGGAAGGTTACGAGGGCCGCTTGATGCGCTCGCTCAAGAGCCTGCTGGGCTCCAAACTGATCAAGCACGACACCAGCGTCCTCGGCACGGCGATGCCGTTCAAGGACCTGCTCGGGCTGTTCATCGGCCAGCTGAAGAAGCGCGCCGAAGCCGCCGCCGGTCGGGAGTTCGAGGAAGTGGTGCTAGGCCGTCCGGTGTTTTTCGTCGACGACGATGAACTGGCCGACCAGGAAGCCGAAAACACCCTGGTGGACGTGGCCCGTGCCATCGGTTTCAAGGAAGTCTCGTTCCAGTACGAACCGATTGCAGCGGCGTTCGACTATGAATCCACCATCGAAAAGGAAGAGCTGGTACTGATCGTCGACATCGGCGGTGGTACGTCCGACTTCTCGCTGGTGCGCCTGTCCCCTGAGCGACGCGGACATGACAACCGTCATGACGACATCCTCGCCACCGGCGGCGTGCACATCGGCGGGACCGATTTCGACAAACAGCTGAGCCTGCAAGGCCTGATGCCGCTGTTCGGCTACGGCAGCCGGATGAAAAGCGGCGCCTACATGCCCACCAGCCACCACATGAACCTGGCGACCTGGCACACCATCAACTCGGTGTACTCACAGAAGTCGACCCTGGCCCTGGGCAGCATGCGCTACGACATCGAAGACACCGGCGGCATCGATCGCCTGTTCAAGCTGATCGACCAGCGCGCCGGGCACTGGCTGGCGATGGAAGTGGAAGAAACCAAGATTCAGCTGACTCATGCCGACAGCCGCCATGTGCCGCTGGACCGCATCGAACCGGGTTTGAGCGTTGAGTTGACCCGGGCACTGTTCGAGTCGGCCATCGACAATCTGCTGGAGCGGGTGCGCAACAGCGTGACCCAATTGCTGAACGACGCCAATGTGCGGGTCGATCAAGTCGATACGGTGTTCTTCACCGGCGGCTCGAGCGGGATTCCGGCACTGCGCAACAGCGTCTCGGCGATGTTGCCGAAGGCGCAGCATGTTGAGGGGAATATCTTCGGCAGCATCGGTAGCGGGTTGGCGATCGAGGCGATGAAGCGCTACGGCACTTTGGCCTGACGTAAGTTCTGCGGTGCGCCCTTCGCGAGCAAGCCCGCTCCCACATTCGACCGCATTCCATCTGGAGGAACTCGGTCGAATGTGGGAGCGGGCTTGCTCGCGAAGGGGTCAGTTCAGGCGACACATCTGCCGGATCAAACCATCCCCACCTGCTTCAACTCACTCTTCAGGTACGCGTAGTAAATCGGCCCTGCCACCACCCCCGGCAGGCCGAACGCGGCCTCGAACACCAGCATCGCCAGCAGCAACTCCCACGACTTGGCACTGATCTGCCCGCCGACGATGCGCGCGTTGAGGAAGTATTCGAGCTTGTGGATAAAGATCAGATAACCCAGCGCCGCCACCGCCACCCAGATCGACAGCGACAGGCCGACGATGGTGATCAAGGTGTTCGACATCAGGTTGCCGATCACCGGCAACAAGCCGAGCAGGAAGGTCAGCACGATCAGGGTTTTGGTCAGCGGCAGCTTGATCCCGAACATCGGCAGGATCACCGCGAGGAAAATTCCGGTGAAAAAGGTGTTGAGCAGGGAAATCTTGATCTGCGCGAACACGATGTTGCGAAACGCCTGGACCAACAGGTGCAAGCGGTCGAACAGCGCCGCGGCCAAGGGCTTGCGCTTGGTCAGGTCCGGCACGCGCTGCAAGGCGATGATCGCCCCCAACACCATACCGATCAGCAGCGTCACGAACATGTGCGCCGCGTCCTTGCCCACCAGTTGCAAGTCGCTCAAGTGCTTGCTCATCCACTCGCCGATGGCCACTCGGAACTCGGCGGCACTGGCCGGCAAATAAGCGTCGATGAACGGCGGCAGCTGCCCGCGTGCCCGGTCGACCACGCCCATGAATTTGTCGAGGGAAGCACCGGGGTTTTCCGCCTCGTGCAGCAGAAAACTGATCGCGCCGGCAAAGATCAGCGCCAGCACACTGACCACCAATGTTCCCAGCAATGCCACCGCCAACCAGCGCGCACGGCGGCCTTCGATCAGCCGTTGCAATTGCGGCGTGAGCATGTTGACCAGTTCGAATACCAACAACCCGGCCAGCAGGCTGGGCAGCAATCGCAGAGGGATCACCAGTAGCAAACCGCCAAAAATGATGACCCAACTGATGAGCAACAAGACCTGACGCTGAGAAAACGCTGACATACAGCCTCAAAACGAACGACGTGAAAGGATTGGCAGTCTGCCAGCGTTCCGGCGCCGAAGCGAGCGGAGACCCACAAGCGGCGTCACCCCGAAAAGATCGCAGCCTGTGGCAGCGCCTACAGGGAACGCGATCTCATGCGGGAGCTGCCGCAGGCTGCAATCTTTTGATGTTTATTTTTTCTTCAGGCACTCGCTCATGAACGCTTTGCGCGCATCGCCCTTGAGGGCCTTGGTGGCGGCATCGGCGTTGCAGGTTTTCATTTTTTCTTGCTGAGGAGTCAGGGGTTTGGCGGCATCGGCGGCCGGGGCGGCTTTGAGGCAGGTGCTCATGAAGGCTTTGCGCTCGTCGCCTTTAAGGCTCTTGGCGGTAGCGTCGGCATTGCAGGTAGTCATTTTGTTCTGTTGGGCAGTGGCAGCAAAACCCTGGGAGCAGAGCAGCAGACCGATCATCAACAACGGGGCACGCAACATCTTCATGGAGTTTTCTCCTTGTTACCGCACCGATGGGTACGGCCTCGCTCTGGAGTGTAGACAAAGCCTGTTACACGTTCACCTGCTATCAAGGTGGCTGCGTCGATACTGTTCCGGCGTGCACCCGGCTTGGCGCTGAAACATCGCGATAAACGCCGAGCCGGTGCTGTAACCCATGTCGAAGGCGATTTCCTGAATGCTGCGGCGGCTGTCCAGCGCTTCGATCGCCGCCAGAAACCGCAACCGTTGCCGCCATTCACCGAAACTCATGCCCAACTCGCGAACAAACTGCCGGGCCAGCGTGCGTTCGCTGACGTGAATCTGCCCGGCCCAATACGCCAACGGCCGGTTATCCCCAGGCTCGGCCTGCAAGGCTTCCAGAATACCAAGTAACCCGGGGCTGCTGGCGTAGGGCAAATAGCACTCATGCATGGGCGCCTGTTGCAGTTGGTCCACCAGCACTTGAGCCAGACGCTGGTCCGCGTCGTGCTCGGGAATTTTCACATCGCGGGCGGCGAAGTCTTTCAGGATCGCCTTGAGGATGTCGCTGATCGCCAGGGTGCAGGCCTGTTGCGGCAGATCGCGGCACAGCGTCGGCGCCAGGCAGACCGCGCGATAGTTGATCGGCTGATGGCTATAGAAACTGTGCTCGGTCCCGGGCGGCACCCATACCGCGTACTGCGGTGGCGACATGAAACGGCTGCCATCGACTTCCATGTGCAACACGCCATGGGCCGCGTACTCCAGCGTGCCCCACGGATGCCGGTGAGGGGCGGCGAATTCGTGGGCGTTGAAGTCCGCATAGCGGAAATACACCGCCGACGGCAGTTCGCTGAAATCCAGTAGGTCGATGTGTTTACTGTTCATGCTGTCTGGAATCAGGGGCAGGTTGTCTGGATCGAAGTATAGGCTTGTATCCAGACAGGCGGATAATCCCCCCTCACTAACGTTCTGGCTTTTTCCCGATGCAATACGCTTATCCCCTGCTGGCCATTTTCATTTGGGCCGGCAACACCGTGATCAACAAACTCGCGGTGGGCGCGATCTTTCCCGCCGAAATCGGCTTCTACCGCTGGCTGCTGGCCGGGATTCTGTTCACGCCTTTCATGCTTAAGCCGGTGATCGCCCATTGGCCGGTAATACGCCCAAACCTGGGGAGGATCTTCATCCTCGGCGTGCTCGGCATGGCGGTTTATCAGAGCCTGGCCTACTTCGCCGCAACGCTGACGTCGGCCACCAACATGGGGATCATTTTGTCGCTGATGCCATTGATGTCGCTGGCCATGGCGATGGTCAGCCTCGGCCAACGCCTGACCGCCGGTGCGCTGGCCGGCGCGGTGCTGTCGTTTGCGGGGGTTTTGGTGGTGGTGTCGTCCGGCAGCCTCGGCGCATTGCTCGAACACGGGGTGAACCTGGGCGACGCGATGATGCTGATCGCCACCCTGGCGTATGCGGTTTACAGCACCTTGCTGAAAAAGTGGCAGCTGCGCTTGCCGCCGCTGGTGTTGCTGTATTTACAGGTGCTGGTGGCGGTGGTGGTGCTGTTTCCGCTGTTCCTCGCCTCACCGAAAATCGGCCCGACCCTGCATAACATTCCGCTGGTGCTTTACGCCTGCCTGCTGGCCTCGATGCTTGCGCCGCTGGCGTGGATGCAGGCCGTGGTACGCCTGGGCCCGAGCCGGACCACGCTGTTTTTCAACCTGCTGCCGTTGATCACCGCGCTGATTGCGGCGGTGGTGCTGCATGAGCAGTTGGCGCTGTATCACCTGGTGGGTGGGGTGTTGACGTTGGGTGGGGTGATTTTGTCGGAGCGCTGGACTACCGTGCTGGGCCGCAAGAACAGCGTTGCCTGACCGGACGCCTTCGCGGGCAAGCCACGCTCCCACAGGTTTGGCGTCGTGCCCATTGCCAGCGTCAACGCCAAACCTGTGGGAGCGTGGCTTGCCCGCGAAGAACGATAACGCGGTCTAAACCCCCGCCGCCTTCAACCGCGCGGCATGCTCGACAAACAACCGCACCGGCTCTGCCCCTTTGCCCACCAGCCCCAGGGATTGGTTGACGATATCGAAGTGATCCATCGGGTATTGATCGCCAATCACCGTTCCCAGATGCGAGCTGTAGCGCCCGACCATCCCGTCGCACTGCCCCGCTTCACGCACGAAGGTTCTGGCAAACAACCGGCAACTGCGGTTGGTGCCGTCGAACAGGTTGCACCCGCGATCGGTCTTGCCCGGCTGCAAAGTCCCGGACCAGGAGTAATAGCGCACGCCATTGACCACTTCCGGGCCATGCCCACCCCAGGTGTCAGGCAGCCCCTGTGGATAACGCTGGTTGAACAGCGCCACGCCGGCCGTGGTCAGCGACTGGTGCGAAGCCGGGATGTCCACCGGCAGCCTCGGCCCGCGATACCCGGTTTCCAGCAGGCACATCAACGCACTGATCAACCACAGTAAAAAGCTGAGCAACCGGCCCTTGGCGCTGTCCGCCGGATAGTGATCATGCAGGTAGTCCGCCAGCTCCGAACCGTGATTGGGCCCGGCCACCGAGGTCACCGAAGCCACCTGGTCCGGGCGTTTTGCGGCGGCGTAACGGGCAGTCAGCGAGCCCTGGCTATGGCCGATCAGGTTGACCTTCTCGGCCCCGGTGTCGCGCAGGATTTCTTCGATCCGTGCCAGCAATTGTTCACCGCGCACCTCGGTTGAGTTGAGCGGTGAAACCTGCACCGCGATCACGGTCGCCCCATCCCGGCGCAATGCCGAAATGATCCCGAACCAATACGGATAGATCAGCAGACGGATAAACCCGAGCATCCCCGGGACCAGCACCAACGGGTAACGCGTGGCGGAGCCTTGCGACATGGATGAACATCCTTGTGGTCGGTGAGATGAAGCAAGGCTGGATGCAAGGCCTCAACCAAGCATCGCCACCCAAGATGACAACTCGACGACCAGTCTATGACATCCCCTACTTCAACCCCACCACGCCCGCCACAATCAGCCCGACCGACACCAGTTTGAGCGCCGTCAGGCTTTCGCCCAATAACGCAAAGCCGAGGAACACCGTGCCCAGTGAACCGATAGCGGTCCAGATCGGGTAGGCGATGCTCACCGGCAATTCGCGCATGGCCAGGGTCAGGAAATAGATCCCACCCACGGCCGCCACCACGGTGATCACCGAAGGCCAGAGCCGGGTGAAGCCTTCGGTGTACTTCATGCCCATGGCGAAGGTGACCTCAAACCCGGCGGCAATCAGCAAGAACAGCCAGGCCATCTAGAACTCCCTGGCCAGCGTCAGCAAACGCTGTTCGGCCTCGGCCACGGAAACCTGGAAGGTGCGCTCGGCGGACTCCTCACCCTCGGCGGCGACAACCGTGACGTCAGTGATGCCGATGAACCCCAGTGCCGTGCGCAGCAACGGGTCGGCATGGTTCATCGCTTCAAGCTCGCCACCGGGGCCGAAGCCAAACCCGCCGCGACTGGTGACGATCAACGCCTTCTTGCCCCGCACCAGCGGTTCGTACTGCGCGATGCCGTTGTCCAGGGTGTGATTGAACGTCAGCCCGAGCCGCACAATCTGGTCGATCCAGGCCTTGAGGCCACTGGGCACGCTGAAGTTGTACATCGGCGTGGAAATCACCAGCAGATCATGACCGAGCAACTCCCCCACCAACTCATCGCTGAGTGCCAGGTCGGCCTGCATCGACAGCGGTCGCGCTTGAGGCTCCGGATGAAAAGCAGCCGCTACGAAGGCTTCGTTGACGGCCGGGATCAAGGCCCGGCCGACTTCACGGCGGGTCAATTGCGACTGCGGGTTACGGACCTGCCAGGCTGAAAGAAACACCTCGGCCAACCGCCGCGAATGAGAGCGTTCGCCACGGGGGCTGGCGTGAATGGCAAGAATTGTGCTCATCTGAATCTCCTTAAGGGCTAAACTGAAACGGCTTGTGGCTGCAGCTTGAAGCGCACAGCCGCCTGCCTTCAAATGAGCAAAAATCAGTCTGGATGAATCTATTTCATCCATGGAGTTTTAAATGTTTGCCTCGCTGCCATTGACCGCCCTGCGGGCTTTCGAATCCGCCTCGCGCCTGCTGAGTTTCAAGGCTGCCGCCGAAGAGCTGTCCGTGACGCCGACGGCGGTTTCCCACCAGATCCGCTCCCTGGAAAACTGGCTCGGCGTGCCGCTGTTCGAACGACTGCCACGCCAGGTGCGCCTGACCGAGTGCGGCGAACGGCTGTTCCGCAGTCTGCACGGCGCCCTGCTGGAAGTGGCGCAGAGCGTCGATACCTTGCGCCCGCAACGCAGCGGCACGAGTCTGACGATCTCCACCACCGCCGCCTTCGCCGCCCTCTGGCTGGTGCCTCGACTGGGACGGTTCTACACCCGGCATCCGCACATCAGCGTGCGGCTGGACACTCACTGCGAAGTCATCGACTTGCATCAGGACGCCAGCGTCGAACTGGTGCTGCGCTACAGCCTCGACGATTATCCGAACCTGTATGGGTTGTGCCTGTTCGACGAATCCTTCGGGGTTTATGGCTCGCCTGAACAAGTGGCCCTGGCGACCAGTCGGGTACCCACCCTGATCAGCGTGCAGTGGCATAACTCCAAACTGTATGCCCACGGTTGGGAAGCCTGGTGCGCGCAATCCGGCGAAACCTGGCTGACCGGGCAGCCAGCGGTACGTGAATACGACGAAGAGCATTACGCCCTGCAAGCCGCCATCGCCGGGCAAGGCCTGGTACTGGCGAGCAATATTCTGGTGTCGGAGAGTGTGACCAGCGGTTTGCTGGTGCCTTATCGGGGTGAGATTCAGGTTGATGGGGCTGGATACAGCGCACTGTGCGTACCGGGACGCGAGCGGCATCCGCCGGTGCGGGCGTTTTTCGCGTGGTTGCAGGAGGAGGCCCGATTGTCTGGTCTGTTGCCAAGATCGCAGTCTGCGGCAGTTCCTACAGGGGAACGCATTCCAATGTAGGAGCATCGAAGACATCCTGGCCTGGGACATAGAGCATGCAGATGACTCGCCGATATTCTGAAAGATCTCTAGCGATTCTTGAACCGCCTTCGCGGGCAAGCCACGCTCCCACGGGTTTTGCGTCGTGCCCATTGTCGGCATGCGACACGAAACCCGTGGGAGCATGGCTTGCCCGCGATGGCGTCTTTACAGTCACCGCAAATTACTTGGTTGGCTTGACCGTCACCGGCGCCTTGCCCGCCTTCATCTGCTCCAGCAACGGCGCACACTGATTCGGCTCGCCGGCGCTCGGCGCGATCAGCGCCAGCAGGCCCGCCGCCGGCGCGGCAATCACCCCCAGCGCCACCATCCCGGCCCCACGCAGCATCAGCGGCACCGGTTTGACCCCTGCGTCCGGCTTGATGAACTTGCCCCGCACATACAGCGGCGAACGCAGCGAAATCAAGCGCCAGCCCTTGGATTCCGGGCTGATGGTCAGGTCCAGTTGCTCGGTCGCCATGTTCGCCGTGCCATCGATGTAGACAATCGCGTTCTCGGTATCGAAGACGAACAACTGCGTGGTCGCCAGACCGCTCTTGATGTCGAAATTGGCCGCCGCGCAGTTGATCTTCACTTCCTTGTCGCCAAAGATTTTCCCGACCACATAGTTGCCGACATTGAGCCCCGCCAGCTCCATCAACTCGCGACTGATCGCGCCATCATTGATCAGCATCTTCAAATTGCCGTCGGCAGTGCCCAGCAACTTGGCCACCGAGTTGCCACGACCGACAAGGTCGGCATCGCCATTGAGCTCACCAAAACTGGTTTTCATTCGCTCGATGGAGGGAAACAACTGCTTGAGCTTGAACTTGCGCGCGGTCAGTTTGGCCCGGCCTTCCAATGGCTCGGCGCGCCCGTTCAGACGAATCTGCGCATCCAGATTGCCGCCGGCCACGCCGAAACGCAGAGGTTCGAGGCTGAGCACGCCATCGGTGAGCACCAAATGGGTGTAGAGGTCGTTGAACGGCAGTTTTTCGCTGTGGACAATGCGCTTGCCAGTGAACTCGACGTCAGCGTCCATATCGCGCCAGCGCTCGGTCTTGAATTCCTCGACCGGCAGTATCTTGTCCGCCGGCTGCTTGCTTTCACCGCCGCGGGCCTTTTGCCTGGCATTGGAGTCGGCGCCGATCAGTGGGGCCAGGTCGGCAAACAACAGTTGATTGGACTCCACCGCCCCGCTGAGCTTGGGCCGCGGTTGGCTCGCGACATAGGCCAGATTGCCATGGATATCACTCTCGCCGATCTTGCCGTTGAAGTCCTCATAGCGGTAAACCGCCCCGCCCGACTCATGCAACTTGGCGGTCAAATGCCCATCCGTGGCGTACGGCGGGGTATCCGGCAGGGTCACGCCGATCAGCGGATAGAGATTGCCCAGGCTGGCACCGGCCAGCTTCAGGCGCAGATCCAGGGCGCCGAGGTTCAATGGATCGGTGAGCGTGCCGGCCAGTTCGACGCTGGTGTCGGCAATCTTCATTTGCGCATGAAGCGGGAACGGCTTGGCGGCATCCTGTAAGGCCAGCAAACCACCGATTTTGCCTTGGCCGGCCAGATTCTGGCCGTGGTATTGGCCTTTGACCTTCAACGCGAACGCGTAATCCTGCGGCGAACCGCCCTTCTCAAGCGCGGTTTTCGCCGCTTTGTCGCCGACGATGTCGCTGAATGGAATCGGCTTGCCCAGCGGATCGATAAGCAGATCCAGTTGAGTCTTCAGGCTCTGGTCGTCGAGCGTGATGTGGCCCTTGTCGAAGCCGATGGCGCCGATGTCCAGCACCCAGTTCGAAGGCTCGGCGTTCGGGTCCTTGGGGTCGAACTTGAATGTCCAGTTGGCGCGGCCGTCGGCCAGACGTTGTAGGTCGGCATTGGGCCCGGTCAGGTCGATGCGCGGGATCACCACCCGTTGCGTCAGCAAGGCCAGTGGCGAAATGCGCAGTTCGACACGCTTGAGAGTGGCCATCTGCGGTTGCTTCGACCAGTCAGGGTTGCCCAGGCTCAGGTCTTGCGCCACCACATGCGGCCACGGCACCCAGGCGCGCCAGCCACCTTCGTCGGGCTCGCGCTGCCAGGTCACAGCAAGGTTGCCATTGATAGCGAAAGGACGATGCAGCTCTTCGGATACTTTGGCGTTCAGTGGCGGTTTGATCCGGTTCCAATCGAAGAACGCGATGATCAGCACCAGGATGGCCAGCAGGACAACCAGCCCGGCAAAGGTCCATGTAAAAACTTTACGAGTGCGCGTCATTGCACAGAGCTCCTGAATACGACTGAGCGCCCTGACAACGACGCACTGATGAAACGTTAGGCCAGAACCGGCCTGTCATGAAATGTACGACTGGAAAATGGCTCGCAGGTTTAACCGGAAGACGATTCGGACGCAAATGACCGTCCCGCCTCGCCCCTTTTTGCGTTACTTGGCCCGCACTTTTGCGAGGCAAAAGTGAGTCGAAAATACCCACCTCAGTGCAAAATCACTCGCCGGAAACGCCCGTTCTAGAGCCATCCGGCGAAACAATCAATTCCGTTGATTATTACCATTGCGTTTATGAACTTTTATATCGACTTATCGAGAGTAGCATTGTTCTCGTACCCACTTTATCGCCCTCCCAAGGAGCAACCCATCATGAAACGCGAATTACTGCTTAGCCTGACCCTTTCGATGTTAGCCAGCACCGCTTTTGCCCTGCCAGCCGCTGATCAGGCCACTCCACAAGTCAAAGACAGCCACTCGGTGTTCAGCCAAACCGTTGCTGCTGACGGTACCGACCGTACCCCACAAGGTCAGACCCTTGCCGAAGGTGGCAATGATCGCCTGAAAGAAAAAGGCCTGATCACTCAGGATGGTTCGGACCGCACTCCACAAGGCCAGACTCTGGCTGCCGACGGTACCGACCGTACCCCACAAGGCCAGACCCTGGCTGCCGACGGTACCGACCGCACCCCACAAGGCCAGACCCTGGCTGCCGACGGTACAGACCGCACCCCACAAGGCCAGACCCTGGCTGCCGACGGTACCGACCGCACCCCACAAGGCCAAACCCTGGCTGAAGGTGGTGGTGACCGTGTGATCGAACGCAACAGCGCTGTGAGCTAAGCCCATGACGGCCTGGAAAAAAAGCCCAATCTCCGGATTGGGCTTTTGACTTTATAGCTGCTGCATTTTCCCCGCGTGATCCCCCGACAGTCCGTTCGACGCCAGCGAAGCCGATTTGTTAGAGTGCGCCGCTGTCCCTGTCCAGAAAACACCTTTGCGATGCTGCCCCGCGCCGAACAGAAACAACAGACCCGCAACGCCCTGATGGACGCTGCCCGCCACTTGATGGAAAGCGGCCGAGGATTCGGCAGCCTGAGCCTGCGTGAAGTGACCAGGACCGCCGGAATCGTGCCCACCGGTTTCTACCGGCATTTCGCCGACATGGATGAACTGGGCCTGGTGCTGGTGAGCGAAGTCGGCCAGACCTTCCGCGAAACCATCCGCCTGGTGCGCCATAACGAGTTCGTCATGGGCGGCATCATCGACGCCTCGGTGCGGATCTTCCTCGACGTGGTCACGGCCAACCGCTCGCAGTTCCTGTTTCTGGCCCGTGAGCAATACGGCGGTTCGCTGCCGGTGCGCCAGGCCATTGGCCGTTTGCGTGAAGACATCAGCTCGGACCTGGCAGCCGACTTGTCGTTGATGCCAAAACTGCAGCACCTGGACATCGCCGGCCTGAGCGTCATGGCCGATCTGATCGTCAAGAGCGTGTTCGCCACCTTGCCGGACATCATCGATCCGCCCGCCGAAGCGCTGCCGGAGCATCTGACCCCACAGGCGAAAATCACTCAGCAGTTGCGGTTTATCTTTATCGGCCTCAAACATTGGCAAGGGCTCGGCAGCACCGAGTAACGCTCCCACACAGGCGCTCGCTGCAATTTGGTGCAGTAAAAAAACCATCGCACCAATTTAAATCAAAATCCCGCAACATCTTGAAACATCCGCTACGCTCCGACAGGGATTTCCTACGCCTCCCCCGATTGGCAAGCCCCTTGCTCTAGCCTGAGCATTGTCCATTGCTGGAAGCCTTCCGATGCTGGTGATTCATCGCAGAATCGACCCTCAACCCGTCTGGGCCGCCGAGTTGCACCTGACCTTCGAAGCCAGGAGCAAAAGCCGCTTGCGCTGTTTCAGTGCCGAGGGTGAAGACGTCGGCTTGTTTCTGGAGCGCGGCCAGCCGCCGCTGTATGACGGCGAATGCCTGCAAGCCGAAGACGGGCGCGTCGTTCGCGTCTGTGCTCGTCCCGAGCAACTGCTGCATGTCACCTGCGCCAATGCATTCGAACTGACCCGCGCCGCCTATCACCTGGGCAACCGCCACGTGGCCCTGCAAGTCGGCGACGGCTGGTTGCGCCTGCTCGACGATTACGTGCTCAAGGCCATGCTCGAACAGCTTGGCGCCAAGGCCGAGAACATCGAAGCACCGTTCCAGCCGGAACACGGTGCCTACGGTGGTGGCCATCACCACTCGCGCCACGGTGACGAGGACTTCAACTACCCGCCGAAACTGCACCAGTTCGGCGTGCGTTTATGAACCCAGCCTGGGCGCTGCTGCGCCTGGCCAGTCCGCAGCTGCCGATTGGCGGCTACAGCTATTCCCAGGGCCTGGAAATGGCGGTGGATAACGGCCGGGTCAATGATCCCGACAGCGCGCGACGCTGGATCAGCGATCAGTTGCTGTTGAACCTGGCGCGTTTCGAAGCACCGCTACTGCTCGCCCATTGCACCGCCGCCGCCGAAGAAAACTGGGCCGAGTTGCTGCAACGCTGCGAAGAACATCGCGCCAGCCGCGAAACCCGCGAGCTGCATCAGGAGAGCCGGCAGATGGGTTATTCGCTGCAGCAACTGCTCAACGGCTTGCCGGAACTGGATGCGCCGGCCCGGGCCTTTCTTGACCAACGCCCCGAACCGCATCTGGCCCTCGGCTGGGCGCTGGCGGCTCGCGCCTGGAACATCAGCCCGCAAGACGCGCTGGCCGCCTGGCTCTGGAGCTGGCTGGAAAACCAACTGGCGGTGTTGATGAAGACCCTCCCGTTGGGCCAGCAAGCCGCACAACGCCTGACCAGCGAACTGCTGCCGTTGCTGCAACAGGCGCAGCAAGACGCCACCCGAATCAATCCCGAACACTTCGGCAGTGCCGCTTTCGGCCTGTCCCTGGCGTGCATGGCCCATGAGCGCCAGTACAGCCGTCTGTTCCGTTCCTAGGGCCTTTTAGTTTGGAGAAGCACATGAACACACAACCCCTGCGCGTCGGCATCGGCGGCCCGGTCGGCTCCGGCAAAACCGCCCTGACCCTGGCCCTGTGCCTGGCCCTGCGCGAACGCTACAACCTGGCCGTCGTGACCAACGACATCTACACCCGCGAAGACGCCGACTTTCTGGTGCGCAACGAAGCCTTGGCGCCGGAGCGGATCATCGGCGTGGAAACCGGCGGCTGCCCGCACACGGCGATCCGCGAAGATGCCTCGATCAACCTCGAAGCCGTGGATCAACTGAACCGGCGCTTTCCGGGGCTGGACCTGATTCTGGTGGAGTCCGGGGGCGACAACCTCTCGGCCACCTTCAGCCCGGAACTGTCCGACCTGACCATTTACGTGATCGATGTCTCGGCCGGCGACAAGCTGCCGCGCAAAGGCGGGCCGGGGATCTGCAAATCCGACTTGCTGGTGATCAACAAGATCGACCTGGCCCCACTGGTGGGCGCGTCGCTGGAGATGATGGACAGCGACACCCAACGCATGCGCAACGGCAAGCCGTTTGTCTTCAGCAACCAGAAAACCGGCCAGGGCCTTGAAGAAATCATCGCCTTCATCGAACGCCAGGGCTTGCTGACGGCGGCCTGATCACGCTCACACTTATCAACAAGGAAGCTAATCCATGACACTGAAACGCATTCTGGGCGCCATGGCCCTGCTGTTGACCCCGGCCATCGCCTTCGCCCACCCGGGCCATGGCGATAATGGCCTGATCGCCGGCATCAGCCATCCGATCGGTGGCCTCGATCACTTGCTGGCGATGGTTGCCGTAGGGTTATGGGCCGCGCAGCAGAAAGGCGCCGCGCGCTGGGTGCTGCCGTGCACGTTCGTCGGCACCATGCTGATCGGCGGTTTGTTGGGTTTTGAAGGGCTGGACCTGCCGGCGCTGGAAAGCGGGATTGCGGCATCGGTATTGGCGCTGGGCCTGGCGGTGGCGTTGGCAGTGCGTCCGCCATTGAGCCTGGCGGTGGCGGCGACCGCGTTGTTCGCGCTGTTTCATGGCGTGGCGCATGGTTTGGAATTGCCGGACATGTCCAGTCCCTGGGCGTATGCCGCAGGGTTTGTGGTGGCGACAGCGGCGTTGCATGCCGCGGGTTATGCGGTGGTTCGCCTCTTGCCTCAGGCCGCGGCGCCGCTGGTTCGGCTGGCGGGTGCGGCGTCGGCGGCGACCGGGGTGTGGTTGCTGGCGGGTTAATTCTAGCGTCTGGATTGGCCCCTTCGCGGGCAAGCCCGCTCCCACAGGATATTCGCTGCCGGACAGGTTGTGTGAATACCGAAAGATCCCTGTGGGAGCGGGCTTGCCCGCGATAGCGTCCGATCAGACACCGCCTCTCTCAAGCCTGCCTCTCTGCTACCATGTCGCGCAATCGCCCCTGCCGTGACGACGCCAGCCAATGCTCCCTGTTTCCCGCTCTGCCTCCCAGCCTGAATTGACCACCCTGTTCGCCTCGGTGCAACAGCACTTCCAGAACGTGATCGTGCCGCTCTGGCAAGGTCCCGGCTGGAACGCCGACATGGCATTGCCTTATGAAGCGCTGGACGCCGAGCATCGACCACTGCCCCCTCAGCGCTACCGGGCCATGGCCTGCGCGCGGCAGCTGTACCTGTTTTCCAGCCTGATCGGCCAGGTGCCCCAGGCCGAAGAGCGTGCGGCGGCGCTGTTTCGTTCCTTGCAGCGGCATTTCCACGATGCCGAGCATGGCGGCTGGTTCTACAGCATCGACCCGCAAGGTGCGCCGCTGGATCAGCGCAAAGACCTCTACACCCACGCCTTCATCCTGTTTGCCTGCGCCCATTACTGGGACAAGGTTCGCGAACCACTGGCGGAGTCGGTACTCAACGCCGCGCTGGAAGTGGTTGCGCGGCGTTTCGCCACGGGCGACGGCCTGTACGAGGCCAGCCTTGACCGGGATTGGTCCTCGCTCGAGTCCGGGCCGCTGCAGAATCCCTTGATGCATTTGGCCGAAGCCTTCCTTGCCACCCTTTCGGTGCGCGAAGACGTGGCCGTACAAAAAGCGCTCCTCGAGTTATGCACAGCCATGCACAAGCGCTTCATCGACCCGCAACACGCGGTATTGATGGAAAAGCCGCTGGGCGCTGTGGATAACTGGTTCGAGCCGGGCCATCAGTTCGAATGGTATTTCCTGCTGGAGTCCTCGCCATTGCTGCGCGGTTCGAAACTGCACGCCTCGCTGGAGCGCGCGTTTACGCTCACCGAACAACGGGGCATCGATCAGCAGACCGGTGCCGTGCGCGCAATGCTGGAACTGGACGACCGCCCACGCGACGCGACCCAACGCATCTGGGCCCAGGCCGAATACCTGCGCGCCCTGACCTTGCGTCCGGGCAGCGAAGCCTCTGTACAGCGCCAATTGCAGGCGTTGCAACAGCGTTTTCTGCATGCAGGCGGCTGGTATGAGTGTCGCGACGAGCAGGGCGAAGTGAGCCGCAAGGACATGCCTTCGACCACGCCTTATCACTTGGCGACCTGTTATCGCGGGTTGGTCGAGTATCTCGCCTGAGTTTTTTGTGGCGAGGGGGCTTGCCCCCGTTGGGCTGCGCAGCAGCCCTAGTGTTTTATCAGTTGCATCGCAGGCGGCTGCTTCGCACCCGAACGGGGGCAAGCCCCCTCGCCACAGGCAAGCCCCCTCGCCACAATTACGCCTTGCCGCCATCACGCTCAATGGCAAACCCGCTCCAGGTCTGGCTCACCGGCATCAGTTCGAGGCTGTTGATATTGATGTGGGCCGGTGCATTGAGCACCCAGAAAATGGTCTCGGCGATGTCTTGCGGCTGGATCGGCTCGGCACCGGCGTAAGTCGCGTTGTAACGTTCCTGGTCACCGGCGAAACGCACCAGCGAGAACTCGCTCTCACATAGGCCCGGCTCGATATTGCTGACCCGCACGCCCGTACCTTGCAGGTCGCAACGCAGGTTCAGGGAGAACTGTTTGACGAACGCCTTGCTCGCGCCGTACACGTGGCTGCCCGGGTACGGGTAGTTGCCGGCGATGGAGCCGAGGTTGACGATGCTGGCGCCACGACCATGGGCGATCAGACGCGGCAGCAGCAAGCGAGTGCTGTACATCAAACCTTTGATGTTGGTGTCGACCATGGTGTCCCAATCATCAAGATTGCACTTGGGCGCCGGGTCAACGCCCAGGGCCAGGCCAGCGTTGTTGATCAGCCCGCGCAGTTTGGCGAAGGACGGCGGCAGGTTGGCAATCGCCTCCTCCATGGCCTTGCGATCGCGTACGTCGAGCACCAGGCCATGGACCTCGGTCTGCTTCGACAGCTCGGCGCACAGGGCATTGAGGCGCTCTTCACGACGACCTGTCAGCACCAGTTTCCAGCCAGCCTCGGCAAAACGACGGGCACAGGCTTCACCAAAACCGGAGGTCGCGCCGGTAATAAACAGGGTGTTGGACATCGTGTTCTCCTTGCTACGGCTGATCGACAGCCCTGAATTAGAAAATCAGTTACCAGCATGCCCGGCCTTGCCCACAGCGGCAACCGTCGCAAAAACCGTACAAAAAACGATCAATGCCGGCAACGCCATATAGACCGTGGCTTACAGCCATGTACGCGCACCTTATCCACAGGCCGGTCCACAGTTTCCGGGGGCAAGTGGAAAAGCTGAAAGCCGCTATTCACAAGGCTTTGCGGGCAGATTAGAAAGTTTTTTCCTTGACCCTGTGGCATCTGTTGTGTAACCCCGGGCAATTTGCACGACCGAGCGGTCAAACCGACGATGGCGCCAAGCCAGTAACCACGGCCCTCAGCCGAGTCTTTCCAGAGTTTAATCACAGACTTATCCACAGGCTTGCCCACCTCGATTCGTACCCTGTCCACCCCTAACAAAAAGGTTGACAAAGCCGGCTCGAGGTCCGTCAAAAACACCTGATCAAAAAACAACCACATCTCTGTAAGCCACGGATTCAAAGGCTTGCAGCCAGCTACTCCCACGTTATTCACAGCCAGCTCCACAGCAAACGGGGACAAGTCAAAACCTTGATAAAACAGCAATTTGCAGCGGCTTTATGTCGCGCTTTACGAGGTCGTGAATATTGTTTTCCACAATTTTCCGCAGTCCCTGTGGGAGCGGGCTTGCCCGCGAAGAGGGAGTGTCATTCGACATCAATGTTGCCTGGCACACCGCCTTCGCGGGCAAGCCCGCTCCCACGGGGCGAGTGATGTTTGATAGATAGAAAAAAGCCCCGGCGATTGCTCGTCGGGGCTTGTTGCCGCGAGGCTGAACTCAGTGCCCGCCGAGGTAGGCGTTACGCACTTCCTCGTTCACCAGCAGCTCCTTGCCGGTGCCGCTGAGGCGGATCTGACCGTTGACCATCACATATGCCCGGTCCGACAGCTTGAGGGCGTGGTTGGCGTTCTGCTCCACCAGGAAAATGGTCATCCCTGTCTTGGCCAGTTCCCGCAGAGTCGCGAAGATCTGTTTCACCACAATCGGCGCCAGCCCCAGACTCGGCTCATCGAGCAGCAACAGCTTCGGCCGGCTCATAAGCGCCCGGGCGATGGCGAGCATTTGCTGTTCGCCGCCCGACATGGTCATGGCACGTTGGGTACGCCGCTCTTCGAGCCGTGGAAACAACTCGAACATGCGCTGCATGTCTTCCTTGGCGTACTTGTCACCGATTGGAATGGTACCCATCAACAGGTTTTCCTCGACGGTCATGTCAGGGAACACCCGCCGACCTTCCGGCGATTGAGCGATACCGTTGGAGGCGATGTAGTGGGACGACTTGTGAGTGATATCCACACCCTGATAGACGATTTGCCCATCAGCCGCCCGTGGCTGGCCGAAAATCGACATCAGCAGAGTCGACTTGCCGGCACCATTGGAGCCGATCAGGCTGACAGTCTCCCCTTCATTGATGTGCAACGAGACTTTCTTCAAGGCCTGGATCGGTCCGTAGAACACGTCGATCTCTTTCAGTTCGAGGATCGGTTGACTCATACCAGTTCCTCTTCGTCGGCGCCCAGGTAGGCGGCAATCACTTTCGGATCGTGTCGGATCGCTTCGGGCCCGCCCTCGGCGATGACAACGCCGTGGTCCAGCACCACGATGTGGTCGGAAATGCTCATGACCATGCCCATGTCGTGTTCGATCAGCACCACGGTCAGATCATGCTCGTCACGCAGCAGCCGGATCATCGCGCTCAGCGCTTCGGTTTCCTGAGGGTTGAGGCCGGCGGCCGGTTCGTCGAGGCAGATGATCTGCGGCCGGGTGCACATGGCCCGGGCGATTTCCAGACGGCGTTGCTGACCGTAGGACAGTTCACCGGCCAGGCGGTTGGCGCAGTCCACCAGGTCCACCACTTCCAGCCAGTAGAACGCGTGGTCCAGCGCATCGCTTTCGGCCTTGCGGTACCCCTTGGTGTTGAGGATACCGGCCAGCATGTTGCGGTTGACCCACATGTGCTGGGCTACCAACAGGTTTTCCAGCACCGACATCTCCTTGAACAGGCGAATGTTCTGGAAAGTCCGCGCCAGACCGGCACGGTTGATCAGGTGCGTGCCACCGAACATCTTGTAGTGAAGCCGGCCGATGAAGCTTTTTGGCGAAACGAAATCGATTGCCTTGAACGGCTCCCCGAGCATTTTAATGACGTCGGTTTTCACCCCACGGGTATTGAGTTCGATATGCCCGCCGGTCGCTTTGTAGAACCCGGTCAAGCAGTTGAACACGGTGGTCTTGCCCGCGCCATTGGGGCCGATCAACGCGAAGATCGAATTGCGTTTGACCTTCAGGCTGACGTCACTCAGCGCCTTGATGCCACCGAAGTGCATCATCAGATTTTCGACCGAGAGTACGACTTCACTCATGGCGCTACTCCTTTACGCGGGGCCACACCGGTGCGGCTGATCCGAATCAGTCCGCGCGGTCGCCAGATCATCATCAACACCATCAGGATGCCGAACAGCAGCACGCGATATTCAGCGAAGCCGCGCAGCAGTTCCGGGGCGACGGTCAGCACGAATGCGGCCATCACCACGCCGATGGTCGAACCCATGCCGCCAAGTACCACGATGGCGAGGATCAATGCCGATTCGAAGAAGGTGAACGAGGTCGGGTTCACAAAGCCCTGGTAGGTCGCGAAAAACACGCCGGCCAGACCCGCCGTCGATGCGCCGATGGTGAACGCCGACAGTTTGACCAGTACGTGATTCAGCCCCATGGAGCGACAGGCGATTTCGTCTTCACGCAAGGCTTCCCATGCGCGACCGACCGGCATGCGGGTCAAGCGATGCTTGATGTACAGCACGGCCATGACCACCAGGAACAACACCGTATAAATGAAGTAGTACTTCACATCCGGGTTGTAGGCGATGCCGAAGAACTCATGAAAAGGTACCCCGCCGTCCTTCGCTCGTTTACCGAATTCGAGACCGAAGAAAGTTGGCAACGGCGCCGCCATGCCATTCGGGCCACCGGTCAGGGACAGCCAGTTATTGAGGATCAACCGGATGATTTCACCGAACCCCAGGGTCACGATCGCCAGGTAATCACCGTGCAGGCGCAACACCGGGAAGCCCAGGATGCACCCGGCCAATCCGGCGGTGATCGCCGCCAGCGGCAATACGGTCCAGAAGCCCAGCCCCAGGTATTGGTAACCGAGCGCAAGGCCGTAAGCACCGATGGCGTAGAACGCCACATAACCCAAATCGAGCAGACCGGCCAGACCGACCACGATGTTCAACCCCAGCCCCAGCAGCACGTAGATCAATCCAAGAATGACCACGCCCAACAGGTAAGAGTTGGAGAAGAACGGGAATACCACGGCAACAACGATCACCAGCGGGACGACCCAGCGCAACCGGGATTTGTAATCAGGCGCCAGAACATGAACCCCGGAGCCGGTGCTCTCGAAGCCTTCGAGAATTCTCAGGCCTTTGGGGGTTTGCAAGAACAGGCTCAGGGCAAAGCGGCCAGCCATGACGATGGCGACTATCCACGCCACGCGCGTCGGTTGCAGGTTGAAGCCGTAGCCGTCGAGGACCACGCCAACAATCGGGCCGAACACAATCAGGGCGATAAGGCCGGCAAGAATCGCGTCAACCAGGCTTTTTTTGACATCAATGGTTTTAGTGGTTGAAGACATCGCTTACACCTTCGACACAAGAGGACGGCCGAGCAGGCCTTGAGGCCGAAAGACCAGAACAAGAACGAGCAGCGAGAAGCTGAAAACGTCTTTGTAATCCGAGTTGACCAGCCCCGAGAACAGCGACTCGGAGATCCCGAGAATGATCCCTCCCAGCATGGCGCCGGGCAGTGAGCCAATGCCGCCGAGTACCGCCGCGGTGAACGCCTTGATCCCGATGACGAAGCCCGCATAGAAGTCGAACGTGCCGTAGTTCATGGTGATCAGCACGCCGGCCAGGGCCGCCATTGCTGCACCGATGATGAACACATAGGAAATCACCCGATCGGTGTTGATCCCCAGAATCGAAGCCATCTTGCGGTCTTGCTGGGTGGCACGGCACATGCGGCCGAGTTTGGTGTACTTGATGACGTAGGTCAGCAATCCCATGCCGACGAACGCGGCAACCAGAATGAAGATCTTGGTGTAGGTGAGCTGGACGAAGCCACTCCCGACCTCGACTCGCCATGCACCGGTCAGCAGTGTGGGTACACCCTGTTGACGGGCACCCTGGGCAATCTGTGCATAGTTTTGCAGGATCAGCGAAATACCGATGGCACTGATCAGCGGTGCCAGTCGAGTGGAGTTGCGTAGCGGTTTGTAGGCGACGCGCTCGATGACCCAGCCATACACCGCAGTGACGACAATGGTGAATACCAGTGTGCCGAGCATCAGCAGAGGAAAGGATTCAATACCGAAGTATGCCAGCAGAGCCAGACTGATCGCCGCGAGGTACGCAGAAATCATGTAAACCTCGCCATGGGCGAAGTTGATCATGCCGATGATGCCATAGACCATTGTGTAGCCGATGGCGATCAGGCCATAGACCGACCCGAGGGTCAGGCCGTTGACCAGTTGCTGCAGGAAAATACCATCCATAACGCAATCTCACGCACTTGAGAGACTGCACAGAAGCCAGTTGCAACGGACCGGGGTTCAGCCGCCGATGCAACACGCTGGTGTGCAGCTCTACGAGAAAAGACAGGTACTGCACGGACATGCTCTTTGACTGCCCGGCGCACGCGGCGTCGGGCAGATCAGCAGCTCATATCACTTCTGTTTTTCCAGTTGGTGGTATTTACCGTCCTTGTCCCACTGGTAAACCACATAGTCGGAGACTTTAAGGTCGCCTTTGGAGTCCCAGGTCTTCTCACCCATCACGGTTTTTACCGGGTGGGCTTTCAGCCATTTGGCCGCATCGTCGCCCTTGTTGGACTTGGCGCCATTGAAACCAGCCGCCAGGGCCTGAACCGAAGCGTAGGCGTAGAGCGTGTAGCCTTCAGGCTCAGTGCCTTTTTTGCGGAACTCGTCCACGACAGTCTTGCTGTCTGGCAGCAGGCGTGGGTCGGCGCCAAAGGTCATCAGCACGCCGTCGACGTATTGTGGGCCGCCGGCAGTGGTCACCAGTTCGTCGGTCACGATGCCGTCATCGGACATGAACTTCACGTCTTTCAGGCCTTCGGTACGCAGCTGTTTAACCAGCGGACCAGCCTCTGGGTGCAAACCGCCGAAGTAGACAACATCGGCACCGGCCGCACGGATCTTGGTGACCACGGCGCTGAAGTCTTTCTCGCCGCGAGTCAGGCCTTCATACAGCACTGGTGTTACGCCACGCTTGATCAGCTGAGCCTTGGTGGCATCCGCCAGACCTTGGCCATAGGTGTCTTTGTCGTGCAGCACGGCAACTTTCTTGCCCTTGAGCACGTCGACGATATAGTCGCCGGCGACGATGCCTTGCTGGTCGTCACGGCCGCACATACGGAACATGGCGCTCAGGCCGCGTTCGGTGACCTGTGGGTTGGTGGAGCCTGGAGTGATTGCGATGATGCCCGCTTCGTCGTAGATCTCGGAGGCCGGGATGGTCGACGAGGAGCAGAAGTGACCGACCACGCCGGCGACTTTCTGGTTGGTCAGGTCCTTGGCGACCGTCACAGCCTGTTTCGGTTCGCAGGCGTCATCGCCTTTGACCAGTACGATTTTTTCCCCATTGACACCGCCGGCTGCGTTGACCGCATCAGCGGCTGCCTGTGCACCCTTCATGTACTGCTCGCCAAATGCCGCGTTGGCACCTGTCATCGGACCCGCCACACCGATTTTCACATCAGCCTGTGCAAACGCAGAAACACCCAACGCAGCTGCCACTGCGAGGGCCAGAAAGCCTTTCTTGTAAAACGTCTGGGACATGAGGTGGTGCTCCAAGGTTTTTTTTAGTTGGCACTGCGACTTCACTGAATGCTCAGAGCAAGGGCCGTGCCATCGGTTTTTTATTCTGAAAAAAGTCGCTGCTTTCTTGTTATTTCGACTGTTTCGATCCCATTTTCATTGGGTGTGCAACCGTCTAAACCGCGGGAGGTGATACCTTTTATTTTTTAAGGCGCAACCCGCACGCGCCATCATTGCAACCACGACGCCAAACGATGTGCAACCTGCCTGTAACAGCCTGCGTCACCGAACTGCACACTGCTGGTGCGCAATTGCTACAACCCGCACCATTACAGGCTAGCCGCTTCGTCGAAAAGCGCCGCTTCCAGCAACATATTTCGACAATCAAATCACGATCCGCAGGCACTGGCCCGCGTGATACAGCGAAAATCCAGCCTCATATAGACAGCTTCTCAGCCCCACACCCGCCAATGGCTGCATGGGTGCAAAGGGAATCGGCAAGGCTTGCGGATTTCCGTTACACAAATAGTCGGCGAAGGCTTTGCCGACTACTGTACCGGTGGTCACGCCTCGACCGTTGTAACCGGTAACGGCCACCAGACCTGGCGCCGGTTCGAACAGACGCATCAAATGATCGGGAGTAAAGGCGATACAGCCAGTCCAGGTGCACTCCCACTCCACCGGTTTCAGGTAGGGGAAATAATGCTGTTGAACCCGGTCGGCCCAGGCTTTAAGGAACCAGGTCGGTTTCTGATTGCCATTGCCCAGGCTGCCGAGCAACAACCGCCCTTCGGCATCGCGACGGATGCTGCTGAGCACCTGCCGGGTGTCCCAGGAACCCTGGCCACCGGGCAGAATCCGTTGCGCAGCCTCTTCGGTCAGCGGCACCGAGGCCACTTGATAGTAATAACCGGGGAAGAAGTTGCGACGCAGCTCCGTCCAGTCACCTTCGGTGTAGGCATTGGAGGCGATCACCACCTGCTCGGCCAGCACCGAACCCTGGGCGGTCTGCACCGACCAGCGCTGCCCCTGACGTTCGAGCCGGGTCACCGGGGAATGGTCGAACAACTGACCGCCGAGACCGATGGCCGCATTGGCCAGTCCCGTGGTGTAGGCCATCGGGTTGATTGTGCCGGCCCGTCGGTCGAGCAATGCGGCGGCGATCTTTTTGGTGCCCGTGGCTTGTTCGCAGGCATCGCCGGTCAGCAACTCCACCGGTGCTCCGCGGCGCTTCCATTGCTCTTCACGACTTCGCAGATCCGCTTCGCCACGGGCGTTGTGCGCCATGTGCAGCGTGCCTTCGCGGCGTAACTGGCAATCGATGTTGTATTTGTCGACCAGACTGAACACCAGCGACGGCGCCGCACCAAGCATACGGTTGAGCTGACTGCCGACTGTCTCGCCAAACCCTGCTTCGATTTCGTCCGGAGGAATCCACATCCCGGCGTTGACCAGCCCGACGTTACGCCCCGAACCGCCATGCCCGGCGCGATGTGCTTCCAGCACACAGACACTTTTGCCTTGTTCCAGCAGATGCACCGCCGCCGACAGCCCGGTAAAACCGGCACCGATGACGCAGACATCCACCGTCACTTCCCCTTTGAGCGCCGCGTGGTCGGGCCTTTGCGGCGTCAGTTTTTCCCAAAGACATTCTTCGCGTAACGGCATTGCCAGACTCCGAAAATGAAACCTAACCAACACACCATTTCCCTGTGGGAGCCGGCTTGCCCGCGAAGACGGCAGCACATCCAACATTGATGTGACTGCCAGACCGCATTCGCGAGCAAGCCCGCTCCCACATTGGATCACTGTTCGATTTGAGGTTTAGTCGAACGTAATGCCCTGAGCCAACGGCAGCTCCAGCGAATAGTTCACGGTGTTGGTCTGACGGCGCATGTACCCGCGCCATGCATCGGAACCCGACTCACGACCGCCGCCCGTTTCCTTCTCGCCGCCAAACGCGCCGCCGATTTCCGCGCCGCTCGGGCCGATGTTGACGTTGGCGATGCCGCAATCGCTGCCCACCGCCGACATAAACCGCTCGGCTTCACGCACGTCAGTGGTGAAAATGCATGACGACAGCCCTTGTGGCACGGCGTTGTTCAGGCGCAATGCCTCTTCGAAATCGGTGTATCCGATCACGTACAGAATCGGCGCGAAGGTTTCGTCGCGCACCACGTCGCTCTGCTCCGGCATTTCGACGATGGCTGGCGAAACGTAGTAAGCGTTGGGGAATTTGTCTTCCAGCTGACGCTGGCCGCCAAACACCCGACCGCCTTCACTCAAGGCCTGCTCCAGCGCTTCCTGCATGTTTTCGAAGCTGTTCTTGTCGATCAGCGGCCCGACCAGGTTACCTTCCAGAGGATGGCCAATGCGCACCTTGGAGTAAGCGGCTTTCAGGCGGGTGACGATGTCTTCTTTAACCGACTCGTGAGCGATCAACCGACGCAAGGTGGTGCAACGTTGACCGGCAGTGCCGACGGCGCTGAACAGAATCGCCCGTACGGCCATGTCCAGATCGGCGCTCGGGCCGAGGATCATCGCGTTGTTACCGCCCAGTTCCAGGATGCTGCGGGCGAAACGCGCAGCGATTTTCGGCGCCACTTCGCGGCCCATGCGGGTGCTGCCGGTGGCGCTGACCAGCGCGACACGCGGGTCATCGACCAGGGCTTCGCCAGCATCGCGGCCACCGATGATCACTTGGCTCAGGTGCGGCGGGGCATCGCTGAAGTTCTTCAGGACGCGATCGAACAGCGCTTGGCAGGCCAGCGCGGTCAACGGGGTTTTCTCCGAGGGCTTCCAGATCACCGGGTTACCGCAGACCAGCGCCAGCGTCGCGTTCCAGGCCCAGACGGCAACCGGGAAGTTGAACGCGCTGATCACGCCAACGACGCCCAACGGGTGCCAGGTTTCGCGCATGTGGTGGCCAGGACGCTCGGAGGCGATAGTCAAGCCGTACAGCTGACGGGACAGACCGACCGCGAAGTCGCAGATGTCGATCATTTCCTGAACTTCACCCAGGCCTTCCTGAGTGATCTTGCCGGCCTCCCAGGACACCAGCTCACCGAGATCGGCCTTGTATTCACGCAGGATGTCGCCCAATTGACGCACCAGTTCGCCACGGCGCGGTGCCGGAACCTTGCGCCACAGTTCGAACGCATGATCTGCGCGACTGATGTGCTGCTCGACTTCAGCAGCCCCTTCCCAGTTCACGGCAGCAATACGGCTGCCATCGATCGGCGAGTGCACCGGCACTTTGCCGTTCTGGTACAGGGCCTGGTTTACACCAAGACGATCAAGCAATGCGGCAACCATGGGGTCACTCCTCAAGCAGAAAAACAGAAACGTACAGCCGGATTGATTCGACTGATCAGGCCTGTAGTTTTAGCGCTCCCGAGGTTCTCCAACAAACGACGATTAAGCGAGATATCATTCCGTTTATTCATGCTGTGAATCTGCCGGCAACGTAAAGTGCCAGTAGAGCGACAAGAACAAGGAGAACCGATGCTGAATAAACGCTATTTGCCGTCGATCACTGCGCTGCAGTGTTTCGAAGCGGTGACCCGGCATTTGAGCTTCACCCGTGCTGCCGAAGAGCTGAACCTGACGCAGAGCGCCGTGAGCAAGCAGGTCGCGCAACTCGAAGAATTGTTGCAGCACCTGCTGTTCCGTCGGGTGCGCCGCCGTTTGCAAATGACCCCGGCGGGGGATTTGTACTTGGTGGAAGTACGAAAAATCCTCACCCAAGTCGAAATGTCGACCCATTACCTGCGCTCTTACGGCGGTGACACCGAAGTCTTGCGTGTCTCCACGCCTCCGACCTTCGGTGCACGCTGGCTGGTGCCCCGTCTGAAAGGCTGGCGTCTGCGTCATCCGTCAATTCATCTGGACCTGTGCAGCGAACAGGAGGCCGACGATCTGCTGCAAGGTCGTAGTGACCTGGCGTTTTATTTCGGCCAAGGCTCACGGCCCGGCACCGAATGCCTGAAGCTGTTTGGCGAAGAGCTTGTTCCTGTGTGCGCACCGGGCAGTCTGCCGGACACGCCGTTCACCGATCCTACGCAGCTTACCGACCTGGTCCTGCTGCAAAACGCCTCCCGGCCCCAGGCCTGGCATGACTGGTTCGACAGCCAGGGCTACCACACCGAACACAGCTACCACGGCCCGCGTTTCGAAACATTCTATATGTGCATCCGCGCCGCCCAGGTCGGCTGCGGCGTGGCGCTATTGCCGAAGTTTCTGGTGGAAGAGGAATTGGCCGACGGCAAACTGGTCATTCCCTGGAAGCATGCAATGCCCAGCACCGACGCCTATTACCTGGCGTACCCGGAGCATGCGGCGGAAGTGCCCAAGGTACGGGATTTTGTGAAGTGGATGCTGGAGCAGCTCGATAGTCCGGACATGCCACAAATTTAGGGTTGTACCTGATACCTGTGGGAGCGGGCTTGCTCGCGAAAGCGGTGTGTCATTCAACATTGATATTGAATGTGCCGGCCCCTTCGCGAGCAAGCCCGCTCCCCCACGGATCTGCTGCGATCCAAAAAATTGCTGGCAATCCTCACCGCTGATATGCGCCACTAGCCCCATTCATTGAAACAGCTGCAACGTCGCTGCCACAGACCGCGGCCCGCCTGGAGAACCCCGTTATGAGCGAGAGTGTGTTTGCCGATCGCATCGTGCAGAACCTGCTCGACACCGACTTCTACAAACTGACGATGATGCAGGCGGTGCTGCACAACTACCCTAACGTGGAAGTCGAATGGGAGTTTCGTTGCCGTAACAGCGAGGACCTGCGCCCGTATCTGGCGGAAATCCGCTTCCAGATCGAACGCCTGGCCGAGCTGAGCCTGAGCGCCGATCAGTTGAGTTTCCTGGAGCGCATCAGTTTTCTGAAACCGGATTTCCTGCGTTTTCTCGGGCTGTTCCGTTTCAATCTGCGTTATATCCACACCGGCATTGAGAACGGCGAATTGTTCATCCGCCTGCGCGGGCCATGGCTGCACGTGATTCTGTTCGAAGTGCCGCTGCTGGCCATGGTCAGTGAAGTGCGCAACCGCTATCGCTACCGGGAAATCGTCCTGGAACAGGCCCGCGAGCAGCTCTATCGCAAGTTCGACTGGCTGACCGCCAACGCCGGCAGCGATGAATTGTCCGAGTTGCAGGTAGCCGATTTCGGCACTCGCCGGCGCTTCTCGTACCGCGTGCAGGAAGAAGTGGTGAACGTGCTCAAGCATGACTTCCCCGGTCGTTTCGTCGGCACCAGCAACGTGCACCTGTCCCGGGAGCTGGACATGAAGCCATTGGGCACCATGGCCCATGAGTGGATCATGGCCCACCAGCAACTCGGTCCGCGACTGATCGACAGCCAGATTGCCGCCCTCGACTGCTGGGTCCGCGAGTACCGTGGCCTGTTGGGGATCGCCCTGACCGACTGCATCACTTCCGATGCCTTCCTCAGCGATTTCGACCTGTTCTTTGCCAAGCTCTTCGACGGCTTGCGTCACGATTCCGGTGATCCGGTGCTCTGGGCGGAAAAAGCCATCGCCCACTACCACAAGTTGGGCATCGACCCGATGAGCAAGACCCTGGTGTTTTCCGACAGCCTGACGTTGCCCAAGTCTCTGGAGATTTTTCGGGCGTTGCGCGGTCGGATCAATGTCAGCTTCGGTATCGGCACTAACCTGACCTGCGATATTCCGGGTGTCGAACCGATGAGCATCGTGCTTAAAATGACTGCGTGCAACGGCCAACCGGTGGCCAAGATTTCTGATGAGCCTGGCAAGACTCACTGCAAAGACCCGAATTTCGTCGCCTATTTGCGACACGTTTTCCAAGTACCTGCCACCCTTTCCAGTACATCAAGCAAGGAGTGAATTCATGCAAGCCGTACAGCGTGAGATTGCTGAACAGCTCAAGGTCCAACCGCCCTTCGCAGATCAACTCGCCCTCGAGGCTGAAGTCGCCCGGCGGATCACTTTCATTCAGGATTGCCTGGTCAATTCCGGGCTCAAGACGCTGGTGCTCGGCATCAGTGGCGGTGTCGATTCACTGACCGCCGGCCTGCTGGCCCAGCGCGCCATGCGTGAACTGCGCGAGCGCACCGGTGACGACAGCTACAAGTTCATCGCCGTGCGCCTGCCGTACCAGACGCAGTTCGATGAGCTCGACGCCCAGGCCTCGGTGGACTTCATTGCCCCGGACGAGCGCCATACGGTGAATATCGGCCCGGCGGTCAAGTCCCTGGCCAGTGAAGTGGCGGCGTTTGAAGGCAAGCAAGCGGTCTGGGTGGATTTCGTATTGGGCAACACCAAGGCGCGGATGCGCATGGTCGCGCAATACACCATCGCCGGCGCGGCTCATGGCCTGGTGATCGGCACCGATCACGCAGCGGAAGCGGTAATGGGCTTCTTCACCAAATTCGGTGACGGCGCCTGCGACCTCGCCCCGCTGAGCGGCCTGGTGAAAAATCAGGTCCGGGCGATTGCCCGCAGCTTCGGCGCGCCGGAGTCGCTGGTGGAAAAAGTCCCGACCGCCGACCTCGAAGACCTGTCGCCGGGCAAACCGGACGAAGCGTCCCACGGCGTGACCTACGCCGAGATCGATGCCTTCCTGCATGGCGAACCGGTGCGGGAGGAAGCGTTCAAGATCATCTGCGATACGTACAAGAAGACCCATCACAAGCGGGTGATGCCATTCGCGCCGTGAACCGTGAATGAACGAAAAAGCCCACTGAGGAGTTGATCCTCAGCGGGCTTTTCTTTGGCTTAAGCATTTGTCGATGCTGAAGGCCCATTCGCGAGCAAGCCCGCTCCCACATTTGATTTGTATACGACACAGATTCAATGTGGGAGCGGGCTTGCTCGCGAAGAACGATAACGCGGTAGCCCGCCTTACTTCAGGGTCACAGTGCCTTTCATCATCGAGATGTGGCCCGGGAACGAGCAGAAGAAGCCGTATTTTCCGGCCGCATCGAGCTTCGATACATCGATGGTCAGAGAATCCTTTTCGCCAGCGCCAATGACTTTGGTGTGAGCGATGACGCGGGTATCACCTTCTTTCAGGTAATTCTTGTCGATGCCAGCCGCCAGGCCGTCGGTGGCGATCGGCTGCATGTCAGCCTCTTTGCTGATCACCAGGTTATGGCCCATGACGTTTTTCGGCAAGCTGCCGGAGTGGGTCAGTTCAACGGTGAAGGTCTTGCAGCTTTTGTCGATTTCAATGGCCTTGGTGTTGAAGGACATCTGATCGGTGGAGTCGATGGTCGTCTTGCACTCGGCAGCCATCAATTGGCTGCTGGCCAGTGTCAGCAGGGATACCGCAACAAGTTTGGCAAACATGGTGAATCTCCAAGGCAGGGTTAACGAAAGTGCTAATGGACAGAAGACTGCCTGAAATCTTCGCAAGTTCCTATGACCTGAATCAAAAATTGTATACAACTTTCGGGCTATGACACCCATCGAAACAATCTACCAGCCAGACCTCTGGGACGGCCCTATCATCAGGGCCGTCATCTCTCATTTGGAGCGTCTGTCATGTCATTGAACAGCTTATTGAGCAGTTTGCTCGCCGCCTACGCCTGCGGTGCCAGTGGCACCTGCGAAACACCTGAACGCGAGGTTTAATCCTTGGAACGATGCAAGCCTGCCTTTACTCTGTGCTCCTGATTGACCATGGAGTAAGGCATGTCTTTAGCGTCCGTTTGTGTATTTTGCGGTGCCAGCACCGGCACCAATCCGGCTTATCGTGAAGCGGCTGTCGCCCTGGGGCGAGCATTGGCCGAGCGCAAGCTGACCCTGGTCTATGGCGGTGGTGCCGTCGGGCTGATGGGGATTGTGGCCGACGCCGCACTGGCGGCCGGTGGTGAAGTGATCGGGATCATCCCGCAGAGCCTCAAGGACAAGGAAATCGGCCACAGTGGCCTGACCCGCCTGGAAGTGGTCGACGGCATGCATGCGCGCAAGGCGCGAATGGCTGAGCTCAGCGATGCCTTCATCGCCCTGCCTGGGGGCCTGGGCACGCTGGAGGAGCTGTTCGAAGTCTGGACCTGGGGCCAGCTCGGCTATCACGGCAAGCCGCTGGGTTTGCTGGAAGTGAACGGTTTCTACAGCAAATTGACGTCTTTTCTCGATCATATCGTCGGCGAAGGCTTCGTTCGCGAAGCACACCGTGACATGCTGCAAATGAGCGAATCGCCGCAAACCCTGCTCGATGCATTGGACGCCTGGCAACCCTCGGTGCCGCCAAAATGGACCGAGCAAAAACCCAGCTAACGGCTCGGTGCCGATACAGGGCAGAATATGCGCCGCTCAACCTCACCTTCGACCCCAGAGGATCGCCCATGGCTAAACCTAATTATTCCTTCGCCAAACGTCAGAGAGACTTGGCCAAGGAGCAGAAGAAAGAGGAAAAGCTTCAGCGCAAGAAAGCTACAGCTGAAGAAGAAGCAGCCGCACTGAACCCGGATACAGAAGGTGAAGTGGCCGCAGAAAGTGATGTTGAAGCACCGAAAGATCAGGCGCCCGACGCCTGAGACCCTCAGGGCCCGATGATCTGATCAGGCCCACCGGATCTGTGTCCAGGGTCAGCAACGATGTTGCTGACCCTCACAGACCAGTCTGAAATCCCTTCAAAAAACTGCACATACCCTGTGGGAGCAAGCTCGCTCCCACACTGGATCTTCGTTACTCCAATGGCATTACCGTTACCCTAACCTCGGGATCATGGCTGCCACCGCCCAGAATCACTCCACGCAACGGCGACACATCGGAAAAATCCCGGCCCCAGGCCAGAGTGATGTGCTCCAGCGCCGGTTGCACATTGTTGGTCGGGTCAAAATCCACCCACCCCAGCACCGGGCAAAACACCGACACCCAGGCATGCGACGCATCGGCGCCGATCAGCCGCGGCTGGCCCGGCGGTGGCTGGGTCAGCAGATAGCCGCTGATGTACCGCGCCGCCAACCCGCGCGAGCGCAGGCAAGCGAGCATCAGATGGGCAAAGTCCTGGCAAACCCCACGCCGCCGCTCCAGCACTTCCACCAGCGGCGTCGCCACTTGAGTCGCCTCGGCGTCGAAGGTGAATTCGCTGAAGATCTTCTCCATCAATGCTTGAACACCCAACAGCAATGGCCGACCAGCAGGAAAGCAACTTTCGGAGAACTCGACGAAACTGCGCTTCAAATGCACGTAGGGCGATTCGAATCGGTAACGGCAGGCGTCCAGCAGCTCTGGGGAGAGTGGTTGAGTGCTGTAGGTCAGCGCGTTGCAGGTCTCTTCCCAGGCCGGCGATTGATTGAAGTCCAGCGACGGCCGTTCCAGCACTTCGACGGTGAGCCGAGCGTTGACCAGCAATTCATCGTGGGGGCGCTCGAACGCCAACCGGGTCAGCGGATTGCCGAACACATCCAGCTCATCCCGGCGTGAAGTCGGCTCGGGACTGATCTGCAACTGCTGTTCGGTGCAGCGCTGCCAGGCACAGGCGCGCGGCCACAGATGCGCTAGTTGCTGGGCCAGGGACACCGGGCTGTCGTAGTGATAATGGGTGTCGTGGAAAATCTGGTAATGGGCGCTCATCAGACGGACACCGTGCGCTGGCTGACATCATCGACATGGGCGAAATGGCGCAAGGCCAGGCGATCCGACACCTGTCCGCTGGCATCGGCGATCTCCTGCAGCAGATCGGCCAGCCCTTCTACAGCGGCGCGAACACTGGCCTGGCCGAACAGCGAGTTCTCCAGGCAGCCCAGATCGAAGCGCGCCAGCCGCTCCACCAATTGCGGCAGACCTGGTTCGCGCGGCGCGCCGAAGTCGTCGTTCAAGCGCTTCAACGTACGGGTCACCAGTTTCAACTGGAACAGCACCGCGTGCGGGTTTTGTTCATCGAGCAGCAACAGGTCGAGCACCGGGATCAATTGCGCCACCGCCAGGTACCGCGAGCGGTAGGTGATGCTGCTGTTACCCAGTTCCAGCAGCCACTCCAGCCCGGCCTGATCGAAAGCCCCGGCGCCGCGCAAAAACGCGGCCAGGCTGCCGCTGAGAAATTGCAGCCGCTCGATCCGTCGACCGATCATCAGGAAGCGCCAGCCTTCATCCCGGGTCATGTCGTCGAGGGCAAAACCAGACAACGCCGCCAGCGACATCACCAACCGGTTGAGGAAATCCAGCAACTCGCCGAAATCCGGCTCTTCGGTTTCCAGCTCCATGGCCTCGCGCTGCAACTCCACCAGCGCTTGCCAGTTCTCTCGCGAGAGCTTGCCGCGTACTTGCGACGCCGCCCACTGCAAACGCTGCAGATTGGAGCGCAGGCTGAACGGCCAATCATCGCCGAGCAGCGCCGCCAGCAATCGCTGCGGCAACTCGCCCTCCTCCGGCAACAGATTCAGGCGCTCACCTAGATCGACCGCCGCTTCCAGGGCTTGCGGGTCATCGCCATCGACATAGCGTGCGAGCATGACCCGCAGCAGCCGCGCGCTGTCATCGCAGCGCTCGCAGTAACGACCGAACCAGAACAGGTTCTCGACCACCCGCGATGGCAGATACGGATCGCGGCGCACCAGATCGTGAACGCCAATGTTGCGCTGGGCCCTCCATTGTTCACCGCTGGGCGGCCGATCGCCCAGCACCCAGGTGTCCTTGCTCGCGCCACCGCGTTGCATCGACACCGCTTCGGCATCGGCCTCGGCGGCAACCCGGGTCAGGCCACCGGGCAGCACGCGATAACCCTCCCGACTGGCCACCGCATACACGCGCATGCCGATGGCTCGCGGTTGCAACTGTCCGCCTTCGGCCTGCCAGATCGGCGCCTGGGACAGTTGCGCCAATTCTTGCGCAACATAGGCGTAAGGCCGTGCCTGCATGCGCTCGGCCAGAGCCTGGCGCTGTTTTTCACTCAAATCGCGACCAAATACCGGCGCGAAGCTCTGTGACGGAAACGCCGGCTTGATCAACAGTTCCGGCAGTTTTTCCAGGGCCTGGGCCAGCACCGGCGCTTCACCGCACCACCAGGTCGCGATGGACGGCAGGATCAGTTCTTCACCGAACAGGAACTGATTGATCTTCGGCAGGAAACCCAGCAACCCCGGCGACTCCAGCACGCCGCTGCCGAGGGCGTTGGCCACCAGCACCCGGCCCTGACGCACCGCTTCGAGCAGCCCCGGCACGCCAAGGGCCGAGTCGGTGCGCAGCTCCAGCGGATCGCAGAAGTCATCGTCGAGCCGACGCATGATCGCGTGAACCCGGCGCAGGCCGCTCAAGGTCTTCAGGTATACCGTGGCATTGCGCACGGTCAGGTCGCCGCCTTCCACCAATGGATAGCCGAGCTGGCGAGCCAGATACAAGTGTTCGAAATAGCTTTCGTTGAAACGCCCCGGAGTCAGCAGTACCACCAGCGGCACTTCGTCGTCGCTCGGCGCCTGACGGGCAAGGGTTTCCTGAAGGGTGCGGAAGAACCCGGCCAGGTGCCGCACCTTCAAGTCGCGGTACAGCTCGGGGAAGGCACGGGACACGATGGTGCGGTTTTCCAGGGCGTAACCGGCACCGGATGGCGCTTGAGTGCGATCCGCGGTCACCCACCAGCAACCGTCAGGCGTGCGCGCCAAGTCCACGGCATACAGATGCAGAAAGGCCCCCTCGGGCGGTGCAATGCACTGACACGGCCAAAGGAAATTGTTGTGACCGAATACCAGCTCAGCCGGCAGCAGGCCTTCGGCGATCAAACGCTGCGGACCGTACAGGTCCGCCAGCACAGCATTGAGCAAACGCGCCCGTTGCGCGATCCCGACCGATAACTGCTGCCACTCATCGGCGGCAATCACATGGGGGAGCAGGTCCAGCTCCCACGGCCGGTCGGCCCCCTTGGGGTCGGCGTAGACGTTGTAGGTCACGCCGTTTTCCTGGATCTGCCGAGCCAGCAGTGCCTGCCGCTGCACCAGTTGCGCTGGCGTGCTGCGTTGCAATTGATCGAACAGCCGCCGCCAGTGCGGGCGCACGGCGCCGCTGTCGTCGAGCAGTTCGTGGTAAGTGCCCGCGGTCAGCGGGTAGCGGTCAAGCAGGTCAGGCATGGAAAGCTCGGCAGACAGCAAAGAACGATCAGACTACCGCAGGCTCATGACGCCCGGATATACGAAAAATCCGAGCGTCGCGTACGGTTTAGAAACGTCGTAAATCGAGCGTCATCGGCAGCTCGTCGTTGATTTCCAGTTTCGGTACAGGAAGTTTCCCAGGCGTGTGTCCGATACGGAAGAAACGCGCCATTCGCCGGCTCTCGGCCTCATTGGCGTTCACCGGAAGGCTGTCGTAGTTGCGCCCGCCCGGATGGGCGACGTGGTACTGACAACCGCCCAGAGAACGCCCCATCCAGGTGTCGAGCAAATCGAACACCAGCGGCGCATGGACCGGGATGGTCGGCTGCAGGCAGTTGTATGGTTGCCAGGCACGGAAACGTACACCGGCGACGAACTCGCCGACCCGACCGGTAGGTTGCAACGGCACCGGAATGCCGTTGCAGGTCAGCAGATAACGTTGCGGCGGTAGCCCCGTAAGCTTGACCTGCAAGCGCTCTAGGGACGAATCCACATAACGCACCGTACCGCCCGCGCTGCCCTCCTCGCCCAACACATGCCAAGGCTCCAGCGCCTGACGCAATTCCAGTTCGATGCCGCTGACGGCGTAGTCGCCGACCTTGGGAAAACGGAACTCCAGATGCGCCGCGAACCACTCGGCCCGCACGGGATAACCGGCGGCATTGAGGTCGACGATCACATCGGCGAAATCCTGCTCGATGAAGTGCGGCAGCAGGAACCGGTCGTGCAGTTCGGTGCCCCAACGCGCCAGCTTCGGCGGCGCATAAGGCTCGCGCCAGAACCGCGCCACCAGCGCCCGCAGCAACAACTGCTGAGCCAGGCTCATGCGCGCATGGGGCGGCATTTCAAAGGCTCGCAGTTCCAGCAAGCCGAGGCGCCCGGTGGCGCCGTCCGGCGAATAGAGTTTGTCGATGCAAAATTCAGCACGGTGAGTGTTGCCGGTCACGTCGATCAGCAAATTGCGCAGCAAGCGGTCCACCAGCCATGGCGGGCACTCTTCACCCGGCTTCGGCATCTGTGCAAAAGCGATTTCCAGTTCATACAACGAATCGTTGCGCGCTTCGTCCACCCGCGGTGCCTGGGATGTCGGGCCGATGAACAGCCCGGAAAACAGGTAGGACAAGGACGGGTGGTTATGCCAGTAGCTGATCAGGCTGCGCAGCAGGTCGGGACGACGTAGAAACGGCGAGTCAGCCGGGGTTGCGCCCCCCAGGACGAAATGGTTACCGCCGCCGGTGCCGGTGTGCCGGCCGTCGATCATGAATTTCTCGGTGGTCAGCCGGGTCTGGCGCGCCTCTTCGTATAGGAATTCGGTGCGTTCCACCAACTCATCCCAGGTCGCGGACGGCTGGACATTGACCTCGATCACCCCCGGATCCGGGGTAATGCGGAAGTTGCTCAGGCGCGGATCGCTCGGTGGCTCATAGCCTTCCAGCAGAACCGGGCAATGCAGTTCCTCGGCGGTGGCTTCGATGGCGGCAACCAGTTCGAGGTAATCCTCGACCCGCTCCAGCGGCGGCATGAACAGGTACAACCGGCCTTCTCGGGCTTCGGCGCAGAACGCAGTGCGAGTCAGCCAGTCGGCGGATTGGTCGATCTCGGGCACACGTTCGTCAGCCGTTTTCGGTTGAGCGTGATTCCGTAGCTGGTCGGTACCCGGCAGCTCAGGGAAGTCCTGATTCGGGTCCGTGGGGTGAATGAACGGGTACTCCGCGGCTTTCACCCAAGGCTGCGAGCCGAGCGGCAAGCGATAACCCAGCGGCGAATCCCCCGGTACCAGCCGGCAGTGTTCTTCGCGCAGGTACCAGCGGCCGCTTTGCCATTGATCGCCCTTGGCGGTACGCGCCAGCGGCAGGACCTGACCGATCACCTTATCCAGGCCCTGACTGAAGACTTTGCGCAGTCGCGCCCGCTCCAGCGGCTCTTCCAGGCGTGAGTCTTCGGCGCTGACGTTCTGCGGCAATGCGCCTTCGCGCCAGAGGTAATAGAAATTGTCTTCGTAGGCCGGGAACACGAAGCGTGTCGGAATTTTCAAGCGCTCGGCGACACTCGCCAGAAAACGCCCGGCCAGTTCACCATCGGCGCCGTAGTCTTCCTGCTCATCGGCGATCAGCGCGCTGTTGTGCCAGATCGGCACGCCATCGCGGCGCCAGTAGCAGTTCAGCGACCAGCGCGGCAGTTGCTCGCCGGGGTACCACTTACCCTGACCGAAATGCACCAGGCCCTTGGGCGCGTAATGCTTGCGCATGCGCTGGAACAGTTCGGCTGACAGCCGACGCTTGTCTGGCCCGAGCGCGGCAGTGTTCCACTCGGCGCCGTCCGGGTCATCGATGGAAACGAACGTCGGCTCGCCGCCCATGGTCAGGCGCACGTCACCTTCAAGCAAATCAGCATCAATCTGCCGGCCCAAGGCCTGAATCGCCAGCCATTGGTCTTCGGTGTAGGGTTTGGTAACCCTTGGCGCTTCCCAAATCCGCTCGACTGACATTTCGTGGGTGAATTCGCACTCGCACGGTTCCACCAGGCCACTGATCGGCGCCGCAGAGGACGGATCGGGACTGCACGCCAACGGAATGTGTCCTTCACCGGCAAACAGCCCTGAGGTCGCGTCCAGGCCGATCCAGCCGGCGCCGGGTAAATACACTTCGCACCAGGCGTGCAGGTCAGTGAAATCCACGTCGGTGCCCGAGGGGCCATCGAGGCTTTTGACATCGGCAGTCAGCTGGATCAGGTAACCGGAGACGAATCGTGCCGCCAGGCCAAGGTTGCGCAGCAATTGCACCAGCAACCACGCCGAGTCACGGCAGGAACCCGAGGCCTGTTCAAGGGTGTATTCCGGGGTCTGTACCCCCGGTTCCATACGAATCAGATAACCGATGTCTTCGCTCAGGCGCTGGTTGAGTGCGACGAGGAAATCCACGCTGGGCAACGGCGTGCGGTCGATGCCGTCCAGATAGGCCTTGAATGTCGGCGTCAGCGGCAAGGTTTCCAGGTACGGCGCCAGCTCTTTGCGCTCGTCCGCTGCATAGGCGAAAGGGATCTTCTCGGCGTAGGGCTCGAGGAAGAAGTCGAAGGGATTGAAGACTGCCATCTCGGCCAGCAGGTCGACTTCGATCCGCAGCTCATCGGTTTTCTCCGGGAACACCAACCGCGCCAGGTAATTGCCCTGGGGGTCTTGCTGCCAGTTGATGAAATGCTGCTCGGGCGAGACTTTCAGCGCATAGGACAGTATCCGCGTGCGGCTGTGGGCAGCCGGGCGCAGGCGAACGATCTGCGGACCGAGCTCGACGGCGCGGTCGTAGCGGTAATGCGTGACGTGATGCAATGCGACATGAATCGACACGGCGGCCTCCTGCGAGCCAGGGCATAGACACAAAGCGCGCAAGACTTATGCCAGAGCGGCGGTCATTGCGCTTTATCAACAGACCCGGTGCAGTACAGCACCAAAACGGCGCCGTGGCCGCGGTTATGGTGCGAGAGTTGCACATATTTGTGGCGCACGTGTGAAGGGCGGGGCCCGAATCTACTCAACTAACGGGCTTTGTGCTTTGCAATAACAGCTTGGCGCAAGTGACGTACTTCAAGCAGCTTCTGGCGCATCTCGCGGTGACGCTTGCTGTTGAGCAGCAATAGCGCCAGCAATGGGAACAACAACGTCACAGCATAAGTCAGGGGATGCACCTCATATGCAATGGTGGGCAATACCCCAAGAAAACAAAGGGCCAGAAGCACAACCAGAGGCCGCACCCAATGCGGACGACCGCGCGCGACCATGAAATGGCAGTGCGCGACAATGAGGGTCAGCGCGATCCCCCCGAAAAACGAGTACTTGGCGCTGTCAGCCAACGGAAGGTTTCGAAAATAGCTTTCGAAAAACAAAGGCACCGCAAAGACCAGGGTAAAAATTGACGCGAATATTGCCCCCATGAAGACCGGGAAATACTTCGATAGAAAATTGCGAATGCTGGGCAGCTCATTCATTGCTCAGCCTCCTCGTACAGACCTACGGCAATGGTGCGGACATTGCCCGAAATTGCACTGCCGGTAAAACCGATAGCGGCGCCCAAGGCGTCTTTTATCTGAGTGACCGTTGCATTCTTGACCTCGGTGGGTGTGAAACGCTTGGGCAATTCACCCGACAACTGCTTCAACTTGATCATCTTCGACGTCAAGCGCGGGTCGTTGATGCTCAATAGTTCTTTGGTCAGTTTGGCACGCTCCTGTCGATTCAGCCCCCTGAGCACTTCCCTGACACTTTTCCCGGTCGTGGCCTTATTCAGCCTGACCAGTTTGAGCGTTGTCAGCGTGGATGCGCCTACCCCGACCAAGGACGCAGCATCCAGCGCAATCATGGTGTACTGGTACCACTCTTCGCTGTCGAGCTCATCGTTACGGGCGGGGTTGACGATCTCATTGCGGGTCCGATAGCCGCTGGCAAAACACTGCACTGAGCTGGCAGCCGCAGCGGTATAACCGAGCGCAGCGACCACCGTACTTGCCCCTGCCGAAAACGGAATAGCCACGGAGCCACTGAGCACTACGATCCAGCCGATCACTGCACCCGCGCACGATAAGCTGGTGTTGACTGCCTCACCAACCAGGCGCGATTCGCGCGGATTGTCCTGCACCTGCTGGACGAATTGCGCAGGCGCAATGTACTTCTGCGCCTCGCGCAAAATGATCCGCTTGGGCTTGATGCTGCAAATCGGCTTGAACTCGCGCAGGGTCACTACGTTGAACTCAGCGTCAATGTACACAACGCCCGCGCCGACGATTCCGGGGTCGGCGTCGATGGCGGCGAACAGGCGTGGCAGGTTGATCTGGCTTTCGATGCGTTGGCGGGCCATGAACTGGGAGGGGCTGTAATCCATGCCGATACCCGGTAAGGGGTTGCTCATGTAAATCGTCCTTGAGAATCGGGGGTGAGATCTTTATTGCCTGTGCCGCCGTCATCGCGGGCGAGCCCGGCTCCCACAGGATTGGGCGTTATACAGGGAAATCGGTTGTCCGGGCAGCCGTTGAAGTGCGCGCCACCTTAGCAAACAGGCCGCACACTCGCTAGAAAACAAAACGCCAGCACTGAGGCTGGCGTTTTGCGATATGGCGCGGAGATTAACGCGGCACGACCGGCTTGCGCGCAGGCTTCGGCCCCTTGCCCTTGGCCGCGTCCTTGCGCTCCTTGGCCGCCTGCTGGTTGCGGGCGAATGCCGCTGCCTTGGCCTGTTCACGCTTGTCCCACGGGTTACCGCCATCACTGGCGCGCGGTGGCAGGCCGGTGTGCTGGGTCAGGATCTTGGTGGTCTTTTCCTTGGCCACTTTGTGGCTGCCAGCCGGCGTCGAGTTCTTGCGACGGGCGCTCTGGTAGCTGTCGGTCGCCGGCTGGTGCAGCGGAATCAACTGGTTCTTGCCCGGCCCGATCAAGTCAGCACGGCCCATGCGGGTCAGCGCTTCACGCAGCATCGGCCAGCCTTTCGGGTCGTGGTAACGCAAGAACGCCTTGTGCAGACGACGCTGCTCTTCGCTCTTGACGATGGTCACGCCGTCGCTCTTGTAAGTGACCTTGCGCAGCGGGTTCTTGCCCGAGTGGTACATTGCGGTGGCGGTGGCCATCGGCGACGGGTAGAACGCCTGCACCTGGTCGGCACGGAAACCGTTGCCCTTGAGCCACAGGGCCAGGTTCATCATGTCTTCGTCGGTGGTGCCCGGGTGCGCGGCGATGAAGTACGGAATCAGGTACTGCTCTTTCCCGGCTTCCTTGGTGTACTTCTCGAACATGCGCTTGAACTTGTCATAGCTGCCGATGCCCGGCTTCATCATCTGGTTGAGCGGACCTTCCTCGGTGTGTTCCGGGGCGATCTTCAGGTAACCACCGACGTGGTGGGTCACCAGCTCCTTGACGTATTCCGGCGACTCGACCGCGAGGTCGTAGCGCAGGCCGGAGGCGATCAGGATCTTCTTCACACCCGGCAAGGCACGGGCGCTGCGATAGAGCTGGATCAGCGACGAGTGATCGGTGTTGAGGTTTTCACAAATACCCGGGAACACGCAGGACGGCTTGCGGCATGCGGATTCGATGACCGGGCTCTTGCAGGCGATGCGGTACATGTTCGCGGTCGGGCCGCCGAGGTCGGAAATCACCCCGGTGAAGCCTGGCACCTTGTCGCGGATCTCTTCGATTTCGCGAATGATCGACTCTTCGGAACGGTTCTGGATGATCCGGCCTTCGTGCTCGGTGATCGAGCAGAACGTACAGCCGCCGAAGCAGCCACGCATGATGTTCACCGAGAAACGGATCATGTCGTAGGCAGGAATCTTTTCCTTGCCGTACGCAGGGTGCGGAACCCGTGCGTAAGGCATGCCGAACACGTAGTCCATTTCTTCTGTGGTCATCGGAATCGGAGGCGGGTTGAACCAGACGTCCACTTCGCCATGCTTCTGCACCAGCGCACGGGCGTTGCCCGGGTTGGTTTCCAGGTGAAGCACGCGGTTGGCGTGGGCGTAGAGCACCGAGTCGCCACGGACTTTTTCCATCGACGGCAGACGGATGACCGTTTTCTCACGAGTGAGACGCGGGTTCGGCAGCAATTGCACGACCTTCGCTTCGTTCGGATCCTCCACCGGACCCTTTTCCTGCTCGATGGCGCAAGCCTGGGTGTCCTGGGTGTTCACGTACGGGTTGATGATCTTGTCGACCTTGCCCGGACGGTCGATGCGCGTGGAATCGATCTCGAACCAGTCTTTTGGCGTGTCGCGACGAATGAACGCGGTACCGCGCACATCGGTGATGTCTTCGATCTTGTGACCGAACGACAGACGCTGGGCGACTTCGACGATCGCACGCTCGGCGTTGCCGTAGAGCAGGATGTCGGCGCAGGCGTCGATCAGGATCGAGTTACGCACCCGGTCCTGCCAGTAATCGTAGTGGGCGATGCGGCGCAGGGACGCTTCGATGCCACCGAGCACGATCGGCACGTGCTTGTAGGCTTCCTTGCAGCGCTGGCTATAAACCAGGCTCGCGCGATCCGGACGTTTGCCCGCCAGGCCACCGGGGGTGTAGGCGTCGTCGGAACGGATTTTCTTGTCGGCGGTGTAGCGGTTGATCATCGAGTCCATGTTGCCGGCCGCGACACCGAAAAACAGGTTCGGCTCGCCGAGCTTCATGAAGTCGTCTTTGGACTGCCAGTTCGGCTGCGCGATGATCCCGACGCGGAAGCCCTGGGCCTCCAGCAGCCGGCCGATGATCGCCATGCCGAACGACGGATGGTCGACGTAGGCATCACCGGTGACGATGATGATGTCGCAGGAATCCCAGCCGAGCTGATCCATCTCCTCCCTGCTCATCGGCAGGAATGGCGCTGGCCCGAAACATTCGGCCCAATATTTTGGATAGTCAAATAATGGCTTGGCTGCTTGCATGTCGATGACCGGTGTTGAGATGAAAAATCGCGGGCGCGGAATATAGCACAAAAAATAACCAATTCCGACGGCTATAGTCGGAAATTACGCGTAACCCAAATGGGAGCGGACTTGCTCGCGAAAGCGGTGTGCCATTCAGCAATCAGGTTGAATGTACTGCCGCACTCGCGAGCGAGCCCGCTCCCACAAGGTTATTCGTCGTCGAAGTTGTAGCTGCCCGGCGCGAGGTTCTCGAAGCGGGTGTATTTACCGATGAACGCCAGTCGGGATGTACCGATCGGGCCGTTCCGCTGCTTGCCGATGATGATCTCGGCGATGCCTTTGTGCTCGGTTTCCGGGTGGTACACCTCGTCCCGGTACACGAACATGATCACGTCAGCATCCTGCTCGATCGCTCCGGATTCCCGGAGGTCGGAGTTGATCGGGCGTTTGTTCGGTCGTTGCTCCAGGGAGCGGTTGAGCTGGGACAACGCCACCACCGGGCAGTTGAATTCCTTGGCCAGAGCCTTCAAGGAACGGGAGATCTCGGAAATCTCGTTGGTCCGGTTGTCGCCGCCCGAACCCGGGATCTGCATCAATTGCAGGTAGTCGATCATGATCAAGGCGATGTCGCCATGCTCACGCACCAGGCGCCGGGTCCGCGCACGCATTTCCGATGGGCTGATACCGGCCGTATCGTCGATGAACAGCTTGCGATCATTGAGCAGATTGACCGCAGAGGTCAGGCGCGGCCAATCGTCGTCGTCCAGGCGACCGGCACGGACCTTGGTCTGGTCGATACGGCCAAGGGATGAAAGCATACGCATGATCAGCGATTCACCTGGCATCTCCAGCGAGTAGACCAGTACGCACTTATCGCTGCGCAACACGGCGTTTTCCACCAGGTTCATCGCAAAGGTGGTTTTACCCATGGACGGACGGCCGGCGACAATGATCAGGTCGGCCGGTTGCAGGCCACTGGTCTTCTCATCGAGGTCGGTGTAACCGGTGGACAGACCGGTGATCGAGTTATCCGTGTTGAACAGGGTGTCGATACGGTCGATGGCCTTGGTCAACAGGTCGTTCACGCTCACCGGGCCGCCGGTTTTTGGCCGGGCCTCGGCGATCTGGAAGATCTGCCGTTCAGCTTCGTCGAGGATCTCTTCAGCCGTGCGCCCTTCCGGGTTGAAAGCGCTGTCGGCAATCTCAGTGGCGATGCCAATCAGCTGTCGCAGGGTCGCCCGCGCGCGGACGATCTGCGCATACGCCTTGATGTTGGCGACGGACGGCGTGTTTTTTGCCAACTCACCGAGGTAACCGAGGCCGCCAACCTGGGAGGTCTGCCCTTCCTTGTCCAATTGCTCGGCCAGGGTCACGACATCGATCGGCTGGTTCTGGTCCGCCAGTTTGGCGATCGCACGGAAAATCAGGCGGTGGTCATGCCGATAGAAATCGCCGTCGGAGACTTGATCGAGTACGCGTTCCCAGGCGTTGTTGTCCAGCATCAGACCACCGAGCACGGCCTGTTCGGCCTCGATGGAATGCGGCGGCACCTTCAGGGCAGCGGTTTGCAGATCGTATTGCTCAGGAGCGGAGATATCGTTCATGGCCACTTGGTTTATTCAGGAAAAGCAGGGGTTGTGAAAATCAGGTACTGCAGAAAGACAAAGGGCACGACCTGTAAACAGGATCGTGCCCGATGTTACCGGCAAGCACCCGAGGGTGCCAGCCGACAAGTACTGCTTAAGCTGCTACCACGACAACGCGTACGGTGGCTTCAACTTCGGCGTGCAGGTGCACGGCTACGTCGAATTCGCCTACGTTGCGGATGGTGCCGTTCGGCAGACGAACTTCGCTTTTTGCAACTTCAACGCCAGAGGCGGTCAGTGCATCAGCGATGTCGTGGGTGCCGATCGAACCGAACAGCTTGCCTTCGTCACCGGCGGTGGCAGTGATAGTCACTTCCAGCTCAGCCAGTTGGGCGGCACGGCTTTCAGCCGAAGTTTTACGGTCTGCTGCGGCTTTTTCCAGCTCAGCGCGACGCTCTTCGAACGCAGCCAGGTTGGCAGCGGTCGCAGCGGTAGCTTTGCCGTAAGGCAGCAGGTAGTTACGACCGTAACCAGCCTTAACGTTCACTTTGTCACCCAGGTTGCCCAGGTTGGTGACTTTTTCCAGAAGGATCAGTTGCATGTGAAAATCCTCTTAACTTTTAACCTTCACCGTTCGCGTTATCGGCATCTTTCGGCGCCGAACGACCGCGAAAATCAATCAGGCTGTCGACGATGGCCAGGACCACCAGCAACGGATAGATCAGCTGCATGAACAGCAACAGCGTGACGTACAACCCCACCAGCCAGAATTTGGCCAGCCGCTTTTGCGCCACCAGCCCGTGAATCAGGGCCAGCCCGGCGAACACCAGCGGTACGCTGCACAACGGCGTCAACATGGCCATCTGCGGGCCCAGATTTGGCCCCAGAAGCATTAACGCCAGCAGCAACATCGCCGGTCCCAGCGGGATTCGGATGGCGCGAAACTCGCGACCAAAACCACCCGGGTTGTACAACAACGCCTGCCAGTAGCGCCCTACAATCAGGCTCAGCACACTGACGATTTGCAACAAGGCCGCAATCAGGCCGGTCAGGACCGGTGCGATCAGGGACGCGAAACGCGCTTGCTCGTCTACCGACAATTGCTGGTAGACATCACCGAGTAGCGACGGCATGACTTTTATCAAAGCCTGCGCCAGCATCTCGATCTGGGGCGCAAAAGCCGCCCCCAGCACCACTGAAAACACCAATCCCATCGCTATGCTGACCAGCAGCACGCGGTTCCAGGACTCGCTTGCGCGCAAAACCAGCGCAAGGCCCGAAGACCCCAGCAGCACCAGAAGTGCCCGTGGGTCGTCGGAGTAAAGCCACCAGATCAACGCCGGCAGCAGTCCCAGAGCAAGTACGCCAACGGCGTCCTTCAATCCGCGCCGCAGGAGCACAAGGCATCCGGCGGCAGCACCCAACCAATACAACAACGGCAATGTTGCGCATCCGGCCACTACCAGAGTGGCCTGCATACGGCCGCGCATGATGAACTCAGCTAAGGCGCGCATGCATTCAATCCTTTGCTACGTGTCGACTGCCCGGTCTCAGCGGCCGTGGCTGTCGGTGTAGGCCAGCAGGGCCAGGAAGCGGGCGCGCTTGATAGCGGTGGCCAGCTGACGCTGATAACGTGCTTTGGTACCGGTGATGCGGCTTGGAACGATTTTGCCGGTCTCGGATACGTAAGCTTTCAGAGTGTTGAGATCTTTGTAATCGATCTCTTTCACGTCTTCAGCGGTGAAGCGGCAGAATTTACGACGACGGAAGAAACGTGCCATGTAATAGGCTCCTCAAAAGGTCCGTGGATTACTCGTCAGCGTTATCGCTGTCGGCGCTGTCATCACTGTCAACGCCTTCAGCGTCGGAGTGCTCAGGACGATCGCGACGCTCACGGCGCTCACTGCGGTTTTCTTCAGCCTTGAGCATCTCGGATTGGCCGGTAACGGCTTCTTCGCGACGGATGACCAGGTTACGGATCACTGCATCGTTGTAGCGGAAGTTGTCTTCCAGCTCGGCCAGGGCCTTGCCAGTGCACTCAACGTTCAGCATCACGTAGTGAGCCTTGTGAACATTGTTGATTGCGTAGGCCAGTTGACGACGGCCCCAATCTTCCAGACGGTGGATTTTGCCGCCGTCTTCTTCGATCAGCTTGGTGTAACGCTCAACCATGCCGCCGACTTGCTCGCTTTGATCCGGGTGGACCAAAAAGATGATTTCGTAATGACGCATGAATGCTCCTTACGGGTTGTAGCCTGCCGCTCAAAAGCGGTCAGACAAGGAGTGAATGACACTTATGGACTTGCTTGCGATAGACACATGCGTGCCTGCCGTCACAGCAAGGGGCGCAATTGTAGAGAAGGGTCGAGAGAGGTGCAAGGCAATTGGTGATTATTTGAACAGTTCGTTCACACCATCAAGTTTTGCCCTGACACAAACCATTGTGGGAGCGGGCCTGCTCGCGAATGCGGTATCACATCCAACATTTTTGCTGAATGACACTCCGCTTTCGCGAGCAAGCCCGCTCCCACATTTGGATCGCGTGCGGCTTAAGACTTTTTGGCGGTCCCGGCAGCTTTGACGCCGCGCTGGCGCAGCGCTTCGAACAGGCAGACACCGGTGGCGACGGATACGTTGAGACTGCTGACGCTGCCCGCCATCGGCAGGCGTACCAGATAGTCGCAAAGGTCGCGAGTCAGGCGGCGCATGCCGCTGCCCTCCGCACCCATGATCAGGATGGTCGGACCGGTCAGATCCTGCTGATACAGATCCTGCTCAGCCTCACCCGCCGTACCGACGACCCACAAGCCACGCTGCTTGAGCTTTTCCAGAGTGCGCGCCAGATTGGTCACCGCAACCAGCGGAATCACTTCCGCCGCGCCACAGGCGACTTTCCGTACCGTCGGCGTCAGGGTGGCTGACTTATCCTTCGGCACGATCACCGCCAGCGCACCGGCCGCATCGGCCGAGCGCAGGCAAGCGCCAAGGTTGTGCGGATCGGTCACGCCGTCTAGCACCAGCAGCAACGGCGCGCCTTCGGTGCGATCCAGCAATTCGTCAAGCATCGCCTCGCCCCAGACCTGGCTCGGGCTCACGTCCGCCACCACACCCTGGTGCACGCCTTCAACCCAGGCGTCCAGCTCACGGCGCTCGGCCTGACCGACGGCTACGCGATTTTCGGCAGCCAGTTCGATCAACGTCTGCACCCGCGGATCACTGCGGCCTTCAGCCAGCCAGATCTGCTTGACGCGTTTTGGGTGATGACGCAGCAACGCTTCTACCGCGTGCACGCCGTAGATCTTTTCCAACTGACTCATGACTTGGCCTTAGGTTTACGCGCCCCGCCGCTTCTGGCGGCTGGAGCGGAACCCGCTTTTGGCGGGCCTTTACGGTGTTTGCTTGGTTTGGCTGGCTTGCCGCCGGAGGCCTTGTCAGGCGCCGACCGCCCGGTCTTTCCCCCAGACGCCGCTTTACCGCCGCTTTTCGCTTCAGACAGCAACGCCTGTTTCAGTTCACGGCTTTTGCGCAACTCGGCATTTTTTGCCGCCGCATCGCTCGGGCGATAGGCCTCGACGACCTTTTCCTTGGCAGGACGACGCCCGGCTTTCGCCGGTGCCGGCTCGGCAGTTGTCTTGGCAGCAGGCGCTGTGGTTTCAGTGCCACGTTTCTTGCGACCGATCGGCGCGCTGAGGGTTTTTTCAGCCATCTCGAAGTCGATCTTGCGTTCGTCGAGGTCGACGCGCATCACGCGCACCTCAACGGTGTCGCCCAGGCGGAAGGTGCGACCGGTACGCTCACCGGCGAGGCGGTGATGCACAGGATCGAAGTGGTAATAGTCGCCCGGCAGCGCGGTGACATGCACCAGGCCTTCGACATAAATGTCGGTCAGCTCGACGAACAGGCCAAAACCGGTCACGGCAGTGATCACACCCGGGAACGATTCGCCTACGCGGTCTTTCATGAACTCGCACTTGAGCCAGTTCACGACGTCGCGGGTGGCTTCGTCGGCACGGCGCTCGCTCATCGAGCACTGCTCGCCGAGCTGCTCCAGGATCGCTTCGTCGTACGGATAGATTCGCGCCTTCGGAATGGTCATCGCGCCGGCACGGCGAACGTGCGGGGTGTCCATTTTCGAATGGATGACGCTGCGGATCGCCCGGTGCGTGAGCAAGTCCGGGTAGCGGCGGATCGGCGAAGTGAAGTGGGTATAGGCTTCGTAATTCAGACCGAAGTGGCCCTGGTTATCGGCGCTGTACACCGCCTGGCTCAACGAGCGCAGCATGACGGTCTGGATCAGATGGAAATCCGGACGGTCCTTGATACTTGCCAGCAATGCCTGGTAATCCTTCGGCGACGGACCGTCCTTGCCTTTGTGCAGGGACAGGCCGAGCTCGCCGAGGAAGGCGCGCAGTTTTTCCAGACGCTCCGGTGGCGGACCATCGTGGACGCGATACAACGCAGGGATTTCGTGCTTTTTCAGGAATTCGGCGGTGGCCACGTTCGCCGCCAGCATGCATTCCTCGATCAGCTTGTGCGCATCGTTGCGCACGGTCGGACGGATTTCGGCAATCTTGCGCTCGGAACCGAAGATGATCCGGGTTTCCTGGGTTTCGAAATCGATCGCGCCGCGCACATGACGGGCCGCCAGCAGAACCTTGTACAGCGCGTACAGCTGCTTGAGGTGCGGCAGGACGTCGGTGTATTCACCACGAAGCTGACGCGCTTCGGTGGCTTTCGGCGTTTCCAGCATGGCGCTGACTTTGTTGTAGGTCAGGCGGGCATGGGAGTGAATCACCGCTTCGTAGAAGCAGTAGTCGGTCATTTCACCGGATTTGGAGATGGTCATCTCGCAAACCATGGCCAGGCGATCGACGTGCGGGTTCAGCGAACACAGGCCGTTGGACAGCTGCTCAGGCAGCATCGGCACCACGCGCTCGGGGAAGTACACCGAGTTGCCACGAACCTGGGATTCGTTATCCAGCGCCGAACCGATTTTCACGTAGCTGGAAACGTCGGCAATCGCCACGTACAACTTCCAGCCGCCGGAGAACAGGCGCAGTTTGCCCGGTTTGGCTTCGCAGTAAACCGCGTCATCGAAGTCGCGCGCATCTTCGCCATCGATGGTCACGAACGGCAGATGACGCAGGTCGATGCGTTTCTCTTTGTCTTTTTCTTCGACTTCAGGCTTGAGCTTGGCGGCTTCTTTCAAGACCGCTTCAGGCCAGACGTGCGGAATATCGTAAGTGCGCAGGGCAACATCGATTTCCATGCCCGGGGCCATGTAGTTGCCCACGACCTCGACCACGTCACCTTGCGGCTGGAAGCGTGGCGTCGGCCAGTGAGTGATCTTCACTTCGACGAACTGACCGATCTGCGCGTTGGCGTTGCGGCCCGGCGTCACCAGCACTTCTTGCTGGATCTTCGGATTGTCCGCAACGACGAAACCGATACCGCCCTCTTCGAAGTAACGACCGACGATGCTTTCGTGGGCACGAGACACCACTTCGACGATCATGCCTTCGCGTCGACCGCGACGGTCGAGGCCGGAAACACGTGCCAGGGCACGGTCGCCATCGAACACCAGGCGCATTTGCGCCGGGCTCATGAACAGGTCATCACTGCCGTCGTCCGGGACCAGGAAGCCGAAGCCGTCACGGTGACCGCTGATGCGGCCCAGGATCAGGTCGAGCTTATCCACCGGCGCATACGTGCCGCGACGGGTATAGATGAGTTGAGCGTCGCGCTCCATGGCGCGCAGACGGCGGCGCAGGGCTTCGATCTGGTCTTCCGTGGTCAGACCAAACTCTTCGACCAGCTGCTCGCGGTTAGCAGGCGAACCTCGATCAGCAAGGTGCTGAAGGATCAGTTCGCGGCTAGGAATAGGGTTTTCATATTTTTCCGCTTCACGAGCGGCCTCGGGATCGAGGGACTGCCAATCGGCCATTAGAGAGTTTTCACCTTGTCTATATGCGGGTTAGTTTGGCATAGGCGTAATGAAACGGGAAATTTCAAGCTATGACAGCCCATCTAAAGCTCTTTATCGACACCGCAAAGCTGATTTGAATGCCGCCGGTAAAATTTTCCAGGTTTTTTTGATGGCAGGGGTTTACAGTTAAAAAGACGCTCCGTATAGTGCGCGCCATCGACGACGCACTAGCGCTGTCGATACTGCCCAGATGGTGAAATTGGTAGACACGCCAGCTTCAGGTGCTGGTGACCGCAAGGTCGTGGAAGTTCGAGTCTTCTTCTGGGCACCAATTTCGAGCTTGAGATTAGATCAATTTCAAGGCTCACACAAAAACCCGCGAAAGCGGGTTTTTGCATTTCAGGCTTCTGATTTATTAAAACCAAATCAGGGGTTTACAGATCAAAATGCTCTCCGTATAGTGCGCCACATCAACAGCGGCAACGCTGAAGATCATGCCCAGATGGTGAAATTGGTAGACACGCCAGCTTCAGGTGCTGGTGACCGCAAGGTCGTGGAAGTTCGAGTCTTCTTCTGGGCACCAATTCAAATTCAAGGTCACGATCTTGAATTTCACAAAAACCCGCGAAAGCGGGTTTTTGCGTTTCTGGCTTTCGAAAAACTCATGAGCATGTCAGCACGGTCTCTGTAGGGAGATCAAGTGCCAGGCCCGCCCTGCCCCTCTAGCAAACACTCCTCAGGCCCACAAGCCGCACATGAGAAACAATATCGTTTATCATTGTTTCAAGTTTTTGCAATGCGACAGTGAGGAACCCTGCGAATGATGCTTCGAAATACCCTGCGCCGCGGCCTGACCATCACCCTCCTCGGCCTGACACTCGCCACTCCCCTCACCCAAGCCGCCGACCCGGTTTCCCTGACGCTCTATAACGGCCAACACAAGGAAGTCGGCGACGCCGTCGCCAAAGCCTTCGAAGCCAAGACCGGGATTCACGTCAATGTGCGCAAGGGCAGCAGCAACCAGCTCGCCAGCCAGATTGTCGAAGAAGGCGATCGCTCCCCCGCCGACGTGATCTATACCGAAGAATCTCCGCCACTGAATAAACTCGGCGAACAAGGCCTGCTGGCGAAAGCCGATGCCTCCACCCTTGAAGTCCTGCCCAAGGACTACGTTGCCGGCAACGGCACCTGGATCGGTATCACTGCGCGTGTCCGGGTCGTCGCGTTCAACCCCAAACTGATCGACGAAAAAGACCTGCCCAAGTCGGTCATGGAATTCTCCGATCCAAAATGGCAAGGCAAGGTCGGCTTCGTGCCCAGCAGCGGCGCGTTCCAGGAACAGGCCGTGGCGATCATCAAGGTCCACGGGAAGGACGCGGCCGAAGAGTGGCTGACCGGCCTGCGGGCATTCGGCAAGACCTACAGCAACAACATGGTGGCGTTGAAGGCCGTGGAAAATGGCGAAGTCGCCACCGTACTGGTGAACAACTATTACTGGTTCGCCCTGCAGCGTGAAAAAGGCCAGCTCGACTCGAAACTGCATTATTTCACTGGCGGCGATGTCGGCGGACTGATCACCGTTTCCAGCGCTGCGGTACTGAAATCCAGCAAACATCCAAAAGAAGCCCAGCAGTTGCTTGCCTATATGGCCAGTGAAGAAGGTCAGCGCTTGATCACCCAGACCACCGCCGAATACCCGCTGCACAAAGGCATGGAGTCTGATCGCGGCCTCAAACCGTTCAGTGAACTGCAAGCACCGAAAGTCACACCGGCCGACCTTGGCAACGCCGAAGAAGCCCTGGACCTGGAACGCGACGTTGGCTTGAACTGATGAGCGCATCGTTACCCGCCCCCGCCTCGCGCGGGGGTTACCTGCCACGACGCAAGCGGCCATCAATCTGGTTGCTGCTGCCGGTTCTTTTGCTGGTGGTGCTCAGTCTGCTGCCGCTGGCTTACGTCGGCCTCAAAACCTGGCAAGCCGGCTGGGCCGAGGCTCTGCATCTGCTGTGGCGCCCGTATGTATTTGGCCTGCTGCGCAATACACTGGCGCTGATGGTGGGCGTCACACTGGCCTGCGGCGTGATTGGCTTGTCGCTCGCCTGGTTGCTGGAACGCAGCAATTTGCCGGGGCGACGGCTATGGGGCGTGATCCTGTGTCTGCCGTTCGCGGTACCAGCGTTTGTCAGCAGCTTTACCTGGGTCTCCTTGAGCGCTCACTTCGAAGGGTTGGGCGGGGCGATCCTGGTGATGACCCTGTCCAAGTACCCGCTGATCTTTCTGCCGGTCGCGGCGACGCTGCGCAATCTCGACCCTTCTCTTGAGGAGTCCGCACGGACCCTGGGACAGAATCGTTGGGGCGTGTTTTTCAAAATCACCCTGCCCCTGCTCTGGCCGTCACTGCTGGCCGGATCCCTGCTGATTGCGCTGCACATGCTGGTGGAGTTCGGCGCGCTGTCGATCATCGGCCTGCAAACGTTTACCACGGCAATCTATCAGCAGTTCGAACTGGAGTTCAGCAACGCCAATGCGGCGATGCTTTCCGCGGTATTGCTGGCGCTGTGTCTTATGCTGCTGTGGCTCGAATTGCGAGTGCGTGGCAAAGGTCGACATGTACGCACCGGCCAAGGCGCGGCGCGGCAAGCCGGGCAGGTTCGCCTGGGGCCATGGGCGACGGCCGGACAGCTCTACTGCTTGTCGCTGGCAATCATCGGCAGCGGCATTCCACTGGGAATGCTGGCGTACTGGCTGATGGTAGGTTCATCGGCGGCGTTCCCGGTCGCAGCAATCAGTGAGGCATTGTTATCGTCCCTGGCACTGTCACTAGGCGGCGCCGGGCTGTGCCTGGTGCTGGCGGTGCCGGTGGGGTTGCTGGTGGTCCGTCACAAAGGCCGCCTGGCGATCTGGGCCGAGCGCTTGCCGTATCTGTTGCACGCACTGCCGGGACTGGTGATTGCGCTGACCCTGGTGTATTTCGCCCTGCATTACGTGCCAGTGCTGTACCAGACCTCGGCGCTGCTGCTGATTGCCTATGCGCTGCTGTTTCTGCCACTGGCGCAGGCGCCGATTCGCACTGCGCTGAACAAGGCCGCGCCGCAACTGGAAGAGGCTGCACGCACGCTGGGGGCATCGTCTTTCAGCGCGTTTTGTCGGGTGACTCTGCCCATCATCTTTCCCGCCCTGGGCGCAGCGTTTGCGCTGGTGTTTCTGGACGCGATGAAGGAGCTGACGGCGACGCTGCTGCTAAGTCCGACCGGACTGAATACGCTGGCGACGGAAGTCTGGGCGCACACCGCGAACGTGGAGTTTGCGGCGGCGGCGCCTTATGCGGCGTTGTTGATTGTGGTGTCGGGGTTGCCGGTTTATCTCCTGACGACTCGGATGTATTTGAGCCGCTGAGATCGCCATCGCGGGCAAGCCCGCGATGGCGTCCGCACAAACAATACTAAACTCAAGCCCTGAACTGCCCCAGGCTCGCCTTCAACTGCGCCGCCAAACTATCCAGAACCTTGCCACTGGCCGTAGTCTCCACCACTGCCCGTGCCGCTTTCTCAGCTTGAGCGTGGATAGTCTCAACCCGCCCACGCACCGCCTGCGCACCTTGCGCCTGATGCGCCGCGGCCTGGGTCGCCAGACCGATCGCCGCATGCACCTGCTCGACCGACGCCTGCACCGACTGCTGCAACCGCGCACTGTCGCGCAACACCAGCAATCCTTCACTGGCCTGACGCCCAGCCTGCCCGATTGCCGCAACAGCCTCGCGCGCGCCCTGCTGCAGCGCAACGATGTGCGCCTGAATGTCGCCGGTGGAGCTCTGCGTCTTGCTCGCCAATGCCCGCACCTCGTCCGCCACTACGGCAAATCCGCGACCGGTCTCGCCGGCACGCGCCGCCTCAATCGCCGCGTTCAACGCCAGCAAGTTGGTTTGCTCGGCAATCCCGTGAATCACCGTCAACACCACTTCAATCTGCTCACTCTGCTGCGCCAGGCGCTCGATGACTTTCGCCCCGGTGTCGACTTGCCCGGCCAATGCCTCGATGAGGCTGCCGACTTTCGCCGAAGTACGGGTGTTCTCATCCGTAGCCTGACGAATATCCACCACCTGCTTCAAGGCGGCCTGCATGGCGTGACTTTCAGACTGAGCCTCGTCAGCCATTTGCGATAACGCGCGCAAGCTTTCCGCCACTTCGTCGCGCTGCATACCGGCCGCCGCATCGGCACCGGCATTACGCAGGGTCATGGCGCCGATTTCCACGCCGGTACGCTGGGCCACATCGCCTGCCTCACGCACGATCGGCTGCAACTTATCCACAAAGCGATTGACCGCCGAGGCCATGTCACCGATCTCATCCTGGCTGTTGATCTGCACACGCTTGGTCAGATCGCCCTCACCCGCCGCCAGGTCATCCATGGCGGCGATCAGCATTTTCAAGCGATTGACCACTCGGCGACCCAGCACCACCGCCAGCAACAGCAGCACACCGAAACCCACCACCGCCAGGCCCATGCCGATGCGCCAGCGCAAAGCCCCCGCGGCTTCCTGCACGGCACCAGTGGTGTTGGCTTTCATTTCAGAGGCCGTGGACTGCGCCGACTGCAGACGCCCGCGCATCGCTGTTGCGCTGTCCGCCGCGGCGCCTTTAAGGCTGTCACCCACCAATTGATCGCCACTGGCGATCAACGCCGAGAAGCGCTTGTCCAGCGCCGCCAGATCGGTTTCCACGGAGGCGGTGGAGACACCCATCACGACCTTGCCGATTTCCACCCCATTGGGGTTGATCGAGGCTTCGAGGTAGTAGACCGACGGATCGTTCTTCGCTGCATCCAGCACCTTGTCCAGCGCCCGCTCGCCCTGGCCTTTCTCCAGCAGTGCCTTGTTGATCGGGTTCTCCCGGTTGAGGTAGCGCGTCAGGTGCTGGCCCGTGGCGTCGTCGTAGACCACGAACAACACATTGGGATTACGCTGGGCGCGGCGAGCGAATTCAGACAGGGTGGGAATGTCGCTGTCCCACATGGCACGGGGCGCGACCGAGGCCAGAAGTTGCGCCATGTCGTTGGCCGATTCCTTCAGGTCCTTCTCCAGCGTCGTACGCAGTTGAGCCTGTTCGTCTTTCAGGCGCGCAGACAGCCCGGCAGTCAGGCGCTGGCGGGTGCTGCTGGACAGGTTATCCAGACTCGACGTGACTTCACGCCCGGCTTGCTCAAGCTCACCGGAGAGCTTTTGGCTATCGGCGCTCAGGCGCACACCCAGATCAGCTTCCAGTGCAGTCACCGTGCTTCGGGTCAGAGCAACAGCCACCAGCACTTGCACCAAAAGGGCGATACCAAGGGTAACGAACACAGGCCGCAGGAGACGGCTTTGTAACAATGAGAGAACGGCCGACACGAGAAATCCCTCCGCTTGGGCGCCATTAAATTGATGGCACACCAGAAGGTGATAATCACAGCAAAGGTCATGCCGTGCGACAGGCATAAACGACAAAGGCCCCGATGAAGGGGCCTTTGTGTTTTACATCAACGACTTATTAAGCGAACGGGTGACGCAGAACGATGGTTTCGTTGCGGTCCGGGCCCGTCGAAATAATGTCGATCGGCGCACCGACCAACTCTTCAACGCGTTTGATGTAGTTGCGTGCAGCCTGAGGCAGCTCTTCCAGGGTCTTGGCACCGACGGTGGATTCGGTCCAGCCTGGCATTTGCTCGTACACCGGCTCCAGGCCGATGTAGCTATCGGCGTCAGTCGGTGCGTCGATCACCGCACCATCCTGGTTCTTGTAGCCTACGCAGATGTTGATGGTTTCCAGACCGTCCAGCACGTCCAGCTTGGTCAGGCACAGGCCCGAAATGCTGTTGACGTCGATGGCGCGACGCAGGATGACGGCGTCGAACCAGCCGCAACGACGGGCACGACCGGTGGTAGCGCCGAACTCGTGACCACGCTTGGCGAGGAAAGCACCTACGTCATCGAACAGCTCAGTCGGGAACGGACCCGAACCGACACGGGTGGTGTAGGCCTTGGTGATGCCGAGGATGTAATCCAGGTACATCGGACCAAAACCCGAACCGGTAGCGATGCCGCCCGCGGTGGTGTTGGAGCTGGTCACGTATGGGTAGGTACCGTGGTCGATGTCCAGCAGGGAGCCCTGGGCGCCTTCGAACATGATGTCTTTGCCGTCGCGACGCAGGTTATGCAGTTCGGCGGTGACGTCGAGCATCATCGGTTTGAGCAGCTCGGCGTATTCCATGCACTCGTCGAGTGTCTTCTGGAAGTCGATCGCAGGCTCTTTGTAGTAATTGACCAGTACGAAGTTGTGGTAATCCAGCAACTCGCCCAGCTTGGCGGCGAAACGCTCGCGGTGGAACAGGTCACCGATGCGCAGACCGCGACGGGCAACCTTGTCTTCGTAAGCCGGGCCGATGCCGCGACCGGTGGTGCCGATCTTCAGCTCGCCACGGGCCTTTTCACGGGCCTGGTCCAGCGCTACGTGGTAGGACAGGATCAGCGGGCAGGACGGGCTGATACGCAGGCGCTCGCGCACCGGTACGCCTTTCTCTTCCAGCTTGATGATTTCCCGCAGCAGGGCATCGGGTGCAACCACCACGCCGTTACCGATCAGGCACTGCACGCCTTCGCGCAGCACGCCCGACGGAATCAGGTGCAAGACGGTTTTTTCGCCGTCGATCACCAGGGTGTGGCCAGCGTTGTGGCCACCTTGGTAGCGCACTACGGCGGCAGCATGTTCGGTCAGCAGATCAACGATCTTGCCTTTGCCCTCATCACCCCATTGGGTGCCCAGGACTACGACATTCTTACCCATAACACTTGTCCTCATTCGCGCAAACTTGGTGCCGGCGGCGGCCGGCAGGAAAACTCAAGAAGCCAGTGGCGATACTTGCCAAAGCCCGTTCTGCTGAATCAATTGCCGGTCGCAGTCCGCTTCACGGGCGGCGGCCAAAGGTTGCCCAGGCAATGCCTGAACGACACGCTGACCCTCACTGCGCAACTGGCAAACCTGCTGCCAGAGTGCTGCATCCGTACTGTCAGGCATCCAGATACCGCCAGACGGTAACTCGATCTCAGCACGCCCCAGGGTCACCAGGGTTTTCAAATCGGTGGAGAAACCCGTCGCCGGACGGGCGCGGCCGAAGTCGGCGCCGATGTCGTCGTAACGACCGCCCTGAGCGATGGACTGGCCGACACCCGGTACGAACACAGCGAACACCACACCGGTGTGGTAGTGGTAGCCGCGCAACTCGCCCAGGTCGAAGTACAACGGCAACTCCGGAAAACGCGTGGACAGGCGTTCGGCAATGGCCAGCAAGTCGTCCAGCGCCGCCAGAACAGCCGCTGGCGCATTGGCCAGACGCTCGCGGGCAGCACTCAACACTTCACGCCCGCCACACAGGTCGACCAGCGCCCGCAGCATGCCCGACAAATCGGCAGGCAGGCCTTCGGTCAAGGTAATGACCTCGTCGATGGCTTTACGTTGCAAAGCATCGAACAACTGTTGCTCGACTTCGCCGGACAAACCGGCGGCACGGGCCAGGCCACGGTAGATGCCGACATGACCGAGGTCCATGTGTACATCCGGCACATCGGCCAGTTGCAGCATGGCCAGCATCAGGCTGATGACTTCCACGTCGCTGCTCGGGCTGGCATCGCCGTACAACTCGGCGCCCAGTTGAATCGGGCTGCGCGAGGACGACAAGGCACGCGGCTGAGCATGCAGCACGCTACCGGCATAGCACAGACGGCTCGGGCCTTCGCGACGCAGGGTGTGCGCATCGATGCGTGCCACTTGTGGCGTGATGTCGGCACGGAAACCCATCTGCCGACCCGACTGCGGGTCGATGACCTTGAAGGTGCGCAGATCGAGGTCCTGGCCTGCGCCGGTCAGCAGGGATTCCAGGTACTCGATATGGGGGGTCACGACAAACTCGTAACCCCAGCTCTGGAACAGATCCAACACCTGGCGACGCGCAACTTCAATGCGCGCAGCCTCCGGTGGCAGTACTTCTTCGATGCCATCTGGCAGCAGCCAGCGGTCTACCGTTGCCATTACGCCATTCCCCTATGATCCGGGCAGCCAGCCTTTGGGCGAGCCTTGAGTGAAGCAGAAAATGATCGGTTCATGCGCACAAACCCCGCGCATGAACAACGTGGCGAACAGCCTGTAACCGGCTTCGCCAACCACTTTCCTCGAAAAACCTGTCGAGTCATTCAACTCGGGCGCCTGCATAAAAACAGCAATCAAACGTGCAGACGCAAAAAAGCCGGGAATTTCCCGGCTGCCGCATCATACACACGTTTTCCCAAAGGATCACCCCGCCCGAGGCTTTAGCCGCCAAGCGGGGGATGATTCAGGTCAACGCCGTATCAAGGCTTGGCTTTTTCCAGGTAGCGGAAGAAGTCACTGCTCGGGTCCAGGACCATGACGTCGGATTTGTTCGCGAAGCTTTCACGGTAGGCGCGCAGGCTACGGTAGAACGCGTAGAACTCCTGATCCTGACCGTATGCCTTGGAGTAGATCGCAGCTGCCTGGGCGTCACCATCACCACGAACCTCTTCGGATTCACGATAGGCTTCAGCCAGCAGCACGCGGCGTTGACGATCGGCATCGGCACGGATGCCTTCGGCCAGCTCGTTACCCTTGGCGCGGTGTTCGCGGGCTTCACGCTCACGTTCGGTGCTCATACGCTCGAACACGCTGCGGTTCACTTCCTTCGGCAGGTCGATGGCCTTGACCCGGACATCGACAACTTCAATGCCCAGCTCTTTTTCCGCCATCTTGTTCAGCGAAGCGGTGATGTCCGCCATCAGCGCATCACGCTCACCGGACACGACTTCGTGCAGGGTGCGCTTACCGAACTGGTCACGCAGGCCCGACTCCAGACGACGGGACAGACGTTCGTCGGCAATCTGCTTGAGGCCGGAAGTCGCGGTGTAGAAGCGCTCGGCATCCTTCACGCGCCATTTGGCATAGGCATCGACCATCACGGCTTTCTTTTCCAGCGTCAGGAAGCGCTGCGTCGGTGCATCCAGCGTCATCAGGCGCGCGTCGAATATGCGCACCTTGTTGACGTAAGGCACTTTCACATGCAGGCCCGGCTGAACATCGGCCTGGACCACGCGACCGAACTGCAGCAACACCGCGCGCTCGGTCTGAGCCACGATGTAGAAGCAGTTCCAGGCAACGATCGCCACGACGACGCCGATAATAAGGGCGATCAGCGATTTATTGCTCATCAGCGACTCTCCCTGGTACGTGCCTGCTGTTGCTGCAGATCAGCTGCCGCACGCACATTCACTTCATTGCTGCTGGCTGCCGCGCCGGTCACCGGAGCGCTGGTGCGGCGACCATCCTCGACCATCTTGTCCAGCGGCAGATACAGCAGATTGCTCTGGCCATTCTTGTTGCCGGTCACGAGAACCTTGCTGGTGTTGCTGAAGATTTCCTGCATGGTGTCCAGGTACAGACGCTGACGGGTAACTTCAGGCGCCTTGCGGTACTCGGCCACCAGCTTGGTGAAGCGGTCAGCCTCACCCTTGGCGCGGGAGACGGTCTCGTCGCGGTAACCGTTGGCATCCTCGAGGATGCGCTGGGCCTGACCACGGGCTTCCGGCACGACGCCGTTGGCATAGGTTTCAGCCTGGTTACGCGAACGCTGCTCGTCTTCACGGGCGCGGATCACGTCATCGAAGGCTTCCTGGACTTCACGCGGTGCGGCAGCACTCTGCACGTTGACCTGAGTGACGGTGATACCGGTGCGATAGGTATCGAGGAAACGTTGCAGACGCTCCTTGATTTCGCTGGCCATCAATTCACGACCTTCGGTCAGCACCTGATCCATGGCGGTAGAACCCACCACGTGGCGCAAGGCACTGTCGGTCGCATGCTGCAGGCTGATTTCCGGCTGATCGACGTTCAGCACGAAGTCCTGCAGGTTGCTGATCTTGTACTGCACGGTCAGCGGCACTTCGACGATGTTTTCGTCTTCAGTCAGCATTTGACCCTGCTTGGTGTAGGCACGCTCACGCGTGACGTTTTCCAGGTACTTGCGATCGATCGGCGGGAAATAGATGTTCAGGCCCGGGCCGACGGTTTCATAGTATTTGCCGAAGCGCAGCACCACGGCCTGCTCCTGCTCGTCGACCACGTATACAGCGCTGTACAGCCACACGGCCGCCAGCACGGTCAGACCGATGCCGAGCAGGCCGCCAAAGCCGCCACTCTTGCCCGGACCACCGCCCTCGTCACCGCGTTTCTTGCCACCACCGAACAACCCGTTCAGGCTTTCCTGCAGCTTTCGGAAGGCCTCGTCGAGATCCGGTGGTCCCTTGCGGTCGCCATTATTGCGGCGCTTGCCACCCCAAGGATCCTGATTATTCGAGTTGCCACCCGGCTCATTCCAAGCCATAGCGCTCTCCATCTGATAAAGCAAAGACGCACCCACGGCGCGCCGACCAATGCTACAGAATGCCTGTCACCGCGGCACAACCGCTTTCTCAGGCTTTTATTGCAAAGTGTGTTGCTCGATGAATTCCATCGGTTGCAAACCCTCGCGGCTCACGAGTCGATTCAATTCGATCCGTGGCAAGCGAACGGCCAGCAGGCTGATGCCTTCTTCGTCGTGTTCTTCTTTTTGCACCGCACCGAGTTCGAAAAACTGCGCACGCAGTCGAGCAAAACGTTGCGGCAAGCGCAAGGTGCCAACAAACAAATCACTGCCCAACAGTTCCGCCACGGCCTGCCTGAGCAAGTCCAGACCGGTACCGTCCTTGGCCGACAACCAGACCCGCTGCGGCTTGCCATCGGCATCGCGCTGGATCTGCGGCTCAACCCCCTCGAGCAAATCGAGTTTGTTGTATACCTCAAGGATCGGCAAGTCTTGTGCTCCGATCTCCTGGAGCACCACCATGACCTGTTCGATCTGGGCCATGCGTTCAGGCTCGTGCGCATCGATCACGTGCAGCAGCAGGTCGGAGTTGCTCGACTCTTCGAGCGTAGCCCGAAATGCCTCGACCAGTTTGTGCGGCAAGTGGCGAATGAAGCCCACGGTGTCGGCCAGCACGATCGGCCCGAGGTCATCGAGTTCGAGTCGGCGCAAAGTCGGGTCGAGGGTCGCGAATAGCTGGTTGGCGGCGAAGACGTCGGAATCGGTGACCGAGTTGAACAGCGTCGATTTGCCGGCGTTGGTATAGCCCACCAGTGAAACCGTCGGAATGTCAGCACGTTTGCGCCCGCGACGAGACTGCTCGCGCTGGCTGCGGACCTTTTCCAGGCGCCCCTTGATCTGCCGCAGGCGAACCCGCAACAGGCGCCGGTCGGTTTCCAGCTGGGTTTCACCCGGGCCGCGCAGACCGATACCGCCCTTCTGCCGCTCAAGGTGAGTCCAGCCGCGAACCAGCCGCGTACTCATGTACTCAAGCTGGGCCAGTTCGACCTGCAGCTTGCCTTCATGGGTGCGGGCGCGTTGGGCGAAGATATCGAGAATCAGCCCCGTGCGATCGATCACGCGACACTCGAAAATACGTTCGAGGTTACGTTCCTGACTGGGCGTGAGGATGTGATTGAAAATCACCAGATCAACCTGTTCGGCTTTGACCAGGTCGCGTAACTCTTCGACCTTGCCGCTGCTGATCAGGGTTTTGGCGGTTGGCCGATGACGCGGCACGTTAAAAAACGCGACGGTCTCGGCACCAGCCGAAATTGCCAACTCCTGAAACTCCTGCGGATCTTCGCGCGCCTCAGGGTCCTGACCATCCAAGTGAACGAGAATTGTCCGCTCACCACCACCGTGGCGCTCAAAGAACAAAGGAGACTCCTATCAGGCGTTACCTGGCTCAGCGTCACCTGCTTCGGATTCGGTTGCGCTAGGCAGACGAATTGGACGAACCGGCACCACTGTAGAGATAGCGTGTTTGTAAACCATCTGGCTAACGGTGTTTTTCAGCAGGATAACGAACTGGTCGAAAGACTCGATCGTGCCTTGCAGTTTGATCCCGTTGACCAGGTAGATGGAAACCCCCACTTTCTCTTTACGTAAAGTATTCAAGTAAGGGTCTTGTAGCGAATGCCCTTTTGACATGTGCCGCACTCCTTTAAGGATTCAATATAAAAAATAGGTAAACAGATGGCTTGGGGCCGTCACACCCCCAAGGATAGACGGCAATTGCAAGGACTCAGCTCAATATGGAGATGGTCCCGAGGTATTTCAAGGCGCGCGGCAGATTGTCGCAATCGAGGCTGTCCAACCAGTGTAAATCAGCCCAACTGCGCAGCCAGGTGAACTGACGTTTCGCCAATTGGCGCGTGGCAATGATTCCACGCTCCTGCATCTCGGCTTGCGTCAGCTTGCCATCCAGGTAATCCCAGACTTGTCGATAGCCTACAGCACGTATAGACGGCAACCCTGAATGCAGGTCACCTCTATCTCGCAGGGCTACGACCTCGTCTATGAATCCCTGTTCCAACATATTTGTGAATCTTTGTTTAATGCGCTCGTGCAGTACTTGGCGATTTGCCGGAGCGATGGCCAAGTTCGCGACAGTATAGGGCAATTGTTGCAGTCCCGAAGCGGCTGCTTCAGTACTTTGCGCAGATTGTCGCAAGCGTAGCTCAGTCATGCTCTGACCACTGACGCGATAAACTTCCAGTGCACGACTGAGGCGCTGCGGATCGTTCGGGTGAATACGTGCCGCAGATTGCGGATCGATTACCGCCAATTGATCGTGCAGGGCCTGCCAGCCAAGGCGTGCAGCCTCTTCTTCGATTTGCGCGCGAACGGCCGGATCGGCCGCCGGCATGTCTGCCAGACCTTCGAGCAAAGCCTTGTAATAGAGCATTGTACCGCCCACCAGCAGCGGAATGTTGCCCCGTGCGGTGATCTCGGCCATGGCTTGCAGCGCATCGTGGCGGAAATCCGCGGCGGAATAACTCTCGGCCGGATCGAGGATATCGATCAGACGGTGCGGGAATTCGGCCAGAATCTCTTTGGAGGGTTTGGCGGTGCCGATGTCCATGCCGCGATAAACCAGCGCCGAATCGACGCTGATCAGCTCGCAAGGCAGTACCTTGGTGAGTTCGATGGCCAGGTCGGTCTTGCCGGCAGCCGTCGGCCCCATCAGGAAAATCGCGGGAGGGAACTGGCTCATCAACGACCGCGCAAGAACAGTTTGTCCAGATCGTCCAGGCCCAGCTGGGTCCAGGTCGGTCGGCCATGGTTGCATTGGCCGCTGCGTTCGGTGTTTTCCATGTCCCGCAGCAGACCGTTCATTTCCGGCAAGGCCAGGCGCCGATTCGCACGAATCGCGCCGTGGCAGGCCATGGTGCCGAGCAGTTCGTTCAGGTGCGCCTGAATACGGTCGCTGGTGCCGTATTCCATCAAATCCGCCAGCACATCGCTAACCAGTCGGTTGGCCTCGGCCTGTTTCAGCAACGCGGGGATTTGCCGAATCGCCAGGGTTTCCGGGCCAAGGCGCTGCAATTCAAAGCCCAGCCGCTGGAACCAGGCGACGTTTTCTTCGGCGCAATCGGCTTCGCGCTGGCTGACCGCCAGGGATTCCGGCACCAGCAACGGCTGACCGCTCAGGCCTTCGCTGGCCATGGCGACTTTCAGGCGTTCGTACATGATCCGCTCATGGGCGGCATGCATGTCCACCAACACCAGGCCTTGGGCGTTTTCCGAAAGAATGTAGATGCCCTTGAGCTGCGCCAGTGCATAGCCCAACGGCGGAATGTCATCTTGCCCGGCCGGCAGCGCGACTGCGTTGGCTTCGGGTAACGGCGCGAAGAATTCGCGATAGGCCGCCTGGGCTTCAGCGACGGGCACGCCGGACTGAGGCCTCGGCGTGTATTGATACTGATAACCCGCGCCAGCGCCGGAGCCGGCCGGAGTGTTGAACGACGGTTGGGCCTGAGGCTGTTCCAGCAACGCGTTAGCCGCCAGACGCATCTCGCCCTGCGGACCAAACTCGCCGGCTTCGATCCCGCTCGGTCGGACCATGGCTGTCGCGACAGGCGCGGCCAACTGGTCTTCCGGACGCACATCGCCCAAGGCGCGGTGCAAAGTGCCGTAAAGGAAATCGTGAACCATGCGCCCGTCACGGAAACGCACTTCGTGTTTGGTCGGGTGCACGTTGACGTCGACGCCCGCCGGATCGACTTCGAAAAACAGCACGAATGTCGGGTGCCGACCGTTGAACAACACGTCGCGATAAGCCTGACGCACCGCGTGCGCCACCAGTTTGTCGCGCACGGCACGGCCATTCACAAAGAAATACTGCAAATCCGCCTGGCTGCGGTTGAAGGTCGGCAACCCGACCCAACCCCACAAATGCAGGCCATTGCGTTCGATTTCGATCGGCAGCGCCTGCTCCAGAAAGCCCGCCCCGCAGATCGCCGCCACACGCCGGGCGCGGGCCGCGTCATCATGGGCTTCGTGCAGGCTGAGGATGGTTTTGCCGTTATGGCGCAGATGGAACGCCACATCGAACCGCGCCAGCGCCAGACGCTTGATCACTTCTTGCAGGTGATCGAATTCGGTTTTTTCGGTCTTGAGAAACTTGCGGCGCGCCGGGGTATTGAAGAACAAATCGCGCACTTCCACCGAAGTGCCCACCGGATGGGCCGCCGGTTGCACGCGGGGCGCCATGTCCCGGCCTTCGGTTTCCACTTGCCAGGCCTGATCGGCATCGCGAGTGCGGGAAGTCAGGGTCAGACGCGCCACGGAACTGATGGAGGCCAGCGCCTCACCACGAAACCCCAAGCTCATGACCTGTTCGAGGTCTTCCAGGTTGCGAATCTTGCTGGTGGCGTGACGGGCCAGGGCCAGGGGCAGGTCATCGGCGGAAATGCCGCTGCCATCGTCGCGCACCCGCAGCAGCTTGACGCCGCCCTGCTCCACATCGACATCAATGCGCCTGGCGCCGGAGTCGAGGCTGTTTTCCAGCAACTCCTTGATCACCGAGGCCGGGCGTTCAACCACTTCACCGGCGGCGATCTGGTTCGCCAGCCGCGGGCTGAGTAGCTCGATACGCGCCGTGTTGGTCAGCACCTGGTTCATTCTTTGGCCGCCAGTTCTGTGCCGGGAATGGTCAACGTCTGACCGATTTTCAACTCGTCACTTTGCAAGTTGTTGGCGCTGCGCAAGGTGGCCGCGGACACCTGATAACGCACGGCGATCATCGCCAGGGTTTCGCCGGGGCTCACGCGATGGTCACGCGGGCCTTGGGCGATCTTGCCGGAATCACGCAGCCAGGCAATGTAGGTGCCCGGCGGCGGGTTCTGCTGGAAGAACTGCCGCACGCCGCTGCTGATGGAGCGCGCCAGCGCCTGCTGGTGGCTCGATGCCGCGAGTTTCGAAGCTTCGTTGGCGTTGGAGATGAACCCGGTTTCCACCAGGATCGAGGGGATGTCCGGCGACTTCAACACCATGAATCCGGCTTGTTCCACGCGCTGTTTGTGCAGCGGCGTGACACGACCGATGTTGCTCAGAACCTTCTGGCCAACGTTCAGGCTGGAGGTCAGGGAAGCGGTCATCGACAGGTCGAGCAGCACGCCGGCCAGCATCCGGTCTTTGTCGTCAAGGCTGACGTTGCCGGCACCGCCGATCAAGTCGGAACGGTTTTCGCTGTCGGCCAGCCAACGGGCGGTCTCCGACGTAGCGCCACGGTCGGACAGCGCGAACACCGACGCACCGAACGCGGCCGCTGAAGGCGCGGCGTCGGCGTGGATCGAGACGAACAGGTCGGCGCCTTTCTTGCGGGCGATTTCAGTACGGCCACGCAACGGAATGAAGTAGTCGCCGGTACGGGTCAGTTCCGCACGGAAACCTTTCATGCCATTGACCTGCCGCTGCAGCTCGCGGGCGATGGCCAGCACCACGTCTTTTTCACGCTGACCGCGAGAGCCCGAGGCGCCCGGGTCTTCGCCACCGTGGCCGGCATCGATCACCACGATGATGTCGCGCTTGCCGGCCGGAGCGGGCGGCAGTTTGAGCGAAGGCTCGGATGGTGTGACGGGCACAGCGGGCAACGTGGCCACAGATGGCGTTGGTGCAGGCGGTGGCGCGGCGTCGGACGGGTTGTCGAACAGGTCGACTACCAGGCGATTGCCGTATTGGGCATTCGGCGCCAGGGTGAAGCTTTTCGGTGTGACGGCTTTTTTCAGGTCGATGACCACCCGCAGATCGGTCGGCGTGCGCTGGGCCGAACGCATTGCCGTAATCGGGGTGTTGGCAGTAGAGACGTTCAGTGGCGAACCCAGTGTCGCGCCATTAATGTCGATCACCAGCCGGTCCGGCGCGCTCAGGGTGAAGACGCTGTGTTGGACTGGTCCCGTCAGGTCGAACACCAGTCGAGTGTTGTCCGGCGCCCGCCACAGGCGAACACTGTTGACCTTGGTCTCGGCCACAGCGTCGACGGTCACCGCCAAAAACAACACCCCTACGGCAGCAACCAACGCGCGAAAGCGCATACCTAACCCCATCATTTAATTGGATTCCAATGCCAAAGCGGCACACCACGACTCGCCACGCGAGCCCTGGGGCAAAATTTTCAGCGAACGCCCGCTGTCTTGCGGGCTAATGGTAATGGTCAGGTCGGGCTTTGGCAAAAAGCCTGCACCCTTCTGGGGCCATTCAATAAGACATAATGCGTCGTCATCGAAATAGTCGCGGATGCCGAGGTACTCCAGCTCCTCGGGGTCGACCAATCGATATAAGTCGAAATGGAAGGCGCGGACGTCGCCGATCTCGTAAGGCTCGACCAGGGTGAAGGTCGGACTTTTTACCGCGCCGGTGTGCCCCAGGCCACGAATGATGCCCCGGGACAGCGTGGTTTTCCCCGCGCCCAGATCCCCCTCAAGAAAGATCAGACCGTGCCCTCCGGTGGTTTTGGCGATACGTGCGCCAAAATCGCTCATGGCCTGTTCATCGGCCAAGTACAGGGTTACTTCAGACACGGCGCTTGCTCCTCCAACAACTGACGAATGGCTGGAATCAGATCACTGGCCGCCAGCCCGCGGCCGAATTTACCTTGTTGCTCGCCGGCATTGGCGTGCAGCCAGACCGCCAGGCACGCCGCGTCATACGCGTCCATGCCCTGAGCGAGCAAGGCGCCGAGCAGACCAGCCAACACATCGCCCAAGCCCGCGCTGGCCATGGCCGGATGGCCCTGATGAGACAACGCCAGACGCCCATCGGGGCTGGCGATCAAACTGCCGGAGCCCTTGAGCACCACCACCGCTGTATATTTTTTGCTCAACGCATGGGCCGCAGCCGGGCGGTCGGCCTGAACCTCGACCGTCGATATTCCCAGTAATCGCGCCGCTTCGCCCGGATGCGGGGTGATGACACAGCCTGCAGGCAAGCTCACGCCACCTTCGGCCAACAGGTTCAGCGCATCGGCATCCCAGACTTGTGGCACTGATGCATTGGCCGCGGCCGACAACAGACTGCGCCCCCAGGCGGCCTGCCCCAGCCCCGGGCCGACCACCAGCACGGTGGCCTTGTGCAGCAGGCCCATCAACTGATTGGCCGACGACGTGCCGAGCACCATGGCTTCAGGTAAACGCGCCAGGGCGGCGGGGACATGTTCGCTGCGGGTAGCCACGGACACCATGCCGGCACCGCTGCGCAGGGCACTTTGTGCGCTGAGCAGGATGGCGCCGCCAAAACCGCGATCCCCGCCGATGAGCAATACGTGGCCGAACTTGCCTTTGTGGGCGGTTGGCGCTCGACCCGCCAGACGCGGCACATTACCGGCCGTCAGGCGACAGGCACTGATCTCGGCCCCTATATATGTCTCGGGGGCGGCTTGCAGATCGTTGAAGACCAAATCGCCCACCAAGTCGGCAGCGTCACCGGTGAACAGCCCCAGTTTCAAACCGATGAACGTCACCGTCAGGTCGGCTCGCACCGCCACGCCGAGCTGGCGCCCCGTATCGGCGCACAGCCCCGAGGGGATATCCACCGCCGCAACCGGTAGCCCACTGGCGTTGATCGTGGCGATGACGCTGGCGTACGGCTCGCGCACTTCCCCGGTCAGGCCGGTGCCGAGCAAGGCGTCCAGCACAATGCCGCGTAATTCGGAGTGCGGGCTCCAGCTTTGAATGGCGACACCTTCGGCCACCGCCTCGGCATGGGCCGACGCGGCATCGCCTTGCAAACGCCCTGGGTCGCCAGCCGCCAATACCCGCACATGCCAGCCGGCGCGTCGGGCCAGCACCGCCACCAGATAACCGTCGCCCGCGTTATTGCCGTGGCCGGCCACCACGCTCAATTCGTGTGCCGTCGGCCAATGGCGGACCAGCGCACGCCAGGTCGCCCGCGCCGCACGCTGCATCAATTCAAAGCCCGGTGTGCCGGCCGCGATCAGGCTCGCATCGAGCCCTCGGACTTGGGCGGCACCATACAGCGCGTCGGGTAATTCATCTTTAGTGTGCGGCATGCGTCTTCAGGCTCCGATGTCTGGCAGAATTATACGCATCTCAGCTCCGGTTTCTCTCGCCTCATGCCCGCTATTACCACAGACCTGCCCGCCCTCGCCCAATCCATCAAGGACTGGGGCCGCGAGCTGGGCTTTCAGCAAGTCGGCATCAGCGGCCTCGACCTGGCCGAGCATGAGCAGCACCTGGAACGCTGGCTCGCCGCCGGCTACCACGGCGAAATGGAGTACATGGGCGCCCATGGCAGCAAACGCTCGCACCCGGAAGAGCTGGTGCCGGGCACCCTGCGGGTGGTTTCCCTGCGCATGGACTACCTGCCGGGCGACACGCACATGGCGCAACGGCTGGCCCAACCGGAAAAAGCCTACGTCTCGCGTTATGCCTTGGGCCGCGATTACCACAAATTAATTCGTAAACGTGTGCAACAACTGGCAGAAAAAATCCAGGCAGTGATTGGCCCGTTCGGCTACCGCGCCTTCGTCGACAGTGCCCCGGTGCTGGAAAAGGCCATCGCCGAACAGGCCGGCCTGGGCTGGATCGGCAAAAACACGCTGGTCTTGAATCGCAAGGCCGGCAGTTACTTCTTCCTCAGCGAACTGTTCGTCGACCTGCCGCTACCAGTGGACCCGCCCCACGCCACCGAACACTGCGGTCGCTGCACGGCCTGCCTGGACATCTGCCCGACCAACGCCTTCGTCGGTCCCTATGTGCTGGACGCCCGGCGCTGTATTTCGTACCTGACCATCGAACTGAAAAGCGCGATCCCTGAAGATTTGCGACCGCTGATCGGCAATCGGGTGTTCGGTTGCGATGACTGCCAGATCGTCTGCCCCTGGAACCGTTTCGCACGACCTTCCGGGGAAAGCGATTTCAAGCCCCGGCACAACCTGGACAACGCCGAGCTGGCCGAACTGTTCATGTGGGACGAAGAGAAATTCCTTAGCAGCACCGAGGGCTCACCGCTCAGACGTGCGGGTTACGAGCGCTGGTTGCGCAATCTGGCGGTCGGCCTGGGCAATGCGCCGTCGAGTATTCCGGTGCTGGAGGCACTGAAGGCCCGGCGGGACTATCCGTCGGAACTGGTGCGCGAACACGTGGAATGGGCTCTGAAACAACACGGCCTCGCGTAGGAACGCCCCTAAAAGGCAAGGATCTGGTCAGGCCTCGTCGTTATAAACAAACTTGGGCATTTCCCAGTGGAAACGGATTGCCAGCAAGCGCAGCAGAAAGCCGCCGAACAGGGTGATCAGGATTGCCTGTTCACCGGGTAATTGCAGGTAGATGCAGAGCAGATAGCACCATGCCGCGGCGAACGAGACGCTGGCGTAGAGTTCGCGGCGGAAGATCAGCGGGATGTCGTTGCAGAAGATGTCCCGCAGAATGCCACCGAATACCCCGGTGATCACGCCGCTGACCGAGGCCACCAGCATGCCGTGGCCCATTTCCAGGGCGGTCATGCAGCCGATCAGGGTGAACGCCACCAGGCCCACGGCGTCGAGCACCAGAAACAGCGAGCGCAGATGGCGCATCCAGCGCGCCGCGAAGACGGTGAACATCGCTGCGATCGACGTCAGCACCAGGTATTCCGGGTGTTTGACCCAGGTCAGCGGGTAATGGCCAAGCAACACATCGCGCACCGAACCGCCGCCCAACGCCGTGACGCATGCAATCAATACCACGCCAAACCAGTCCATGCCGCGACGGCCCGCAGACAGGGCGCCAGTCATGGCTTCGGCAGTAATGGCGATCAGGTAGAGCATCAGCAACATGGTGGCGGTCCTTACAAGAAGGCGCGCAGTCTACTCACTTCACTGAAGCACCAAAAGAGCGCACCCAAGAACTTTCACCTCGCACAATCACAGGGTGACTGGGCGGACGCTATCGCGGGCAAGCCCGCTCCCACAGGGTCGGCGAACAACCTTGTGGGAGCGGGCTTGCCCGCGATGAGGCCAGTGCAGGCCCCGCTGAATCAGAACTTGATGAAATTCTTGCGGTAGTGCTGCAGCTCGGCGATCGATTCGCGGATGTCGTCCAGGGCCAGGTGCGTGCTGCCCTTTTTGAAGCTGTCGCGCACGTCCGGTGCCCAGCGCGCGGCCAATTCTTTGAGGGTCGACACGTCGAGATTGCGGTAGTGGAAATAGCTTTCCAGGGATTTCATGTGGGTATAAAGGAAGCGACGATCCTGGCAAATGCTATTGCCACAGATCGGCGACTTGCCCTTCGGTACCCATTTTTCCAGGAAGGCGATCGTCTGCGCTTCTGCTTCGGCCATGCTGATGCGGCTGTCGCGAACCCGTTGGGTCAGCCCGGAGCCGCCGTGTTGACGGGTATTCCACTCGTCCATGCCGGCGAGGATCTCGTCGCTGTGATGGATGGCGATCACCGGACCTTCAGCCAAGGTGTTCAAATTACTGTCGGTGACGATGGTGGCCATTTCGATGATGACGTCGGTATCAGGGTTCAGCCCGGTCATTTCCAGGTCGATCCAGATCAGGTTCTGCGGGTTCTGCATATGTCGGCTCCTCGGCGTAGGTTCGCAGTTTAGCCTAGGGAGGCGGCCGGGCGTGCTAAACTCGCGGCCGTTTTACCTAATCGCTGCATTCTCGATACGGAACACCCATGGCCAAACGCCAACTCAATCGTCGTCAAAACTGGCGCATCGAAAAGATTCAGGGCGAGCGCGCTGCCCGCGCCGCCAAACGCGAGTCCTCGGCTGTCGAGGCACTTGAGGGTGGCGACCTGGGTCCGGAACAGACGGGCCTGGTGATCGCGCACTTCGGTGTTCAGGTTGAAGTCGAAGCCCTCGATGGCGAGCTGGCCGGCCAGGTATTCCGCTGCCACTTGCGCGCCAACCTGCCGGCGCTGGTGACCGGCGATCAGGTCGTATGGCGTGCCGGCAACCAGGGCATCGGCGTGATCGTGGCGCAACTGCCACGCAAAACCGAACTCTGCCGCCCGGACAGTCGTGGCCAGCTCAAGCCGGTGGCGGCCAACGTCGACATGATCGTCATCGTCTTCGCCCCGCTGCCCGAGCCTCACGCCAACCTGATCGACCGTTACCTGGTCGCCGCGGAACACGCCGGTATCCGGCCGTTGTTGCTGCTGAACAAATTCGACCTGATCGACGAGCAGAACGCCCCGGCGCTGAATGCCTTGCTGGCGGTTTACCGCACCCTGGGTTACCCGGTGTTGGAAGTGTCGGCGCACCACGGCAACGGCATGGAACAACTTCAAAAACTGTTGGATGGGCACATCAGTGTGTTCGTCGGCCAGTCTGGTGTCGGCAAATCATCCTTGGTCAACAGCCTGCTGCCGGAAGTCGAAACCCGCGTCGGCCCGCTGTCCGAGTTGTCGGGCCAGGGCACCCACACCACCACCACCGCGCGGTTGTTCCACTTCCCCGGTGGCGGTGAATTGATCGATTCCCCGGGTATCCGCGAGTTCGGCCTGGGTCACGTCAGCCGTGCCGACGTCGAAGCCGGCTTCATCGAATTCACCGACCTGCTCGGCACCTGCCGCTTCCGCGACTGCAAACACGACCGTGAGCCGGGTTGCGCCCTGCTCAAGGCTTTGGAAGAGGGTCGTGTGCAGCAGCAGCGAATGAATAGCTACCGGTCGATCATCGCCAGTTTGCCTGAAAGCAGCTATTAAACAGGTGTGCCGGCGACTCTCAGCCTGAAAGGCTGCCAGTCGCCAGTTCCGCCTTACAAAATCCTGCCGAATCTAAACGTCAGACCTTTCTGAAGGGACTGCGCGCGCCTGCTTGCAGGACATTTCTCTTTAACCGCTCAAGCCTTGTGGGCGTCATTCAGATGCCTACATTCGGTTCCTCTTCGCGCTTTCGCGACTCCGAGGACACCCCATGCAAACCTATCATTTGTTCATCAGCCATTCGTGGACCTATCCCCACGCTCACGACAATCTCGTACGCCTGCTGGGCGCAGAGCCGGACTTCAGCTTCAAGAATTTCTCGGTGCCACCGCACAACCCGATCATGGGCGCCCGCACCGACAAACAGCTCGAAGAAGCCATCGAAAACAAGATCCGCCCCTGCTCGGCAGTGCTGATCATGGCAGGCATGTATTCGACCTACAGCAAGTGGATCAACAAGGAAATCGAGATCGCCAAACGCATGGGCAAGGTGATCATCGCGATCAAACCGTTCGGTGCCGAGCGGATTTCTGCCGTGGTGCGCAACGCCGCGCATGCCGAATGCGCGTGGAACACCAAGAGCATCGTCAGCGCCATCCGCCAGCAAACGGCGGTGTGATCATGCGCAAGGGACTGTTTATCGGTATCAACCACTACTCGCATATCGCGCCGCTCAGTGGCTGTAACAATGACGCCATCGCCATGGCCTCGATACTGGAACGACATGCGACGGGTAAGCCCAACTTCAAAAACCTGGTGCTGACGTCCGCCGAGGAGTATCTGACTCGCCAGATGCTGGAAGAGAACATCAAGCAATTGTTCTCCGGCGACTGCAATGTGGCACTGCTGTACTTCGCCGGACATGGCCACTTCGAAAGCGGTATCGATGAAGGCATGCTAATTCCACAGGATTACCGCTGCAGCAACGATGGCATTCGCATCAGCGACATCCTTCAGTGGGCGAACGCTGCCGACAAGATCAAAAACAAAGTCATCATTCTCGATTGCTGCGAAGCTGGCGCCGCGGGCGAGATGCGCGGCCTGCGCGGTGGCGCCAGCGTCATCGGCGAAGGCATGACGATATTGACCGCCTGCAAGAAAGCCCAGCCCGCCCTGGAGGAGTCCGGCCATGGCGTGTTCACCGGACTGCTGCTGCAAGCGCTTCACGGCGGCGCCGCCAACGTATTGGGCGAGATCACGCCTGGCAGCCTGTATTCGTTCGTCGATAACGCATTGGGCGCCTGGGATCAGCGTCCGGTGTTCAAAACCAACGTGTCGCAATTCATCGCCCTTCGCGAAGTCCCGCCGCTGATTCTGGAAGAAATATTAAGCCGCTTGCCCGAGTGGTTTCCCGAGGCACAGTCGGTCTATGCACTTGACCCCAGCTACGAGCCCACCGAAGCCACGTACGACCCGGACCACGGCCACATCTTCAAACAACTGCAAAAGTGCAACCGCCACAGCCTGATCGTACCGGTGGACGCCGAACACATGTACTACGCGGCCATCAACTCCACCGGTTGCCGCCTCACGGCACTCGGTGCCTATTACCGCGAACTCGCCCTCAAAGGACATTTCTAATGCCCGTATTCATCAGCTACCGCCATAGCGATCGGCCCCACGCCATCGCCATCAACACTCGCCTGAAGCAGGCAAACATCAAAACTTATCTGGATGTGCTGGATCCCGAATCCCAGACTACCGACGACATCACTGGGGTGATCACCCGCAACATCACAGAATGCACACACTTGCTGGCTGTCGTTTCCGAGAGGACCGCACACTCCTGGTGGGTGCCGTTCGAAATCGGGGAGGCGACCATCAGCAACCGGCGGATCTGCTCATTCAAGACCGGACCGGCGGAGCTGCCGCTGTACCTCGATAAATGGCCAAAACTCAGCACTGACAAGGATCTGGATTTTTTCATTGATGCCTACCGTGAAGAAGTGGCGACCAAGCGCTCCATGACGCTGGATTCGATCAGCGAATCCCTTTACGGCACCTACAGACGCAATGCCGAGGTGTTCCACGACCAGCTCAAAAACCGCATCCGACGGGGTAACTGACAGGTGCAAAAAAGCCGCGATGATCGCGGCTTTCTGGTCTTTAGCAAGCCTTGGATGCGCTGGGCTGGAAGCTGACGCACTGAGCAGACTTGCCCAGCCAACATACCTTACGTCCAAAATCGGCGTTACAGAGCCATCTTAACAGCCAAATAACAGGATTTACGCACGCTATCAGCGCCTACGATACCGTGCGAAAAAAAAGAATTAATTGAGGCTGAAGGCTTCTTGAATGGTCTTGATCAAGCGGTCGCCATCCACCCCTTTGTAACCTTGGGGGTTTGACGCAAGCTCAGCGGGCACTTGGCTGAGAAATGACGTCAAATCGAGAGCCATTCGTTCAGGGAGTTCGGTCATTCCTTCCGTAAGACCGACAGAAAGCAAGATCACATCTCTGAAGTGCTTCTTGATATCGCGACTGTCCACTTGCACGCCGTTCTCGATCTGCGCCTTCTTGTTAAGCCAGGCATGGGCTTTGAGCGGAACGAGCCTGTCGGCCCCAATGTGACTGATTTCCTGGGTTTGATCGACGCCGGCCAGGAGAAAGTTGTAATACTCATCATCGAGGATGATCGCAGAAAGACTTGCGGCTTGCTCTTCTACGGGGATTCTGGTCATTCGGGCCGCTTCTTCGTGTTCCAGGCCATCTGGGAGACGAGAAAAAAGCTCGATCTGAACTGGAAAGGATTTGTCCTCGGGATTCTGGAAGCGATAGAACACAGGGGAGTCCCCTTCTCTGTCTCCATTTTGGCGAATGGCATATCCGCCGTCCTTGATGAACTTCCAGAACTGACCTACGAACTCACGATTGAGAGCCTCAACGACCAGTACGACATCCAGGTCCTTGGTGGGTCGAAACCGCTCACCCAGATCCTCCATGGTTATCGAGGCTGCCACCCCGCCTATCAGAACGTAGCTGCCCTGATAGTCTTTGAAATACTCTCTAAACCGGTCGATACCCACTACCATTTCACGTTCTCCATCATTTCATCCAAACACATTTGCACCCGGTCATCATGGTCATCCTTGAGACTTAGATAGAGAGAAAATGGGTCGACAACTCCAATAGCTATGTTGCTGTGCAGTGGCTCATAGTTCCAAAACTGGATGCAGCACGCTGCATGGTTTTGCGGCACCTCAAAATAGGGAAACGTGGTCTCGCGTTTAGATTTGGCCGTCTTTGAAGTCGAGCCCCAAAAGCCGATCTCTACCCCATATGCAGTATTCACTTTTTGGAGGTGATCAGACTGAGCAAGCTCTCGAATGTGATCGAACTGCGCAGTCGTCATTGCAAAGCCAGGTACTTTTGGACTGGCGAGAAGGCTCATCTCTGCCAGGGCCGCCTCCCCCGCCAGCAGCATTGGGGTGTCAAACGCCTCAGGAATTGCATTTAACCAAAGCGTTTTTTTGACCGGCGTACGCATGTAGTCTTTCGCCATTTCCCAAGTCTCTTTAGGAGACAAGTGAAAAAAGATCGCGGCTTCACCCATTTCCTTTCCAGGCTGAACGATGTCCAGATCGGTCAGCTCTTTAATGGCTCTGGTAACGGTCATTTTTGCGTAGGTAAAGGACTTCTCGAAAGTAGAGCGAGTGGTCAGTAACCGGGGCTGCCATCCTTTGATCAAGAATTGAATAAGCATGGATTGAGTGGCGGGGCTCAGAACCTGAGGTTTTTCCAGGCGCTGCCTGTAGTACTCACGCAAATCCATTCCAAACGCAGGAAGATAAAGCTGGTTTCCCGGCACGATGAATTGGACGCCTTTCTCGACCAGTCGTTTTCTGTCATAGCTCGGGAGCGCGTCTGTGACGAAAACCATGAGGTCACTGGTTTCGGGCGACTTCTTCTCCAGCAGCTTGTTGATTGCCTGCATATGCTTGGCTACATCCGCAACGCTAGCTTCCCGCTGTGGATGCTCCTTGAGGATAAGGCACTTGGCACCCAAGATTTCCGTGACGAAAAATTCGTATCGGTCACGCAGCACATACGGAAGGATTTTGACGTGCTCCCACGGTTTTAAGCGCAGCTTGAGACCAAGCACACTCTCTACATAGACCTTGAGCTCGATCAGGTCACGCCTCTCAGGGAGGTCGTGGTCGTAGCTGGTAAAATCAACCATGGTCATTCTTCCGTATCACGATTTCATCACGATATCAGAGGCTCTGATAGCGTGCAAAATTCCTGATATTCTTCCGTGAATTCTGCTGCAGAGTCTCTGTGAAGCGAGATAAAAGATAATGGCCAGGGAGCGAGTGACTGTCGCGGTAGGGATAGAGTTATCTACAACCCCTACCGCGACCAGATGCGCGACGATCGCGGCTTTCCGGTCTTCAACGTGCGGCTTTTTCCAGCTTCCAGCCCAAAGCATCCAAGGTGTCACAGCCGTCCTGAATCAACAGGTGTGCAGCATTGGCGAAATGCTCCAGATCGTGACCTTCGACGTTTTTGATGCACAGGCAGGTGACGCTATTGAGCAGATTGCGCGCGGCTTTGATTCGGTGAGTGGCGGTTTCGAGGAGATCCGAGACTTTGGCTTCGGTGTCGATATACAGAGTCGGGCCGACGCTGAAATTGCCTTGCAAGGGGTGATACTTAGCCATTAGGTCTAACTCCGGTCACTTGGGTGAGGATTCATCTTTGTTTCGACCGGCTAAGATCGATCGCTGATTCGTCAGCGACGAGCGAACTGTAGGCGAGCAATCTGGGTAAGTAAACCCGGCCAATACGCCTCGGAACTGTCCTACATCATTCTCCGAACAAGCCTCACTCCTTGATTTTTACCGCTGGCACCGTCAGCCCATCGCGCGGTTAATCAATCCACCTTCCGTTCGTTGCTGTCTTATTCGAGTTCCAGATCGACAGTCGCTGCCCGCCTTTGCCGATCATTTTCGTGACGCCACGAAAATGATTAGCGGCATCCAATCCAGCGGTTTTGCCGTTGAAGCTGTGGCAAGGAGTGATTGTCCATAACGACTTCCTGATAAGAAGCCAGAAGGTGTAAACCTTATTCAGGACGAAGCAGCAGAGACAAAAAAGCCGCGATCATCGCGGCTTTTTTTACCTCAGGAAACCGCGGCCGGCGGTTTCGGTTCGACGCTCTTCAGCTCGGGCTTCTGAAACGGGTACAAGTGCTGGCGCAGGATACCGCCCGGCAAGTCCTTGCCAAAAACCCCGTAGCGCGTCGGCCACTCCTTGGGTGGCAACTTGAAGGTGCCGAACAGCATATCCACCAGCGGCGTATGGATCGCATAGTTCTTGTAGATGTAATCCTTGTGCCGGGCATGATGCCAATGGTGATAACGCGGCAGGACCATCACATAATTCAGCCAGCCGCCGTTGATCCGCACATTGGCGTGGGCCAGCACGGCCTGTACGCCGACCAGAATCACGTAGGCGTTCAACGCCTGTGGCGCGAAGCCCAGCAGCATCAAAGGCACCAGCACGCCGGTGCGAGTCAGCAAAATCTCGATGAAGTGGACACGCGAACCGGCGAGCCAGTCCATGTGCGTGCTTGAGTGATGCACGGCATGCATACGCCATAACCACGGCACGACGTGATACAGCCGATGCAGCCAGTACTGACCGAGGTCGGCCACCAGCACCGCCAGCAAAAACTGCACAACGATCGGCAGGCTTTGTACGTTGGCCTGCAAGTCTGTCGACACCGCCCAACCGGCCACATAGCTCGAAGAGGCTGTGATAAAAATCAGGATGAACTGCACCAGCATATGACTGACAAAAAAGTAGGTCAGGTCAGTGCGCCAATGCGGACGCAGAATATTTTGCTCGGGGTCCTTGGAATAGAGTTTTTCCAGGGGGATAAAGACGATGGCCGACACCAGCAGGGCCAGGACGAACCAGTCCAGCCCCAGCGAATACGGTGTTTGCCCAATCGAACTGATCTGCACATTGGTGCCGCCGAGAAACACCGCCAGACCCGAGGCGACAAGTCCGGTGATCCCCAGGCGCTTGCGCTTGTTAAGCAGGATATTCAGGGTGCCCAGGCTGAAGGACAGTACCAGCCCGAGCAATAGCGTGGTGCGCGCAAACTGTTCGTCGTACACCTTGCGCAGTTCGGCGGTGGTCAGCCATTCAGGAAAGAGAAAGCAGAATACCGCCAGCAGGCTCAATAGCCCGAGTGTGGCCGAGATGTAGCCACTGACCCGCCCTTCACCAAACTTGAAGGGCGCATTGCCATGCTGCTGAAAATAGAACTTGAGTCTTTCCATTACTGATCTTCCATGATTCCGAAAACAAACTTGCAGTGAGTCGAGTCATTGCGACGCTGCAGTGACGTAGCCAGAAACAAAAAAGCCACTCATGGTGGCTTTTCTGCAGGTTATTGCTTGGGCGGTACAGCAGGTTTGGGCGGCTCGCCCGGCTTCGGCGCCGGATTATCAAACAGATTCAAACGCTCACGAAGTTCGTGTGCCGGCAGCGGTTCTTTGTCCGCCGGCAATGCGTTCGGATCGGCTGGCGGCGCAGGCACTTCGCCCGGACCACCCTGCCCTTGCGTCGGCGCTGGCGCCGGTTCGGCACCTTGCTCACCTTCGATGGCGCGCTGGGCTTTCTTGGTCAGCACCACAATGTCGATCCGGCGGTTGACCGGGTTGAACGGGTTCTCCCGGTCGAACAGTGCCGATGAGGCATAACCCACGACGCGCGCCACTTGCGAGTCTGGATAGCTGCCGGCGACCAACGCACGACGAGCCGCGTTGGCGCGGTTGGACGAGAGTTCCCAGTTGCCGAAATCGCCGGTGCCCGAGTACGGCTTGGCATCGGTGTGGCCACTGATGCTGATCTTGTTCGGCACCGCTTTGATGGTGTCGGCCATGGCCAGCAGGATGTCTTCGAAATACGGCTTCAGGCGCGCACTGCCGGAGTCGAACATCGGGCGGTTTTCAGCGTCCATGATCTGGATGCGCAAACCGTCCTGGGTAATTTCGAAGAGGATCTGGTCCTTGAATTTCTGCAACTGCGGGTTTTCATCGACCTTGTTCTGCAGCTCTTGCAGCAACAACTCCAGGCGTTCCTTCTCGACCTGTTCGGCCATGCTTTCGACCTGTTCGGTGTCGACCGTCACCTTGTCCGGCTGCGGCTGGGATTTCACCTCGGGGTTGAGGGTGGTCTCCGGCGCCAGGGTCGGCGAGCCGCCCAGATCGATGATGTACGGCGTACCGCTTTCGGTAAAACCGACCGGGTCCTTGAAGTAACCGGCGATGGCGATCTTCTGTTCCGGTGTTGCCGTGGACAACAGCCACAGCACCAGGAAGAACGCCATCATCGCCGTCGCGAAGTCCGCGAAGGCGATTTTCCAGGAGCCCCCGTGATGCCCGCCCGCGTATTTCTTTACGCGCTTGATGATTATCGGCTGGTTATTTTCCATGACTTAGCGACCGCGGACCGCTTGTTCCAGCTCAGCGAAGCTAGGGCGGTGCGCCGGGTACAGAACCTTGCGGCCGAATTCCACCGCCAGCGATGGCGGCATGCCGGAAGCCGAAGCCACCAGCGAGGCCTTGATGGCTTCGTAGACGTTCAGTTCTTCCTTGGCGTCGTGGCCCAGGGCATGGGACAACGGACCAAAGAAACCGTAGGCGGCGAGAATACCGAAGAAGGTACCTACCAGCGCCGCACCCACGTGCAGACCAATGGACTTCTGGTCGCTTTCACCCAGGGAGGCCATGGTCACAACAATACCCAATACTGCCGCGACGATACCGAAACCAGGCATGGCATCGGCGACGCCGCTGACGGCGTGGGAAGGGTGGTCCAGGTCTTCCTTGAGGCTGGTCAGCTCCATGTCGAACAAGCCTTCAAGCTCATGGGGAGCCATGTTGCCGGAGGACATGATGCGCAGGTAATCGCAGATGTACGCGGTCATGCGTTCATCTTTCAGCACCGCCGGGTACTTGGCGAAGATCGGGCTCGCGGCGGCATCTTCGATGTCGCCTTCGATCGCCATCATGCCTTCGCGACGGCTCTTGTTGAGGATCTCGTAGATCAGCCCCAGCACCTCCAGGTAGAAGGTGTGGTTGAAGCGCGAATTGAACATGCCCAAGGCTTTCTTGAGCACGTGCATCGTCATATGGCCGGGGTTGGCCTGCAGGAAGGCGCCAAGGGCCGCGCCACCGATAATCATCACCTCGAAAGGCTGGATGAGAGCGGCAATCTTGCCGTGGGAAAGCACGTATCCGCCGAGCACGCTCGCGAATACGACGATGATGCCGATAATTTTAGCCATAGGTAGGAGAGCACTTACTGAGTCGGGTTCAAGGTCATATTCGGAAGTTAAAAAATCTCTTCTTCTACTTATCGGCAAAACTGCGCCAGACTATAGCCAGTTCAGGCGAAAAGCCAATTTGACCCACCTCGGGCATAGGTAATGCAGACGATGATCGCCTCCAGACATGGCTAACGAAACGAACGTCCCAACACCAAAACCGACCACTCTCGAAGGCTGGGTCAAGCTTCTCGACGGCGTGCGTCTACCGGTTCCGCAAGCCAGTCACGACCGCGTCTGCAAAGCCATCCGCGATAATCGCAGTTCGTTGCGCGACATCGCCGAACTGATGCAGGACAGCCCGGCCCTGGCCTTGAGTGTGATTCGCGAAGCCAACCGCCACAGCCACGGCAGCATGACGACACCGGCTGAAAACCTTGAGGTGGCGATCAATCGCCTCGGTTTGAAACGCACCGAAGAACTGCTCGATCGCCTGCCCGCCGAACCCCAGTTGCAGATCCCCGTCGCCCTGCGCCAGCTTCAACTGATCAGCCAGCACGCCACCCAACAGGCCAATGGCTTTTTTGCCAGTCGCCTGGCGCGCCTGTGGCAGGACATCCACTGGGGCAGTCTGTTGTTTCTCTCGCCACTGTGGCCCATGGCGTTGACCCATCCGCAGTTGCTTGAGGAGTGGGAGCTGCGGGTCATCCATAAAGGCGAGTCGGCACGCAAAGTCGAAAAGCAATTATTCGGTGTTCGCCTGCTGGAAATCTGCCTGGCACTGGTGGACGTCTGGCGCCTGCCGATCTGGGTCCAACAGGGTTATCGGCTGCTGCGCAGCGAGCAACGTGAGCTGGTGAAAGTCCTGCGCATCGCTCGCGACAGCGATCATCCATTGCGCCAACAGAATCGCCTCGATGACGACCCGACGTTGCGCCGCTGGCTCAATCAGCCCGCCAATACCGTGCTGTTGGCCAACGGCCTGGCATTGGCGGCACAACAGGCCTGGGACAGTCCCCATTGCGAGCGCTGGCAGTACCTGACCAGCCTTTACCTGCAAATGCCGATGGATGAGGTGCAGCAACAATTGCACCAGCAAGCCGTCAACAGTGCGCGCCAACATGCCATGCCGGATCTCTGGCACCCGGCCGAAGCACTCATCTGGCCGTCGGGCACCAGGCGCATCCACGCCGGTTTGCTCCCCGCCCCGGCCCCCACCGCCGAAGACCTGGCGAAATGGCGCAAGCAATGTGCCGAATTGCTGGTGGAGCCAAGCCGCTTCACCAATGCCATGCACTTGACCACATCGGCCCGAGACGCCTTGGTGGCGTGCGGCATGCGGCGGGTGATGATCCTGATGGCCGACCGCACGCACGCCAATCTGCGCGTGCACCAGACCGCCGGGCTGCCCAGGGAAGTGGCCGGCCTGAACCTGGCGGTCAGCCAGAGCACCGTGCTGCAACGCCTGCTCGCGCAACAGGCCCAGGTACGCCTGACGCCTGCCAACAATGCGCAATTCTCGGCCCTGTTGCCGGCCAGCCTGCGCTCTCAGTTCAGTGGTGAACACCTGCTGCTGCGCTCACTGGTCAACAACGGCCGGGTAATCATGATCGTGGTAGCGGATCAGGGCGGCGGCCCGTTCTCGGAAATCACCGTGCAAGCTTTCGGCAAAACCGCGCAGTGCATCGAAAAGGCCCTGCACAACTTCAGCCACCGCTAGGGCCGTGTAGCAGCTGCCGAGCCTGCGAGGCTGCGTTCGGCTGCGCAGCAGTCGTCAAACCAGAACTTGCGGTGCATCAGGCAGACCACATCAGCCGGATTCACGACTGCTGCGCAGCCGAACGCAGCCTCGCAGGCTCGGCAGCTGCTACAGATCGCATTACGACTTAACTGACCGGCATTAACCATCAGGGCCTGTTTTCAGTTACTTCCTGTGCCGAAATAACTGATAACAGGCCCTCATGACGCTGCGCTACAATCCTCCCCTTTGTGCTCTGGAGACCTCACATGTCTGACTTCTCTGGCTTGGCGCTGGTGATCGAACCGAGCGACCTGCTCCCGCGTCTCGACTCCCGCGAACTGATTCTGGTAGACCTGACCAGCAGCGCCCGCTATGCCGCAGGGCATATCCCCGGTGCACGCTTTGTCGATCCAAAACGCACTCAGCTGGGCCAGGCGCCTGCGCCCGGCCTGCTGCCGACCCAAGCCGCGCTTGAAGCACTGTTCGGCGAACTGGGGCACAACCCCGATGCGGTCTATGTCGTCTATGACGATGAAGGCGGCGGTTGGGCAGGACGTTTTATCTGGTTGCTGGATGTCATCGGCCACCGCAAATACCACTACCTGGACGGCGGCCTGCCGGCCTGGCTGGCGGAAGGCTCGCCCATGTCGATCCAGATCCCGCCTCCAGTCGGTGGCCCGGTTGCGTTGACCTTGCACGACGAACCCACTGCCACCCGCGAGTACCTGCAAAGCCGTCTCGGCGCCGCCGACCTGGCGATCTGGGACGCGCGCGGGCCGCTGGAATACTCCGGCGAAAAAGTGCTGGCGGCCAAAGGCGGGCACATCCCCGGCGCGGTCAATTTCGAATGGACCGCCGGCATGGATCAGGCGCGCAACCTGCGTATCCGCACCGACATGCCGAAAATCCTGGAACAACTCGGTATTACCAAAGACAAAGAAGTCATTACCCACTGCCAGACACACCATCGTTCTGGCTTCACCTATCTGGTAGCCAAATCGCTCGGTTATCCGCGAGTCAAAGGCTACGCCGGCTCCTGGGGCGAATGGGGCAACCACCCCGACACGCCCGTTGAGATTTAAGTTTTTCAAGGACAGTTAATGAATAAGCGTTTGTTTATCCTCAGCCAATACCTGCTGCCCCATCACTTGCTCTCGCGACTGGCCGGCTGCATTGCCGAATGCCGCGTGCGCTGGTTCAAGAACGCCTTTACCGCCTGGTTCGCCAAGCGCTATCAAGTGGACATGTCCCAGGCGCTGGTCGAGGACCTGACGGCTTACGAGCACTTCAATGCGTTCTTCACCCGCGCCTTGAAAGACGGCGCTCGCCCGCTGGACCCAACCCCTGGCGCGATCCTCAGCCCGGCCGACGGTGCCGTCAGCCAGCTCGGCCTGATCGAACACGGACGCGTTTTCCAGGCCAAGGGCCACAGCTTCAGCGTGCTGGAACTGCTGGGCGGTGACGCGGCCAACGCCGCGCCCTTCATGGGCGGTGATTTCGCCACCATTTACCTGTCGCCGAAAGATTACCACCGCGTGCACATGCCGCTGGCCGGCACCCTGCGCGAGATGGTCTACATTCCCGGCCGCATCTTCTCGGTCAACCAGACCACCGCTGAAAATGTGCCGGAACTGTTTGCCCGCAACGAGCGTGTAGCGTGCATTTTCGACACCGAGCGCGGGCCGATGGCCGTGGTGCTGGTGGGCGCGATGATTGTGGCGTCGATCGAAACCGTCTGGGCCGGGCTGGTCACGCCGCCCAAGCGCGAACTGAAAACCTTCCGTTACGACGAAGCTGCGCGTGCGCCGATTCACCTGGAAAAAGGTGCGGAACTGGGTCGGTTCAAGCTCGGCTCCACGGCGGTCGTGCTGTTCGGACCGGATCAAGTGAAATGGGCTGAAGGGCTGGGCCCACTTTCGCCAGTGCAAATGGGCCAGAGCATCGGCCTGCCAGTAGCCTGATCCCTCGGTCCGCCCCCACGAACATTCTTCGTGGGGGCCTCGCTCATAGCTGCTACAGTCAAGTCATTCACTGCCCATTTCCCGGTCGGAGTTTGTCTACGGCATGAATGAGACCAATCCTGTCCTGCTGCTACGCGCACCGATCCCGACGCAGTCGGGTCTGTCTTTCTGCGAAGCCACGCCTCGCGACCTCAAGCGCTGGATCGCCAACCTGCCCAAAGCCAACATCGGCGAAACCGCTCGCCAGTTGTATCAAGGCTTGAGCGAACTCAATCAACTGCTCACCCCCAGCGATAATCGCCTGCAATTGCTCGAACTGTTGCGGCCCGAGGTGTATTACGTCTGCAAGCACCTGGAGCGGCATTTCCTGCATCAGGCGATTGTGCTCGACGAGCGCTCGCGCAAGGTTGCCAACCTTTGCCAGGCGCTGCAGAGCCACTTGGCGATCGGCTACAAGCAAATCGTCATCCGCATCGCACCGCGCTTGAGCAAGGACCGTGCGCCGCTGCTGACCCAGGCGTTGCAACGGACCATCCATTGCCTGAACGGCGCATTGATC